>NZ_JBFUAA010000001.1:0-578782 GCF_056406495.1 Arthrobacter sp. P1_B9
GAAGCCCCACGACCCCGCATCCTCCACCGCCGTCGAACCCACCGCCCGCAGCGCGGCCAGGGCGGTGTCCATACCGGATTGCCCGACCGGGGCTGCACCCCGCTCCGTGCCCTCCGCCTCGTCCCCGCAGACGGTGAAATCCCTGATGAATTCCCTGACGGCTTCCATGGCTCGAGTCTATTTGAGGGCTCCGACAAAAGTGATGGGCACGGTTCCGCCTCGGAATGACTCCGGTACGGCGCACTCGGCCGAACCCCAAACGAACTGTGACCACGCACCCCGTTGGGTGCGTGGTCACAGTTGCGCGCCGAAAACAGCTGCGCGGGGCTAACGAACTAGAGCTTCAGGATGCCCGTGAGCCTCTCGGTGTCCTGCCGCGTCCGGGCCCTGCCGAGGTACACCACGGCCGCGATCGAGGCCGCAGTGCCCAAGACCATCGGCAGGATCCATGGGATCCAGGTCAGGCCCGGCTGGTAGCCGAATCCGGCCGCTATGAAGATGATCCAGCTGAGCATACCGACGGATGCAGCGACTCCCGCGGGGACGGCGACGCCGTACTTCTGGTGCCGCTTGTCGTTGGCCCACACCACGAAACCCGCAGCCACGGTCACCATGGCGACCACAATCAGGGAAAGCATTCAGGACACCTCACGATGTAGAAACTGCGATGAAGGACGGTGGTGGGAAGAACGGGGCTAGAGGGCACCGAAGCCGACGCGGCGGGCCTCTTCTGCGCCGATTTCCACGTAGCCCAGAACATTGGCGGGGACGATCACCAGGCGGCCTTTGTCGTCCGTCAGCCGCAGTTCGCTGCCCTTGGCGATCGCGTCGCCAACTACCTTGGCGACGGCTTCGGCATCCTGCGCCGATTCGAGGACAATTTCGCGGCCAATGTTTTGAATACCAATCTTTACTTCCACAGCAAGGCCTCCCAGCCAATCAACGTCCAAAAAATGTCTAAGGTCAATCTCTAGTTGTAGTCTAGGTCTCTTTGGGGAAGCGGGAGATTCCGCGCCAAGCTAAACGGTAGATGAGGTCACTGGCTACATCGAGATCCAGGTTCCCGTCCGTTTCCAGCCAATACCGTGCGCTCACGTGGGCCATGCCGGCGAGTCCGCGGCCCAGCAGCTGGGCCTCCAGCTCAGGCAGTTTGGTGTCCTCGGCGATGACGTGCGCGACGGCGTCGGCGAAGGTCTTGTTGAACGTTTCCAGCCGCGCGCTGACGTCGGGATCGTTAATCAGGTCCGACTCGAAGACGAGCCGGTGGGCCTGGTCGTCGTGCGCGATGAAGCGGAAGTAGGCGCGCATGACGGCCTGGACGCGCTCGTCATTGTCGGTGGTGGAGTTCAGGGCGCCAAGCAGGAGGTCGGTCAGCTTGCTGAGGTGGCTGTCCAGCAGAGCCAGGTAGAGGTCCCGCTTGGAGGGGAAGTGCTGGTACAACACCGGCTTGCTGACGTGGGCGGTCTCGGCGATCTCGTCCATGGCGGCACCGTGGTAGCCGTTCGCCACGAAAACTTCCTGCGCGGCCGCCAGCAGCTGAGCCCGGCGTTCGTCGCGGGGGAGGCGGGCCGAGCGTTGTCCGCTCCGGGGCTGCCCTGCCGTCGGCTTGCCGGACTCGTCCCGCTCCAACGGTGCCTGATGAACCACTGTCGGCCTTCTTTCCCTTATCCACCCCATTGCGCGCAATGGCAATCATTTGCATTTTGTACTGAACTACCTTGCACTCAATTACACCTTACGCGCGGGTAATATGACCTGGTGGTATCTTCGGGCATAGATTGAAGTATGGCTTCCAAGTTCACCGCCGCCGGTGCCCCCGCAACCCCCCAGACGAAGCTGGATCCGCAGCCCGGACCGCTGGTCGACCCGGCTGCGGACCTCAGGCCGGACGAGGTGGAACGCTACTCGCGGCACCTGATCATTCCGGAGATCGGCGCGATCGGCCAGCGACGCCTCAAGAACGCAAAAGTCCTGGTGATCGGTGCCGGTGGCCTCGGCTCCCCGGCCCTGCTCTATCTCGCCGCCGCGGGGGTCGGCACCCTTGGCATCGTCGATGACGACGACGTCGACCTCAGCAACCTCCAACGCCAGATCATCCATGGTGTCGAGGATGTGGGCCGGCCGAAAATCGAGTCCGCCCGCGACGCCATTAAGGCCCTGAACCCGCTCGTGGACGTCCGGCTGCACAACGTCCGGCTCGACGCGTCCAACGCACTGGAGCTCTTTGCCGGCTACGACCTGATCCTCGACGGCGCCGACAACTTTGCCACGCGCTACCTCGTCAACGACGCCGCCGCCATCCTCGGCAAGCCCTACATTTGGGGATCGATTTTCCGTTTCGACGGCCAGGTCAGCGTCTTTTGGGAACAGTTCGGGCCCACCTACCGGGACCTCTACCCGGAGGCACCCCCGCCCGGATCCGTGCCGTCCTGCGGCGAAGGCGGCGTGTTCGGCATGCTGTGCGCCGCCGTCGGAGCGCTGATGGTGACCGAGGCGGTCAAACTGATCACCGGCGTCGGCCGGTCCCTGCTGGGCCGGCTGGCGCTCTATGACGCTCTGGGCGGCACCTGGCGCGAGATCAAGGTGACCAAGGACCCGGCGGCAGCACGAATCACCGAACTCACCGATTACGAGGCCTTCTGCGGGATCACTCCAACGGCGGATGCCGGTACCGAGCACACCGTGACGGCGACCCAGCTCGCCACCATGCTGGCCTCCCGCAAGGCCGGCCTCAAAGACTTCCACCTCGTGGACGTGCGGGAGCAGGGAGAATACGAAATCGTCTGCATTGAGGGGTCGGAGCTGATCCCGCAAGGCCGCATCCTTGCCGGCGAGGCGTGGCAGGAACTGCCCCAGGATGCCGAAATTGTCTTCCACTGCAAGGCCGGAACACGATCCGCCGCCGTCCTGTCCGCAGCCCGCGCCGTCGGGTACGAGCGCGTCAGCCACCTCGAAGGCGGCATTCTCGCCTGGGTACGGGACGTGGAGCCCGGGAAACCGGTGTATTGAGCCGCGGCGGCCCATATGGCCAGCAAGGCCGCGATACCGCACAACATGCTCCGCCGAGCGGCGCCCTAAAACGAAAGGCCTGGTCATGAGCGAGGAAAATACAGTGACGTCCCAGCGCAAGATTGGCTCCGGGTTCGGCCGGGATTCGACGGCGGCCGACGTCATTGCCGGCATCGACCTGACCGGGAAGACCGCTATTGTCACGGGCGGCTACTCGGGGCTGGGCCTGGAGACCGTGCGGGCGCTGGCCTCCGCCGGCGCCGCCGTCGTCGTGCCGGCCCGGCGGCCCGAGCATGCCCGCGACGTCCTGGCCGCGGCGGGGCTGACGCCGGCAACGGCTGGCGGCGGCGTCAGCGTTGCCGAACTGGAAGTTGCCGAATTGGACCTGGCGGACCAGGACAGTGTGAAGGAGTTCGCCGCCGGCTTCCTGGCCGGTCCGGCACCTGGCGCGGCGCCGGGCTCAGGCCGCAGCCTGGACATCCTCATCAACAACGCCGCCATCATGGCAAGTCCGGAGCAAAGGGTGGGACCCGGCTGGGAATCACAGTTCGCCACGAACCACCTGGGCCATTTTGCCTTGACCAACCTGCTGTGGCCGGCGCTTGCCGCGGCGCAGGGAGCCCGCGTGGTCTCGCTGTCCTCGACCGGCCACAAGCTCTCGGCCATTCGCTTCGATGACATCAATTTCGACGCCGGCTACGACAAATGGCGTGCCTACGGCCAGGCCAAGACGGCGAACGCGCTCTTCGCCGTCCAGCTCGATGCCCTGGGCCGGAACTTTGGCGTGCGCGCCTTCGCAGTACATCCCGGCGGGATCATGACGGAGCTGCAACGGCACCTGCCGCGGGAGGAGATGATCGCCGCGGGCTGGATGGACGAGCACGGCAAGCTCGACCCGCGCTTCAAGACACCCGCGCAGGGCGCCGCCACCTCGGTCTGGGCCGCGACGGCGCCGGCGCTCGAAGGGATGGGGGGCGTCTACTGCGAGGACTGCGACATCGCCGAAGCCACGGTGCCGGGATCGCCCGAAGCCAGGATCAGGGGAGTGGATGCCCACGCCGTGGACCGGGAGGCGGCCACACGGCTGTGGCAGGTGTCGGCCGAAATGACCGGGATCAACGCTTTCCCCGGATAATCCAGGGATAAGCCGCGGTGCGGGGACGCGCGGGGCAGCTACGCGGTTTCGCGGATGTCGCCCGCTGCGGGGCCGGGGTTATGGGCACCGGGGTTGTGGACAGCGGCATTGTGGTCCACAGGGCAAGCCCCGGAACCGGCGGCACCTGCAACCGTTGCGCCGGCGGTGGGCTCCACCGTGATGCCGTACAGCGCCTCAAGACCGGCAATGTAGGCGTCCTGCTGTCCGTTGGAGGCCAGTTCGCGGGCCCGGACGGTGGGGACGTGGAGAAGCTGTTTCACCATGCGGCGCAGGGCAAATTCGACTTCTTCGGCGGCGGCCGTGCAGCCGTGCCGGGCCCGGACCTTTTCCATTTCCGCATCCAGGACGTTCATCGTGTGGCGGCGCAAGGCGACGATCGCCGAGTCGACGCTCCTGGCCTCGCGCTCCTGCTCGAAGGCGCTGGCCGCCCCGGCCACGATGCTGCTGGCCTGTTCGAGCGACTCGGCCTGTTCCTGCGGTGCGGCCAGCCGGACCGATTCCAGCGTCAGCAGTTCGACGCCGTCGAGGTCGCCGACGGCGGGGTCGAAGTCATGGGTCAAAGCGAGATCGATCGCGATCAGCGGCTGGGGCGAGTTCGCCCGGATCCGGGCGAGTTCGTCCGCTTCGACCCGGCTGTCGGAGCCGCTGCAGCCGATCATGACGTCGGCACCGGCAACTGCGCCCGGAAGCGTGTCCTCGTTCAGTGCCGTGCCGCCCCGGGTGGCGACGAAGCTGGCGGCGCGGCCGGAGGAGGAATAAACAGAGACATCGGTGCAGCCTCGTTCACGCAGCAGGGACATGGTGGCACCGGCGTAGGCGCCGGTCCCGAAGACGACGGCTTTCTTGGCGGACCAGTCCGGGTTTTCCGACAGGTCAGTGGCGAGGTCCAGGGCCACGGAGACGATGGAGAGCCCGCGCGAACCCAACGCCGTCTGGGCGCCGACGTCCTTCGCGGTCTTGGACGCGGCCTGGAACAGCCTGACCAGGCCGGAGCTGGCGGTGCCCTCGTGCTGGGCCGTGATCAAGGCGCGGCGCACCTGCCCGGCAATTTCCCGTTCGCCCACCACGGCGGAGTCCAGACCGGAGCTGACCGAGAAGAGGTGCTGGCTGACCTCGGCGCCGGTGCGGGTGCTGAAGGCGCGGGAGACGAGCTGATCGTTGAGTCCGCTGGCGCCGCTGATGTGGGTGATGAGGGCCGCCCGGGCGGCGGCGACGGCGTCCGGATGGGGGGCTTCGCCGTAGATTTCAAGGCGGTTGCAGGTGGCAAGGACAACGGCACCCGCCACGGCCGGCGATCCGGCGAGGGCGGATGTGGCGATCCCTGAAGCACCGGTGCTCAACTGAGCAACGGTTTCGAGGTCGATGTCGGCGTGTGTAGCCACCAATGAAAAAAGAACCACAGCATCACCATCATAGCTTTTTCGCGTCCGTGTAGAACAACTGTCCGGGCGTGGGCTCAGGCACCCTGGCCTGTGATTCCCGCCACGACGCGGCACTCGGGGCCGGTGTCAGAGCCGGCGTGACAGGCTGTCGTTATCTTTTAGGCACAAATTTGGGCACAATCGAAGTCATGACTCCAAGCGCTGCGGCACGTGCCGGCACGACCACATTCAGTACGTCCGACAACGGCGCAGCCGGCAATGCAGCCATTGACGGCGCCGCCCGCGGCCTCGATGCCGGCCACCCGCTGATGGACGGCCGCACCGCGGATTCGCCGCTGATCACCGCCTACCGCGGCGGCAAGCCCTCCCGCCGTCCCGTCTGGTTCATGCGCCAGGCCGGCCGCTCACTGCCCGAATATCTCAAGGTCCGTGAGGGCGTCGCGATGCTGGACTCGTGCCTGCGCCCCGAGCTCGCTTCCGAGATCACCCTGCAGCCGGTCCGCCGCCACGACGTCGATGCCGCCATCTTCTTCTCGGACATTGTCATCCCGCTCAAGCTGGCCGGCGTCGGAGTGGACATCGTGCCCGGCGTCGGACCCGTCCTGGACAAACCGGTCCGCACGGCCGCGGACGTTGCCGCCCTGCCGCAGCTGACCTGGGAGGCCTTGGAGCCCATCCGCGAAGCCGTCCGGCTCACGGTGGCCGAGCTCGGCAGCACCCCGCTGATCGGCTTCGCCGGTGCGCCCTTTACCCTCGCCGCGTACATGGTGGAAGGCAAGCCTTCCCGCGACCACCTCGGCCCGCGCACCATGATGCACGCCGACCCCGAAACCTGGACTGCCCTGGCCAACTGGGCCGCCGATGCCTCGGGGATGTTCCTCCGCGCACAGCTGGAAGCCGGCGCCTCCGCCGGCCAGCTCTTCGACTCCTGGGCCGGTTCGCTGGGACTGGCCGACTACCAGCGCTTCGTTGCGCCGGCGTCGTCCCGTGCCCTGGACCATGTCCGGCACCTGGGCGCACCCCTGATCCACTTCGGCACCGGCACCTCGGAACTGCTCGTCGCGATGCGCGACGTCGGCGTTGACGTCGTGGGGGTCGACTACCGGCTGCCGCTGGACGAAGCCAACCGCCGCCTCGGCGGCACCGTCCCGCTGCAGGGCAACATCGACCCGGCACTGCTTTCGGCACCGTGGGAAGTCCTCGAAGCCCACGTCCGAGAGGTGATCGCGTCCGGCTCCGCGGCGCCCGGGCACGTCCTGAACCTCGGCCACGGCGTGCCGCCGGAGACGGACCCTGAGGTGCTCACGCGCGTCGTCGAACTCATCCACTCCATCGCTCCGGAGTAGGGGCGTGGACGCAGGCGCCGCCGGGACTCCCGTGGAAGGTACCGCCGTCGTGATCGGGGGCGGGATTTCCGGACTGCTTGCGGCACGGGAATTCGCCCGGGCCGGGGTCCGCACCACCGTCCTGGAGGCCGGCGAGGCCTGGGGCGGCTGCGTCGGCAGCCATGTCGTGGCCGGACTGACCCTGGACAGCGGCGCGGAGTCTTTCGCCACCCGCACCGCCGCCGTAGCCGATCTCGCCGCGGAGCTGGGGCTGGCCGGCGAGATCGTTGCGCCGAACCCCGGCGGGGCCTGGGTCCAGTTGCCTGACGGCCCCCGGGAACTGCCTAAGACCGGTGTGCTGGGCATCCCGGCGAGCCCGTGGGACCCGGAAGTCCGCCGGTCGTTGGGCCTGCTGGGATCCCTCCGCGCCTCCGTCGACGCCGTGCTGCCGGCCTCGCTGGGCACCGCTGCCGGGGCAACGAGCGTGTCAGCCCTTGTCCGCAGACGGATGGGAAGGCGGGTCCTGGACCGGCTCGTCGCACCGGTGGTCGGCGGCGTCCACTCGGCCGACCCTTCAGTGCTCGACGTCGACATGGTGGCCCCCGGTCTGCGGGCCGGCATCCGCCGGCACGGTTCCCTCGCCGCCGCCGTCGCGGCCCAGCGCAGGGGAGCGGCGGCCGCCACGGGCAGACCCCCCGGACCAGCCGGACCGTCCGGAACAGGCCAGGCCGGCGGGCTCCAGAAGGCCGGTTCCGCCGTCGCCGGGCTGCGCGGCGGCATGCACACCCTCGTCGCCGCCCTGCTGGCCGATCTGCGTCAGCGCGGAGTCACCCTGCTGCCCGGCACCGCGGCCCGGTCAGTGCGGCGCACAGCCGACGGCTGGCGCGTGGCCACGGACGAGGCCACTTTCGACGCCGGGCTCCTCGCGGTTGCGGTCGAGGGTCCCGCCGCCGTCGGGCTGCTTGAGGAGTCCCTGCCGGAACTTGCCGGCCACCGCCCCGATGCCGGACCCGACGTCAGCCTTGTCACGCTCGTGGTGGACCTCCCGGCCCTTGACGCGGCGCCACGCGGCACCGGCGTGCTTGTTGCGCCGCAGAGCCCGGGTGTGCAGGCCAAGGCGCTGACGCACGCCACCGCCAAATGGGCGTGGCTGGCGGAGCAGGCAGGCCCGGGACGGCATGTGCTCCGGCTCTCCTACGGGCGGAGTGCAGCTCCAGGGGCTGTTACTCCCGGGGCGTTGCCCGAGCCCCGAGGCGGCGGACTGGCCGCGGCGCCGCGCTCCGACGATGAACTTTTCCGCGCAGCCCTGGCTGATGTGTCGGCCCTGCTGGCGGTGCCAGTCGGCGCCGGGGACGTGGCCGATTGGGACGTGGTCCGCTGGGCCGGCGCGCTGCCGTTTGCGTCCCTGGGCCACAGGCAGCGCGTCGCGGCCGTCCGGAGCGTCTGTGCCGCGGACGGCACGCTTGCCGTGGTGGGCGGCTGGCTGTCCGGCAATGGCCTGGCAGCGATCGTGGCCGACACCCCGCAGCAGGTCCGCGCCCTGTTGTCCTGAAAGTTGTCCTCAACGTCGTCCTCAACGTGGCTGCGCTGAATGTGGTTGCCTCAATGTGCCTGCGCTGAATTTGGTGACCCTGAATATGGCTGTCCGGAACGAGGTTCCTGAGTCCCAAGCACACCTTCAGTCACAGGAATCACAGCGGTTCCAAAGGCACCCTGAACCCCTCCGGTCCCGGCGGTTTCGTGCCGGAAATTCGCGGTTTTTGCAAGTTTTTCCTGCTGGTCGATTCCGGCTAGGCTCGATGACCATGTTTATTTTCAGGTCCAAGGTGTCAACAACGAAGACCGGCCGCCATCGGGGCCTTCGAAGCGGCGCGGCGGCGGTCGCGCTCGGGGCCGTACTGGCTGGCACCGCCGGGGCACCTGCCTCGCAGGCGGCCGCAGGGTTGTCCGCGGCGGCGTCCACCGCACCGTCCGCGCAGGGTTCGCTGACCCTCGGCCTCGGCGACGTGCTGGACAGCCTGCTGGGTTCCTCGACGACGCCGAGCCCCTCGCCGTCCGCCGGCTCGGGCGAGTCCTCCCCGTCGCCGTCGCACGGCAGCAGCCCGGAGCCCAGCGACCCCGAGCCCAGCGACCCGGAACCCAGCGACCCCGAGCCCACGGCCCCGCGCACCAGTACCCCACCGGCGTCGAGCACCCCGCCCGCGAAGGTTGCGCCGCCCGGCGGGCCGCAGGACCCCGCCGCGCCGCCCGCCGCCCCGTCTCCGGGAGCTCCCGCCGCAGGCGGATCCGCCGGGTCTGCTCCCACCGGACAGGCCCCGGGCCCGCCGGCACCGGGCAGCGCGGCCGCCGACCCGGCCGCCGATCCACAGTCCGGCACCGCGGTGCCGGCCGCGGGCAACGGTGCCGGCGCGCAGGCGTCGGCCTCGAAGTCGGCCACACCGCACCCGTCCCCAACGGGTTCAAACACAGCCGGCTGGACCCAGGCACCGGCTCCGGCCAAGGGCCACTCCGGCAACTCCTCCCTCGAGGCAACCTCGACGTTGGAACCGGCCGGCCTGTCCCCGCTGGTCGGCTGGGGCATCGGCCTGGTGGCGCTCTCGCTCGGCGCCGGCGCCGCGGTCCTCCGGATGCGCCGGAGCTGAGAGGACCCGCCTCCCCCGGATGCGCCCCCTCCCGCAGACCCGCCTCCCGCGGACGCGCCCCCACCTCCAGCGTCCCGCATGTGAAATAAAGCACTTCTACGCGCTGTAGAAGTGCTTTTTTTCGACTTAGCTGGGGAGAGGAGGCAGACTGGTATGCATGAGCCACACTTCTGCCGAATCTGTCACTAAAACCGGAATGTCAGCCCCCGGAGAATCAGTCGCCGGGGCATCGGCGCCCGAAGATTCAACTGAGCAGTTCTTCACCCTTTGGACCGTATTCAAGCGGTCAGCGGACATCCTGCGGGGCGCCGATGCCGCTGAGGACTTCGAGGCCCTGATGAAAAGCCTCGCCGACGCCGGAGTTGTCCACCGCGGCAGCTACGACGTCTCGGCGATGCGGGCCGACGCGGACATTATGGTCTGGTTGCACGGTCCCCGGCCGGAAGCGCTGCAGCGGGCAGTGCGGGACATCCGGCGCAGCAAACTGTTCGCCGGCACCGAGATCGTCTGGTCCGCCATGGGCGTGCACCGGGAGGCCGAGTTCGCCAAGAACCACACCCCGGCGTTTTCCCGCGGCGTGGAACCGGCGGAATGGCTCTGCGTCTACCCCTTCGTCCGCTCCTACGAGTGGTACCTGCTCCCGGACGCCGAGCGCGGCGCCATGCTCCGCGACCACGGCATGCTGGGCCGCGACTTCCCCCAGGTCATCTCCAACACCGTCTCCTCCTTCGCCCTCGGCGACTGGGAATGGATCCTCGGACTGGAAGCCCCCGAGCTCGTGGACCTCGTGGACCTGATGCGCCACCTGCGCGCCACCGAAGCCCGGCACCACGTCCGCGAGGAAATCCCCTTCTACACCGGCCGCCGCGTTACCGCCGCCGAGATTGCCGAGGTCCTGGCATGAGCCCGCTCGATCCGCAGGAATCCGCCGCCCCGGTAACCGCCGTGAACACCGTCACCGAGGCCGGCCGGATGGCCCCCAAGGAGTACGACGCAGTGCTCCTCGCCTCCTTCGGCGGACCCGAAGGCCAGGAGGACGTCATCCCGTTCCTCCGCAACGTCACCCGCGGCCGCGGCATCCCCGACGAACGGCTCGAAGAGGTCTCGCACCACTACCGCGCCAACGGCGGCATCAGCCCCATCAACGGACAGAACCGTCAGCTCAAGGCCGGCATCGAGGCCGAGCTTGCAGCCCGCGGCATCGCGCTGCCGGTGTTCTGGGGCAACCGCAACTGGGATCCGTACATCCCGCAGACCCTGCAGGAGATGTACGACGCCGGCCACCGCAAGGTGCTCATGCTCACCACGAGCGCCTACTCCTGTTACTCCAGCTGCCGCCAGTACCGCGAGGACATCGGCATGGCGCTGACCGAAACCGGGCTCGACGGCAAGCTCGAGGTCGACAAGGTGCGCCAGTACTTCGACCACCCCGGGTTCGTGGAGCCCTTCATCGAGGGCACCGCCGCCGGCCTCGCCGACGTCCGTGCCCAGCTGGCCGCCGCCGGCACCCCGGACGCCCCCGTGCACATCCTGTTCGCGACGCACTCCATCCCGACCCGCGATGCCGAGGCCGCCGGCCGGTCCGAGGGCGAGCCGCGCACTTTTGAGGAAGACTCCGCCTACGCCGCACAGCACCTGGCCTCCGGCACCGAGATCATCCGCCGGGTGGAAGACGCGACCGGCCTGACCGCACCCTGGTCCCTCGTCTACCAGTCCCGCTCCGGCGCCCCGCACGTGCCGTGGCTCGAACCGGACATCAACGACGCCATCGAGGAGCTCGCAGGCCAGGGCGTCAAGGGCATCGTGATTGTGCCGCTGGGCTTTGTCAGCGACCACATGGAAGTGGTCTGGGATCTGGACACCGAGGCGCTTGAGACCTGCGCCCGGCTGGAACTGGCCGCAACGCGCGTCCCCACACCCGGAACGCACCGCAAGTTTGTCGCCGGACTTGTGGACCTCATCTGCGAGCGGACCGTCGCGAACAACATTGCCGAGCGGCCGCACCTGACCAAGCTCGGCCCCTGGTACGACGTCTGCCGCCCCGGCTGCTGCGCTAACTTCCGCGGCGAAAAGCCCACCATCGCCGGAGCCGACACCACCGTCGGGACCGGACACGATCCCTACCCGGCCGCCCCCGCGGCGGCGGGAAGGGCAGCCGCGGCTGCTGCGGCGGCGGGCCAGGGAACCGCATGAGCGTCCGGATCGGCACGCGCGCCAGCAAACTCGCCCTGACCCAGACCCAGCAGACCGCGGACCAGCTGGCCGCCGTCGGCGGGTTCCCCGTGGAGCTGGTCCATATCCGGACCGACGGCGACGTCCTCAAAGGCTCGCTGTCCCAGATGGGCGGTACCGGCGTCTTCGTCGCCGCGCTCCGCGACGCCCTGTTGCAGGACATCTGCGATATCGCCGTGCATTCGCTCAAGGACCTCCCGACCGGTCCGGCCCTCGGCCTGAGCCTCGCGGCCACACCCCAACGCGTCGACGTCCGGGACGTGCTGTGCGCCCGCGACGGGCTGAAGCTCGCCGACCTGCCGAGCGGCGCGAGCGTCGGCACCGGCTCCCCGCGCCGCGCGGCCCAGCTCCGCGCCGTGCGTCCGGACCTGGACATCCGCGACATCCGCGGGAACGTGGACACCCGGCTGGGACGCGTCCCCGGGCTGTCGGGCAACACGAACGACGCCGTCGTTGACGGCAAGTCAAACGACCTCGACGCCGTCGTGCTCGCAGCCGCCGGACTGCACCGGATCGGCCGGCTCGACGCGGTCAGCGAATACCTCGAGACGGACATCATGCTGCCAGCCGCCGGGCAGGGTGCCCTGGCGATCGAATGCCGCACCGCCGACGCTCCCCGCCGGGCCGGGTCCACGGAAGGCTCCCAGGGCGTGCTGGCGCAGGCCCTCGCGGCCCTCGATGATCCGGACACCCGGCTCGCCGTCACGGCCGAACGGGCTTTGCTGGCCCGGCTGGAGGCCGGATGCGCCGCCCCGGTGGGCGCCTACGCCTACCGCAAGGGCAGCATGCTGCACCTCGAGGCGGTGGTCTGCGCCGTCGACGGCACGGCAACCGTCCGCGACAAGAAAGCCACCGACGGCCTCACCGAGGTCGGGGCAACGCTGCTCGGGATCGAGCTGGCGGAAGTCCTGCTGGCCCGCGGCGCCGCGGACATCGCGGACCTGGCAGCTTCCTGAACCGCGGATCCACCACTTCATGGCACGGCACAGCGACCGCAACCACACGGGCGGCCCAACCGGCATGAGGGTGCCGGAGGGCGCCCGCGTGCTGGTTGCCCGCAGCCCGGACCGCGCGGGGGAACTCGTCACGGCCCTCCGCCGTGTCGGCGCCGAGCCGTTGCTGCTCCCGCTGATTGACTTTGAGCAGGCCAGCGACCAGCACTCCCTCGACGTCGCCCTCGACGCTCTCGGCGCCGGGGCCTACACGTGGCTCGTGATCAGCAGCGTGACCACGGTCCAGGCACTTGAGGCGAAAGCCGCGGAACGCGGCGCCTCCCTCAGCAGCTGGCTGCCCGGCAGCATCCTCGTGGCCACGATCGGCCCGGCGACCCGCCGTGAGCTGGAGTCCCGGGGCATCAGCGTCGACCTTGCACCCACGGGCCAGCAATCCGGCACGGGCCTGCTCGACATCTGGCCCGCGAACCAGGGCAGCGTGCTCTTGCCCCAGGCGGACATAGCGGACCCGCGGCTCCGCAAGGGCCTCGAGGCCCGCGGTGCGGCCGTCCAGGCCGTCACCGCGTATAACACCGTCGACTATCCTGCCGATCCGCGCCGGGCACTGCCCGCATTCCCGCCGGCCCCGCCGCAGGCGACCTTGTCGCAGGGGATCAGTCCGGCCGGGCAGGACGCGCCGCCGCCCACCGTGCTCACCACGTCCGAGGCGAAAGCCGAAATCGGGGCCGGCCGGCTGCACGCCGTCGTCGCCGCCTCCCCGAGCGCCGCCCGCCGCATCCACGCGGACCTCGGCCCGCTGGGCACCTGCCGTTTCGTCGCCATCGGACGCTCGACGGCGGCCGAGGCGGCATCCCTCGGACTCAGCGTCGACGCCGTCGCCGAAGAGCCGACGGCGTCCGGCCTGGTTGCCGCCGTCGTGCGGTCCCTTGACCAACAGCAGCCCCCACCGCCTCCGTCAGCCGCAGAGCCCTCAGCAAAGGACACCATATGAGCTTCCCGACCCACCGCCCCCGCCGGCTCCGCACCACCCCGGCCATGCGCCGGCTGACGGCTGAACACCGGCTCTCAGCCTCGGAGCTCATCCTGCCGGCCTTCATCCGCGAAGGCCTGAGTGAGCCCAACCCGATCGCCTCGATGCCCGGCGTGCAGCAGCACACCACCGATTCGCTCAGGCGTGCCGCGGCCGAGGCTGTCCAGCTGGGCGTCGGCGGCATCATGCTGTTCGGCGTCCCCGCCGTCCGGGACGCGCGCGGGACGGCGTCGCTGGACCCCGACGGCGTGCTGAACAAGGCCATCCGGGACGTCCGCGCCGAGGTCGGCGACGACCTCGTGGTCATGAGCGACGTGTGCCTCGACGAATTCACCGACCACGGCCACTGCGGTGTCCTGGACGCCAACGGCTACGTCGACAACGATGCCACCCTGGAAATCTACGGCCAGATGGCGGTTGCCCAGGCCGACGCCGGCGCCCACGTCCTGGGCCCGTCGGGCATGATGGACGGCCAGGTCGCCGTGATCCGGCAGGCCCTGGAGGACGCCGGGCACGCCAACACCGCGATCGTGGCCTACGCCGCGAAATATGCCTCCGCGTTCTACGGCCCGTTCCGCGAGGCCGTCGACTCACAGCTGACCGGCGACCGCCGCACCTACCAGATGGACGCCGCCAACCGCCGGGAGGCCATCCTCGAGGTGGACCTGGACCTGGCCGAAGGCGCCGACATGGTCATGGTGAAGCCTGCCATGAGCTACCTGGACATCCTCGCCGACGTCGCCGCCATGAGCCCGGTCCCCGTGGCTGCCTACCAGATTTCCGGCGAGTACTCGATGATCGAGGCCGCCGCCGCAAACGGCTGGATCGACCGCCGGGCCGCCATCACCGAGTCCGTCCTGGGCATCAAACGCGCCGGCGCCAACATGGTGCTGACCTACTGGGCGAGCGAGCTCGCCGGCTGGCTGAAGGAAACCCGATGAACACGGCCCCCGAATCCGCGGACGCCCCGCTCAAGTCCACACCCACCGCGCCGGTGGGGCCCAACCACATCCTCCTGGGCCTGAACACGTTCGGCGACGTCGGGGTCTTCCCGGACGGCCATCCCGTCCCGCACGCCCAGGTGCTGCGCCAGCTCCTGGAACAGGCCGAACTCGCGGACCAGATCGGCCTGCACGCCTTCGCGGTGGGGGAGCACCACCGCCGCGACTTCGCTGTCTCCGCCCCGGAAGTATTCCTGGCCGCGGCGGCTGCCCGGACCAAGAACATCCGGCTCGGCTCCGCCGTGACAGTGCTCAGCTCCGATGACCCAATCCGGGTGTTCCAGCGCTTCGCCACCGTGGACGCCATCTCCGGCGGCCGGGCAGAGGTCATGCTGGGCCGCGGGTCCTTCATCGAGTCTTTCCCGCTGTTCGGCCTGGACCTTGCGGACTACGAGGTCCTGTTCGAGGAAAAGCTCGAGCTCTTCGACAAGGTCCGGGCGCAGAAACCGGTCCACTGGGAGGGACGCACCCGGCCGGCCATCAGCGGCCTGAGCGTCTACCCGCCGCTGGAACACCACCTCCTTCCGACCTGGATCGGCGTCGGCGGCACGCCCGAGTCGGTGCTGCGCTGCGCCGAGTACGGCTACCCGATCATTTTCGCGATCATTGGCGGCCAGCCGCGGTCCTTCGCGCCCCTGGCCAACCTCTACCGTGAGGCCATGGCCAAGTACGGGCACCCGATGCAGCAGATGGCCACGCATTCGCCCGGCCACGTTGCCGCCACGGATGAGGAAGCCCGCGAGGAGTTCTTCCCGCACTGGCTACAGCAGCGGAACCGGATCGGGGCCGAACGCGGCTGGGGCCCCGCCAGCCGGGGCGAGTTCGACGCGATGTGTACGCCCGAGGGAGCCCTCTATGTCGGGTCGCCGGAAACCGTGGCCGCGAAGATTGCCCTGCTCAAAAAGAACCTGGGGGTGGACCGTTTTGACCTCAAGTACAGCAACGGCACCCTGCCGCACACGGCCATGATGCGCTCCATTGAACTGTTCGGCACCGAAGTGGCGCCCCGCGTGGCCGCGTTGCTTAGCGCCAACTGAACTGGCCGCGAACAGACCTCGCCGCGAACTGAAAGAATAGAAACCATGACTTCCAGCATGCCTCGCAACGAGGAACTCTTTGACCGTGCCCGCCAGCTGATGCCGGGCGGCGTGAATTCGCCCGTGCGCGCCTTCGGCTCCGTGGGCGGGACGCCGCGGTTCATGGTGTCCGCCAAGGGTGCCTACCTGACCGACGCCGATGGTGCCGACTACGTCGACCTCGTCTGCTCCTGGGGCCCGGCGCTGCTGGGGCACGCCCACCCGGAGGTCCTGGCGGCCGTGCACGCCGCCGTCGACCGCGGTCTCTCCTTCGGTGCCTCCACGCCGGACGAGGCCAACCTTGCCGCAATCGTCAAGGAGCGCGTCCCGGCCGCCGAGCGCGTCCGGATGGTCTCCACCGGCACCGAGGCGACCATGACGGCCGTCCGGCTCGCCCGCGGCTTCACCGGCCGCAACCTGATCATCAAGTTCGCCGGCTGCTACCACGGCCACCTCGACGGCCTCCTCGCCGCCGCAGGCTCCGGCCTGGCGACCCTCGCGCTGCCCGGCTCGGCCGGGGTCACCGCCGCGACCGCCGCCGAGACGCTCGTGCTGCCCTACAACGACCTCGGCGCCGTCGAAGCCGCCTTCGCCAAGCACGGTGACAGCATTGCCGCCGTCATCACCGAAGCCGCTCCCGCCAACATGGGCGTGGTCACCCCCGGCGACGGCTTCAACGCCGGCCTCTCCCGGATTACCCGCGAACACGGTGCCCTGCTGATCCTCGACGAGGTCCTGACCGGCTTCCGCACCGGCTACTCCGGCTACTGGGGCCTCACCGGCGGCGCCGCCGGTGCCGCCCAGCCGTGGACCCCGGACCTGCTGACATTTGGGAAGGTGATTGGTGGCGGCATGCCGACGGCGGCTCTCGCCGGACGCGCGGAGGTCATGGACTACCTGGCGCCGCTGGGCCCCGTCTACCAGGCCGGGACTCTGAGCGGTAACCCGGTGGCCATGGCCGCCGGGGTCGCGACCCTCACGCACGCCACCCCCGAGGTCTATTCGTTCGTGGATGCCCGCTCGCTGGAACTCTCCGCGGCGCTGTCCTCCGCACTCGATGCTGCCGGCGTGGACCACTCCATCCAGCGCGCAGGCAACCTGTTCTCCGTGGCCTTCGGCACGGGCGCCCGGGGTGTCCACAACTACGAGGACGCCCAGGGCCAGGAAGTGTTCCGCTACGCCCCGTTCTTCCACTCCATGCTGGACTCCGGCGTCTACCTGCCGCCGTCGGTCTTCGAGGCCTGGTTCCTCTCCGCCGCGCACGACGACGCCGCGATGAACCGGATCTTCGACGCACTGCCGGCCGCGGCGAAGGCGGCGGCCGGCGCCAAGCCATAGCCTCAGCCCTTAAATGACTGATGGCACCCGCCGTTGCGGGTGCCATCAGTCATTTAAGCTGCCGTGATGCTGGAGCGAACTACAGAACGTCCGCGAGGAACCCCTGCAGCCGCTCGGTCCGCGGGCTGGTAAAGATCTGTTCCGGGGGACCGGACTCGACGACGACGCCGGCGTCCATGAACGTCACGGTGTCCGAGACATTGCGGGAGAAGCCCATCTCGTGGGTCACCACCACCATGGTCATGCCGCCCTTGGCGAGGTCGGCCATCAGCGCCAGCACACCCTTGACGAGCTCGGGGTCGAGGGCGGAGGTGGCCTCATCGAAGAACATCACCTCCGGCTTCATGGCCAGGGCGCGGGCAATGGCGACACGCTGCTGCTGGCCGCCGGAGAGGTTGGCAGGACGCGCGTCGGCCTTGTGTTTGAGCCCCACCAGGTCGAGCTGCTCGAGTGCCTCGGCCCGGGCCTGCTCCGCCGGCAGCTTGCGCAGCTTCCGAAGCGCCAGCGAGACGTTGTCCACCACGGTCTTGTGCGGGAACAGGTTGAACTGCTGGAACACCATGCCGATCCGCTGGCGCAGCTCGTCCGGGTTGTCCTTCAGGACCGAGCGGCCATCGAGCAGGATGTCGCCCTGGTCCGGTTCGATCAGACGGTTCATGACACGCAGCAGCGTCGATTTTCCTGAGCCGGAGGGCCCGATCACCGAGGCAGTGGTGCCCTTCTCGACATGAAGGTCGATGCCGCGGAGGACATGGTTCGTGCCGAAGGACAAGTGCAGGTTCTTGCCGGTCAGCGAGCCGGAGGCGAATTCGCTCATGGCTGTGCTCCCTTCCCGATCAAGGCCGCGGCGTCGTCAGGCTGACGCTTCTCCGGACGGCCGGTGCGCAGACGCTTGTCGATGTAGTTGACCAAGTGGGTGAGCGGAACGGTCAGGATGAGGTACATGAACGCGGCGGCAACCAGTGGCGAGAGGTTTCCCGTATTGGCGGCGGCGTCGTTACCGATCCGGAAGATCTCGCGCTGGCTGGCGATCAGGCCCAGCAGATAGATCAGGGACGAGTCCTTGATCAGCGCGATGAACTGGTTGACCAGGGCCGGGAGCACGCGCCGGACGCCCTGTGGAATCACCACGAGGCGCATAGACGAGCCATAGCTGAAGCCCAGGGCCCGGGACGCCTCCAGCTGGCCCTTTTCCACGCTCTGGATGCCCGAGCGGAAGATCTCGCCGATGTAGGCCGCAGCCATGAGCGTCAGGGCGAAGATGGCCAGCGGGAACGGGTTCGTGGATCCGGTCGCTACCCGGACTATGGGTCCGAGCCCGAGGCCGATGAGGAGGATGATGACAATAGCCGGAACGCCGCGGAAGATGTCCGTGTAGATCCGGGAGAGCCACCGCAGCGGCGTCAGGCGGGACGTGCCCATGACGGCCAGGACCATGCCCAGGATGCACCCGAGCACGCCCGAGGAAACCGCCAGGATCAGGGTGTTGGGCAGGCCGAACATAATCATGTTCGGCAGGACGGCTGCCATCGCCTCCCAGTCAAAGAAGGTCTTTACGAGTTGATCGAGTGCATCCATGGACTAGGACTTCGGAACTGTGACAGCCTTGGAGCCCGGGGACCACGTGGCCGGGGTCTCGCGGTCCGGGTACCATTCCTTGGTCAGCTTGGACCAGGTGCCGTCGGCAATCACGGCGTCGAGGCCGGAGTTCAGCGCGTCGATGAGCGGCTGGTTTTCCTTGTTCACGGCGTACGCGGTGAAGTTCTGGGTGTTTACAACCGACTCGGCGATGACCGTGCCGTCGCCTTCCTTGACCTGGCCGGTAGCCTGCTGGGACGGAGCGACCCAGGCGTCGACCTGGCCGTTCTTCAAGTTGGCATACGCGGTGTTGTAGTCCTCGAAGCGGACGGGCTCGATCTGGAGGGTGTTGGTGACGTAGTCATCCTGCACCGTGCCCTGGACCACGGCGATGCGGGTGTCCTTGGTCAGGTCCTTGAACCCCTTGATGTTGGAGTCCTTCTTGGCGACCACGGCCATGTAGCCGAAGTCGTAACCGTTGGTGAAACCCACGGTCTTGCGGCGCGCGTCAGTGGTGGAGATCGAGGAGGACCCGAGGTCGAACTGCTTGTTCTGAACCTGGGCGAGCAGCGAGGCGAAGCCGGTCGCCTTGAACTCCACCTTGAGGCCCAGCTTGTCCGCAATGGCGCGCAGGAGCTCGTTGTCGTAGCCGGTGAACTTGCCCGACTTGTCGATGTAGATGTTCGGCGGGGCGTCCGAAAGGGTGCCCACAGTCAGGGTTCCGTCGCTGATCAGGCCGAGCTTGGACTTGTCAATCTGGTCCAGGGGAGTGACGTCCTTGGTCGTGTATTTGTCCAGGGACTTCTGGTCGCTGCCCTGGAGGGCATCCGTCGGTGACGCCGTTGACTGGGCCGAACCGCCGCCGCAGGCTGCAAGGGAAACCGCCACGGCGATGGCCACGGGAACGGTGGTCAGCCACTTCAAGGCTTTGCTTTTCATCACGCAATCACTTTCGTCTGAAATTCAGTGGGTCGCGGGAGGCTCATCGGGCCCCCGGCCGCTGGCTTGGGCGCCGGGTGGAGCAGACACGCCGCGAAAGATAATTGTGTCATCCGACGTGGGCGCCCATTCAATCCGAACAAATCAGAGATGATGTGTGCGTTCTGCGAACTATCTTCAGGATCGCGTGTGATCGGCGCTGATCCTGATAGTGCTGGCGGGGTGGCGCGGAATCATCGGCGCCGGAGCGGGCGGCAAGTGGAAGCCCCGGGCCGTGTGACCTCCGTCGCAATCACTGGATTTGCGCGCAGCGGGGGACTAGTTAAGCCGTTCCGCCGGCGAACGTTTCGTTTTAAGAAGTGCTCCCGCGCCGGGGCCCAGCGTCCGGAATCCCAGCGTCCGGAAATCCTAGAAGTCGCCCCGGCTGGCGTCCTCGGGAGGCAGGACGGGCCAGTCGCCTTCGATCACGGCGGCCGGCTTCGTCTTGCGCAGGTAGCTTTGGAAGTCCGCGGCCTGGGCAGAGGCCCATTCGACCTGGAGTTGGTGCAGGTTGCCCGCCGGCATCCTGAGCTTGGGGAATTTTCCGGCCATGGCATCGAGCATCCGAAGGGTTGCCAGGGCATCGGCCGCGGAGGTATGCGCGTTGTCCAGATTGACGCCGTACTCCTCGCACAAGGCGGTGAGCGTGCGCTTGCCCTTGCGGTAGCGGTCCACCTGTTTGTTCATGACGTACGGATCCAGCACGGGGAAGCGGCTCAACTGAGGGACGCCGTAGCGGGCAGACTCGGCGGCGAGCACCGTGAAGTCGTAGCTGGCGTTGAAGGCGATGACCGGCACACCCGTGTCGAAAAGCTCCTGGAGCACGGCGGCGACCTCCCGCGTCACTTCCGCGGCGGGGCGGCCTTCGCTGCGGGCCTTCTCGGTGGTGACGCCGTGGATGTCGCTGGCCTCGGTGGGAATCTCAACCCCGGGGTCCGCGAGCCACTCGTGTTCCTGGACAATCCCGCCGTCGGAGTCCACCACGGTGATGGATGCTGTGACAATCCGCGYCGCGCGGGAGTTCCGCCCGGTGGTTTCGAGGTCGAAGGCTGCGCGGGGGAGGGTGTTCCAAGTGCTCATGCTTCAACGCTACCTGCTGCCACTGACAGTTCCTGACCGGGGTGGCGGCGTGCCGCCCGGGCACGGTTCCGGAGTCCGGAACGGCTAGGCTGGACCGATGCGGACGGAGTATGTGGAGGCGGTGCTGGAGCTCGTGGCGTTGATCCCGGCCGGCACGGCGGTGGCCTACGGCGACGTTGCGGAACTCCTCGGCGCCGGCGGCCCGCGCCAGGTCGGATCGGTCATGAGCCACTATGGCAGCAGCGTGCCCTGGTGGCGTGTCCTGAAATCCAGCGGAGACGCCCCGCCCGGCCTGGAGCACGAGGCATTGGGCCTTTATCTGCAGGAGGGGACGCCGCTTCTGGGCCGCTACGAGGACTTCCGCCGGACCGGCGAGGGGCGCTGGCGTGTTGACCTGGCCTCCGGCCGGTGGGCGCCCACCGACGCCGATTTCGACCGGATCGATGCCATCGCGGAGCGGCTCGAGCGGGAGTCGCATAAATTGTCGGTACCCGATGATGAAATGACTGTGTGAGTACCCCCAGCCACCTTGAACCAAGCCTGCAGCGGTCCGGGTCCCGTCCCCTTCCCGGGGCGGGGCGCGCAACGGGAGCGGGGCTGCGCCTGTTGCCGCCCCGGACCCAGCACAGCGCGGTGCCGGTGCTGTCACCGGACCAGCTTGCCGCCGTCGAGGTCCCGCCCGGCTCCGGCCCCGTCCTGGTGCCCGGCGCGCCCGGCACCGGCAAGTCGACGGTCCTTGTCGAGGCTGCCGTCCGCCGCACCCTGCGCGATGGTCTGGATCCGGAGCGGATGCTCATCCTGGCTCCCGGGCGGCTCGCCGCGGATACGCTCCGCGACCGGTTCACGGCCCGCCTGGACCGGAGCCTGAGCACGACGCCGGCACGGACCTGGGCGTCATATGCCTTCGATCTGATCCGCCGTGCCAAGGCCGAAGGCCTCCTGCCGCTTCCGCGCCAGCCGAAGCTGCTCTCCGGCCCGGAACAGGACCTGATCATCAAGGAACTGCTGGAGGGCCATGCGCTGCCCGGCCTCGAGCTGCCCTGGCCCGAGGACCTGGGCGCCGCCCTGCAGACCCGCGGTTTCCGGCAGGAAGTGCGCCAGCTCTTTGACCGGATCATCGAATCCGGGCGGACCGCCGAGGACCTTGTGGCCTTGGCCCGGCAGTGCAACCGGCCGGACTGGATTCCGGCGGCCGCCCTGTACTCCGAATACCGCGATGTCCTGGACCTGCGCATGCCCGAGGCCTTCGACCCCGCCGGCATCATCACTGCCGCGCGCCAGATCTTCCAGGACTCACCCGATTTCCTCGCCGCCGAACGCGACCGCCTGCAGCTGATTCTCGTGGATGACATCCAGGAGGCGAACCCGGCGGTCTTCGAATTGCTCGCCGACATCGCCGCCGGCAAGGATGCCATCATCACTGCCTCGCCCGACACCGTGGTTCAGGGCTTCCGCGGGGCACGCCCCGATCTCGTGGCGGAGCTTCCCGGCCTCCTGGCACCTGACGGGACGATCCTGGAACGACCCCTGTGGACGGCGCATCGGCAGGACCCGGCAGTGGCGGAGGCATGGCTGTCAGTGGCCGGGCGCATCTCCCGCAGGTCCGGCGGGCAGTCCGCCCGCCGGCTCGAACAGCCCGGACCGGTGCCGGCGCCGGACGGGCAAGCAGTCCCGACACCGGACAGAGCCGCCGGCGCCCGGGCGGGGACGGTCGAGGCCCACCTGCTGCCGTCCCCGGTCCACGAGCTGCGGTATGTGGCCCAGCGGATCCTCGAAGCCCAGCTGAACGACGACCGGGAACTCGGGGACATCGCCGTGATAGTGCGCAACGGCGGCCAGCTCAGCCAGTTGCAGCGGTACCTGGCCGGCCAGGGGATCCCGGTCCGGATTCCCGTCGCCGAATCCGCCGTCCGGGACGAGGTCGCGGTCCGTCCGCTGCTCGATGCCTATGCGGTGGCCCTGGACCCTGCCGTGCTCACACCCGAGTCAGCGGTGTCCTTGCTGACATCCCGGATAGGCGGCGCCACCGCGATTGAACTGCGGAGGCTGCGGCAGTCGCTGCGCCGGGAGGAACTCCTGGGCGGCGGCGGGCGCACCAGCGACGCGCTCCTGGTCGAAGCCCTGCTGGAGCCGGGAGCGCTCGCAACGCTGGGCATCGAGGGTCACTCGGCCCGCCGGATTGCCCGGATGATCGCAGCGGGCCGGGACGCCGCCGGTGCCCCCGGAGGCAACGCCGAGACCGTGCTCTGGGCGCTCTGGCATTCCACCGGCCTGGCCTCCCGCTGGACCGACGCCGCCCTCGCCGGAGGCTCAGCCGGTGCCCGGGCCGACCGTGACCTTGATGCCATGATGGCGCTGTTCCATACCGCGGAACGCTTTGTGGACCAGCTGCCGGGTTCCGGCCCGGAGCAGTTCCTTGAATACCTGCTCAGCCAGGAACTTCCCATGGATACCCTGGCCGCCCGGGCGCAGCTGGAAGACGCGGTGGAGCTCATGACCCCTGCCAGCGCGGCCGGCCGCGAATGGCCGGTGGTCATTGTGCCCGGACTTCAGGAAGGCGTGTGGCCCAACACCCGGTTGCGCGGAGAACTGCTCGGCAGCACGTTGTTCGCCGACGCCGTCGAGCACGGCGTGGAGTATGCCCTGCGACTGGATCCGCAGAGCCGGCTGCGCGAAATACGCTATGACGAGCTCCGGAGCTTTTCCACGGCAGTGTCCCGCGCCCGGGAGGTGCTGATCTGCACGGCGGTGTCCTCGGAGGACGAGCAGCCGTCCTCGTTCCTGGACTATGTGGCGCCGTTGCGGCCCGGGCAGGACCGCCGGGGCTTTACCCCGGTCGAGCGTCCGCTGACCCTCCGGGCGCTGGTCGCGGAACTGCGGCAGTACGCCCAGCTCGACCCGAGGGCGGCCGAATCGGCGGAAGCCGCGGCCGTCCTGGGGGGCCTGGCCACGGCCCAGCCGCCGGTTCCGGGCGCGCACCCCGCGAGCTGGTGGGGGCTGGCGGAGTTGTCCTCGGAGGAGGCGGTGGTTCCGCCGGGCGGTACCGTGTTCGTGTCGCCCTCGAAGGTCGAAACCGTGCAGAAATCTCCGCTGGACTGGTTTGTCCAAGCCGCCGGCGGTGAAGCCGCCACCGATTTTGCCCGCAGCCTCGGAACGCTGGTCCACGCCATTGCGCAGGACCTCCCGGACGCCTCGGGAAGCGAATATGTCGCCGAACTGGTCCGGCGCTGGCCCACGCTGGGGATGAAGGACAACTGGGAAGGCAAACTGGACTTCCAGCGAGCCGAGTCCATGGTCCGCAAGCTCGCCCAGTATGTCCTCGTGATGCGCAGCGAGGGCCGGAGCCTGATCGGCGTCGAACAGGACTTTGAGGTGAAGCTGCCGGACGTTCCGGCGGAGGCCGCTTCCACACAGGCCGGATCCGATCCGGGCGAGGGCGGAAGCGCCGGTCCGGCGCGGCCCGCCGTGCTCAGGGGCCAGGTCGACCGGCTGGAGATCGACGCCGAGGGCCGGCTGGTGATCATCGACCTCAAGACCGGCAAACGCCAGCCCGGCAAAGCGGATCTGGACCGGCACCCGCAGCTCGGTGCCTACCAGGCCGCCGTGCTGGCCGGCGGCTTCGCGGGTCCCGACGACGGTCCGCCGCCGCTGCCGGGCGGCGCCGTCCTGGCCCAGCTGGGCACCACCACCAAGAGCCCCGGCATCCAGGCCCAGGCACCGCTGGATCCGCAGGACAACTGGGCACTGGAGATGGTCGGCGACGCCGCCCGCGTGATGTCCGGCAGCGTTTTCCAGGCCCGCCACGATCCGTCCAAGGGAGGCCATGGCGGCCACGGCTGCCGGCTCCCTGAAGTGTGCCCGCTGTGCGTGCGGGGAAAGCAGGTTACTGAATGAGCCCCGAGGCGCCGGCAAGCGGCCCGACCGACCCGCATCCGGCACCGGCTCCCCTCCCCGAGCCCCTTCCTGAGCCGCGGTTCAGCCCGGAAGAGCTGTCGGCACTGCTGGGGGAGGGGAACAGCCCCACGGCCGAACAGTCCCTGATCATTTCCTCGCCCCTCACGCCGCGGCTCGTGATCGCCGGGGCGGGCTCGGGGAAGACCGCCACCATGGCGGACCGGGTAGTGTGGCTCGTCGCCAACGGCTGGGTCCGGCCGGAGGAAGTCCTCGGCGTCACCTTCACCCGCAAGGCCGCCGGTGAACTCGCCTCGCGGATCCGGGCCAAGCTGGCCGCGCTGGCGCGCATCGCGGCGGCCGACACCGGGAACACGCTCTTCCCTGCCGGGCTGCTGAGCGCGGATGCGCTCGAACCCAAGGTCTCCACCTACCACTCGTATGCGAGCGGCATTGTGTCCGACTACGGTCTCCGCCTCGGCGTCGAACGCGACGTCGTGCTGCTCGGCGGCGCCCAGTCGTTCCAGCTCGCCAGCGAGGTGGTGGAAGCCTTTGACGGGGACTACGAACACTTCCGGTCCGCCAAATCAACGCTCGTCAAGGCCGTGATCCAGCTGGCGGGAGAGTGCTCCGAGCATTTGCAGGACCCGGCCCAGGTCCGTGGCTGGCTCTTGGAGCGGGTCGCCGCGTTCGAGTCGCTCCCGTATGTCGCAGAAGCCAAGAAGAACCCCACCCAGGCTGCGGGCGAGCTCAGCGCGATGCTTCGCACGCGGGCCAGCGTCGCGGACATGGTGGGCCGCTATTCCGAGGCGAAGCGCGCCCGCGGCGCCCTGGACTTCGGTGACCTGGTGGCCCTGGCGGCGCGGGTGGCCAGTGAGATTCCGGTCGCCGCCCAAACAGAGCGCCAGCGTTACAAGGTGGTGCTTCTCGATGAGTTCCAGGACACCTCGCACGCCCAGTTGGTGCTGTTCTCCCGGCTCTTCGGCGACGGCCATGCGGTTACCGCGGTGGGGGACCCGAACCAGTCCATCTACGGATTCCGGGGAGCGTCCGCCGGGCAACTCTTCCATTTCGTCCGCGAATTCCCGATCCTCGTCAGCAGCGAAGGCACCGACACCGCCCACGGCGGCGAGGGGGACCGGGACAGCTCGCGGGACCGGGGCAGCGGGCAGGCCCGGCGCTTTGCCGTGGCGCCCACCTCCTACTTGACTACAGCGTGGCGCAACGGACGCAACATCCTGGCCACGGCCAACCTCATTTCGGCGCCGCTGAGCAAAGCGGCGGCGAACCTCGGGGCCGCCGGGGCCCGGGAAAGCGCCGACGCCGTCGAGGTCCCGCCACTGCAGCCCAGCCCGGCCGCGGTGGACGGCAGGGTGGTGATGGGACGGTTCGCCACGGACGAAGCCGAGGCCGCGGCGATCGCAGGCGACGTGCTGAAATTTCGCGTGACGGACTTCGACGCCGCGCACTCCGCCGACCCGGTTCCGCCGGCCATGGCTGTCCTGTGCCGGCGCCGGGCACAGATGGAATGCATTCGCCGCGAGTTCGAAGTCCGGGGCATTCCCTATGAAATCGTTGGGCTCGGCGGGCTGTTGGACACGCCGGAAATCATCGATCTTGTCGCTACGCTCCGGGTCCTGGCCGACCCGGGCCGCTCGGACTCCCTCATGCGCCTGCTGGCCGGCGCGCGGTGGCGGATCGGCCCGGCGGACCTGATGGCCCTGCGGGACTGGTCGAGTTTCCTGGCCCGCCGTCGGGGTCGCCCCGGCGGCCTGGAGGCCGGCGACGCCGGACAGGGTGCCGAGGATGACGGGCGTGCCGCCGAGGACGCGCTGGATGACGCTGTGATCGAAGGCGACATCACGGACGCCGCCAGCCTGGTCGAGGCCCTGGACTGGCTGCCCCGCGACGGCTGGACCTCGGCGCACGGACGCAGACTGAGCCCGGAGGCCCGGGACCGTCTGCAGCGGCTCTCGGACGAGCTCCGGCAGTTGCGCAGCTACATGGGGGACGACCTCACCACTTTGCTCGGGGAGGTCGAACGGGCGATGCTCCTGGACATCGAAGTTGCGGCCCGGCCCGGGATCAGCATCCATCAGGCCCGCCGCAACCTGGACGCCTTCCAGGACGCGGCGGCCGGGTTCCTGCACACCTCCCAGCGGGTAGATGTCCTGGCGTTCCTCGCATGGCTGGAAGCTGCGGCGGCCGAGGAAAACGGTCTGGATGCCGCAGCGCCGGAGGTGAACCACGAAGCCGTCCAGCTGCTGACCGTGCATGCCTCCAAGGGGCTGGAATGGGATGTCGTGTTCGTTCCCGGGCTCAATTCCGGGGCGTTCCCCAGCAGCCGCGACTCGCGGTGGAGCAGCGGCAGTGCGGCACTGCCGTGGCCGTTGCGCGGCGATCGCACCGATTTGCCCCAATGGGACCTGGACCAGCAGGACCAAAAAGGCTGGCTTGACGCCGAGAAGGAGTTCAAGTCTGCCGTCCAGTCGCACGGCGAGGCCGAGGAACGGCGCCTGGCCTACGTGGCGTACACCCGTGCCAAACACGTGCTCTGGCTATCGAGTGCGGCGTGGGTGGGGTCCCGGGCCGGTTTGGCGGAGATGTCTCCCTTCCTTGCCGGGCTCGAGGGCCTCACCGCCGACGGCGCGGCCGAAATCCATCCGCTGTCCGTCAGCGAGGACGCGCTGCCGGCCGAAAGCCCCCTGACCTCTGAACTCGAAGTCGCCGCCTGGCCCTATGATCCGCTGGAGGGCCCGCATGACCCCCGGACGGGAAAACGGCTGCGGCTTGTCCCGGGCCGGCGGGCGGCCATGGAATCCGCAGCGGCCCGCGTCCTGCAGGCAATGGCATCCGGCCCGGATGGAGCGGACGCCGGAAAACGTCCCGTCCTGCGCGGTCCTGCCGCCGGGTGGGCGCAGGAGGCGGCCACTTTGCTGGAACGCCGCTCCCGGCGTTCGGTGGTCCAGGATGTGCATCTGCCCGGGCACATCTCGGCGTCGACTCTCGTTGACCTGGAAGATGACCCAGGCTCCGTTGTGGCCCGCCTGCGCAGGCCGATCCCGCGCGAACCGGGGATGTCGGCGCGCAAGGGCACGGCCTTCCACGCCTGGGTGGAGGAATACTTCGGCGCCGCCGGGATGCTGGACCTGGGTGAGGCAGCCGGCGCTGACGACCACATCGACGAGGCCTACGGCCTGGATTCCATGGTGGAAACTTTCCGTCAGTCCGAGTGGGCCCACCGCGCCCCCGCCCACGTCGAGGTCCCGGTCGAGACACGGATCGGCGACGTCGTGGTCCGGGGCAGGATCGACGCCGTGTTCCGCGACGCCGACGGCCGCTGGGATCTTGTGGACTGGAAGACCGGCCGCCGCCCCTCGGCGGCCCAACTGAAGGTCAAGGCAGTCCAGCTCGCCGTCTACCGGCTGGCCTGGGCCCGGCTCAAGGGGGTCCCGTTGGAGGACGTCCGGGCCGCTTTCTACTACGTGGCCGACAACCAGGTGGTCCGCCCCCATGACCTTGGATCAGCGGAAAAGCTTGAGGAAATCGTGTCGGCGGCGCTAGGGAGGACAGCGACGCACAGCGGCGCCTAGCGGATGTCAGCCGGCCGGAGAAAGCCCGCCGAACGGAGCCGGCCGGGGCAGTACACCTGAACCGGCCGGCAGCCGGCGCTAGCGGGACGCGGAGTCGACCACCGTGATCGCGGCGGTTGACGTGTTGTCACCGGACCCGGGCTGGACGACGGCAATCGATTGCGTCGATGTGTCGGTACCGGCTGGAACCGCGGCCCCGGCGTCGCTGTCACCGGCCTCACTGACCTTCCCGGAATCCGGGTCGGGGGCCGCCGCCTGCGGGGCGCCGTCCAGCGCGGCATCAGCGCTGGAGGGCACGGAGGACTTGGCGGCGCCGGGGATTGCGGTGATGTCGGCGGACGCACCTGCGGCCTTACCGGCGCCCGGCTCGGCGCTTGCCTGGTCGCCTGCTTCAGCGGCTGCGGCTGTGTCTGCGACGGGCTGGGGGACAGCCGCCGGTGCGTCAGCCCCCGTTTCGCGGGGGATAGGCGTGACGTGCACAGCGGGCCTGGCACTGATGCCGGCAGTGGCATCATCAGCCGGAGTGCTGCCCGTGACCGGCTCCATCGGCAGCAGCGTGACCTTGCTGACGGCGGGCGCCGTCCCGTTGGCCGCTGGGGCCGGCGCGGCCGGGACCGTCGGCGCATCGACATGAGCACCGGCGTCGGCAATGGCTTGTTCTGTGCCGGGTTCGGGTGCCGCGACCGGCTGCGGCAGCGGTTCCACGCTGATCGGCTGGCCGCCGTGTTCGGCCACGTCCTCGGCCAGCGTGGCGAGCATGGATTCCGCCTCGTCGATCATTTCCTGGTTGCCGGCGGCCATGCCTTTGACCAGATACTGCGCCAGGGCGAATTCGGCGGAGAGCGCGGCCCGCCGCAACAGGTGCGCATCGGGCGCGTCGCGCCGGCTGGAGGTGTAGTGATCCAGGACCGCATTCACAAAGTCCTGTTCGTTGGAGGCGACCAGCCAGGCCATGTCGTCCGCCGGGTCACCGATGCGCAGGTCGGTCCAGCCTGTCACTGCGGTCACACGCTCACCCTCGACCAGCAGGTTGTCCTCGTGGAGGTCGCCGTGAACGACGCAGGGATTGAAGCGCCAGAGCGAGACGTCTTCCATGGCGTGTTCCCAGCGCCGCAGCAGCAGCGGCGGGATTTTTCCGGTCGTGGCCGCCTGGTCCAGTTCATTGAGGCGCCGCTGGCGGAATTCGTTGGGCGTGTAGCTGGGCAGATCGGCGTTGCTCACGATTGACCGTGGGAGGTCATGGATCGCGGCCAGGGCCGCCCCGATTTCGCGGGCCAGCGCGGGAGAGCCGTTGCTGAGCTCGTCCAGGGAGCGGGTGGCGCCGGCCAGGTGCGAATAGACAAACGTGCTGAGCTGGCCTTGCCGGACCGTTCCCGCCACTGTGGGCATGAGGAACGGGAGCTCGGCCCGGATGCCGGGAGCGAACGCACGCAGCACCAGGAATTCGGTTTCCAGCCGGGCGCTCGCTTCGGCATGCCGGGGGGAGCGGACGCGCCAACGCTTGCCCTCAGAGTCCAGCAGGAGGGCCGCGTCGAAGTCCGCCGGATCGTCGGGCGCAGAGCTGACGGCGGTCGGGGTCAGGCCGGGTACCGCCGCCGTTGCTACAGCTGCCAGTTCGATTGGTTTCCTTCTCACCCTTCCACGGTAGATTGAGCGGCGCCCAAGTCGGCGATGCACTCCGGCGAGTCTTGAGATCGGGGACAAATCGGAGGGAAATAGGCGCTGAATCCGGGGCAGGCGGCTTGTCCCGCACATGCTGTGGAGCGCCCGGCGGCATGGTCGGCAAATGTCAATTGTCTGCCCGAGTCAGTACGGTGGGTGTATGAGTCTTGCGGAGTCAGCGGCATCTTCATCGGCATCACAGCAAACACCCTCCGAATCCCCGGCATCCGACGGTGCGGCGCCGCCGCCGCATCTCCTGCCGGCAAACCACCTCATGGAGACGGTCCTTCCCGTGCGCCCGGCCCTGATCGACCGCGGATCCGCCGCGCGGGTGAAACCCGGAATGCTCGCGGAGCTGGTCGGTTCAGGCGCGGCGCAGGCCGTGGTGCTCTCCGGCAGGCAGGCCCTCGTCAGCGGCAACAGCCTCGTGCTCCTCAACGCGGCCGAGCTCTCCGGGCACCTGGCCAACACCCCGTACGCTCCCGAACACGTGATTTACCTCGGTTCCGCCCTGGCCGGTTCGGACCTCGACGCCGGCACCGAGCTTGTCCTCTTTGTCCTCCCGCTTCAGTTCGAAGTCCAGGCCGAGGAATTCGAGGCTCACGTGGCCGGCGTTCCGAGCGATGCGCAGTGGGTGGGTTTCCGCGAAGTCGCGGCACGCCTGAACGCCACGGACACTGCGCTGTTCATCGAAGCCAGCGCCATCGCCAACTGGCATTCCACCCACACTCACTGCCCGCGCTGCGGCACTCCCACGCAGCCGGAAGCCGGTGGCTGGGTCCGGCGCTGCCCGGCCGATAACTCCGAGCACTTCCCCCGGACGGATCCGGCCATCATCGTCACCGTGGTGGGCCCCGACGGGAGACTGCTGTTGGGCGGAGGCGGCCCACTCGACGCCCGGAACTATTCGACCCTCGCCGGCTTCGTCGAACCGGGGGAGTCGCTCGAACAGGCCGTGCAGCGCGAAATCAGCGAGGAAGTCGGGGTCCGCGTCACCGCGTCCCAGTACCTTGGATCGCAGTCCTGGCCGTTTCCCGCCTCCCTGATGCTCGGCTTCACGGCCACCACGCCGGACACCGAAGCCCGGCCCGACGGCGTCGAGGTCACCAGGGCACGGTGGTTCAGCCGGAGCGAACTGCAGGACGCCGTCCTCAGCGGCGAGATCGTCATTTCCAGCAGGCTCTCCATCGCCCGGTCCCTTATTGAACACTGGTACGGCGGCATCATTCAGGACGCCGCGGACAGCGCCTGACACTGCCCCATACAGGCTGACACCGCCTGCCCCTATCCGCAGGACACCGACTACCGACTGAGCAGCAAAAGTGACCACAGAGAAATTGAACTTCAGCACCATCCCCGGCGGGGAACCGTCGGGCGGCACGACGTCGGGCGATGCCCCGCCTGCCGATGCCCCGGAACCTGACGGCCGTTCGCTGGAGGAACGGATCCTCGGCGGCCTCGACGCTGAGCAACGCGAGGTTGCCAGCACCCTCCAGGGGCCCATGTGTGTCCTGGCCGGTGCCGGGACCGGCAAGACCCGCGCCATCACGCACCGGATCGCCTACGGCGTGCACTCAGGGGTGTACAGCCCGCAACGGCTCCTCGCTGTCACCTTCACGGCCCGGGCTGCCGCCGAGATGCGCAGCCGGCTCCGTGACCTCGGCGTCGGCAACGTTCAGGCCCGTACCTTCCACGCCGCGGCGCTGCGCCAGTTGCAGTTCTTCTGGCCGCAGGCTGTCGGCGGCACCCTGCCCAATCTGCTGGACCACAAGGCACAGATGATTGCCGAGGCCGCGCGGCGGCTCCGGCTCAGCACGGACCGCGCCTCCATCCGGGACCTCGCCTCCGAAATCGAGTGGGCCAAGGTATCCATGCTGACCCCGGCGAACTATCTGGAGAACGCCCAGGGCCGGGGCAATCCGGGCGGCTTCGACCTGACGGCCGTGGCACGGGTCTTCCAGTCCTATGAGGACGTCAAGACCGACCGCAACGTCATCGACTTCGAGGACGTGCTGCTGATCACCGTGGGGATCCTGCAGGAGGACCCAAAGGTGGCAGCGACCGTCCGGGAACAGTACCGGCACTTCGTCGTCGACGAGTACCAGGACGTCTCGCCGCTGCAGCAGCGGCTCCTGGAGCTGTGGCTCGGCGGACGCGACGAGCTCTGCGTCGTGGGCGACGCCAGCCAGACCATCTACTCCTTCACCGGCGCCTCCCCGAAGCACCTGCTCGGGTTCAAAGCGATGTATCCCGAGGCCCACGTCGTTAAGCTGATCCGGGACTACCGGTCCACGCCCCAGGTCGTCAGGCTCGCCAACGACCTCCTCGCCGGCCGGCGCAGCGGCGGCCCGGTGGCGGACGCCGCCTGGGCCACGCCTTTGCAGCTCGTGGCGCAGCGGCCGGCGGGCCCGGTGCCGCGGTTCACCGAATGCTCGGATGACGAGGCGGAGGCCGCCACTGTCGCCGCGCGGATCCGTGAACTCCTCGACGCCGGAACACCGGCGAGCCAGGTCGCCGTGCTCTTCCGCACCAACGGGCAGTCCGAAGCCTACGAACAGGCGCTGGCCTCGGCGGGGATCGGCTACCAGCTGCGCGGCGGTGAGCGGTTCTTCGCGCGGAAGGAGGTCCGGGACGCCATCCTGCAGCTCCGGGCCGCGACCCGGGCGGTGGCTGAAACTGCCACGCCCGAGCCGCTCGGGCAGCTGGTCCGTGACATCGTCGCCTCCCTGGGCTACACGGACGCGGCCCCGCACAGCGGCGGCGCTCTCCGGGAGCGCTGGGAATCGCTGGCCGCCCTCGTGGCGCTGGCCGACGAACTCGTGATCAGCAGGGGCCCGCAGTTCTCGCTCCCGGACTTTGTCAACGAGCTCCAGGAACGGTCCCTGGCCCAGCACGCTCCGACTGTGCAGGGCGTTACCCTGGCATCCCTGCACGCCGCCAAGGGCCTGGAATGGGACGCCGTGTTCCTGGTCGGGCTGAGTGAGGGCCTCGTGCCGATCTCGTTCGCGGACACTCCTGAAGCGGTGGACGAGGAACGCCGGCTCCTGTACGTCGGAATCACCCGCGCCCGCGAACACCTGTCCCTGTCCTGGTCCACTGCCCGGACACCCGGCGGACGCGCCAACCGCAAGCCCTCGCGCTTCCTGGACGGCCTGCGCCCCGACTCGGTGGCCAGCTCCCACCTGCGGGGCAAGGGCCCGGCGCCGCGCCGGAAGGCGGCCGTTCCGGCGTCGTGCCGGGTCTGCGGCAGCATGCTCTCCAGCGGCGCGGAGCGCAAGGTGGGCCGCTGCAACCAGTGCCCGCCCAGTTACGAGGAACAGACGTTCGACGCGCTCAGGCAGTGGCGGAAGGACGTGGCCCTTGAGGCGGACGTCCCGGCATTCGTGGTGTTCACCGATGCCACCCTGACCGCCATCGCCGAGGCGCGCCCCGAGTCGCTGGAGCAGTTGGCCAAACTCGCCGGCGTGGGTCCATCCAAACTGGAGAAGTACGGCGAGGCCGTTCTGACAGTCCTGGCCGAAAGCACGGTTCAGTGATGCCCGGTTCAGTGATGCCCGGTTCAGGTCCGGCGGCCATTCCGCTGACCACCGCCGACGGAACCCCGGTAGTGGTCCGCCGCTCTGCGCGCCGACGCCGCACGGTCGCCGCGTTCTGGGAGGACGGCACCGCCGTCGTCGCCATCCCCGCGTCCTTCAGCAGGGCGCAGGAACGGGAGTGGGTCCATCGCATGCTGGAGAAACTCCGGCGCCAGGGGGACCGGGCGGCGCGGGGTTCCGGCCGGCGCCGCCCCCGCAGCGATGCCGATCTTGCCGCCCACGCCGCGGATCTGTCGGCGAAGTACCTGGGCGGCAGGGCGGTGCCCTCCTCGGTCCGCTGGGTCACCAACCAGAATTCGCGCTGGGGTTCCGCGACGCCGTCCGAAGGGACCATCCGGCTCTCGGCGAAGCTGCAGCCCATGCCGCAGTGGGTGATCGACTACGTGCTGCTTCACGAACTGGCCCACCTCCTGGTGGCCGGCCACGATGCCGCCTTCTGGCGGTTGCTGACGGCGTACCCGGAGACTGAGCGTGCCAAGGCCTTCCTGGAAGGGGTCTCGTTTGCGACCTCACGCGGCCTGGCGCCCGACGGCGGATACGACGAAGCCCCGGACGGAACCGAAATCCCGGCCGGGGCCTACTAGCGTTCGGCTAGGCCTTGGGCGTGCCGCCGTCGTCCGGTCCGCCGTCCTGACGGTCGTCGTCCTTGGCCGCCGGTTCGTCCGTGCCCTCTGAATCCGCCGTGCCTTCTGAATCCGCGGTGCCCTCGGTGTCCGTGGTGCCCTCTGAATCCGGAGTGCCCTCTGAATCCGCCGTGCCCTCGGTGTCCGTGGCATCGGCGCCGGCCGGCTCGTCGAACCCTCCGCTAAGCAGTTTCTGCAGGGCGTCGTCCACTTCGCTGTCGCTGGCTTCGGCGAGTTTACGGCGTTCGCTGAAGCCTTGCGGATCTTCCAGGTCCTCTGCCGTGGGAAGCAGGTCGGGATGCTGCCAAACGGCGTCGCGGCCGTCGACCCCACGCTCTTCCTTGAGCAAGGCCCACAGCGTAGCGGCCTCGCGGAGCCGGCGCGGCCGCAGTTCGAGTCCCACGAGGGAGGAGAACGCGTGCTCCGCGGGGCCCCCGGTGGCCCGGCGCCGCCGGACGGTTTCGCGCAGTGCGGCGGCGGACGGCAACATCTTCTCGGTTGCACCCCAGGTGAGTTCGTCCACCCAGCCTTCCACCAGGGCCAGCGCGGTCTCCAGCTTTTCGAGGGCCTGCTCCTGGGCGGGAGTGCGCTGCGGCATGAAGACTCCCTGCGAGAGCGCCTCCTGGATGCCCTCGGGGTTGCTGGGATCGATCTCGCGTGCCAGTTCTTCGATCTTGGACGTGTCGATGTGGATGCCGCGGGCGTAGGCCTCGATCGCGCCGAGCAGGTGCCCGCGCAGCCAGGGGACCTGGACGAAGAGACGGGCGTGTGCCGCCTCGCGCACGGCCAGGAACAGGCGGATGTCGTTCTCCGGCAGGCTGAGGCCCTCACCGAATTTCGCCACGTTGGCCGGCAGGAGCGCCATTTCGAGGTCTGCGAGGGGCACGCCAATGTCCGTCGAGCTGACCACTTCGGCCGAGAGCGCGCCGATAGCCTGGCCGAGCTGCATGCCGAAGATCGCCCCGCCCATGTTCTGGATCATCGAGGAGGCGCCGCCCATCATGGACTTCATTTCCTCGGGCATCTGCTCGGTCATGGCGGCCGAGAGCGCATTGGCAATGCTGTTGGCCACGGGCTCGGTCAGCCGCTTCCACGTCCCAAGGGTTTCCTCGACCCATTCGGCGCGGGACCACGCCCGGCCGATCAGTCCTGTGGCCGGAAGCCCGGTGACCTGGTCGAGCCACAGTTCGGCCAGCCGAAGGGCCTCATCGACCTCCCGCGACTGATGCGCCGTGACCGAGGGGTCGGTTCCGCTGGCGGCGACGCGCCGGGCGTTGTCATGTGCCAGCTGCCAATTGACGGGCCCCTCCGAGGGGGCGCTCATCATCGCCTGCACCTGGGAGAACATCTGGGCCAGGAGGTTTGGATCGTCCGGGAGGCCTGCTGCCTTGGCGAGCTCGGCGGGGTCGATATTGCCCATGCCCTGCCCGCCCATCAGGTTTTTGAGCATTTCGGCCAAGGGATCCTTGGGTTCCTCGTCGCCATTGGACGGATTGAGTGGGTTGGAGGTCATGATCCCGCCGATCGTCGGTGTGGCTGCTTCTCAACTTCACGGTACCCCTGTGCAAGAGTGGCTGTCTGCCGAAACCGCGCCACGTTCGCTGTAGGCAAAGAGCGGTCCGGGGTCCCAAGCGCGTAGGCTTGGAAGTTGGAATATTTGCACGCGGCAGCCTCGGGTTAGGCTGCGGCCCTGGTGCGTGGTCGCGGTGTCCTCTCGGGCTTGTCCTGGCAGGGCCGCAGCCCCTCGTGCCGGCACGGAGAGGTCGTTCAATGACAATCACCCACGGTGAGCAGCCCGCCAGCGACCCAGCGGCCGGCCCTGCCCGGGGCAGGTGGGCGCGACTGGCTGGCGCCGGCGTGCGGCGCCCGCGCAACAACCGGTCTTCAGCCATGCTTGTCTCGGGGCTGCTTGCCGCCGCACTGGGCATCACCGCGGTGAGCCTGCCCGTGCCCTACGTGATCGAGTCTCCCGGCCCCACCTTCAACACCATCGGCCAGGACAACGGCAAACCGGTGATCAGCGTCAGCGGCCATGAGTCGTTTCCCGCCAAGGGCAGCCTGGACCTGACCACTGTCTATGTCGACGGCGGTCCCAATGGTCCGGTCAGCGTCTTCGAGGCGTTCTCGGCATGGCTGAACGGGACCAAGGCCGTCTACCCCCAGGAACTGCTCTTCCCCACCGGCGTCACCAAGGAACAGTCCCAGCAGGAGAGCGCCACCGCGATGACCACCTCCCAGGAGAACGCCATCGCCTCGGCACTGAAGGAACTGAAGATTCCGTTCGGGCAGAAAATGCAGGTGGCCGGGCTCCCGGACGACTCCGCCTCGAAGGGACTGCTGCAGGCAGGGGACGAACTTGTCTCCATCAATGACAAGCCCATCACTGCGCTCGGCGTGGTCCAGGCGGAACTGGCCGCCGGCAACGGAAAGCCCGCCAAGGTTATCGTCGAACGCGCCGGCGCCCGGGTGCCAGTCACCATTACGCCGGCCAAAAACAGTGCGGGCCGCTACATCCTGGGCGTCTTGCTGCAGTACAAGTTCACCTTCCCGTTTGATGTCACCATCTCGCTCGACAAGGTCGGTGGCCCCAGTGCGGGCATGATGTTCGCGCTTGGCATCATTGACACCGTCACTCCCGGGGACCTGACCGGCGGCAAGCACATCGCCGGAACCGGAACCATCACCCCGGACGGTGCCGTAGGACCCATCGGCGGGATCGCCCAGAAGATGCAGGGGGCGCGGTCCGGCGGGGCCACGCTGTTCCTGGCTCCGGCGGCCAACTGCGAAGACGTCCTGGGCCACATCCCCGACGGCCTGCAGGTGGTCCGGGTCGAGAACCTCACCGAGGCCCGCAAGGCAGTTGAACTGGCCGCGTCAGGCGGCGACACATCGGGACTGCCTGTCTGCACCAACAACTAGACTGGCCGCGGAACTAAGCGCCGTCCCCACTCGTGGCACTAATTGACGGCCGCGCCGTCCCGCCGGCACCCTGCTGCAGGGCCCTGACGGAACGGCGGTGACGGCCGTTAGAATGCATCAACCTGAAACACCGGCACTTGGTCGCCAGACTGAGCCACAGCAGCGACTGATATCTAAAAACCAGCAGTAGACGACCAGCTATGAGGTACCGAGTTTGTCCCGTCCCGCCAGCACTGTCCCGCCCGGAAGACCCCAGACACGACGCGGCGCCCTGACGCCGACGCTGATCATCGTGGCCCTGATCGTGGTCGGATTCATCTTCTTCGCCAATGTCTGGACGGATGTCCTCTGGTACCAGCAGCTCGGCTACTTCGAAGTGTTCCTGACCGAGAACCTGGCCAGGATCGTGATCTTCCTGACAGGTTTCGCTGTCATGTTCCTGGCCGTCTTCTTCGCCATCAGGATTGCCTACCATGCGCGGCCGGTATACGCCCCCGATTCGGAAATCCGGGACAACCTCAACCGCTACCAGGCGCAGCTCGAACCGATCCGCCGCGTCGTGATGGTGGGGCTTCCCATCCTCTTTGGCCTGTTCGCCGGCAGCGCCGCGGCCAGCCAGTGGCAGAAAGTCCTCCTGTTCCTGAACCAGGAGGCATTCGGCCAGAACGATCCGCAGTTCGGGCTCGACATCAGCTTCTACCTCATGACTCTTCCCTTCCTCGGCTTCGTCACCGGGTTCCTCATCAGCGTCACGGTGATCGCTGGCCTTGCCGGCATCCTCACCCACTACCTCTACGGCAGCATCCGGATCATGGAACGCGGGATCTTCACCAGCCGCGCCGCACAGATCCACCTGGCTGTCACGGGCGCCGCCTTCCTGGTGCTGATGGGCCTCAACTTCTGGCTGGACCGCTACTCCACGGTGCAGAATAACGGCGGGCGCTGGGCCGGTGCGCTGTACACGGACGTGAACGCCGTCATTCCGACCAAGGCCATCCTGGCCGTGGCCGCGGCCATCGTCGCCGTGCTGTTCATCGTCGCGGCGGTCATCGGCAAGTGGCGGCTGCCGGTGATCGGCACCGCCATGCTCATCATCACGGCCATCCTGGCCGGCGGCGTCTACCCGTGGGTCATCCAGCAGTTCCAGGTCCGGCCCTCGGAGCAGACGCTGGAAAACGAATACATCAAGCGGAACATCGCGATGACCCGTGCCGCCTACGGCCTGGATAAGGTCCAGGAAAAGCGGTACAACGCCACCACCAACGCCACCACCGGCGCGCTGGCCCCCGATGCGCAGACCACCGCCAACATCCGGCTGCTGGATCCGAACCTGATCTCGGATGCGTTCTCGCAGCTCGAACAGTACCGGCCTTACTACCAGTTCCCCAGCGCCCTGAACGTGGACCGCTACGAGATCGACGGCAAGATCCAGGACACGGTCATCGCCGTCCGCGAACTCAACCCGGACGGGCTCGCCACGAACCAGCAGTCCTGGCTGAACCGGCACGTTGTCTACACCCACGGCTACGGCGTCGTCGCCGCCAAGGGCAACAAGTTCACCGTGGACGGCAAGCCGGATTTCCTGCAGGCGGGCATCCCGTCCACCGGCGCGCTCGGCAACGATTCGACCTATCAGCCCCGCGTCTACTTCGGCCAGGACTCGCCCGACTACTCGATCGTGGGCGCCCCGGACGGTGCACCGCACCGTGAGCAGGACCGGCCCGCGGCCAAGGAAGGCGACGGCGAGACGCAGTACACCTTCACCGGCAACGGTGGGCCGAACGTGGGCAGCTTCTTCAACAAGATCCTTTACGCGATCAAGTTCCAGTCCTCGGACCTGCTGCTTTCCGACGGCGTGAACGCCGAGTCCCAGATCCTCTACGACCGCAACCCGCGGGACCGCGTCGAAAAGGTGGCGCCCTACCTGACTGTTGACGGCAATCCGTACCCCGCCGTCGTCGACGGCAGGGTGAAATGGATCGTGGACGGGTACACCACCAGCCCGTACTTCCCGTACTCCCAGCAGGAGCAGCTCTCTGCCGCCACGGCCGACTCACAGACCGCCGCGAACCGGACAGTAGCCCTGCCAAACAGCTCGGTGAACTACATCCGCAACTCGGTCAAGGCCACCGTGGACGCCTATGACGGCTCCGTGACGCTGTACGCCTGGGACGACCAGGATCCGGTCCTGAAAGCCTGGCAGAAGATCTTCCCGACGTCGGTGAAGCCGTATTCGGAGATGTCCGGTGCCCTCATGAGCCACGTGCGCTACCCGGAGGACCTGTTCAAGGTCCAGCGCGAGCTTCTGGGCCGCTACCACGTGACCAACCCGGACAGCTTCTACACCAACATTGACGCCTGGTCCGTTCCCAACGACCCCACCGTCAAGGACGAAGTCAAACAGCCGCCGTACTACATGTCGCTGAAGATGCCCGACCAGGACAAGCCGGCGTTCCAGCTGACCTCGTCGTTCATCCCGCAGGTGGTCAACGGCAACGCCCGCAACGTGCTCTACGGCTTCCTGGCCGCGGACTCCGACGCCGGCAACCAGAAGGGCGTCAAAGCGGACAGCTACGGCCAGCTGAGGCTCTTGCAGATCCCGCCGGAGACCCAGGTCCCCGGACCGGGCCAGGCGCAGAACAAGTTCAACTCCGACCCCACCGTTTCGCAGGCCCTTAACCTGTTGCGCCAGGGTGCGTCGGCGGTGCTCAACGGCAACCTCCTGACCCTGCCGGTTGGTGGCGGCATGGCGTACGTCCAGCCGGTCTATCTGCGCTCCACGGGGGAGACCTCCTACCCGACGCTGCAGCGGGTCCTGGTGGCGTTCGGCGACAAGATCGGGTTCGCGCCCACACTGGACGAGGCCCTGAACCAGCTCTTCGGCGGAAATTCGGGTGCCGCAGCAGGTGACTCGGCCAACAAGGGACAAACACCGGCCACGCCCACCACGCCAGGTGGGGCAACTCCGCCGCCCGGCACTACCGACGCGAAGGCAGACCTGAAGGCCGCGCTGGACGAGGCCAATGCGGCGATCAAGGCCGGCCAGGACGCCCTCGCGAAGGGCGACTTCGCGACCTACGGTGAGCAGCAAAAGAAGCTGAACGCTGCCTTGCAAAAGGCACTCGAGGCCGAAGCAAAGCTGGAAACCCCGGCCGCGCCGGCGGGCGCCGCCACACCGTCGCCCACACCGTCGGCGACGGCGGGCGGTTAACGCTGCGCAGCTGACCCTGGCAGGTCCTTGCGCGCTGCGCGAGGGCCAGGCGCAGGCTGTGAACGGTGCGACAGGCCGGGTTTGCCCCTACGGAGGGGCAATCCCGGCCTGTGGCGTAGACGGACCGGATTCGATCCCTGTGCGGCCCTGGCCGGACGGGCCCGGGAGACCGGGGCGGACGCTCCCGCGGGCGGCGAGATGCACATCACGTCGCTTCGATTTGGCCTCAAGTTCACCGGCAGGTAGAGTTGATCTTGCGACGCGGGGTGGAGCAGTTCGGTAGCTCGCTGGGCTCATAACCCAGAGGTCACAGGTTCAAATCCTGTCCCCGCAACTTGAGAAAAGGTCCGGAACACTGGAAACAGTGTTCCGGACCTTTTGCTTTAAGCCGCTGGGGGGCGGTCCGGAAGCCGGGAACCGGGAAACCGGTCATAGGACAAAGGGGCGACCGCTCGAGCGGCTCGCCCCGCAGACCATCGCCTCGCAGTCCATCGATCTGGATGTGCCGGACTGGACGGCGGCCGGGCACGTGGTCAAGGCGGTCCGGAAACTAGGGTAGAGTTGATCAAGCGACGCGGGGTGGAGCAGTTCGGTAGCTCGCTGGGCTCATAACCCAGAGGTCACAGGTTCAAATCCTGTCCCCGCAACTGGAGAAAAGGTCCGGAACACTGGAAACAGTGTTCCGGACCTTTCGTTTTAAGTCCGCGGCGGCGGCCTGCGCTGCGTCTGCCCTGAGCCGCCCCCGTGCCGGCTCTCAGCCGTCCTTGAGCCGCTGATAGGTTGCCAGCGCCCGCGCCCGGGACTCGGCAAGGTCCACGATCGGTGCGGGGTAGCCGGGGGCGGCGCTGTCGGCCTTCCAGGGCTCGTGGACGGTTTTGTCATCCAGCGCGGCGAGCTCGGGAATGTACCCGCGCAGGTAACGACCGGCGGCGTCGAACTTCTTGCTCTGCGTGACCGGGTTGAAGATCCGGAAGTACGGCGACGCGTCGGCACCCGAGCCCGCCACCCACTGCCAGTTGGCCGGATTGCTCGCGGCATCGGCGTCCACCAGCGTGTCCCAGAACCAGGCCTCGCCCAGCCGCCAGTCGGCCAGCAGGTTCTTCACCAGGAAGGACGCGGCCGCCATCCGCACGCGGTTGTGCATCCAGCCCGTCTGCCAGAGCTGGCGCATGCCCGCGTCCACCATCGGGTAGCCCGTACGGCCCTGCTGCCAGGCCTGGAGCTCGTCGCCCGACGCCGGCTGCCATTGAAAGCGGTCGAACTCCGGCCGGTAGTTCTGTGTCGCCAGATCCGGATTCTCGTACAGCAGCTGCCAGCAGAATTCCCGCCAGCCAAGTTCGGAACGGAAGATCCCGACGTCGGCCGGCGCCCCCGCCGCAAAGCTGTGGCGCAGCGTGTGCCAGATCCGGAAGGGGCTGATTTCGCCAAAGCGCAGATGCGGGGAGAGCCGGCTGGTGCCCTCGACGCCCGGGACGTCGCGGCCGGTGCCGTACTCTGCGGCCGGGCCATCCACGAAGTCCTCGAGGCGGCTGAGGGCGCCGGCTTCTCCCGGCGTCCAGGTGTCGGCCAGCCCCAGGCTCCAGTCCGGGCTCCGGGGGAGCAGGCCCCAGCTTTCGAGCGGTTCGCTCGCCGGCAGGCCGCCGCTCTGGGTGCGTGCAGGGCCCGGCAGCTGGTCCGGAGCCGCCAGCGGCTGCCGGGGCTCGGCACCGGCCAGGCAGGCCTTCCAGAACGGCGTGAAGACCTTGTAGGGGCCCCCGCCGCCGGTGCGCACGGTCCACGGCTCGAACATGAGGTTCGCTTGGAAGCTCGTGGCGTTGAGGCCCTCCCCGCCGGCCCAGCTCTTCAGGCCGGCGTCGACGGCGCGTTCAGGGCCGCCGTAGCGGCGGTTCCACAGCAGGGCGTCTGCCGACGTTTCCACCGCGAGGTCCTGGATGACCCGGGCGGCGGGGCCGCGGCGGAGCACCAGCCGCGAGCCAGTGGCCTCCAGCGCGGCGGCCAGGCCGGCCAGGGAATGGTGGAGCCACCACTTCACCGCGCCGCCCAGCGGCCGGATGCCGGGTGACTCCTCATCCAGGACATAGACGACGGTCAGGGGTTGGTGCAGGGCAGCGGCCTCCGCCAGAGCCGGATTGTCATCCAGCCGGAGGTCATCACGGAGCCACACAAGGGTCGCAGACATGGATCCACGGTACACGCGCGCCCGCCGCCGCGGGCGCCTGTGCGGTGAGACATGGGGCCATGCAGGGCACAACGAGGGCCGGGCCCCGGCGGGCGATCCTGAGGTGTCAGGTTCGTCCGCCGGAGCCCGGCCCCGGGCCCGAAGCGTGCAGCAGTCCTGCGGAAGCGCCGGACCGGCGGGTCAGAGCTTGTCGAAGTCGGCCTCCTCGACCGTGGAACCGGACTCGGCGCTCTTTTCGCCGGTGCCGATGGCAGCGGGGGCGCCGCCGGACTTCAGCGCTGCCAGCCGGGCTTCGATCTCGGTCTGCTCGCCAAGATCTTCCAGCGAATTGAACTGGGCGTCCAGGCTCGACTCGGCGAGCTCCTGCTGGCCGCGGACCTTGGCTTCCTCGCGGCGGATCTTCTGTTCGAAGCGGCCCACCTCGGAGGTGGGGTCCATGATGTTGATGCTCTTGAGGGCATCGTGGACCTGGCTCTGGGCCTGCACGGTCTTGGACCGGGCCACCAGCTCATTGCGCTTGCTGGTCAGTTCGTTGAGCTTGCCCTTCATCTGGTCGAGGCCGTGCTTGAGCTTGTCCACCACCTCGGTCTGGGACGCGATGCTCGGCTCGGCGGCCTTGGCCTCGTTCTCGGAACCCATCTGGCGCTGCAGGGCCACCTTGGCCAGGTTGTCGAACTTCTCGGCATCGCCGACGTCGCCCTTCGCCCGGTATTCGTCGGCCTTGCGCGAGGCTGCGAGGGCCTTTCTGCCCCAGTCCTGGGCGTTGCGGACGTCCTCGTTGTAGTCGTCCTGGAGCATGCGCAGGTTGCCGATGGTCTGGGCCACGGCGGACTCCGCCTCCGCGATGTTGTTCGTGTAGTCACGGACCATCTGGTCCAGCATTTTCTGCGGATCTTCGGCCTGGTCCAGCAGCGAATTGATGTTTGCCTTCGCCAGCTGCGCCATGCGGCCGAAAATGGACTGCTTAACCATGGTGTTACCTTTCGTCCTGCTCCGTTGTCTCACTGATTCCAGTGATCGATGATGTATCGCATCTATCCGCTGTCCGGGCCCTTGCGGCCGGCGCGTGGTCTGTCGAGTTTCCTGCTACTGCTTTCCCACTGTGTCCCCTGCGGGGTGGCGAACAGGCTAGAAACTTCCGGAGTCCCCGCCACCGAAGTCTCCGCCGCCGCCAAAGTTGCCGCCGCCCCAGCCGCCGCCGGAGTCATCGCCGCCTCCGCCGCCGCCCCAGCCTCCGCCGCCTCCGCCGTGGAGGATCGAGTTGATGAGGATTCCGCCGAGGATCGCGCCGCCGAGGCCGCCCCCGCCGCTGCCGCCGAACATGCCGCCCCGACCGTAGCCTTGGCCCTGGTTGGCGTAGCCGCCGAATTGGTCGACGTCGGACTGGGCCAGCTGCGCGGCCTGTGCCGCCAGCGCGTAGGCCTGCTGTGCGTACTGCAAGGCCGTGACGGGGTCGGTGCGGGAAATGGAGAGCGCATAGTCCAGGTTCCGCTGGGCTTCCGCCAGGCGTGTGCGCGCGTCGGTGCCTACGCCGCCGCGGCGGGCGGTGATGTAGTCCGACGTCGCGCTGATCTGGGCCTGGGCCGACATGATGCTCTGCTGCAGTGAGGCCTGGGCCCGGCGCGCCTGGTCCTGCTGGTCGCGGATTCCGGCCAGGGACTGGTCGAGTGCCTGGTGGGCCGTGACGACCCGTTCCAGCGTCGCGATCGGATCAATCTTGCCGCCCTGGATTTCCGTTTTGACCTGGGCGAGCGCGGCTTCCGCCGCAGCCACGGGGCCGGCAAGTTCCGGATGGGCGCCGGACTGGATCATCGCCTTCGCCTGGGCCAGGTCCTGCGCGGTATCGACGACGGCGGCTTCGAGGCTGTTGCGTGCCCCGTCGAGGCTGCCGGCCACCTTGGTGATGGCGCCGATCAGCACGTTCGTCTGGTGCAGGCTCTCCTCGGCGGCGCGGACGGCGACCGCGGCGAGGCTGCTTTCACCCGCGGCGAGCTTTTCCTGCGCCGCCGTGGAGGCATTCTGCACGAAGTCGAGACGTTCCTTGGCCTGTTTGATGTTGTCCGCGACCTGGACCAGGGCGCTCTCGGCGTACTTGGCCCGCAGATCGGTCAGTGACTGTTCGGCGGCGGCAAGCTTTGCCTGGGCGTCCGCGGCGCCGGCGCCGACGGCGGCGAGGGCCTGCGGGGCGTTCTTTTCCAGCTCCCGGAGGGAATCGAAATCGGCTTTCTGTTCCTGCAGCGATGCCAGCGCGGCTTCGGAGCGGCCGATGATTTCAACGAGCCAGCTCCGTTGCTGCTCCTCGGTGTCGGGGATGTGGTCGTCAAGCTGCTGCTGCAGCTTGAACGATTCCGTCATGTGGCCCTTGGCCTCCTGCAGAGCCTTGGTGAAATTGCCCACCGCGGCGTCCCCGTATTGGGCCTGGGCGAATCCCAGCTCCTGCTCGCTGGACTTGATGGCGTCATCGGCCTCGATCAGCAGCGAATCGCTCTTCCGGCGCAGCTCGGCCACGCTGAGCCCCGCCAGCGGGTCCGGCTGCCCGCCCTGGGCCCCGGCTGACGCCCCCGAACTTTGCAGGGCCTTCTTCCGGCGGCTGCGCAGGTACAGATACGTTCCCGCACCGCCCACAGCCACGACGCCGACTCCCACGAGGACGGCGCTGCCCGCTCCGGCGCCGGACGGCACCGTTCCGCTGCCGCCGCCCGCCGCGTCGCCCACCGCAGCGGCCGTGTCAATGGCTGCCTGGGCGAAGTCGCGCTTTCCGCCGGCCAGGTTCGGCACGATGGCGTTCTGGACGATGGTGGACGTCTTGGGATAGATGGCGCTGGCCGAGCTGGGGGAGAAGTAGTACTTGCCGTCGTCGGACATGGTCAGGATGACGTCGGCCTTGCCCATGCCCTTGTTGGTCGCGACGGCCTGGGCCCACGCCTTGGGTTCGGCCGGATTCTCGAACGTCTTTGCCGTGATGACGTAGAGGTTGTACTTGTGGTCCTTGAGGAGCTTCTGGATGGCGTCCTGGACTTCGGCCTTGCGGCTGCCGAGCACGTTCGCACTGTCCACGATGTTCTGCCCGGACGGAATGGCCACCGGATCTTCGGCGAGGGCCGGAGCGGCGGGGAGCGCCAGCAATCCAGCGACGCCAAGGACGGCGAGGAAACGATTCAACTTAGACCGCATGTGCAACCCTTCAGCACTTCTGGGACCGGTTCGGTCGAACCAGCCGTCACAGAAAGCAGCAGCGCCCCCACGCAGATGTAAAGCCGCAGGTCGCTGTGGCATTTCCATTTGATTCTATGGTGCACCCAAAAGGCAGTCCACCTAGGGGAATATGCCACCAGCGAAACGGGCTTAAACTGGGAAACACGGGCCCGCAGGCCGCAAACTGTCCGTTCAGGAACCTCCCAGCAAATGTCCGCTCTAGTGTCAGCCTGAGCGTTCATAGTTATAGGCAGACGAGGACGAAAGGAAGTCTCATGACTGAGAACCCAGTGCCGGGTGTGTCACCGGAGCCGACACAACAGAACCAGGAACCGGCGGGAGTGCGGGAGGGCTCGCCGGAGCAGCCGCATGCCGGCCGCGCGCCTGAGGCGGCACCGGGAAGTCCGGCATCCGAAAGCACGACGTCCGAAAACTCAGTAGTCGGAAGCCCGGCGCCCGAGAACCCGACCCTCCGGCTGGACCGCGCCGAGGACGGCGCGCCGCGTCCGGTGTACCAGCAGCAACAGCCCTCCGCCGCGGATACCCAGCAGATCGGCGCCCCGGCCCAGCAAACCGGCCCGTACGGCGGGTTCTCCCAGTCCGGCCAGGGCCAGCCCGCCCAGCCCGGCCACCCGCCCTACGGCCAGTCCCAGCAAACCCCGTACGGGCAGTCGCCGCAAACCCAGTACGGCCAGGCCCACTACGGCGCCAACCCTTACGGCGGCCAGCCGCAGCCGGGTCCGTCCTACCCTTCCGGCCCCGGCTTTGCGAACGACCCGGCGCACGCCCCCAAACGCAAGGCGGCATTCGGCGTCCCCACCCTCGTGGCCAGCATCGTGGCCGCCGGCCTGATCGGCGGCGGCGTGGTGGCCGGCAGCAACGCCCTGCTGGGCGATCGCCTTTCCCCGTCCGCCGCGAGCAACACGAGCCAGGCCGGTCCGGTGATCGTCAACAACAGGGAAGACGTCAACGCCATCAGCGCCGCCGCCCTCAAGGCTTCCCCCAGTGTGGTGACCATCAAAGCGACCAGCGGCAGCGACGGCGGCACCGGCAGCGGGATCATCCTCGACACCCAGGGCCATGTGCTGACCAATACCCACGTGGTGACGCTCGACGGCAAGGCCGCGAACGCCACCATGGAGGTCCGGACGAGCGACGGCAAGGTCTACTCCGCGAAGATCGTCGGTACCGACCCGCTTTCCGACCTCGCCGTGATCAAGATCGACAACCCCTCGGGACTGGTCCCGGCAACTCTCGGTGACTCGGGCAAGCTGAACGTCGGTGACACCGCCGTCGCCATTGGATCGCCGCTGGGACTTACCGGCACAGTCACGGACGGCATCGTCTCAACCCTGAACCGGACCATCAGCGTGGCATCCTCGGCTGCGCCGAAGGGCGGTGCGGACAACTCCCAGGGCGGTGACCAGGGCTTCCAGTTCGCGCCCCCCGGCGGCGGCGAGACTCCGAGCACCGCGGATCAGGGATCCATCTCGATCAACGTAATCCAGACGGACGCGGCCATCAACCCGGGTAACTCCGGCGGCGCGCTGGTGAACACCAAGGGCGAAATCATTGGCGTCAACGTCGCGATCGCCTCCGCCGGCGGCGACGCGGCCAGCGGAAGCAGCAGCGGCAACATCGGCGTGGGCTTCAGCATCCCCATCAACAACGCCAAGCGCGTGGCCCAGGAGATCATCAGCGCCGGCAAAGCCACCCACGGGCAGTTCGGGGTCAGCGTGAAGCCCAAGGCCGCAGGCTCGTCCTCCTCCGGGTTCTCGGTGGGCGCGGAGGTCGCGACCGTCGAGTCCGGCTCGGCCGCAGACAAGGCCGGCATCAAGGTCGGCGACGTCGTGACGAAGTTCCAGAACCTGACCATCAGCGATCCCAACCAGCTCACCGCGGCGGTGCGGGAACAGGCCGCCGGGGCCACGGTCAAGGTGACGGTGCTGCGCGGTGGCCAGCTCAAGGACGTCGACGTGACGCTCGGCGCTGCAGCCGAGCAGTAGAGCTGGGCGGAAGCAAACAGCGCAGCTGTAAATCAAGGCAGCAGCAAACAGGCCGGGCGGCACCGAAAAGGTGCGGCCCGGCCTTTGCCGTCCCGGGCCAGTTCACTGACACAGACCTTAACCCTGGCCGCGCTGCCCGGCGGCTATATGGTTAGCTAGGAACAGCCCGGCTGCCGGGCATTCCGTGGCCATGACCCCGTCAGGGGCGGCTGTCCACCCGCATGGAAGGCTGCTGTAGACACAGTGGAAGAAACTCTGAAAATCATTGTGCTGGTCAAGCACGTCCCGGATGCGCAGTTCGACCGCCACCTCACAGGTGAGGCCAACACGGTGGACCGCTCCGAAAGCATCCTGTCCGAACTGGATGAATACGCCCTGGAAGCTGCGCTGCAGCTGACCGAGGCCCGCGGCGGAGAAGCGGCCGGCAACAAGGTCATTGCGCTGAGCATGGGCCCGGCCGGGGCAGTCAATGCGGTGAAGAAGTCCCTCCAGATCGGCGCCACGGAAGGCGTGCACCTCAGCGATGAGGCCCTGGCCGGTTCGGATGCCGCGGCCACGTCGCTGGCGCTGGCCGCCGCGATCCGCCACCTGGGCGCGGATGTCCCCGCGGACCTCATCCTCACCGGAATGGCCTCCACGGACGGCGAGACCTCGCTGGTCCCGGCACAGCTCGCTGAGCGGCTGGGCCTCCCGCAGGTAACCTTCGCCGCGTCCCTCGAGCTCGACGCCGGCAAGCTCACCGCCCGCCGCGACGGCGACACCCACGCGGACACCATCGAGGCCACACTCCCGGCCGTCGTTTCCGTCACCGACCAGATCAATGATCCGCGGTACCCGAACTTCAAGGGCATCATGGCGGCGAAGAAGAAAACCATCACCACCTTGAGCCTTGCCGACATCGGCGTGGACGCCGCCCAGGTGGGCCAGGCCGGTTCCTGGACCGCCGTCGAGACCGCAGAGGCCCGCCCGCCGCGGACGGCCGGCACCATCATTACCGACGAAGGCGACGCCGGCATCCAGCTGGTCGAGTTCCTGGCCGCCCAGAAGCTGCTCTAAAGGGGATTATCCGAACATGGCAAAAGTACTCGTTTTCATCGACAACCCCGGTGCGGCGCTGAAGAAGTCGAGCCTGGAACTGCTCACCATCGCCCGGTCCCTGGGCGAGACCGTCGCCGCCGTCAACGGCGAACTGCACGACGACGCCGCCTCGACCCTGGCCGCGTACGGCGCCCAGGCACTGTACCGCCCGTCCGCCACGGACCTCGACGACTACCTCGTCGGACCCAAGGCGGCATTCCTGGCCGCGGCCGCCGCCGCCGCCGGTGCGGGCGTGGTCCTGGCCGAGAACTCGGCCGAGGGCAAGGAAATCGCCGCCCGGCTCGGCATCAGGCTCGGCGCCGGCGTCATCACCGACGTCGTGGCCGTGGATCCCGACGGAACGGCGCACAAGTCGGTCCTGGCCGGGTCCTACACCAGCGCCGCGAAGGCGGTGACACCCGTTTCCGTGCTGACCGTGAAGCCCAACAGCATCACGCCCGAGCCCGCGGTCACCGGCACGGCGCCGGAGAGCATCACTGTCCAGGTTCCTGACGTGACCGCGGCTGCCGCACGGGTTACGGCGCGCACCGACAAGCCTGCCAGCGGACGCCCCGATCTGTCCGAGGCGCGGATCGTCGTGGCCGGCGGCCGTGGCGTGGACGGCAACTTTGGTCCGCTGGAGGAACTCGCCGACGCCCTCGGCGCAGCCATCGGAGCCTCGCGGGCGGCCACGGACGCCGGCTGGATCGGCCACGACGCGCAGATCGGCCAGACCGGCAAGACCGTCGCACCGCAGCTCTACATCTCCGCGGGCATTTCCGGAGCCATCCAGCAGAAGGCAGGCATGCAGACCGCGAAGGTGATCGTGGCCGTGAACAAGGACGCCGAATCGCCGGTTTTCGAGATCGCGGACTTCGGCATTGTGGGCGACCTCTTCCAGGTCCTGCCGCAGGCCACCGCCGAAATCAAGAAGCGCAGAGGCTGACCGCATGAGCACCACCGCCGTCCCGGCACAAAGCCCGTTCGACCCGGAGACCACCCGGATTGAGCGGGTGCTTTGTTTCACGGCCCACCCGGACGACATCGATTTCGGCGCAGCCGGCACGGTTGCAGCCTGGACCGCCGCCGGAGTCCAGGTCAGCTACTGCATCATGACCGACGGCGACGCCGGCGGCTTTGATCCGGAGCAGCGCGAGGAAATTGTGCGGCTGCGCGTTGCGGAGCAGGAGCGCGCCGCCGCCCTGGTCGGCGTCACAGACATCCATTACCTGCACCAGCGTGACGGCTACCTCGAACCCTCGCATGAGGTGATGCGCGAGGTGGTGCGCCTGATCCGGCAGCTCCGGCCCGACGTCGTGCTCTCCATGCATCCGGAACGCAACTGGAACCGGATCCAGAAGAGCCATCCGGATCATCTCGCCGTGGGGGAGGCGGTGACCCGCGCCGTGTACCCCGCGCTGGAAAACCCGTTCGCATACCCGGAACTGGCCGAGTCCGGGCTGGAGGCCTACAAATTGCCCTGGCTGTGGCTCTTCGCCGGGCCGGAAGAGCGCGAAAACCACTTCGTGGACGTCACCGGGCATGTGGAGAGCAAGCTGGCCGCCATCCACATCCACGTCAGCCAGCACCCCGACGTCGACGCCATGGAGCGCACGGTCCGCGCCCTCATGCTCGGCACCGGGGCCCGGGCCGGACTTCCCGCCGGGCGCAGCGCCGAGGCCTTCCATGTCGTAACAGTCAACGGCCAGGGGACCATCGCCGGTTTCTAGTGTTGCTGCAGCACAACCTCTGCCATATGCTGGCCTCTGTTTAAATCATATTTATTGATGGAAGGCAGACTTTGATGGCGAAGACTGCGCAACACCCCGTTCTTGTGATCATGGGCGTCTCCGGATCCGGCAAATCAACTGTCGCGGGACTTCTGTCCGGCAGGCTGGGCTGGGACCTGGCCGAGGGCGACGACCTGCACCCCGAATCAAACGTGGCAAAGATGCACGCAGGACAGCCGCTGACCGACGAGGACCGGTGGCCCTGGCTCGAAAGCATTGCGGACTGGATCCGGGCCCACACCGGCGCCGGGAATCCCGGCGTCGTGACCTGTTCGGCGCTGAAGAAGCGCTACCGGGACGTTCTGCGCGGCGAAGGGGTGGTTTTCGTGTTCCTCGAGGGATCACGGGACAAGATCTCCGACCGGCTGGCCTCCCGCCACGGGCACTTCATGCCCCCGGCCCTGCTGGAGTCCCAGTTCGACGCGCTCGAAGCCCCCACGGCAGACGAAAACTTCATCTCCCTGTCCGTCTCCGCAACGCCGGCGGAAGAAGCGCAGGAAATCATCACCCGACTTAATCTCGACGCCGCCGACGCCAGGCCCTGAGCCTTCCCGCGTTTCGCCGCGACCAAGGAATTTTTTGTGAAATCACTGATAGCAATGCAGCTTCCGGCTGCCGTTGAGGCCGGGACCGGCGTCAATACCCAACTACTGATCATCGCGGGTCTGGGCATCGCCCTGCTCGTGGTCCTGATCGCCAAATTCAAGTTCCATCCCTTCCTGGCCCTGATTCTGGGGTCAGGATTCGTCGGCCTCGCTGCCGGTGTGGAACCAGCCAAGGTGATCATCAACTTCGAGGACGGCGTGGGCGGCGTCCTGAAGGAAGTCGGTCTGTTGGTCGCCCTTGGCGCGATGCTGGGCAAGCTGCTAGCGGACTCCGGCGGCGCGAACCGGGTGGTCGACACCCTCCTGGCAAAGGCCACCGGAAACAAGCTGGTCTGGTCCATCACGCTCGTAGCCGTGATCATCGGCCTGCCGATGTTCTTCGAGATCGGGCTCGTCCTGCTGCTGCCGGTGATCGTCCTGGTCACGCAGCGCTCCAAGATGCCCCTGATGCGCATCGCCATCCCGGCGCTGGCCGGCCTGTCCGTGCTGCACGGGCTGGTGCCGCCGCACCCGGGACCGCTGATCGCGATCAGCGCCGTCAAGGCTGAACTGGGCACCACCCTGGCCCTCGGCATCCTCATCGCCGTCCCCACGGTGATTATCTGCGGCCCGCTCTTCTCCCGCCTGGCGGCCCGGTGGGTCCCGGTGGGTGCCCCCGCCGTGGCCGGCGGCGTCGATACCGTGCACGGCGCGGACATGGAGGGCGTCAAGCGCCCGCCGAACTTCACCGTCACGCTGTTGACCATCATCTTCCCGGTGGTCCTCATGCTGCTCAGGGCCGTTGTGGACATCATCTGGCCGGACCCCAAGACGGCCCCCGCGATCCGGATGTTCTTCGACTTCGTCGGGCAGCCGCTGGTGGCGATGACCCTGGCCGTCCTGCTGGCCATGGTGACCTTCGGCTACGCCGTGGGCCTCAACGGCGCCAAGATTACGAGCAAGATCGCTGCCAGCCTGGGCCCGATCGCGGGGATCATCCTGATTGTCGGCGCAGGCGGCGGCTTCAAGCAGACGCTGATTGGTGCCGGCGTGGGTGACTCGGTGAAGGCCTGGGCCGAGGGGACCAACATGTCCGTGCTGGTGCTCGGCTTCATCGTGGCCGTTGCCCTGCGCCTGGCGACAGGCTCAGCCACCGTCGCCACCGTGACGGCCGCCGGCATCGTGGCACCGCTGGCCAGCTCGCTGTCGCCGACGCACGCCGCCCTCCTGGCCCTCGCGATCGGCGCGGGCTCGCTGTTCTTCTCGCACGTGAATGACGCCGGGTTCTGGCTCGTCAAGGAGCTGTTCGGACTCACTGTGGGCCAGACCTTCAAGACCTGGTCCGTCATGGAAACCCTGATCTCCGTGGTGAGCTTCGGCCTGGTCATGCTACTCTCGCTGGTCATTTAGCCGGGCGGGAAGCCGGCTTGCCGGGACGTCCGCCGGCCACAACACAAAGCCGCCCGGGCCTTGAGTCCTTCTACGGAAGGAGTCAAGGCCCGGGCGGCTTTGTGTGTGCGGGTGGCTTGCTGTCTCCTGCGGGTGGCTAGGCGTCCAGCGGTGCGGCGGCGACGGTCGGCAGGGTAGGCGACGCGGATCCGCCTTCGGGCTCCACGGTGATGCCCAGCGCGGCCGCGGAACCGATGCCCTTGACCACCGCGGGCTTGGACAGGGCTTCAGCGTCCATGAGGCCCTGCGAGACCGGGGCCGAGCCGTCCTTGGGGATCAGCCACATCTGGTAGACCTTGCCCACGGGCGGGGCCGGGACGCCGTTCATTTTGACGACGGCGGCATCCTTGGACGGGGAAATCGACACGGTGGCGGTGCCGCCGCCGTTGACGTCGACAGTAGCCTGGCGGACGTCGCTGGCCTGCATCACCTGATTTAGGGGATCGTTCTGGTTGGCCACGTAGGCTCCGACGCCCACACCGCCCAGGGCGATCACGGCTGCTGCGGCGACGCCGATAAGCCAGTTCCGCATGCCCTGCGGGCGGCGGCGCTCTTCCCTGCGCTGGCGGGCCGCACCGAGTTCGTCGGTGGCGGGCAGCGCGGAGCCGTCACGTACCGGATGCGGCAGCACCGGCGTCGCTTGCGGACCCGTGCCGGGAAGCGGCACTGCGGCGGGGGACTGCGCTGCGGCCTGCTCTGCTGTCTGCGCAGGCAAGGATGACATGATCCGGTCCAGCAGCCCGGGCGGAGGCTCTTCCTCTGCGGTGAAGCTGGTGGCCAGGGTCTCCCGGGCCTGCCGGACCCGCTCGTTGAAGGCAGCCCTGTCTGCTGCCGGTGCGGAGGCGAGGAACTGCTCGATTGCGGCGCGTTCGGCGTCGTCCACGGCGTTGAGGGCATAGACCTCGGCAAGGTCCACCACGCGGCCGGACGACAGGTCGGTGGCGATCTCGGCGGTGAAGCCGCCGGGGAGGCGGTTGTTGTTCTCATGTGCGTTCATATCGGTCAATTCAGCTCACCCCCAAGCAGGTCTTCAGTCGGATGAGTCCATCGCGGATGCGGGACTTGATGGTAGGTACCGCGGCATTCAGCCGCTCGGCCACTTCCCGGTAGGTGAGGCCGCCGTAGTACGCCAGCCGGACGGACTCCTGCTGCGTATCGGTCAGCGTCTCCATGCACCGGACCACGGCCTCGGCCTCGAGCCGGCTGCCGACTTCGTCCGAGACGGAATCGTGGTCGATCTCCTGGCTGCTGGCACCGTATCTGGCTTCGCGGTCGGTGGCGGACTGCGAGGACCGGACCTTGTCAACGGCGCGTCGGTGCGAGATCGTCATGAGCCAGGCGAGCGGACTGCCGGCGGCGGGATTGAATTTGGCGGCGTTCTGCCAGACCTGCAGGAAGACTTCCTGGGTGGTGTCCTCACTGAGTTCGGTATCGATCAGGACCCGGCGTGCCATGCCGAAGACGCGCCTGGAGGTGAGGCTGTAAAATTCCGCGAACGCCGTCTGGTCGCCCTGGGCAATCAGTGCCAGCAGGCTGCTGAGCCGGCCGTTGATGTCGGCTGAGGTGTCCGCCGGTGCGGCGGCCTCGGGGTTCGGGGCATTCGGAGTTTCCATCACTCCCAAGCATAGGGCGCTTGCAGCCCAACGCGGGCCAATCGGTGCGGCATGCGTCGAGGGGCCGTCCCCTGCCACGCGGGCAGAGGATCTGTCCAGATGTACTGTTCTCACCTGCCGCTCCTCGCTCCCTTCCGTTTCTCCGCACTATGCCCGGTAGACACAATGTGAGTGGGCGGATTGGTGTCCGCCTTCAGAAGTGATTCGGTGCGCCCCGGCATCTGGATGGGCGTGCTGCGCGGGAATTCTTTCCCGCGGGCCGCCCAGGGGGCCGCCGCACGTCCTGGCGGGCCTTCGCGGCGGACCGCTACAACTTGGCCCCTGCAAACCCGTTCTGGCGCCACGCCTCGTAGACGGCGATGGATGCCGCGTTGGCCAGGTTCAGTGACCGGAGGGCTGGGAGCATCGGCAGGCGCACCCGGGACGTCACCCGGGGACTGTGTTTGACTTCCTCGGGCAGGCCTACGGATTCAGGACCAAACAGGAGGACGTCGCCGGCACGGTAGCGGATGTCTGTGTACGTGGTCTCGCCGTCGGAGGTGAAGGCAAATACCCGTTCCGGCTCGAGAGCGGCCCACGCCGCGTCGATGTCCGGGTGGACGGTCACGACGGCGAGGTCGTGGTAATCAAGGCCCGCCCGCCGGAGTTTGGCGTCGGAGAAGTCAAAGCCCAGGGGCTCCACCAGATGCAGTTCGGCCCCCGTAATGGCAGCCAGCCTGATGGCGTTTCCCGTATTGCCGGGGATTTCTGGGGTGTGGAAGAGGATGCGGAACACCGTCCCATCCTAGCGAGCCGCCGGCGTCGAACGCGCCTCGGGCCTTCCCCCCCCCGGGCGCAGGGGAGCGCCTGGGCGGAATCTAGTGCATTCCGCGCAGCAGACGGGCCAGCACGGGAACGTTGACGGTGTTGGGCGCCGGTCCCGAGCCGAGGAACAACTTCAGGCCGCGGGCCAGGCCCGCGGCGTTGACCACCTCGACAAGGCCCGAGCCTTCCCCGTACCCGCTTCCCTGGCCGCCGGGGGCGCGACGGTGCCGGTCGATGACCGGTTGATGCAGATTGCCGTCCGTGCTGTGGACGACAATCCAGCCGGTGACATTGAGCTCGGGAAATATGTCCTGCATCCGGCGCACGATGTGGCCCAGCTGGGGCGGGGCGACGGAGCGTCCGCCGTGGGTCAACGTGCTGCCGTTCCATGCGTAGGCACCCGGCGGCAGCAGCATGGATCCGACAATCGCGAGACGGTACCCGGCAAGGACCGCGTGGTCGATGTGGCTGTTGTCCGCCGGGGACTGCAGCCCGTTGACAAGGCGCGCCGCCGGGATGGTGGTCAGGATCTGCCGGCTGATGAGCTGCACGGTGCGCATCTCGCGTTGGATCCGGGCTTCGGCGCCGAAGATGCCGCGCTTGCGGGGCATGCCGTGGACCTGCTGCCGGGCCACGCTGGCGGGAATCAGCGGCACTGCCGACCCGCCGTCAAACTGCTCGAACGGGGGAACGTAGACGGGTGGATCTGCGGCCGTATTCCGCGGCGTGTTCGGCCGGCGCACGTTGGCGGAGGCCCGGCTGCCCGCGGCGGGCGCGTCGAAGTGGGCGCCCTCATCGCCGGCGGGAGACGAATACGCGCCGCCGGATGCGCTGCCGTAGGAGCGGTCGTAGTCCGCGCGGCGCTTGGTGTCGATGAGGGTCTCGTACGCGAGCGTGACGCGCCGAAACGCTGCAGGGTCGCCGCCATGGTCCGGGTGGGCGGTCCGGGCGGCCTTGCGGTACGCGACTTTGATGTCCTTCTCCGTCGCCGTCACGGGGATCCCGAGGACCTGGTAATGCGAGCTGCTGCCCTGCGTCAAACAGAGATCCTTTTCGTTGATGGTGCCGGCGGTGGGAATGCCGGACCGTTCGTGGGCGTCCGGCGTGCCCAGTTTAACCGGCTGGAGGAATAACGACTGCGTGCACAGGGATGGTTCCCGGCGGCTGGCATAATTCAGCGCATGCTGATCGCCGTCGCCGTCAACCCGCGCGCATCCTTTGGCCGGGCGCGGCACGCCGGGAAGGACGCGGCGGCGTATTTCCGTGCAGCCGGGGCGGAGGTCCTGCTGCTGTGCGCGGACAGTTATGCCGGGCTCGCGCAGGCAGTTGAGGATGCGCTGGAGTCGGGCGTGGATGCCCTCGTGGTAGTGGGCGGCGACGGCATGGTCCACCTCGGGCTTAACGCGATAGCAGGTGCAGGTGCCGGAGCAGGTGCCGGTGCCCGCCGGCGGGTTCCGCTGGGCATCATTCCCGCCGGGACGGGCAACGACACGGCCCGTTCGCTGGGCCTGCCGCTGCACGACCTCCCGGCGGCCTGTGAACGGGCCCTGGAGTCTTTGGCCTGCGGCGGCCGGATGATTGACGCCGGCAGGATCACCGCCGGAGGATCCTCCCGCTTGTTTGCGGGCGTGGTCTCGGCCGGGTTCGATGCCGCAGTCAATGAGCGGGCCAATGACTGGCGCTGGCCGCGCGGCAAGATCCGCTACCAGCTCGCCATGCTGCGGGAACTGGCGTCGTTCCGGGCCATCGATTACACGGTGACTGCCGACGGCGAGAAGTGGCAGCAGGGCGCCATGCTGATTTCCGTCGCCAACGGCCAGTCGATCGGCGGCGGGATGAGGATCGTCCCGGGAGCCGCCCTTGATGACGGCTACCTGGACCTCTTCATTGTCAACCGGCTGTCCCGGACCCGGCTGCTGGCCGTGTTTCCCAAGGTCTTTGCCGGCAAGCACGTGGGCCACCCCGCCGTGCAGCTTCGCCGGGTCCGCACCGTGGAACTGTCTGCCGGCAATATCGTGGCCTACGCCGACGGCGAGCGGATCGGGGCGCTCCCGATGACCATTGAGGTCGTTCCGCGGGCCGTCTGCGTCCTGGCGTAGTGGCGTGGCCCGGCGTCTTCGCCCAGCTGCCGGGACCAGTTGCCGGGACCCGCCGTCTGGCCTAGCTGCCTGGCGTCGCGGCCGGCACGGCCTTGCGCGGGGACAGCCTGTTCAGCGCCAGGGCACCCACGAGCAGCCCGAAGTCACGCAGAGCGACATCGTAGAAGCCGCCGAGGACGATCAGGTTGATGATGATGCCCAGCAGCCAGGCGGCCACGAGCACCGATCCGAAGCGCGGGCGCAGCGCCACCGCCACGCCGGCGACGATTTCCACCACGCCAACGATGTACATGATCGTCTGGGCCGGTAGCGGGACCACCTGGGTCACCACGGGCGCCAGGTACATCGTCCAGTCGGTCAAGAGGTTCGTGAACTTGTCCAGGCCGAACAGGATCGGCGCAACCGTAAAGACGGTCCGCAGCAGCAGGAAGGCCTGACGGTCCGCCGTGAGCTGCTGTGCGGGATTGGCGAGGGCTGGGGAAACTTTCATGGCACTGCTCCTTCTAAAAATAGATATCTCGATTTTAGAGGGCCCCGCAGCAATTAAGCAATGATTCTTGTTTTTAGAGATATTCTTGTGTCATGACCAAGCTTCCGTGGAACCACAGGCTGGCGGCGGTCGCGTCGCTGGGAGACGAGAGCCGCAGGAGGCTGTTTGACTTCGTCGCCTCAGCGGCAGATGCCGTTGGCCGGGACGATGCCGCGCAGGCCGTGGGCCTGGCGCGGAGCACTGCCTCGTTCCATCTGGACCGGCTCGTGAAAGACGGGCTGCTGGCCGTGGAGTTCCGCAAGCTCGGAGGGCGGGAGGGCCCGGGGTCCGGCCGGCCCGCCAAGCTGTACCGGGCCGCCGTGGATGAGGTCGCGGCCTCGGTGCCCGATCGCCACTATGATCTCGCCGCCGAGCTGCTGGTGTCCGCGATCGAGGACGCAACCAGCGGCGGCGGTTCGCCGCGGGAGGCCCTGCTTCGGGCTGCCCGCGCGAGGGGGCAGTCGGCGGGTGAGTCGGCAGCCCGCGCAGCCGGCCGCGAGCCGGCGGGGGCCACCGGGGCGGAGCCTGCGGACTCCGCCGGCAGCCCCGATGGCGCCGGCCCGTTCGAGGACTTCCTGGCGGGGCAGGGCTATTGCCCGGCGGACGACGGCGGCGGGGGACTGGTGCTGCTGAACTGCCCGTTCCATCGCCTCGCCGCCGGGCACGCAGACGTGGTGTGTGCCATGAACGGAGCCTTTCTCGGCGGGGCCTCAATGGCCCTGGGGATCGAACCGGGCCGGATCGAAGCCCTCGCCATCGAAGATCTCAGGGAGCAGGGCGGCGCGCGGCCCGGGCAGTGCTGTGCCCGTATTCTTCCATCGTGACCGGACTGCCTGCGTGAGCCTGCCCGCCTGCAGCGGCGGCGGGCGGCCCGGCTTGGGCCCTGCCGGCGGGGTGGCCGGCGTTGCGGGCCTGGCCCTTGATTCCGGTCAGCAGCACGCCGGCGATCACCAGGAGGCCGCCTGCGATCTGCACGAGGGTGAGCGGGGTCCCGAACAGCACGGTGATGATCGCGGTGAAGACCACCATCAGGTTGAGGTAGTTTCCGGCGGTCCCGGACGGGGTGGTTTTCAGCGCCAGGTTCCAGAGGAGATAGGAACCAAGGGACGGGAACAGGGCGATATACGCCATCGACCAGCCTTCGGCCGCGGTATCGGGAAACCGCACGTTCATGGCGAGAGCAAACGGCGCCAGAGTCACGGTTGCGATCACCACCTGCACCGCTGTGGCCGCGACGGGCGGCACATCCAGCCGGCGGGCAACGATGGTGTAGAAGCCCCAGACGATGATCGCGCCAATCATCATGAGCTCACCGGTGTTGATGGCGAGGCTGACCACGCGGGCCAGCTCGCCCTGGGTCAGGACCAGCAGCACACCCAGCAGGCCAAGGCAGATGCCGAGCCAGCCCAGCCGTGTGGTCTTCTCACCGAGCAGGACGATCGCCATGACCACAATGAGGGCCGGGTTTGCGGCCGTCACCAGCGAGGCGTTCATCGCGGACGTGAATCCGAGCGCGCCGTAGAGCAGCAGTGTGTAGCCGCTCATGCCCAGGACACTCAGCAGCAGAAGCACGGGCCAGCGGCGCAGCACCGCGCCCCAGTCGGGCCGTTCAATGAGGTGGGCCAGGATCAGCAGCGGCACGGCGGCCAGGCTCCAGCGCCAGAAGGTCAGGTCCAGCGGTGTCATTGAGGCTCTGGCGGTCTGTCCGACGACGAAATTGCCGGACCAGAACAAGGTGGCCAGCACAAGGCAGAGTGGCGCTTTCACCGCTTGAATGTACACCAGCCCCGGGTGCTTCACTGTGCCCTTCACTGTGCCTCCGGCCGGTGCCTTCGCCCTGACACTGTGCCTCTGCCCTGAGACTGTGCCTTCGCCCTGGCACCGCGGCAGCCCGGGCGCGCGCAGGTAGAATTGGGCTGTGCCTGTCTACCTCGATCACGCCGCCACCACCACCCTCGCCCCGGAAGCGCTGGCCGCGCTGACGCGCGAACTGGCCCGGACCGGCAACCCGTCCTCGCTGCATGGATCGGGCCGCCGTGCCCGGCGCTCCGTGGAGGACGCGCGGGAAGTACTCGCGGCGGCCGCCGGCGCCCATCCCTCGGAGGTCATCTTCACCTCCGGCGGGACCGAGGCGGACAACCTGGCGGTCAAGGGCCTGTACTGGGCCCGCCGTGCCGAGGACCCGGCGCGGACCCGCATCCTCTGTTCCGCCGTCGAACACCACGCGGTGCTGGACACCGTCGAATGGCTCGAACGGCATGAAGGCGCTGACGTGTGCTGGCTCCCCGTGGATGAGGCGGGCGTCGTGGACCTGGCCGTGCTCGAAGCCGAGCTGTCCCGGGATCCGGGCTCGATCGCACTGGTGAGCGTCATGTGGGCCAACAACGAGGTCGGCACCATCCAGCCCGTCGCCCGGGTTGTGGAACTGGCACACGCCGCCGGCGTACCCGTCCACTCCGACGCCGTCCAGGCCTTCGGCTCCCTGCCCGTTGACTTCCGCGGGACGGGCCTGGACGCCATGTCCGTCTCCGGGCACAAGATCGGCGGACCGGTCGGTGTGGGCGCGCTGATCCTGGGCCGGGCGGTGAAGCTGACCCCGGTGCAGCACGGCGGCGGGCAGGAACGCGACGTCCGCTCCGGGACGCTGGACACCGCCTCGATCGCCGCGTTTGCCGCGGCCGCCGAGGCCGTTGCCGCGAAACTCCCCGAGGAAGCCGCCAGGATCGCGGCCCTTCGGGACCGGCTGATTGAGGGGGTCCGTGCGGCCGTCCCCGAAGCCGTCCTGCGGGGCGCCCCGGGCCCCGGGCGGTTGCCGGGCAATGCGCATTTCACGTTCCCCGGCTGCGAAGGGGACTCGCTGCTGTTCCTGCTGGACCTCGCCGGCGTCGAATCCTCCACTGGCTCCGCCTGCACCGCCGGTGTTCCGAGGCCCTCCCATGTGCTGCTGGCGATGGGCCTGGACGAGGACACGGCGAGGGGGGCGCAGCGATTTACGCTCGGGCATTCCTCAACCGACGCCGACGTCGATGCCCTGCTCGCGGCGTTGCCGGGCGCCTACGCGCGGGGCCGCCAGGCCGGCATGGCCGGGCATGAGTCCAGCATCCAGACCGCCGGAACGGTCGCGCGCGAGGCCGCCCGTCAGGCTTCCGGCAGGAGCTGATCCAGGAGCTAATCCAGGAGCTGATCCAGGGGTACCGAGGAGTCGGCAAGCAGGTCCGGGCTCACGGCGGTGCGGGCGTTGATGAGCGCCTTGATCGCCTTCTGCGGCTTGGCGGCGCGGGGCCAGTTGACATTCATTCCGGCGATCACCTGGCCCTCGCGCTGCCAGAAGGCAATGAACTCCTTGTCCGCAAGCGAGCCGCGGATGACCGGCGGGCCGGCAACGAGCGTCGGGAAGCCCGAGTACTCCATGCTGACGTCGTACTGGTCCGTGTAGAAGTACGGGATGGTCTCCAGCGTGGCGTCGAGGCCGAGCATCGCCTTGGCTGCCACCTTGCCGCCATTCAGGGCATTGGACCAGTGCTCGCTGCGGTGGTGTTCCCCGGTGAACGGGTGCAGGGCGTTGGCGACGTCGCCTGCGGCGAAGATCCCGGGCGCCGAGGTCCGCAGCGACGCGTCGGTGAGGATGCCGTTGCGGATCCCGAGCCCGGCCGCCTCGGCCAACCCGACCTCCGGCACAACGCCGACGGCGATGACCACGAGGTCGGCGGGCAGGACTTCGCCCGAGTCGGTGACCACTGCCGTCGCCCGACCAAACCACCCCTGAATCTCGGCAGCGGACGCCGGAAGCCTGAACCGTACCCCGTGGGCTTCGTGCAGCCGGCGGAAGAAACCGCCCAGGTCCGGGCCAATCGCCGCGCCCAGCGGCACGTCCTCCAGCCCCATCAGGGTGACGGTGTTTCCAAAGGTGCTGGCGGCAGCGGCCAGTTCCATCCCGATCCAGCCGGACCCGACCATGACCACGTGCAAGCCGCCGCCGGCAAGGCGGGCGTGCAGGCGCCGGCTGTCCTCGACCGTCCGGAACGTGCTGACGCCCTCGAGCCCGCTGCCGGGCAGCGGGATGGTCCTGGGCCGCGCTCCCGTGGCAAGCAGGAGCGAGCCGTACTCCAGCCGCCGCCCGTCATCCAGAACCACAGCCCGGGCAGCCGGGTCCAGCGCCGTGACCTGGACGCCGAGCCGGAGGTCGACGTCGTTCGCGTCGTACCAGTCCTCGGGCACCACAGGGAGGGCGTCGTCGCCGGCCTTGCCCAGCAGGTACTCCTTGGACAGCGGCGGGCGCAGGTACGGCTGGTGGGACTCGGCGGCCACCAGCACCACCGGACCGCTGAAGCCCTCCGCCCGCAATGTTTTGGCGGCGGTGGCGCCGGCCAGCCCGCCGCCCACGATCACGATGTTCCCGACAGCCATGTCCGCTCGATTCCCGCGTCGGCGCTCTTCCGTTTTCTAAAACCGCTTGTCCTGACGCTAGAACGGGGAGGCGGTCCCGTCAAGGCCTTTTGGGGAGGATTCGGCGTGGCGATAGAATGGCGGGGCAGGCATTGTGCTATTTCCGGGGGCCAGCAGTAGCACTGCGGTTCAACCCAGCAGTGAAAGCCCGGCAGTAGCCCAGCAGTAAAAGCCCAGCAGCACCGCAGCTGCGAACAGCAGCCCCGGAGCCTGTGACCCCCCCGAACCCTAGAGAAAGCCAGTATGCGAGTTCTTGCAGCCATGAGTGGCGGCGTCGATTCCGCCGTTGCCGCCGCCCGCGCCGTCGAGGCGGGGCACGACGTCGTCGGCGTCCACCTCGCGCTGTCCCGGATGCCGGGCACCCTGCGAACCGGCAGCCGCGGCTGCTGCACCATCGAGGACTCCCGCGACGCCTGGCGTGCGTGCGACATCCTCGGGATCCCGTACTACGTCTGGGACTTTTCCGAACGGTTCAAGGAAGATGTCGTCCAGGACTTCATCGATGAGTACGCCGCAGGCCGCACCCCCAATCCCTGCATGCGCTGCAACGAGCGGATCAAATTCGCCGCCCTGCTGGAGAAGGCCATCGCCCTGGGCTTCGATGCCGTATGCACCGGCCACTACGCGAAGGTCATCACGGACGCCGACGGCAACCCCGAACTGCACCGCGCTGCGGACTGGGCCAAGGACCAGAGCTATGTGCTGGGGGTGCTGACCCACGAACAGCTCAAACACTCGATGTTCCCGCTGGCCGAGACGCCGTCCAAGGCCGAGGTCCGCGCGGAGGCGGAGCGCCGCGGCCTCTCCGTGGCGAACAAGCCGGACAGCCACGACATCTGTTTCATTCCCGACGGCGACACCGCCGGCTGGCTCGCCGAGAAGATTGAAATGACCACGGGGGACATCGTGGACGAATCCGGCGCCAAGGTCGGCGAGCACCCGGGCGCCAACGCTTTCACCGTGGGCCAGCGCCGCGGGCTGAAGCTCGGCACCCCGGCCGCGGACGGCAAGCCGAGGTTCGTGCTGGAGATCCGGCCCAAGGAGAACAAGGTGGTGGTGGGCCCGGAGGCCCTGCTCGCCATCGACGAAATCCGAGGCATCAAGGTCTCCTGGGCGGGGCTGCCCATCGCCGAGGTGGCGAGCCGCGAAGAGTTTGACTGCTACGCCCAGGTCCGCGCCCACGGCGACCCCGTCCCTGCCCGCGCGCATATGGCGGACGACGAGCTTTTGGTCACGCTCACCGAGCCGCTGCGCGGCGTGGCCCCCGGCCAGACGGTGGTGCTCTACCAGGGCAGCCGCGTGCTCGGCCAGGCCACGATCGATGCCGCGCGCTCGCTGCAGCGGGCCGCGCTCTAGCTGCCCGCCCCACCGACTCCAGCGAAGGGTCCCGCCAGTTGGCGGGGCCCTTCGTCGTCTGTACCCTCCGTCGTCGTCAGACTACCCGGCCGTCCACGGCGCCCGGATGCGCAGGACCCTGCCGAAGATCCGGGCGGAATCCTGCAGAAAATGAGAGAAACCTTCGAATCGTGTAAATTTTGTGTCTCAACTCACAAAATGCAACGTTTCACCGAATGATCGTCTGGTTGAATCTAGGAATCAGCAAAGCGTGCCGCCCGACGAGTCAGTCGTTTCACTTCGGGCTGCGCTAGAACGCATCGAACAGAAAGTTCACAGATGGCAATGAACAAAAAGGCCTGGCACAGCGTCATCGCGCTGGCCGGGGTTTCCGCCTTTGCACTGACGGCCTGCACAGGGCCGACCGGGGGCGCTGGCGGGTCATCAGCCGCAGCTAGCGGTCCGATCGCCTACGGCACCACGGACAAGGTCACTGCCTTGGATCCGGCGGGCGCGTATGACAACGGTTCGTTCATGGTGATGAACCAGATCTACTCCTTCCTCCTCAACTCGAAGCCCGGCAGCGCAGATCCCGTGCCCGACCTGGCAGAGTCCGCGTCCTTCACCTCGCCGAACGAGTACACGGTCAAGCTCAAGCCGGGCCTCAAGTGGGCCAACGGCCACACGCTCGACTCCAAGGACGTCAAGTTCTCCTTCGACCGGCAGACCAAGATCAACGATCCCGCCGGTCCCGCAAGCCTGCTGACCAACATCGAAAGCATCACCGCCCCCGATGCCAACACCGTGGTCTTCAAGCTGAAGCAGGCGAACGACCAGACCTTCGCTCAGATCCTCAGCAGCCCCGCCGCGCCGATCGTAGACGATGAAGTCTTCCCGGCCGACAAACTGCTTGACGACGACTCGATCGTCAAGGCCAAGGCGTTCTACGGCCAGTACGTGATCGACACGTACAAGAAGAACGAGCTGGTCAGCTTCAAGGCATTCCCTGACTACCAGGGGGTCCTCGGCAAGCCGGCCAACGACGCCGCCACGATCAAGTACTACGCCGACCCCACCAACATGAAGCTGGACATCCAGCAGGGCAACATCGACGTCGCGAACCGCAGCCTGAGCGCCACCGACGTCGATGACCTCAAGAAGGACTCCAAGGTCAAGGTCAACGTTGGCCCCGGCGGCGAAATCCGCTACATCACGTTCAACTTCGACACGATGCCGTTCGGTGCCAAGGCTGCCGACGCCGATCCGGCCAAGGCGCTCGCCGTCCGCCAGGCCATCGCGAACCTCGTTGACCGCCAGTCCATCGCGGACCAGGTCTACAAGGGCACCTACCTGCCGCTGTACTCCAACGTTCCCAACGGCTTCCTGGGCGCCAACGAATCGTTCAAGGACGCCTACGGCGACGCCGGCAAGCCGAGCCTGGACAAGGCCAAGAAGGTCCTCGCCGACGCCGGTGTGACGACCCCCGTCTCGATGAACCTTCAGTACAACCCGGACCACTACGGCAAGTCCTCCGGCGATGAGTACGCCATGATCAAGGACCAGCTGGAGAAGTCCGGTTTGTTCAAGGTCAACCTGCAGTCCACGGAATGGGTCACCTACAGCAAGGCCAGCCGCGCCGACGAATACCCGCTGTTCCAGTTTGGCTGGTTCCCCGACTTCAGTGACGCCGACAACTACCTGACCCCGTTCTTCCCGGAGGGCGGCTTCCTGAAGAACCACTACAACAACCCCACCGTCAACGACCTGATCAGCAAGCAGCTCACCACTGTCGATAAGACTGAACGCGAGTCCACGATCAAGGATGCGCAGAATGCCCTCGCCAAGGACATCTCCACGCTTCCGTTGCTCCAGGGCGCGCAGGTTGCCATTTCCGGCAGCGGTGTCAAGGGTGTCGATTCCACCCTCGATGCCTCCTTCAAGTTCCGTTTGGGAACTCTTTCCAAGTAAGGCTGCAGCCCTGCTGTCCTGACCAGCCTGCGAGGCGGGGCGCCCCTCGAGGCGCCCCGCCTTTGCTGGTCATTGCCGCATCCTGCAGTTCACGCCGGCCCGCCCAAGGCCGCGACAGCACAATCTTAGGTACCAATGACAACATTGACTGAGGCGCCGCTAAACGACGCCGACGGACTTCTTCCGTCCAAGAAAAAATCCTCGGGTGGGGGCTTGGGGACCTACATCCTGATCCGGTTCTTCCTGATCATTCCGACCATTTTCATTCTGGTGACTTTGGTCTTCTTCCTGATGCGGGTCATCGGCGACCCCATCACCGCAGCCCAGGGCGGCAGGCTTCCGCCGGAGGCGCTCGCGCAGCGCATCCACGACGCCGGCTACGACCGCCCGATCCTCGTGCAGTACCTCGAATACGTTGGCCAGGTGGCGACCGGCAACTTCGGCACCACCATCACCGACCGCCGCCCTGTGGTCGAAATGATCATCACGTTTGGCACGGCAACCCTGGAACTGGCCATCAATGCCCTCATCGTGGCGCTGTTGGTCGGCATCCCGCTCGGCCTGATTGCCGCCTACCGGCGCGACAAGGCCCCGGACGCATTCCTGCGGTTCTTCGCCATCCTCTGCTACGCGACCCCGGTGTTCTTCGCCGGCCTGCTGATGAAGCTGGCCTTCTCCGTCTGGCTGGGCTGGCTGCCCGTCGCAGGACGGGCCTCCACCAGGACCGAGCTGGCCATGGGAAGCCTGGCCGCACCGACCGGGATCTACTGGCTGGATGCCTTGCGCAGCGGCAACATGGCCGCGTTCGGCGATGTCGCGGCCCATTCAGTCCTCCCCGCACTCACCCTGGGGCTCTTGACGGCAGGGGTCTTCCTGCGGCTGGTCCGCACCAACGTCATCGGCACGCTCGGCAAGGATTACGTCGAGGCCGGCAGGTCCCGTGGCGTCAGTAATTACCGGCTCGTGACCAAGCATGCCTACAAGCCTGCCCTCATCCCGATCATCACTGTCATGGGGCTCCAGATTGCCCTCCTGCTCGGCGGCGCCGTCCTCACGGAGTCCACCTTCGAGTGGAAGGGCCTCGGCTACCAGCTGGTGCAATACCTGAACGCCCGCGACTTCGTCGCCGTCCAGGGAATCGTCGTGATGCTGGCGGTCATCGTTGCCGTCACGAACTTCATCGTGGACGTCGTCGCAGCCCTGATCGACCCGCGAGTGAGGTACTAGCCATGAATGCAACCAAAGTAAGCGGGCGCAAGCAGCCCCTCATCTACCGGCTGCCGGTGATCTCGCATTTCCGCTCGAGCGTCGGGCTGCAACGCGGCATGCTCGTCACGGGCATGGTGCTGGCCGCCGTCTTCCTGCTCGTCGCCGTGTTTGCGCCGTGGATCGCGCCCTACGGGTTTGCCCAGCTCAGCGACGCCGCCGGTCCCTTCCCGACACAGCAGCCCCCCAGCCCGGCCCACATCTGGGGCACCACGGTTGGTGGCTATGACGTCTATTCCCGGGTGCTCTGGGGTGCCCAGACGGCCGCCGTGGTGATCATCGTGGCCGTCGCGATGTCGATCTTCCTCGGCGTAGCCCTCGGCCTCGTCAGCGGCTACTTCGGCGGCTGGCTGGACCGGGTGTTCGTGGTGATCGCCGATGCGATCTACGCTTTCCCGTCACTGCTCCTGGCCATCGTGATGTCAATCGTCATCAGCCACGGGCAGTCCAGTTTCTGGGGAGGCATTGTTGCCTGCTCCATCTCCATCTCGGTGGTGTTCGTCCCGCAGTACTTCCGCGTCATCCGGGCCGAGACCATCCGGCTAAAGGCGGAGCCGTACGTCGAGTCAGCCAAGGTGGTGGGTGCCTCCAGCATTCGCATCATGGGCCGGCACATCTTCAAGAACGCAACCCGCACGCTGCCCTTGATTTTCACGCTGAACGCGTCCGAGGCCATCCTGACCCTGGCGGGCCTCGGCTTCCTGGGCTTCGGCATCGAACCGACCTCCGCCGCCGAGTGGGGGTACGACCTGAACAAGGCCATAGCAGATGCCTCCTCGGGCATCTGGTGGACCGGTGTCTACCCCGGTACAGCGATCGTCCTGACCGTGCTTGGGCTGACCCTCGTCGGTGAGAGCATCAACGACCTCAACGATCCCCGCCTGCGGGGCCGCAAGAAGGCTGTGGCAGGCAAGGGTGGACCGGACTCAACCGCCGGTGCCCAGGCTGCACTCGAAGCAGAATCGAGAGTTCTATGACCATCAACATCGACAAACCCGGCGCAGGCGCAGGCCCGGTCCTTGACATCGACCGCCTTAAAGTCACCTTCGCCACCGACGCCGGGGATGTGTATGCCGTCAAGGACGTCAGCCTCACTGTCAACCCCGGCGAGGTCGTGGCCATCGTTGGCGAATCGGGATCCGGCAAGACTGTGACGGCCAAGACCATCCTGGGACTGCTGCCGGAGACGGCCATCAGCCAGGGCGCGGTCCTGATCAACGGCAACAACGTCATCAGCGTCAGCGAGGCGAAACTGCGGGAGATCCGGGGCCGCGATGTGGCCATGGTGTTCCAGGAGCCATCCACCGCCCTTAACCCGGTCTTCACCGTGGGCTGGCAGATCGCCGAAGGAATCCGCGCACACGCCGGCTCTGGCGGCCGCAGCAAGGTCTCGGCCAAGGAAGCCAAAGCGCGGGCAATTGAAGCCCTCCGCAAAGTGGGCATCCCGGACCCGGAAACGCGGGTCAACTACTACCCGCACCAGTTCTCGGGCGGCCAGAAACAGCGCGTCGTGATTGCCGCAGCGCTGGCCCTGAACCCTGGCCTCATTGTGGCCGACGAGCCGACCACTGCCCTGGACGTCACCGTGCAGGCCGAGATCCTTGAACTGCTGCGGGACCTGCGCGACAACTACGGAACGTCCATCGTGCTGATTACGCACAATATGGGCGTTGTCGCCGACCTCGCCGACCGCGTCGTGGTCATGTACCAGGGCGACGTTGTGGAGGAGGCATCCTCACGGGTGCTCTTCGCCCAGCCCAGGGAGGACTACACCAAGAAGCTCCTCGCCGCCGTCCCGCACCTGGGCCGCAACTCCGCGTCGGAAGGCATGGTGGAACGCGCCCACCAGGGCGGCAAGGTGCTGGTCGAGGCAAAGAACCTGACCATCGAGTATCCGGGGCGGCTCGGCAGCCCGGCGTTCAAGGCCGTCGACGGCGTCAGCTTCACCGTGTCCGAAGGCGAAGTCTTCGGCCTCGTGGGGGAGTCCGGCTCCGGCAAAACCACCATCGGCCGGGCGATCGCCGGCCTGAACCGCACCACGGGCGGCAGCCTGAATGTGCTGGGCTACGAGATGCTGAACTTCAAGGAGCGCACCTTTAAGCCGCTCCGCAAGGAGATCGGCTTCGTTTTCCAGGACCCGGCGGCCTCGTTCAACCCGCAGCTGACCATCGGCGATTGCGTGGCGGAACCGCTGATCATCCACTCCAACCCGACCGCGGCCGAGGCACGCAAGAAGGTCGGGGAGCTGCTCGAGTCCGTGCAGCTGCCGGCGTCGTACGCTGACCGGTTCCCGCACGAACTCTCCGGCGGGCAGCGCCAGCGCGCCTCCCTGGCGCGGGCGCTCATCCTGAACCCGAAGCTGCTCATCGCCGACGAGCCGACCTCGGCCCTGGACGTGTCCGTGCAGGCCGTCGTGCTGGAGCTGTTCAAGGAGATCCAGCAGGAGTTCGGCTTCGCGTGCCTGTTCATCAGCCACGACCTCGCCGTGGTGGACATGCTCGCCCACTGGGTCGGCGTGCTCTACAAGGGCAAGATGGTGGAGCAGGGCCTCGGCAACCAGGTGATGGGCAACCCGCAGCACGACTACACGAAGAAACTCATCGCCTCCCTGCCTGTTCCGGACCCCGACGAGCAGGCCAGGCGCCGCGAGGCGTTCAAGGCCGTGCTCCACAGCTAACTGCCGGAACCGGGCACCTGCCCGATCCGGCGCGGCCCGATCCTGCGCCGGCCAGGGCTCCGGCAGGGCCACAGCCAAGGGGCATGCCCACCGTTCGCCACGAACGGTGAGCATGCCCCTTGGTGTCTCCGCAGGCGCCTGCAACGGTACTTAACAGCGGGAGGCATTGGCCGCCGAACCCCTAGACTGGGTCAATGACCGAGCAGAACCCCACTCTTCCCGAAACCGACTCCTACGACCCGGCGGCAAGCTCCCTGGCCGGTTCCGTGGATCCCGCGGTCATGGCGGAGCTGCTGTCGATCCGCTCCAGCATCGACAACATCGATGCCACCCTGGTCTTCCTCCTCGCCGAACGCTTCAAAGCCACCCAGAAGGTCGGCTTCCTCAAGGCCGCGCACCAACTTCCCGCCGGGGACCCGGGCCGTGAAACGGCGCAGATCGCCCGGCTGCGGCACCTCGCCGCCGAAGCCCACCTGGACCCGGCCTTCGCGGAGAAATTCCTGAACTTCATCATCGGCGAGGTCATCCGCCACCACGAGGCCATCGCCGAGGACCACCAGGCCGCCCAGGCCTCCGGCTCCGCGGACGCCGCCCGCGCCGCAGACGCCTAGCCATGGCAGTACCAGACGCGCCCGCACCGGGCCAAGTGACCGCGACCGCCCTTGGCCCCTGGCCGGGCGAGGACCCGGCCGAGGCCGCCCGCATCATCCGCGGTGAACTGGGCAGCCCGCACCTGCCGTTCCTCGCCGAGCTTCCCGACCGCGGCGTCGGCTCCGATGCCCTGGGCCGGACCGCCTCTTTGCTCGTGGAACTCGCCGTCGACGTCCAGCCGCATGGATGGCGGTTCGTGGACCGGCCCGGCAAGGACCTGCAGCGGGCCAAGTCGGCCCTGTCCACCGACATCAACATCATGGCGGACGTGATCGGCGTCGAGGAAGTGCCGTCGGACGATATCAAGATCCAGCTGCGCGGGCCGCTCAGCCTTGCCGCCGGGCTGCACCTGCACAACGGCGAGCGGGCCCTGATCGACTACGGTGCCCGCCGGGACATCGCGGACTCGCTCGCAGCGGGCGTGGAAGGCTACCTCAAGCGGGTGGCGGCGGCTGCCCCCGGTGCCCGGATCGTCGTCCAGATCGACGAACCTGAAATTGCGTCGGTGCTGGCCGGCACCATTCCCACCGCCAGCGGTTACCGGACCCTGCGTTCGGTGCCGGGCCGGGAAGTGACCGAGTCCTGGCAATTGGTGATCGACGCGCTACGGGCCGCGGGCGCCGTCGAAACCGTTGTGGCCGTCTCCGAGGTAGAGGCGCCGTTCGAGCGGATCCTGGCGGCAGGCGCGGATGGAATCGCTGTGCCGCTTCGGGCCCTGACCTCGCGCCAGTGGGAACAACTCGCGGGCGCGGTGGAGGCCGGCAAGCGGCTCTGGGCCGGCGCGCTGGACGTGGCTGATCCTGCCGCGTCACTGCCACGGGTCCGCGACGTCGTGGAAAACGTATGGCGCCCATGGCGGCAGCTGGGTCTGCCCGCGTCCACGCTGGGTGCGCTCCGGGTCACGCCGTCGGAGGGCCTGGCGCGGCACTCACCCGCCACTGCGGCGGCGGTCCTGACCCGGCTGACCCAGGTGGCGGACGGGCTCAACCAGCTCGCCCTCGGCTAGCGCGGCACCTTCGGCCGCCGGCGGCCCGGGGCGCAACCGTGCCCGCGGTGCCTCCGCTGTGCCCTGCTGGCCCTGGTCAGACCCTGCTTTCCCAGGCGTCCGGTCGGGCGTGCCCTGGCAGGTACCCCGGCGCCGCAATACCGCCGGGGTAGGGCTCGAGCCGGTAGTCGAAATGGCCGGCGTAGACCAGCACCAGCCCGAGCTGGGGCTGGATCACCTTGACCTGGATCCGGTGCCTGCCGCCGTCCTGCGGCTCCCACCACTGCTCGGCGTAGGCCTTGGCGTCGAGGGCCGCCGGCAGCGGAATCCGGAGCGGTCCCACGAACAGCCGCGACGCCTCGGACACGCCGCGCAGCCGGCCCTCCGGCGTGACGCTGAGATTGAGGTCGGTGACGAGCCGCCGGTACCGGCCCACGTAGTCCACGAGCCCGGGCCCGAGCCCGCCGTTATCGCGCCCGCCGTCATCAAAGCTGGTCGTGTCCTGGAACAGCCGGGTGGTGCCCGGGAAGAAGATTTCCCGGCGGGCCGTCAGGCTGGACCTGCCGAACGGGTCCAGGTGGGCGTGGTTCTCGATCCGGAAGCGGACGCCCTCGCCGTACTCGGGGAAGAAGGCCTGCTCGCCGGTGGTGAGCCGCAGCAGGGGACGCAGCCAGGCCTGCCGGCAGCCGACGACGTCGAACACCCCCTCGCCGACGCCGTAGTGGCCGGATCCCGGTGCCAAAGCAAAGTATTCTTGAAGCTCCGGCTGTAGTCGGGCAAAGTCGCTGCCCAGGGCTCGCTGGTAGATCGGGGTGTTCACGGGTTCCTCCTGCGGTCCGGGCCGGTTCACTGGGCCTTTCCACAGCATGCAGGACAACGCGGCAATTGTCACAGCGTCCCGTGCATCGGCGCGGTTCCGGGCCGGTTCCGGCGGGGTTCCGGCGGCCGTGGCAGGCCCGGTTGCACCATGCCGGCGGGCCGCCCGATACGACAAAGCCAATTCAATGGGGGAATATATAACTATGAAGGCACGCATTCTGGTAGTGGATGATGACGAGGCTCTGGCCGAGATGATCGGTATTGTGCTGCGCAATGACGGCTTCGAACCCGTCTTCTGCGCGGACGGCGCGCAGGCGCTGGACGTGTTCCGCTCCTCCAAGCCGGACCTCGTCCTGCTCGACCTCATGCTGCCGGGGATGGACGGCATTGAAGTCTGCCGCCAGGTCCGTGCCGAGTCCGACGTCCCGATCGTGATGCTCACGGCCAAGGCGGATACCTCGGATGTGGTCCGCGGCCTCGAGTCCGGTGCCGATGACTATGTGCCCAAGCCGTTCAAACCCGCCGAGCTCGTCGCCCGGGTCCGGGCCAGGCTCCGCCCGGGTGACCAGAAGGCACCGGAAACCCTGCGGATCGCCGATGTCACGATCGACGTGGCCGGCCACCTGGTCAGCCGCGGCAACGACCGGATCTCCTTGACGCCGCTGGAATTCGACCTCCTCGTCGCCCTGGCCCGCAAGCCGTGGCAGGTGTTCACGCGCGAACTGCTCCTGGAGCAGGTCTGGGGCTACCGGCACGCCGCCGACACCCGGCTGGTCAATGTCCATGTCCAGCGGTTGAGGTCCAAGATCGAACGCGACCCGGAAGCCCCCGAAGTTGTATTGACGGTCCGTGGTGTCGGCTATAAAGCAGGTTCCTGAGCCTGCGGACCGCAGTGTCCGGCAGTCCATAGCAACGGATACGGCGCCGCCGGCCGACTCATCTGCGGCGCCGGCCGAGTCGTCCGCGCCGCGGGCCGAGTCGTCGGCGCCGCCGGCCGAGTCGTCCGCGGCGTCATCGCCGGAGACGTCCATGCCCCGCGCGCCCGAAACGCCCCGCGGCGGGCCGGGCCCGTGGCGGCGTCTGGCCTTCCGGACCCGCTTGTGGGCCAAACGCGCGAGGATCGTTGGCGTCCGGGTCGCGCGGCTCGTCCGCACCGGGATGCAGCGCCTGTGGCCCGGCATCCTGTACCTGCTCCGGGCGGTACAGCGGAAGTGGCGGCGTTCGCTGCAGTTCCGGACGGTCCTGACCACGCTGATGCTGGCCATGGGCTCGTTCGCGGTGGTGGGCGCCTACCTGTCCAACCAGATCGCCAACAACCTGTTCCAGGAACGGCTCGCCCAGGCCGAATCGGAGACGCGCTACAACGTCAAGCAGGTCCAGGACACGTTCGACGGCGCCCAGGTCACCGACCAGTCCAGCGTCATCACCCTGGTCTATGACACCCTGAACGCGGTCGAAGGCCGCGGATCCGTGATCCAGCGGCGCTACGTCTTCGAGGCCATGCCGGAGCAGACCAAGCCGCGCAACCGTTGGGTTGAATCCCGGGCCTCGGACCAACTCACCATCGGCGTCATCCCCCCGGACCTGCGCAAGGCTGTGCAGGACTCGGGCAAGGACCAGTACTGGGCGTCCACCCAGTTCCCTGTAGGGACCGAAGACCGGCCCGGCATCGCCGTCGGCAACAAGGTGACCTTCAACGGCACCGTCTACGAGCTCTACCTCATCTATGACCTCAACACGGCGCAGAAGACCCTCGACGAGATCCAGAATGTCCTGCTGGCCGGCGGCGCGCTGCTGGTGCTCATGATCGGCGGCGTCGCCTGGTATGTGACCCGCAACGTGGTCAGCCCGGTCAGCCATGCCGCCGTCGTCTCCGAGAAGCTCGCCGCCGGCCAGCTGCAGGAGCGCATGGTGGTCAAAGGCGAGGACGAGGTTGCCCGCCTCGGCGCGTCGTTCAACCACATGGCCGCAAGCCTCCAGGAACAAATCACCCAGCTGGCCACGCTGTCCCAGATGCAGCAGCGGTTCGTCTCCGATGTCTCCCACGAGCTCCGCACCCCGCTCACCACGGTGCGCATGGCCGCCGAAGTCCTTTATGACGCCCGCGAGGACTTCGACCCCATCAACAAGCGCTCCGCGGAGCTGCTGTACAACCAGGTGGAACGCTTCCAGTCGCTCCTGGCGGACCTGCTGGAAATCTCCCGCTTTGACGCCGGCGCCGCCACCCTGGACGCCGAGCCCACCGACATCGTCCAGCTTGTCGCGCATGTCATCGAGGGGGTGGCGCCCGTCGCCGCCGAATACGGGTCCGCCGTCACCCTCAACGCCCCGGCCGGCAGCGTCATTGTCGACATGGACGACCGCAGGATCGATCGGATCCTGCGCAACCTGATCCTGAACGCCCTCGAACACGGCGAGGGCCGGCCGGTCAACGTTTCCGTGGCCGCCAGCGGCACCGCCGTGGCCGTGGCCGTACGGGATCACGGAATCGGCATGACCCCGGCTGAGGCGGCGCGCGTCTTCGACCGCTTCTGGCGCGCCGATCCGGCCCGGGCCCGCACCACGGGCGGCAGCGGGCTGGGACTGTCCATTGCCGCCGAGGACACCAAGCTCCACGACGGCTGGCTGCAGGCCTGGGGGAGCAAGGGAGAAGGGTCGAACTTCCGCCTGACCCTTCCCCTGCGCCGCGACGAGCCGATCACCAGGTCCCCGCTCCAGCTCGAACCGGTCAACGTCGGGCTCCCCGAGGCAGGCCGCCAGCGCACCGTGGTGTTGCTGGACCCGCTCCGGACCGCGGGCCGCGGGACCGGTGTTGAGGGATCCTCGGACGGATTCGCAGACGGCTTCGATGACGACTTTTCTGACGACGGCGGCAGCGGTGCCGCCGGCGGGGCCATCCCGGACGGCGGCCCGGCCGGCCCCCGGGGGACCGGGACGGAGGGCAGGGCATGAGTGGGGTTTCGGGCAGGTTTACCCGCGTGGGGGCTGCGCTGCTGGCGCTCATCCTGCTTCTGTTGACCTCGTGCGCCCAGATTCCGCGCTCGGGGCCGGTGGGCAAGAGCACGGACGAGAGTGCGGGAAACCCTAACGCCCCGGTCTTCTTTCCGGCCGCGCCGCGTTCCGGCGCCGGCCCCGAAGCGGTGATCGAAGACTTCTACCTCGCCGGCAGCGGCTACGAGGACGACTACGCCGTGGCCCGGCAGTACCTCACCCAGGGTTCGTCGGTGACGTGGAAGCCGGACCAGCGGGCGCTCGTGTTCCGCAAGGCCACGGTGGTGGCCACCGGCGTCGAAAATGTCTTCAACTACCAGCTCGACCTCGCCTATTCGGTGGACGCCGACGGCGTGGCCACGCAGCTTCCCGAGGGCACCACCGAAAACATACCCGTCACCGTGACTCAGGTGGACGGCGAATGGCGAATCTCCGATCTTCCTGACGGCACGGCCATTCCGGAAGAAACCTTCAAGGTCATTTACGGCGCGTTCCCGATCTACTTCTACGACCCCACGTTCACCTACGCAGTGCCCGACGTCCGGTGGTTCATCCGCAAGAAGACCGTCAAAGCCATGACGAGCGCGCTACTGGGCGGACCCGCCCCCTACCTCAAGGGCGCCGTCGTCAGCGCGTTCCCTTCAGGCATCAAGCTGGCCCGCGAATCAGTGCCCGTCGTATCCGGCGCCGCGCAGGTGGATCTCACCGCCAAGGACCTGGTCGAGGCCTCCAACGAGGACCGGCTGCGGATGCAGACGCAGCTTGCCCTGACGTTCCGCAGCCAGCCGGATGTGATCAACGTTGAGCTCCGGGCCAACCAGGACCTGGTGCGCGTCGAGGACAACGGCACGGTCCTGCCTCCGGTCCAGGACGAAAGCGTCCCCGCTTACCAGATCGCCGTCAGCAACAATGACCTGGTCCGGTACGAAAACAACAGGATTTCACCGCTCCCGGACGTCCGGTCCGTCGCAGCCCTCTCACCCCGGGCGCCTGCGGAGTCCACCGAGTCGCAGGCGGCCGCGTTCCTCAACGCCGACCGCACCACGCTGTACTCGATCGTTCCGGGCCAGCCCGCCAGGGCCCTGACCACGCGGGCCGCACTGTCCCGGCCTTCGTTCGGCCGCTATGACTGGGTCTGGACTGCCGGGCCGGGTGCCGGCGGCGCCACCGAGGTGGTGGCCTACCGGCCGGTCGGTGTGGCGGAGAACGCCAGCGTACCCACCGTGACCCTGTCGCCGGGATGGCTCGCGGGCCGGACGGTGAAGGAGTTCCGGATTTCCCGGGACGGCACGCGGGCCCTCGTCATTTCGCAGCAGAACGGCAAGAGCAAGGTCCAGATCACCGGGATCATCCGGAACGCGGATGGCACCCCGAGGGACCTGACCGTGCCCCTGACCCTCCTGACCCCCCGGGACCCGGACCAAGGGGTCTGGGTGGATGACACCACCGTCGCGGTCATGAAGGCCTCCGCCAGCGATGCCGTCACCCCCGAGCTGTTGTCGCTGACCTCGGCACAGCCGCAGCAGCTGGCGCCGTGGCCCGGGCTGACCGCCCTCAGCGCGGGCAACGGACCGGCCGAGATCTACGGCCAGTCCGCGGAAGGGATCTTCCAGCGGCTGGGCAACGGCTGGTCACCGCAGCTCAAGGGCCCCATCGACCCCTCGTTCCCCGGCTGACCGGCGTCCCCTCTTTCCCCGGCTGACCGGCGCCCTCGGGCGGCGGCGACGACGACGGCGGTGCCGCCGTCACCCGGATCCGGTGAAGGTTCCGCGAAGGTTCCGGCCGGGGTGTTGTCCACATAGCGGCCCGCCGGGCTACTACGGGGGGCGCACCCGGTCCAGGATCGGAGGATGGGCAGCCACACCACCCGGGTCCCGGCAGCGGATGCTGACCTTGCCCCGGCCGCGGCCAGGGCGGCGCGACACCGCGGGAGCTACGCGTGGCCGCTGGCGAGGCTGGGCGACCGGACAGCCGAAGCGGCGGCTGAGGTGCTCGCCCTGGCCATTCCAGTGGACTGCGTCTGCTGCGGGGCGGAGGACTCGGCACTCTGCGGCGCGTGCTCCCGTAAGCTGCGCCTGCTGACGCTCCGGCCGTTCCGGGCAGAGGCCCAGGCTCCGGCCCTGATGGACATGGACGGCTCCGTGCTGCTGCCCGTGGTGGCGGCCGGGCCATACCGGGCCGAGCTGGCGCAGTGCCTGCTGTCCTTCAAAAGCCACGGGCAGGCCCGGCTGGGCGCCGAGCTGGCCCGGGGACTGGCGCGCGCCCTCCACGCCGCGTCCGGGCCCGGGCGGGGACTCGTCCTCGTCCCCGTGCCCACGAGCGCCGCCGCTTACCGCAGGCGGGGCTTCAGCCCCGTCCATATCCTGCTCCGTCGGCTCGTCCGCGGGGACGAAATCCCAGGGTTCACCGTCGCGGACGCGCTGCGGAAATCCGGGCCGCCCGCGCGGAACACCAAACCCCCGGCTTTGCCCCTGTGGGGCCGGTTGCGGGACGGCCCCACAGGGGCCGGCTCCCTGTCCGGCGGACAGAAAGGACTGGGCCGGGGTGAGCGCGCCCGTCGCGTGCGCGGATCCATGCGGGCCAGGTCCGGTCCGTGGCCTGCGCGAGTCGAAGGACGTGTCTGCATCATCGTCGATGACGTGCTGACCACCGGCGCCACCCTGGCGGAGGCGGCCCGTGCGCTCCGGGCCGCGGGGGCCATTGTCAGCGGCGCCGTCGTGCTGGCCGCGACACGCCCGCCGGCCGCCACCGATGTCGGCGCCGCCATCCCCGCGGCGGCGCGGATGATCGGTGGGAGCCAAAAAAATAAACCGTAAAAGGATGAATAACAGGTGTCTATGAACTAACGTCGAAGATGGGTACCAAGAACAGATGTACCTGTCGATAGCGGCTCGGAAAGGGGCTCGACTGTCAGTCAGATCGGCCCCCGGGAAGTACCGCCGTCGTGTCACCGAAGTCATTTGGAGGGCACCATGGAGTTCATGATCAGCGGACGCAACTTGACGGTCTCAGACCGGTTCCGCGAATATGCCGACGACAAGATCTCAAAGATCGCGTCGTTGGGAGACAAGGTCCAGAGGGTAGACGCGAAGGTCACCAAAGAGACCAAAGCCCGCCAGACCGCCGAATCGCTCACGGTTGAGCTGACAGTCCTGGGACGCGGCCCAGTAATCCGCGCAGAAGCGAGTGCCGCCGACAAGTTCGCTGCGTTCGATCTCGCTTACAACAAGCTTCTTGAACGCCTGCGCAGGGCCAGGGACCGCAGAAAGGTCCACCACGGCCGGCATACCCCGAAGTCCGTCACCGAGGCGACGGCAGCCCTGGAGCCGGCCAGCCCCAGCGAACCCCTCTATGTGGAGGCGGCGCAGCAGCAGGAGACCCAGGCGACGGCGGCAGAGAAGTCGCCGTATGAGGTCGAGAACGATATTCCGGCCGGCGACTCGCCTGTACTGATCCGCCGGAAGGTGTTCGCCGCGTCCCAGCTCACCCTCGATGACGCCGTCGACAACATGGAACTTGTGGGTCACGACTTCTATCTTTTCGTGGACAAGGAGACCAAGGCGCCGTCGGTCGTCTACCGCCGTGACGGCTGGACCTACGGGGTTATCTCCCTGGACCAGACGTGCGAGCCCGGACATTCGAGTCTGGAAGACAAAATCCTGGCCTACCGTTCAGAGGATGAGCCCGCCAGCGCATAAGCTGGTGCAGACTTTTCCGACGAAGGGACTAACGTGCAAGCATCGCTGAGCCTGGCACAGGCACGGCGGATCGCGTTGGCAGCCCAGGGACTGGAGAAGGAACGGCCCACCGGACCCGTGAGTGCACGGGCGGTGGGCCGTACCTTTGCCCGGCTGCACCTGGTTCAGATCGACTCCGTCAATGTGGTGTCCCGCAGCCACTTCCTGCCCTTCTTCTCGCGGCTCGGCAACTACGACCGCACCATCCTGGCGCGCATGGCGGGGACCCACCCGCGCCGGATGATGGAGTACTGGGCCCACGAAGCCTGCTTCATCCGCCCGGACCATTTCCACGATCTCGTGCAGTGGCAGAGCCGCAAATGGGTGGGCGCGCACGCGATGGACCCCGAACTGCGCAACGGGGTGGCGGCCAAGGTCCTGGAAACCCTGGCCGTCGGGAAGCCGCTGACCGCCGCCGAACTGACAGCCCGGCTCGGCCACGTGGAAGACCAGCAGCGGGACAACTGGGGCTGGAACTGGAACGCCGTTAAAAGGGTGCTGGAACATCTCTTCGAAGAGGGCCTTGTCTCCGCATCCTCGCGGACCGACTCCTTCGAACGGCGCTACACCCTCACCGCCCGGGTGCTCCCCGGACCGGGCAAGGAAGCGGTGGCACCCGAACCGGATGCGGCCGCGGCCATGGACCGGCTGATCGACGCCGCGGCCCAGGCCCACGGTATCGGGACTGTGCGATGCTTCGCCGACTACTTCCGGACACCGCAGAAGGACGCCGCCGTCGCCGTCCGGAACCTCGTGGACAGCGGCCGGCTGCAGCCGGTCACGGTATCCGGCTGGGACCGGCCCCTGTACCGCCACGTGGAGGCGAAACTGCCGCGCTCGGCCACCGGCCGGGCGCTCCTGAGCCCCTTCGACTCCCTCGTGTTCGAACGCCGGCGGCTCGAGGAGCTCTTCGGATTCCACTACCGGATCGAGATCTACACGCCCGAGCCGAAGCGGAAGTACGGCTACTACGTCCTGCCGTTCCTGCTCCGCGACGCGATCGTCGCACGGGTCGACCTCAAAGCGGACCGGGCCGGCGGGCGGCTCCTGGCCAGGGCCGCCCACGCCGAACCCGGCGCGCCGGAGGACACCGCCGTCGAACTCGCCGCGGAACTGCAGCTCATGGCAGAGTGGCTGGGACTGGACGACGTAGTTGTCTCGCCAATGGGGAACCTTGCGCCGGCGCTCGCCGAAGCCGTGGCTGCCCGGTAAACCGCACTATCCGCTGTGAGGGAACAGGCGCCACCGGCCTTGCGTCTCTCCCGTAGACTAAACACGCCAGAATTCGGCAGCTTGAGACTGGGAGCAACTTCACGTGGCATCACTTATCGAAAAACTTCTCCGCACGGGTGACAAAAAAACCCTGCGGCAACTGCGGAACTATGCCGATTCCATCAATGCCCTGGAGAGCTCCTTCCAGACCTTCACGGACGCCGAGCTCCGTGAAGAAACTGACCGGCTGCGCGAACGCCACCAGGCCGGCGAGAAGCTCGACGATCTGCTGCCCGAAGCGTTCGCGGCCGTACGCGAGGCCTCGTCCCGTACCCTCGGCATGCGCCACTTCGATGTCCAGCTCATGGGCGGCGCCGCCCTGCATTTGGGCAACATCGCGGAAATGAAGACCGGTGAAGGCAAGACCCTGGTGGCCACCGCTCCGGCCTACCTCAACGCCCTCACCGGCAAGGGCGTCCACGTCGTCACCGTGAACGACTACCTCGCCGAATACCAGTCAGACCTCATGGGCCGCGTCTACCGCTTCCTCGGCCTCACCAGCGGCTGCATCCTCTCCAACCAGGACCCTGCGCTGCGCCGCGAACAGTACGCCGCGGACATCACGTACGGAACGAACAACGAATTCGGCTTCGACTACCTGCGCGACAACATGGCGTGGGACAGCTCGGAACTGGTCCAGCGCGGCCACCATTTCGCCATCGTCGACGAAGTGGACTCGATCCTCATCGACGAGGCACGCACCCCGCTCATCATCTCCGGTCCGGCCCAGGGGGACACCAACCGCTGGTACAGCGAATTCGCCAAGGTGGTCACACGCCTGCAGGCCGAGACCGACTACGAGGTCGATGAGAAGAAGCGCACCGTCGGTGTCCTCGAGGCCGGCATTGAAAAGGTCGAGGACTACCTCGGCATCCACAACCTCTACGAGTCCGCCAACACGCCCCTGATCGGCTTCCTGAACAACGCCATCAAGGCCAAGGAGCTGTTCAAGCGCGACAAGGACTACGTCATCCTCGACGGCGAGGTGCTGATCGTCGATGAGCACACCGGCCGCATTCTCGCCGGCCGCCGCTACAACGAAGGCATGCACCAGGCCATCGAAGCCAAGGAAGGCGTCGAGATCAAGGCCGAGAACCAGACGCTCGCCACCGTGACGCTGCAGAACTACTTCCGCATGTACGACAAGCTCGCGGGCATGACCGGCACGGCCGAGACCGAGGCCGCCGAGTTCATGAGCACCTACAAGCTCGGCGTCGTTGCCATCCCGACCAACCGCGACATGACACGGATCGACCAGGCCGACCTTGTCTACAAGAACGAGACCGTCAAATTCGACGCAGTCGTCAAGGACATCGCCGAACGCCACGAAAACGGCCAGCCTGTCCTCGTCGGCACCACCAGCGTCGAGAAGAGCGAATACCTCTCCCGGCTGCTGGCCAAGGAAGGCGTCCGGCACGAGGTCCTGAACGCCAAGAACCATGCCCGTGAAGCGTCCATCGTGGCCCAGGCCGGCCGCAAGGCCGCCGTCACAGTCGCGACCAACATGGCCGGCCGCGGTACCGACATCATGCTCGGCGGCAACGCGGAATTCACCGCCGTCGCCGAAATGGCCAAGCGCGGCCTGGACCCGGAGGAGAACTCCGAGGAATACGAGGCCGCGTGGCCCGAGGTGTTCGAATCCGCCAAGCAGTCCGTCAAGGACGAACACGAGGAAGTCCTGAACCTGGGCGGACTCTACGTGCTCGGCACCGAACGGCACGAGTCCCGCCGCATCGACAACCAGCTCCGCGGCCGTTCCGGACGCCAGGGCGACCCCGGCGAGTCCCGGTTCTACCTCTCGCTGACCGATGATCTGATGCGCCTGTTCAACTCCGGCGCAGCCGAACGGCTCATGAACAGCTCGGTGCCCGACGACGTCGCACTCGAATCCAAGCTCGTCTCGCGCGCCATCGCCTCGGCCCAGGGCCAGGTGGAAGGCCGCAACGCCGAACAGCGCAAGAACGTGCTGAAGTACGACGACGTCCTGAACCGCCAGCGCGAGGCAATCTACGGCGACCGGCGCCGCATCCTCGAAGGCGATGACCTCCACGAGAAGGTCCAGTACTTCCTGGAAGACACCATCAACGCTTTCATCGACGAAGCCACAGCCGAGGGCACCGGCGACGACTGGGACTTCAACCTCCTGTGGTCCAACCTCAAGACCCTGTACCCCGTGAGCTTCACCCCGCGCGACGTCATTGACGAGGCCGGCGGCAAGTCCCGGATCACGACCGAGTTCCTCCGGGAAGAGATCCTTTCCGATGCCCGTCTGGTCTACCAGGCCAGGGAGCAGGCGATTGGCTCCGAGAGCATGCGCGAACTGGAGCGCCGGGTGGTCCTTTCCGTTATCGGGCGCAAGTGGCAGGAACACCTCTACGAGATGGACTATCTCAAGGAGGGCATCGGGCTGCGCGCCATGGCCCAGCGTGACCCCCTGGTGGAGTACCAGCGCGAGGGCTTCATCATGTTCCAGGCCATGATGGAGGCCATCCGCGAAGAGAGCGTCGGCTTCCTGTTCAACCTCGACGTCGAAGTGACGCCGGCCGAAGACGTTGTGGTGGCGGACGCCGAGGGCCAGCACACCGAACACCACGAGCCGCAGATCCATGCCGCCGGGCTCGAAGCCCCGGAGAAACCCGCGCAGCTGCAGTACACCGCACCTGGCGAGGACGGTGCCGCCCAGACCCGGATCGAGGCGAAGGTCTCCGGACGTTCGGGAAACCCGGCCAAGGCCGCGGCGCAGGACATCGGCCGCCGCGCTGCGAAGAAGAAGCGGCGCTAGGCACGACGCAAACACGGGAGGGCCGGAGCATTTGCTCCGGTCCTTCCGTGTTTGCGCCTCCTTTCCCTCACATGCCGGGCATTCCCTTGCAGACCGGGCCCGGTTCCGCAGGTTCGTGCCCGTCGCTGCCCTCGGCGGCGACTGGCTTCTGCCGGTTCTCTGCCTGTCTGTTGCCGGCTTTCTGCCTGTTTTCTGCGGACTCTCTGCCTGTTTTGTGCCTCCGGCCCTGCCGTTCAGCCGATCTCCAGCACTGTGACGCGCCAGGCCGCCGTGCCGCGCTCCAGCCGCAGCGCGACCGCGCGAACCCGTGATTCCTCGACCACCACGGCGCTGGCCTCGTAGACGTCATCCGACACGCGGCAGGCCCGGACGGACCTGACGGACGGGTTGCGGTGCAGCCTGCCCGCCGTCGGCGAGCTGCCGGAGGCAACCCGGCGGGTCAATGCGGCTCGGTGCTGCAGGGCCGCCAGACAGCGCGGGTCCAGGCGCCGGGAGAGCTGCTGTGCGGGCCGCGTCCCGGCCAGCACCTCGATCGCCGCCTGCACGGTGCTCCGGGAAATCGCACAAATCTCGCGGGCCTCGTCAACAACGCGCAGCGGCGGCGGGGCCGCAGTGGCGTGGTTGGCCGGTGGTGTAGCCGTGCCGGACACAACCCGGAGGGCGGGGGCATGCGGGACGGGGGTCGCCGCGGCTGAGCGGATCCCGGTGACTGCGTTCATGACGGTTCCTTTGCTGATGGCTGGTGCGGGTGGCTTGCGGCTGGTGCGGGTGGCTGGAACCGGGCGAATCTTCCGACCGGCTTGTCCCTGTGGTCTTCGGTGGGCCGGGACCATAGGCCGGGGCCGGCGCTGCGGCCCGGCCTATGGTGCGGCGGCCCCTAGCGCGGCGGCGGGAGGACCAGGACCTGTCCGGGCCGCAGGAAGTGCGGGTCGGCTCCGATAGCGTCGCGGTTGCCCGCATAGAGCCGGGGCCACTCTCTGGCGATGTCGGCGTCGGAAGCCAACGGCCCCAGAGCGGCCGCGGCGATGCTCCACAGCGAATCGCCGGACCGGACCGTGACCTCCCTGCGGGCGCCGGGGAAGTCCTGTGTGCGCACATGGCGTGCAGCCAGCGGTCCGGCATCCACGATCGGGCTCAGCGGCTTCCACCGCGGATCCAGCGCGGAACCGGCTCCCGGCCCTTGTGGCTCCGGTGCCAAGGCCTCCCCGGGTGACGGAGTCCAGGATGCCGATACCGCTGCCGGACCGGGTCTTTCCGGTCCGGGCCCGCCAGGCGCAGTGGCCGCGCTGGCCAGCGGCGCCGTCAGCAGCTGCAGTCCGACGGCGGCGAGCACCAGCCGCCGCATGAACGCCGGGCTGAACCGGCCCGTGGCGGCCGCCGCGTGGGTCCGGCCGAGGCGGTCCAGCAGTGCCGCCGCGACGGCGAAAGCGAGCGACATCACCCACCAGGTGATGACAATCAGCCCGGCCGTATTTGCCACGATCCCGAGCTGGTCCTCGAAGGACAGCGACTGCCGGCGTGCCGAGCCGGACTGCCAGCGCTGAATCAGGAAACTTCCCGTAGCTGCGAGGAAGATCCCGAGCAACAGGATGGCGGCGGCCATGGCGGCGTCGGCCCGGACTGTTTGTCTGGGCATGGGGACGGGCAGGGGCCGGTCCGCGGGTTGCGGCGTCACTGTCCGGTCCATGGGCTGTTCCTCCAGTCGAAATGTGTACCGTTTGATGGTGTTTAATGCCATTTGATAACTTTTAAGCCTGTTTAATTGAGTCTGATCCTGTTGTGCTCCGTTTGTCTAGACGCAGTCCGAGTCTGTGGATAGTGGAGGCCTCGGATTGACCAGTGCGGGAGGGCCGCCTACGCTGGCGCCATGCGGTGGGACGCCTTGTTTGAGGACATGGAGGCACAGCTGGCCGCGCGCCAGCGGCTGGAATTAGAGGCTGAAATAGCCGAGCGTGCACTCGTGGACTCTGCGGGAGTGCAGCTCGCGGACCGGCTCCGCGGGTCCCTCGGGCTCAGTATCCGCGTGCATTTGTCCTTGGGGCGGGTGTTCGAGGGAGTGCTGAGCCACGCGGGCAGCGAGGCCCTGGTCCTTGATGAGCCCCAACACCAAGTGCTCATTCCCTACGCCGCGGCCGCGCACTATGGGGGACTGTCGCGGGTGGCGGTCTCCGAACCGTCAATCGTCCGCCGGCGGCTCGGTTTGGGCAGCGCCCTCCGGGGACTCGCCAGGAACCGTGCACGGGTGACGATCTTTGCCGGTCACGGGAGGGCAGATGCGGGGCTCCACGGCATCATCGACACGGTCGGCAGGGACTTCCTGGACCTGGCCGTGACACGGGACGGCGGGGAACGGCCTCCGGCGAACGCCCGGCAGGTGATTGCCATCCCCTTCGGCGCCCTCGCGGGCATCAGGTCCGTAGGTGCCGCGGGCGGCTAGTCAGCCCGCCAGGTTCAGCTTCCGGCGGACTTCGCCTTGGCCTCTTCGATCATGCGGCTGGCCTCGGCATAGCGCTCCTGGATGTACTGCTCGAGCATCTTCTCCTCGACGCGCCACTGGCCGCGTCCGCCCACCTGGATTGCCTTCAGCTCGCCGCTGCGAACGAGCGCGTAGGCGGCCGGAGAGTTGATCTGGAGCTGCTCGGCAACGTCAGCGAGAGTCAGGAATCGGGGCATGAATCCATTTTGCCACCGTTGAGGCCTACTGGTGCCGTTATCCACAGTTTGCGCCTATTTGGTCCCGGATCTTCCACCCGGGCGGCCCGGGCGCAACAATAGGGGTGCCCGGCATCCGGGAATGGACGGCGACGACAGGGGGAGCGGACGCATGAGTGGAAGCGCGGCAGCCGAAGGGGCCCGTTTGAAAAGGCCGTCCTGGAAAGACCCCCGGCTCCTCGTCGGAATCCTGCTGGTCCTGGCATCCGTCGTTGGGGTGGTCTCGCTGGTCGGCGCCGCGGACCAGACCACGGAAGCGTACGCGGCGCGGGAGCCGATCGCCGTCGGCGAGACGCTGACAACCGACAAGCTGCACCGGGTCAAGGTGCGGCTCGGCGAAGTGGAACAGCACTACCTGACCCCGGAGGCCGGCCTGGATGCCGGACTTGTGGCCGTGCAGCGGATCGGCAAGGACCAGCTGCTGCCGCGTGAGAGTGTCGGGCAGCTCGACGGGCTGGACCGCAAGCCCGTGGCCGTCACCGTCGAGGAGACCCTTCCCGCCCAAGCCGTGGCGGGCTCGCGCGTGGATGTCTGGGTGGCGTTGCCGGATACCCGCAACGGCTTCAGCGAGCCCTCCCTGCTCCTCTCCGGCGCTGAAATTGCCCAGATCACCCCGGGCAGCACAGCCCTGGGCTCCTCACGTTCCACGGTGGTCATGGTGCTCGTTCCCGACGCCCAGATGCCCAAGTTGCTGGGGGCCCAGGCCAACAAAGCAAAGATCGCGGTCGTGTGGAACCCGGGCGGTACCTCGCGATGAGCATTCCCGTGGTGACTGTCGGGGACTCCCGCGATGACCTGGTCGGCGGACTGGAGCGGCTGCACGGGCCTGTGTCCGTTGTCCGGCGGTGCAGTGAGCTGGCGGAACTGCTGGCCGCCTGCCAGAGCGGGTTGGCCCGCGCCGCCGTCGTAGCGGCCGGCAGCGAAGAGCTGACGGCCTCGCTGGTGGACCGGCTGTCCGCCGTCGGCGTCGTCGTCATCGCCTTGACCGACAATCCGGAGGAAACTGTCCGCCTGCGGACCATTGGCGTGGCAGCGGAAGCCCGGGCCGTTGACGCCGCGGCCCTGGCGGCCCGGATTTCCGCAGCGGTGGCGCAGCTCAGTGGCACTGGAGAGGGCCCGGGACCGGCCGCGGGTGACGGCGCCGCGCCCGTCGCCGCCGCAGGGCAGGTGCCGCGGTCTTCCGGGGCGCACACCGTCACCGCAAGCACAGGCGCGAAGGGCCGGATCATTGCGGTCTGGGGTCCGGCCGGCGCGCCGGGCCGGACCCTGGTGGCCGCCAACATCGCGGGGGAGCTGGCCGCGGAAGGCCATTCCGTGCTGCTGGTCGACGCCGACAGCTACGGTGCCAGCGTGGCCGCCCTCCTGGGTCTGCTTGACGAGGCCGCCGGGCTGGCCCAGGCCTGCCGGCTGGCAGACCAGGGCCTGCTTGACGCCGATGCCCTGCTCAGGATCGCCACGACCGTGCCGACCAAGGCCGGCGCGCTGCGGGTGCTCACCGGGATTACGCGGGCGGACCGCTGGACGGAACTGCGCGCCGCGGCCCTCACACTGGTGCTGGAGCGGGCCCGGGAGATTGCGGATGTCACTGTGGTGGACACCGGCTTCTGCCTCGAAGCCGATGACGAGCTTGGCTTTGACAGTGGCGCGCCGCGCCGCAACGCCGCGACCCTGCGAAGCCTGGAGCTGGCCGACACGGTCTTTGCCGTCGGGGCGGCGGACTCCATCGGGGTGCCGAGGCTCGTCCGCGGCCTCGCCGAGCTTCGGGCGGCCGTCCCGCAGGCGGCGCCGCGAGTGGTCCTGAACAAAGTCAGGACCTCCGCCGTTGGGCGCTCGCCCGAACGCCAGCTGCGGGCCGCCTGGGAGCGGTACGGCCCCTCGGCGCCGTTGTCGGCGTTCCTGCCGTCCGACCCCGCGGCGAGCGACGCCGCCCTCCTGTCCGGGGCACTTTTGCTCGAATCCGCCCCTGAATCCGAGTTGAGGCACGCGATCGCCATTTTGGTTTGTGCACCTGCCCAGCGAAATAAGAAATCCTTTGTCTTTTCTTCCACAGCACGACGCCGGGCAAAGGGTTAGGGTCAACGTAAGGGCCGCAAAGAGGCGGCTGTGAACTTCTTTTATGGAGGCGTTTCGATGTCGTCTGGGTCCAGCGTGGAGGATCAGCCCGTTTCGATCGGTAGCAGCGAAAGCTACCTCGGGGATTACTACGAGCACCTCGCGGAGGAGGATTTCCGGGCCTATCCCCAGGAAGTCCTGACGGCAAGGACCGAAACCCACCGCCAGATCGCGGCGACGCGGAAGCCGGGCATCGCGAACATCGACCTTCGTGACGAGGCAGACTGCAGCGTCCTGTACATCGTCACCGACGATATGCCCTTCCTCGTGGACTCCGTCAACGCCGAGCTGGTCCGCCAGAACGCGCCCATCCACCTCGTGCTGCACCCGCTTTTCGTGGTGACCCGCAACCGGGAGACGGGCAACCTCGTCAAGGTGGCCCGCGTCCCCTCCCACCTGGGCATCTCCAGCGGTGACACGGCGGCCATGCCGAACCTCTCCCACCTGATCGCCGAGGGCGACAACGCCTCGCACATGGAATCCTGGATCGCCGTCGAGATCGACCTCGTCGGCGAGGAGAAGCGCGCGGAGCTGGTCAAGGGAATCTCCCGCGTGCTTGGCGACGTCCGCGCCGCCGTCGAAGACTGGCCGAAGATGCGCACGAAAGCCCTTGAAATTTCCGCGGATCTGGACCGGGTGGCCAACCGGGCGCAGATTGCCGAGCTGCGCCAGGCCCAGGACCTGCTCCGCTGGCTCGATGACGGGAACTTCACCTTCCTCGGCTACCGCGAATACGACCTCGTGAACGAATCCGGCGAGGATGTCCTTGAACTTCGCGAGGAAAGCGGCCTCGGCCTGCTCCGCGCCGGTGCGGACACCCGCCAGGTCCAGCACCTCACCGAGGCCGGCCGGAAGAAGGCCCGCGAGAAGCGCGCACTCGTGATCACGAAGGCGAACTCCCGCTCCACCGTGCACCGCCCGGCGTACCTGGACTACATCGGCGTTAAAAGCTTCGATGCCGCCGGCAACGTCAACGGCGAACGCCGCTTCATCGGCCTGTTCGCCACAACCGCCTACGCCGGTTCCGTCCGCGATATCCCCGTAGTCCGGGAGAAAGTCGCCGCTGTTCTCAGCGACGCCGGCTTCCCGCCGGACTCGCACTCGGGCAAGGACCTCCTCGGCATCCTTGAAACCTATCCGCGCGATGAGCTCTTCCAGATCGAAATCCCGGACCTCGCCGCCATCGCCACCGGCATCCAGCGGCTGCAGGAACGCCGCCGGACGCGGCTCTTCCTCCGCCCCGACATCTACGGCCGCTTCATGTCCGCCGTCGTCTACCTGCCCCGCGACCGCTACACCACCAACGTCCGCCTGCGCATTGAGCAGGAACTGCGGGAGACCTTCAACGCCGTCTCCATCGACTACGAGGCGCGCATGACAGAGTCCGCTCTGGCCCGCCTCTTCTTCCGGATCCGGCTGCCCAAGGACGCCGACGTCAGCAACGTCAACAGCGACGAACTGGAGAAGCGGCTGGTCCGGGCCGCCCGTTCCTGGGGTGAAGGCATTTCCGAAGTTCTGCGCGCCCGCGGCGACGGCGGCACCAAGGAGGACGGCGCCAAGGAACTGGCAGCGGTCTGGGCCGAGGCGTTCCCGGCCGGATACCGGGTGGACTACGAGATCGAAGACGCGCTGCAGGACATCGACCGCTTCGAAAAGTACGGTGCCGCGGCCGAACGGGCCGGCGAAGCCGTCAAGGAGCACCCCGGCGTCCACGTGTACCTCCCCGACGGCGCCGGAGCCACACTGGAAGAGGACGCCCGGGTCAAGCTGTACATGCTGGAGCCGAAGAGCCTGAGCCAGATCCTGCCGTACTTCCACAACCTCGGCCTCGAGGTCCTGGACGAACGCCCGTTCGAGATCGAGACCGCGGATCACCGGGACTTCTTCCTCTACGACCTCGGCCTCAAGTACCCCGCCGGCGTGGATCCCCAAGCCACCGGCCAGCTACTGGGCGAGTTCTTCGGCGCCGCCGTGACCGGCGCCGTGGAATCCGACAGCTTCGACCGGCTGGTACTGCGGGAGGGCATGCACTGGCGCCAGGTTGTCGTACTGCGCGCTTACGCCAAGTACATGCGGCAAATGGGCAACACCAACTCCTTCGGATTCCTGGCTGACACCCTGCTGGCGAACCCGGACGTCACCCGGGGACTCAGCGCCCTGTTCACAGCGCGGTTCGACCCGGCGCTCAGCGACTCCGACCGCGTGCTCAGGGAGGTAGAGGTCCTCGCCGGACTGGATGCAGCGATCGAGCAGGTCGCGACCCTCGATGCCGACCGCCTGCTGCGCACGTTCAAGAACCTGATCCAGGCCACGCTCCGCACGAACTACTTCCAGAACAAGCCCCACCTGAGCTTCAAACTGGATCCGTCCCTGATCGAGGGCCTGCCCTTCCCGCGGCCGATGTTCGAGATCTGGGTCTACTCGCCCCGGGTCGAGGGCGTGCACCTGCGCTTCGGCAAGGTGGCCCGCGGCGGCCTGCGCTGGTCGGACCGGCGCGAGGACTTCCGCACTGAAATCCTGGGCCTGGTGAAGGCGCAGACCGTCAAGAACGCCGTCATTGTTCCGACGGGCGCCAAGGGCGGCTTCTACGCCAAGCAGCTCCCGGACCCCGCCGCAGACCGCAGCGCCTGGATGGCCGAAGGTGTTGAGAGCTACAAAACGTTCATCCGCGGACTCCTGGACATCACGGACAACCTGATCGTGACGCCCGAGGGCGAAACCGTCCGGCCCCCGGCCGACGTCGTGCGCCATGACGACGACGATTCCTACCTTGTGGTCGCGGCCGACAAGGGTACGGCGTCATTCTCCGACATCGCCAACGGACTGGCCGGCGAATACGGGTTCTGGCTCGGCGACGCCTTCGCCTCCGGCGGCTCCGTCGGCTACGACCACAAGGCCATGGGCATCACCGCCCGCGGCGCGTGGGAGTCGGTCAAGCGCCACTTCAGCGAACTGGACCTCGACACCCAGGCCGAGCCCTTCACCGTGGTGGGCGTCGGCGACATGTCCGGCGACGTGTTCGGCAACGGCATGCTGCTCTCCAAGCACATCCGCCTGCTGGCTGCCTTCGACCACCGGCACATTTTCCTCGACCCCACCCCTAACGAGGCAACGTCCTACGCGGAACGCCAGCGGCTCTTCGAACTGCCCCGGTCCTCCTGGGATGACTACGACAAATCGCTCATCAGCGAAGGCGGCGGCGTCTTTGCCCGGCAGGCCAAGTCGATCCCCGTGTCCGCGCAGATCCGGACCGCCCTCGGCCTCCCGGAGGGCACCACAGAACTCAGCCCGCCGGAGCTCCTGCGCGCCATCCTCCTCGCCCCGGCCGACCTGCTCTACAACGGCGGCATCGGCACCTACGTCAAGGCCAGCACCGAAACGAATGCCGAGGTCGGCGACAAGGCCAATGACGCCATCCGCGTTGACGGCCGCGAACTGCGGGTCAAGGTGGTTGGGGAAGGCGGAAACCTCGGGATGACCCAGCGCGGACGCATCGAGGCCGCGCTGCAGGGCGTCATCCTCAACACGGACGCGATCGACAACTCGGCCGGCGTCGACTGCTCGGACCACGAGGTCAACATCAAGATCTTCGTGGACCGGATGGTGGCGGCAGGCAAGCTTGAGCCCGCCGAGCGTGCGGACTTCCTGGCTTCCATGACCGACGAGGTCGGCCGGCTGGTGCTCGAGGACAACATCGACCAGAACATCCTTCTCCTCAACGACCGGATGCGGGTCTCCGAATGGAGCCCGAGCTACGAACGGCTGATGGACTGGCTGGAAAAGTCGGCGGACCTCAAGCGGGACCTCGAGGCCCTGCCCACCACGGACACGCTGCGCGAGCGCCTGGAACAGGGCCAGGGGCTGACCTCCCCGGAGCTGTCGGTCCTGGCCGCCTACGCCAAGATCGAACTTGCCACCGCTTTGCGCGACAGCGACCTCGCCGATGACCCGTGGTTCCGCATGACGCTGCGGGCCTACTTCCCGGAGCAGCTGCGGGAGAGGTTCGACGCCGAACTGGACACCCACCCGCTGCGCCGGGAGATCATCGCGACCGTGGTTGCCAACGACATGATCAACCTCGGCGGCATCACCTTCGCGTTCCGTGCCATCGAGGAAACCTCGGCCACGGAGGCCGCCGTCGCCAAGGCGTTCGTGGCCCTCCGCGAGGTCTACGAGCTCGACATCATGGTCAAGGAACTCAACGAACTGACGGCGTCGTTCCCGACCGAACACTGGAGCACCGTCCACCTGGACATCCGGCGGCTGCTGGACCGCGCCGTCCGGTGGCTCCTCGGCCAGGGGTCGGCGTCCCGTCCGATCGCCGAGATCGTGGCCGAATTCAAACCGCTGATGGATCCCATGCGGGCCCGGCTGCTCGACTACCTCCGGGGTGACGACCGCGCCCGCGTGGCCGAATGGCTGGAGAAGGCGCGCAGCTGGGACCTTCCGGAAGACCTGGCACACCGCTGGGCGGAACTGTTCGAGAGCTTCGTGCTCCTGGACATCGCCAAGATCGTCCACGGCAGCAAGGAATCCGTGGCCGATATTGCCCACGTGTACTACACGGTCTTCAACCGCTTCCATGCAGATTCCCTGCTCGAACGCATCACCAAGCTGCCGAGGGAGGACCGCTGGCAGGCCCTGGCCCGCGCAGCCCTGCGCGATGACCTCTACTCCACCGTCTCGGACATGACGACGGCGGTGCTCGAGTGCACGCCGGCCGGGACTCCCGCCGAGGAGCGTCTTGCGGTCTGGGAGGGCCAGAACGCGGAGCAGCTGGGCCGGGCGAAGTCAATGTTTGATGAGGTCAATGCGCTCGAGGCCGATGACATGGCCTCACTGTCGGTAGCATTGAGGCTCTTGAGGTCAATCGTCCGACGCTAAGGGGCTGCCGTCCCTGGCGTCGCAAATGGAGGTGCTGTGGCAATCTTTACGGACCCAATCAGGGAACATGCTGATTTTGGCCCGGGGGATGCCGAATGGCTGCATCTCCTGGTCGGCGACTGGCAGATGGTCGCCGACCTCGCGTTCGCCGACCTGGCCCTGTGGTTTCCGCACCCGGAGTTCGGTTATGTGGCACTGGCCCACGTCCGCCCCTCCACCACGCACACGGTGTTCCACGCCGACTTCGTGGGGGAGGGGATCCGGTCGGACCTGCAGCCGCTGGTCGACAAGGCGTGGGAAAGCCGCGCGATCGAACGCTCCAACGAGACCAACTGGAGCAGCGACATGGCCCTGCGGGTCGAGGCGGTCCCGATGGTCCGCAACGGCCGCACCCTGGCGATCGTGACCTCCCATATGGACCTGTCGAGTTCGCGGATGCCCTCGCGGCTCGAGCTAACGTACCGGCAATGCGCCTACGATTTGCTGCGCATGGGAACCCTGGGCCTGTGGCCGGACTTCGCGTCGCCCACAGGCTCGCGCCGCGGCGCGCCGCGTGTGGGGGACGGTCTGATCAGGCTCGACGCCGAGGGGATCGTGCAGTATGCCAGCCCCAACGGGGTCTCCGCGTTCCGCCGCCTCGGCGACGGCGAGTCCCTCGAGGGCCGGTCCCTCGCCGAGGTCACTGCCGGGCTTCTGCGGGACCGGCGCATGGTCGATGAAACCCTGCCGCTCGTCGTCACGGGCCGGATGCCGTGGCGCAGCGAAATCGAGTCGCGCGGCGTGAGTCTTTCGCTGCGCGCGATCCCGCTGCGCGACGAGCAGCAGCGGTTCGGCGCCCTGGTCCTGTGCCGGGACGTCTCGGAGCTGCGCCGCCGGGAGATGGAGCTGGTCACCAAGGACGCCACGATCCGCGAGATCCATCACCGGGTGAAAAACAACCTGCAGACTGTCGCCGCCCTCTTGCGGATGCAGTCGCGGCGCATGGTCAGCGACGAGGCCAAACAGGGGCTCGAGCAGGCCATGCGGCGGGTGGCGACCATTGCCCTCGTGCATGAGACGCTCTCGCAGGGCCTGACCCAGAGCGTTGATTTTGACGAGCTCATCGGCCGCCAGTTCCGGCTCTCTGCCGAGGTCGCCTCGCCCTCGCAGCAGGTCAAGACACAGCGTTCCGGCCTCTTCGGCGACCTGCCGAGCGACTTCGCCACCCCGTTGGCCCTGGTCATCAACGAGCTGGTCACGAACGCGGTCGAGCACGGGCTGGAGGGGCGCACCGGTACTGTCTGGCTTATCGCCGACCGGTCGGAGAGCGAGGACGGGGATGAACTTCTCACCGTGACGGTGGAGGACGACGGCGTCGGACTGCCGGACACGCCGTACGTCGAGGGCCTGGGCCTGCAGATTGTCCGCACGCTGGTCATGAGTGAACTCGGTGGCACTATCCACTGGCAGGGAAGGGACGGCGGGGGAACCGCAGTCCAGATTGTCCTGAGCCTGACGCCGCGCTGACAGCCTGACGCCGCGCTGATGCCGGGCGCACCGCAGGCTCCGGGTGCACCGGCTTAAACGGACAATGGCCGCGGACCTGTGGGTCCGCGGCCATTGCTGCAGGGTCGTGCGATCGTTGCCGGCACCGTAGCTATCGGTGCTTGGGCAGCAGAATCAGGAAGCGCGCCGTGCCCGTGCTGCGCGGCGCTTGAGGGCGCGGCGCTCGTCCTCGCTCATCCCGCCCCACACTCCGGCATCCTGGCCGGACTCCAATGCCCACTGCAGGCAGGTGTCCACGACCGGGCAGCGCCGGCAAACACTTTTCGCTTCCTCGATCTGCAGGAGGGCAGGGCCGGTGTTTCCTACGGGGAAGAACAGCTCCGGGTCCTTGTCAAGGCAGGCTGCGCGGTTACGCCAATCCATGCTGATCAGTCACTCCATTCCTGGGAACTCGTTAAATGCCTTTGTGAAATTATTCACTAGAGGCTTCATAAGAAAAGGGCCCATTGGGGCCCCCTCGGTCATCTGGATTAAGCGTGTCATGTTAACGCTGTGTAAACAAGGGGTAATAGAGGCCAAGATGCCTCGAGACCGTGAGCGATGCATCACATTCAGTGGCGGCGTCCTCACATCTAGACGACTATGTCCGGTAGTGTGCCAGTGTGTCAAGGCCCCCTGTGAACCCTGAAGATCCCCGTGAAAATGCCGGCGAAAACCCCGGTGAGAATCCCCGCGAAAACCCCGGTGAGAGTCTCCCTGAAAATGCCGGCGGGCCTCCCGAAGCAAATTCGCTGCCGAATCCGGGCGAAGCCCCTGGCAGTGGCCTTGTGCGGCCTCGGGGAATTGTTGTCATCGCCGTGATCGTGGCACTGGAAGCCACGGCGCTGCTCGTGGCTGCCGTCTGGTACGGGACCCAGCTTCTGACCGGGGCGCCGGTACTCTCTTTTTGGGGTGCCGTCTTTACGCTCTGCCTGCTGCTGGCCTTCTCCGTGTGGCTCTTTGCCGTCGCACGCTTCCTGCTGCGGGGGTTCCGCTGGCCGCGGGCCGGTGCCCTGGTGGCCCAAATCTTTGTGCTGACCGTTGGCTTCCCCACCCTGACCGGCGGCTATCCGTTGGCCGGACTGGCCATGCTGATCCCCGCTGTGACGGCGATCGTGCTTCTGTTCGACAAGCGGGTCATAGCGTTCGCCTCACGGGCTGCCGGAGCCCCTCCCGCCCTGTAGAGGTCCGTCCCGTGCGGCGTGCCGCCCGGGGGAGATGTGGTCCGGGCCGCCGTTGGCGCGGAGGAGTGCCGCCCGGCCGGCCGGGCGGAGCGCAGCCAGCTGGACCGGCGTCGCGCGGCCGTCGGAAATGACGACGGCGCGTCCCGGCGGAGGACTGTGCTCCGGTTCGAACCGGACCCCGAACGGCTCACTGTCCATGAGCCCGCGCGGACGTATGAGGACCGCCCGCCCCTGGCCGCGCGCGATGGCAGCGAGATCCACCCGGTGCCCAAAGCCCGGGCCAAATCCTGCCGTGAGGATCACCCTCCAGCCCAGGCTGTTCAGGGACGCCAAGGCCCTGTTGGCCTCGGGTGAGAGCAGATCGGCGTCGTCAGCGAGCGCAATCGCTGTCCGGTCCAAGGTGCCCGCGAGCGCGCTGGCGTGGAGCCCGGACCAGTACTGGCCGGGAGCGGTTCCCGGCCGCGGCGCGAGCCAGGCGCAAGCAGGGTTCATCCCCGGCAGCGCAGCCAGCAGCGTGCTTTTCCCCGAGCAGGGGCCGCCGAGGACCGCGAGAACGCCGCCGGAGGGCAACTGGATCCCCTGCGGCCGCAGTTCGTCCCCGCCGACCCCGAGGACCAAAGCAACCGCCGGGACTGGGACATCCGCCGGGCCGGGCATGGCGCCGGGCGCGGCAGCAGGCGCCGGAATCCTCTGCCCTGGACCGGAGCCGCACCGGGCCAGCACCTCGTCCACGGTCACCGACCCGGGCAGCGCGTCCACCCGGAAGGGCCTCGTTGAAACGGCCCCACTCGTGGGACGCAGCCCGTCCGCGGCCGCTGGTTCGAACAGCTGGGCCGCATGCCCGGTCGCCACAGGCGCGGGAACAAAAGCGCCGAACACGGCCACGCGGCCGGGGAGAGGCTCCAGCGCGGGAAGCCGCGGCCATGCAAGGCGGCCTTCGTCGGTAGAGCCTAAAGGGAAGAAAATCCGGTTGGGCAGGCCAGCGAAGAACCTCGCGGTCACGAGCTCACGCCCGCCGGAGACGAGGACAGTGATCCCTGCCCGGGAACCGTCCCGCACGATGTCATGAACGAGGTCTTCTGCCCAGGCCAGCGGCCCGGACCGGAATGCCGAAACCCAGGCGCCCCAGCCGCTGACCACCAGGACCAGCCCGGGCCGCGGCCGGCCCGCAGGCGCACCGAGCCGTGACGTGGCTTCTTCGGCAATCCGCCGCAGCACCCTGGCAGCCCGGCGCACTTCGTGCAGGCCGGCTACGGCGCCGACCCGGGATTCCGCTGCGGCGCCGCTGAAAGCGCCGGCGGCGTCAAGTATGTACAGGTGCGACTCCACCCTGCCGGCCAGAAGCTGATCAACTGCGAGGGCCAATACTCGGTCCCCGGCACCTGCTTCAGCGCCGACAAGGCCCAGATGCCCATGCCCGGCGGGACTCCAGCCCAGCTCCGTGACGCGTTGGAGTTCCGGCAGGTCCACCCGCCCCAGCCGGACCATGTCCCGCCCGGCGTGCCCGGAACCTGGGTGCGGCAGCAGGGCCGGCAGCGGATCTGCCACCGGCCGGCGGGGCCTTCGTGTGCCGAGACCCTGCCACACGGCCGCAGCGGCGTCGATCAACGCCGCCGCCCCCTGCGCCGGAGTCAAGGCCGGAGCCAGCGCCGGAGCCGGAACCGGTGCCGGGGCCGCAGCCAGCGCCGGAGCCGGAACCGGTGCCAGGGCCGCGCCGTCGTCTGCTTCGCGTCCGGCGGAGCCGCCGGCCCGGAAACCGGCGGCTGCCGGTGGCCGGGTCAGCTCGTCCGTGGCCGTGAGAACCGTGACCGTCCCGTCTGACCGCGGGTCGGCCCGGGGCGTCAGGGTGGCTGTCTGGAATTCCTCCGGAGCTTGTGCACCGCGGACCAGGAACGCCCGCCCGGGGCGTGCGATGGGAATCGCGGCCGCGAGCCCAGAGCCCATAACGTCGAAGGATTCGGGGCCGGACTGGACCCGGAGCGCGATGCAGGTGGTGACATTGGCCCTGATGTCGGCGTTCAGGGCTCCCTGCGGGCGCTGGGTGGCCATGATGAGGTGGATCCCCAGTGACCGGCCGATGGCGGCAATCCTCATAAGTTCGGTGAGGGCGCCGGGCGCTTCGTCCACCAGGATCCTGAACTCGTCAACGATGATGACCAGAGAGGGGACGGGTGGTCCGGCGGCCGGTGACGCCTCGTAGGCCGCGAGATCCGGGGCATTGGCCCGGGCGAACAGTTCCTCCCTCCGGCGGACCTCGGCCCGCAGGGAAACCAATGTGCGCTCCACCTGCGCAGCGCCCAGATCGGTCAGCATGCCGACGCAGTGCGGGAGGCCGGTGAGCGGGCCCAAGCCGGAGCCGCCCTTGAAATCTATGAAGAGCAAGTTGAGCCGGTCAGGCGGATGGCTGGCCGCGAGGCCGGCAGCAAGAGTCCGCAACAACTCCGACTTTCCGGAACCAGTGGTCCCCGCGACCAGGACGTGCGGACCGTCAGCCTTCAGGTCGATCCGCACGGCACCCCGGGCCGCCACGCCGACGGGCGTACCCAGCCCGGCCTCCGCGCCGCTCCGGGACCAGCGCCGGGAGATGTCCTCTGCCGCGAGGGGAAGGACATCGGCCAGGCTGCAATGCCGGGGGATAGCCGGCGGGGGAGCCGGCGGCGTACGCCGTGCGGCGCTGAACCCACGGCAAAAGCGATCAAAGACCTCGGCCGGGACCAGATCCGGCACGAAGTCCACGGGCGGGGACCCAACCCTGATCAGGGCGCCGCGCCGGCCGAGGACAATGCCGGGGTGTACGCCGGGACCGGGCTCCGGCGAGCACTCGATCACCCTCCACCCATGCGCCGCCGCCATTGCCCTGAATGCCGGGCCGGCGCCAGCAGCGCCTGGACCGGGCGCGGCGCCTGACTGCGCCGGAGTGTCCCAAAGAATGAGGACGCCGCGGTCAAATCCCCCGCCATGACCCGGAGGACCGCCGGGACCGCCGGGATCGCCTGGGCCGCCGGGAGCGCCTGGACCGTCGGGAGCGGCGGAACCGGCGGCCAGCACGGCCGCAGTGGTGGCGTCATTCGCGGACAGTGTGACGCCGGGCAGGAAGCGCGCCGGCAACGGCACCGTGTCCGCAGGGCCATGCAGCAGCAGTCGGGTGCTGTCCGCCAGGGGATAGGCGGCCAATTGCAGGATGAACGAGCGCATCAGTCCGGCCGTCGCGGGCGCGGGGCCGTGGACGGTCACCACCGCCGGGACCGGGTCCAAGGTCAGGGGCCCCTGGCCGAGCGACGGTGGCCGAAAGCCGGCGTCGGGTGGTTCGGGCCGGATATTCGCGCTCTGTTCCGCCAGCCCGAGCCGCAGGCAGATGTCCGGCGGCTCCCCGCCAGGCGCACGGGCTGCCGGGGGCACCGCAGCCGCGCAACCAATGGTCAGGTCAGCCGCGGAAGGTGCGGCGTGCCGGCGTCGTTCCCTGTCCTGCAGGGCGGCCTCCGCCACAGCGGCCTGGAACTCGCGACGCTGGCGGCGGCCCGAGAGGAACGGGACCAGGACGGACACGCCAGAGACTGCGGTGAAGGCCAGGAACATCCACATGCCGGTGAGAAATGCCATGCCGACGCCGACCAGGAGCGGCAGCACCGCGGCCAGCGCCATGGCGGCCCGGTGGCCTTGGGCGGCGGTGCCGCGGACAACCAGCGGCGCGGCAACGCTGGAGCCTGCCAGCACCGTCACGGCGTCCGGGGCAGCACGGGGCACGCCCGATGGCCCGAGCCGGAGCGAGATAGTGGAATCGCCGCAGCGGATCGAGGACGCCGTGGTCACCGGGGCCGTTCGCACGCTCCGGCCATCGACGCTGGTGCCGTTCGCACTGCCGAAGTCCATGATCGTGACGTCCGAGTCCCCGACGTCCAGGCGCGCGTGCTCCCGGGAGAGCGCGGCATCAGGGATCACGACCTCGGTGCCCCCGCGTCCGATCCGGAAGCTTCCCCGCCGCAGGGCGACCAGCGTGCCCGCGCCGGGACCGCTGTCCACGGCGAGCAGCAACGTGGCAGTGTGCCGTCGGCCCGGCCCGGAGCTGAATCCCGCACCCGATCCCTTCACGAGCCCAGCACCCTCAACCAGCACAGCACCCTGGACCAGGGGAGGCACGCCAACGGTCATGGCGGCGACCGGCGCTCCCCGGACCGACAGCTCACCGGTCCCGTAACGCCGGGCGACGGCGGCCTCCAGGTCCGCGCCAGTGCACAAGTCGGGGACCTCGACGGACAGCTCAATGAGCTGCCCGTCCGGCGTCGAACCGGACGGGAGGGTGCAACGTGCGAGAGTGCAGTGGAAGATCATCGGGGGCATCCTTTCCTGCGTGGCGGCCCAGGTTCGACGTTAGGGACGCCTCTGCCCGGCCGCGCCCGGGAAATTGCTCCATGTGGATAAACGGAGGCGGCCCGGACAAGGGCCAGACGGCTCCGCTCTCGCTCCCGGCGCGGGCCGGACGAAGCCCGCGCAGCGGGGGCCGGGCGCCGACTGCAATGGAGCCTCGGGTAGGCTAGAGCAGCAGACAATGCGCAACATTGGGCTGCCCGCATTCGAATCAGGAGAGTTTGTGACCGCTGACCTCGTCATCGTAGGGTCGGGCTTCTTCGGCCTGACAATCGCAGAACAGGCCGCCACGGAGCTGGGCTTGAAGGTAGTCGTCATCGACCGCCGCCACCACATCGGCGGCAATGCCTACAGCGAAAAGGAAGAGCAGACCGGCATCGAGGTGCACCGCTACGGTGCACACCTTTTCCACACTTCCAACGACCGTGTGTGGGAGTACGTGAACCGCTTCACCACGTTTACGAACTACGTCCACAAGGTGTACGGCGTGCACAAGGGCGAGGTCTACTCCCTGCCCATCAACCTGGCCACGATCAACCAGTTCTTCCGGGCCAACCTCACCCCCGGGCAGGCCCAGGAACTGATCAAGGATCAGGCCGGCGAACTGGCCGGCACCGATCCGCAGAACCTGAACGACAAGGGCATCCAGCTGATCGGCCGCCCGCTCTACGAGGCGTTCATCAAGCACTACACCGGCAAGCAGTGGCAGACGGATCCCAAAGACCTGCCCGCGGGCATCATTTCCCGCCTTCCCGTCCGGTACAACTACGACAACCGCTACTTCAACGACAAGTACGAGGGCCTGCCGACCAACGGCTACACGGCCTGGATCGAAAAGATGGCCGAGCACCCGAACATCGAGGTCCGGCTGAACACTGACTTCTTCGACGAGTCGCACGAGTACAGCAAAAACAAGGTCGTCGGCAACATCCCGGTCATCTACACCGGCCCTGTTGACCGCTACTTCGATTACGCCGAAGGCGATCTCTCCTGGCGCACGATCGACTTCGAAGAGGAAGTCCTCGACGTCGGCGATTTCCAGGGCACCTCAGTGATTAACTACAACGACGACGACGTGCCGTTCACACGCATCATCGAGCCGCGCCACTTCCACCCGGAACGCGACTACCAGACGGAGAAGACCGTCATCATGCGCGAATTCTCCCGCGCAGCGGAGAAGGGCGACGAGCCCTATTACCCGATCAATACCGCCGCGGACCGGGATCGGCTGCTCAAGTACCGGGACCTCGCGGCAGCCGAGAAGGATGTCCTCTTCGGCGGACGCCTCGGCACGTACAAGTACCTGGACATGCACATGGCCATCGGCTCTGCCCTGACCATGTTCGAGAACAAGATCCGGCCGCATTTCGAGGCCGGCGCCACGATTGAAAGCGGAGGAGTGGACGCATGAGCGCCGCTGAAACGACACAGGCCTGGAACCCGATTCAGCGGGTCATCCTGCCATCGACCGACCAGACCGACACCGTACCCCTCTATGTTGACGCCGGCACCGCCAGCGGCATCCGGCTGCGCGAGAACGACGAATTCGCACGCACCCCGAAGCTGCTCGAGGACAAGCTGCAGATGTTCAGCTCCGAGAGCCGGGTAGCTCACTTCGAGGACCTCCTCGGAAGGCACTCCATGCGGGTGCGCTCCGGCGAGCAGCTCTCGTTCGGCACCTACTTCAACGCCTTCCCGGCGAGCTACTGGCGCCGGTGGACCTCGGTTCGGGACGTCCGCCTGGTGGTGGAGACCAGCGGTCCGGGAACGGTCACGGTCTACAAGTCGAACGCCCGCGGATCGGTCCAGCGCGTGGACGGCAAACACGTCGACGGCGACGCTACCTCCACGTTCGAACTCTCGCTCAAGCCCTTCGGCGACGGCGGCTGGTACTGGTTTGACCTGGCCGCCAGCACAGGGGACCTGGTCCTGAAGAACGGCGCGTGGGAGGCTACAGGCGGTCCCACGACCAAGGGCCAGGTGACCCTCGAAATCACCACCATGAACAAGCCCGACTTCTGCCTGAACAACGCCCGGATCCTGGCGGATAACCCGGACGTCCTTGAAAACGTCAAGGAAATCCTGATCGTGGACCAGGGCACCCAGAAGGTCGAGGACCAGGAGGGCTTCGCCGCCGTCCGGGACGCCCTCGGCGGCAAGCTCCGGGTCATCAACCAGGCAAACCTCGGCGGCTCCGGAGGCTTCGCGCGCGGCATGTTCGAGGCTGTCGAAAACGGCAGTGACTACGCCCTGCTGCTCGACGACGACATCGTCGTCGAACCTGAAAGCATCGTGCGGCTCCTGGCATTCGCCGACCACTGCCGCAAGCCGACGATTGTCGGCGGGCACATGTTCGACCTCTACAACCGCAGCGTCCTGCACACCTTCGGCGAGGTCGTTGACCCCTACCGGATCGTCCCGGCCCTGCCCCACGCCGACATGGAAACGCGGCACGATTTCAGCGTCTCGAACCTGCGCCAGACGCCGTGGCTGCACCGCCGCGTGGACGTTGACTACAACGGCTGGTGGATGTGCCTGATCCCCACGAAGGTGATCCAGGAAATCGGGCTGTCCCTGCCGCTGTTCATCAAATGGGACGACGCCGAATACGGGCTGCGCGCCCGGGAAGCCGGCTTTGCCACTGTCTCAATGCCGGGTGCCGCCGTTTGGCACGTGTCCTGGATCGACAAGGACGACCTCGTCGGCTGGCAGGCCTACTTCCACGCACGCAACCGGCTGATCACGACGCTGATCCACAGCCCGTACCCCAAGGGCGGCCGTGTGCTGCGCGAATCTTTCCAGTCCGACGTCAAGCACCTCGTCTCGATGCAGTACTTCACCGAACACGGCCGGATCGACGCGCTGCGCGACCTCCTGAACGGACCCGACGACCTCCACAAGGTGCTCGGCACCAAGCTGCCGGAAATCAATGCCCTGAAGGCGCAGTACCCGGACGCCCAGCTGAAGGAAGACGTCGATGATTTCCCGGCGCCAAAGATCGGCCGCGGACCGATGGGCGGGACCGTAGTGGGGCTGCCCAGCAAGAAGCAGCTCATCCCGTGGGGCATCAAGACCGTGGCGCGCCAGCTCATCAAGGCGCCGGGACCGGAAAGCGCCGAAAGGCCCCAGGGCTACCTGGCCCACCGGGACAACCGGTGGTACCGGGTGGCGCACTATGACAGCGTTGTGGTCTCCAACGCGGAGGGCACCGGCGCCTCGTGGTACCAGCGCGACCCAAAGAAGCTGAAAGCGATGCTGACAGAGGCGACCATGCTGCACGCGAAGCTGTTCCGGGAATGGGACAGCCTTGCCGAGCAGTACCGCCGCGCGGTGACCGAGATCAGCTCGATCGACGCGTGGAAGAAGACGTTCGAGGCGAATTCCGAGGACGGAAGGTAGATGGCTGGTCAAACCGACCAGCTGATCAAGCCCGGAACCGGGCACGGGCTGCTGGACGTCTACGGCGACCGCTTCCTGCTGAAGCTGCTGGTGCGCAAGGAAATCAAGGTGCGCTACCGCGGCTCGGTGCTGGGCCTGCTGTGGTCCTACGTAAAGCCGCTCGTACAGTTCCTGATCTACTTCGTGGCGCTGGGCATCTTCCTGAACCTGCAGCGGGGAACGCCGAACTATGCGATCTATCTGTTCTCCGGTATTGTCCTGGTCAATTTCTTCACGGAATCGCTGTCCAACGCCACCCGCTCGATTGTGGACAACCGTGACCTGATCCGGAAGATCTACCTGCCCCGGGAACTGTTCCCGGTGGCCACCGTGTGGGTGTCGGCAGCGCACTTCCTGCCCCAGCTGCTGGTGCTGGTCGGCGCATGCCTCGTGGTGGGGTGGGCGCCAACGCTGCTGCAGCTCGCCGCGGTGGTCCTGATCTTCGTCATGGTGGCCGTCCTGGGCACGGGCCTCGGCCTGCTGTTCGGCGCCATCAACGTCTATTTCCGCGACTCCGAAAACATCGTGGACATGATCGTCATGGTGGTCACGTGGGCCTCACCTGTCCTCTACCTCTGGTCCATGGTCCAAAAGGTGATGGGTGACTGGTTCTGGATCTACCAGCTGAACCCGATGACGGTCGCCGTCGAGGTCTTCCACTGGGCCTTCTGGGAACCGACGCTCAAGGCGGACCAGATGGTCAACGACGCCTCACCGCCGGGCATGCTGACACTCTGGCTGCCCGTCGCCCTGCTGATCACGCTGGCCGTGCTGTTCCTCGGGCAGTGGACGTTCCGCCGGCTTGCCGTCCACTTCGCACAGGAGCTTTGACATGACCGCGCACGGCCACGTGGCCATCATCTGCACCGACATCCGGAAGCAGTTCGTGCTCCGCCACACCCGTTCCCTGAAGGAAGCCCTCGTCTGGCTCGTGAAGGGACGCAAGGGCGACCTCTCGAAGAAGTTCCTGGCCCTTAAGGATGTCTCGCTTGAGGTCAAGCAGGGCGAAACTGTGGCACTCATGGGGCTCAACGGTTCCGGAAAGTCAACGCTCCTGAAGCTCATTTCCGGGGTCCTGCAGCCCGACGGCGGCACGGTCCGCACGCGCGGCCGCGTCGCTGGGCTGATCGAAGTCGGCGCCGGCTTCCACCATGACCTCAGCGGCCGGGACAACGTCTACCTCAACGGCGCCATCCTCGGCATGACCGAGAAGCAGATCGACGAGAAGTTCGACTCGATCGTGGAATTCTCCGAAATCGGCGAGTTCATCGACACCGAGGTGAAGTTCTATTCCTCGGGCATGTACCTGCGCCTGGCGTTTTCCATCGCGGTGCACACGGACCCCGAGGTCTTCCTGATCGACGAGATCCTCGCGGTGGGCGACGAGCCCTTCCAGCGCAAGTGCATCGCGAAGATCAAGGAGCTCTCCGAGATCGGGAAGACCCTGTTTGTCGTCAGCCATGACCTGGACCTCGTGGCGACCGTGTGTGAGCGCGGCGTCCTGCTCGAACACGGCAAAATTGTCATGGACGGCGAAGTGCACGACGTCGTCAACGAGCTCCGGCGCAGGTCCCTGGCCCTGTAGCGGCGTGCCCGGCCAGCTCCCGGCCCGGCCGTCCGTTAGGACGAGCCCGAAACGGAGGCTCAGCCCCCGTACCGGGGGATGCCGAGAACAAAAATGACAGCGGTGGGGTCCAGGGAGCGCCGCGACCGGCGGCAGAGCCCCTCGTGGCCCGGCTGGCTGCGGACGATGACAGGGGCAGTGGCAATCGCGGCCGTAACCGGAATCGTGGCGGCAAGCCTCGCCCAGGGAGCCTCCGCGGATAGCTCCCCGGCACCCCAACCGGCCCAGCAGGCGTCCCGGCAGGCGACGAACCAACCGATCCTGTCGCCCGCCGCGGCCACGCCCGGCACCGCCGGCTCGCCCACCGCTTCGCCGAAACCGACACCTGCTCCGACGCCGACGCCGACGCCGAAAACGACGGCGTCGCCGGCGCCCGGGGCCACTCCATCAGTCGGACCCACAGCAAAGGCGTGGTATTCCGCCAACCGCCTGACTGGGACCACGGAATACGTCGTGGAGATGGTGGACGGTTTGACCGTGGTGAGGGTGACGCTTGCCCTCCCGGCGGACGCGGCCGAGCCCGAGGAACTCAAAGTCAAGCTGGCCGAACTGGCCAGGCTCAGCTAGCCGCAACCCCGGTGCGGGTGTTCATTGTCCGCGGCAGGCCGTCACTTCGTACAGTCGGGCGCCGCCTTCTGCCAGGACCAGCCGGACGGCCAGCGAGTTATTGAGGTTCTCCAGTCCGGGGAATGGATGTTCGCCGAAGTGGACTTCATTGGGACCAAAGTCCAGGACGTAACGGACACCCGTCGCTTTCAGCGCGGCGCAGACCGCCGGATCGCTGTCCGCGTTGCGGAGGTCCCGGTTAAGTGTTTCGACGGCGGCCGTGTTGGCCGTCAGGATGTGTTTGGCCGTGGTCTCGCGATGGGCGATGGCGTAAGCCAGTGCGCCGCCCGTCCACGGGTTCACCGCGATGGCGGCGTCCGCGGGAACGATCTCGTCCAGCCGGTCGATGATCTTCTGTTCGTCCGTTGAGATGAGTAGCGAATGGTCCGTCTGGAGGTAGTTCTTCCGGGCCGAGCCGATTGCGGTCCTCATTGAGGGGATCTGGGACGCGGCGACCGCCAGGGCGAGCACACCGCAGATGGCCAAATAGGCAGCGTTGGTGCCGCGGCTGGCGCTGGGTCTGTCCTTGAGGGGGTGCGCCGATGTGGCCGATCGCGACCCTGCCAGCCGGTCAAGGGCGCGGCGGAGCCAGACGGCAACGGTATCGACGCCGACGGCGGCAAACGGCAAGGCCGTCAGCGGCAGGAGCGCCGCGATCCTGTTGCTGTCGTTGTACCAGATCCCGGTAAGTGCGCTGCGCACATCGCCCTTCGAGGTTCCGGAGACAATGACGTACAGCACGCCGATGATGACAAAACCGGCGATCATCCACGTCCTGCCGCCGCGCCGCCAACACAGGAAGAGTCCGATCAGCATCAACACGCTGACGCCGATCGCAGCAGGACGGTCAATGGCGCCGTTCGCCAGAACATCCCACGCAGCACCGCGGGGCGTCTGTACGGGTCCCCAGAATGCAGCATCTTCCGGCGGCCGGATGTTGGTCCACAGCACATACATGGCCACGGCCCCAACGCCGAGTCCCAGGCTGGCAAGGATCCAGGCCGTGCGGTGCCGGGCCCGGTGTTCGCGGTTGCCGGCAAGGCGTGCGTAGGCCTGCAGGATGATCGGAACCGAGAGCGCCAGGAGGGACATGAAGCCGTTCGGGTGGGCCAGGGCAAGTCCCGGAAGGATCAGCAGCGGCAGCGTGAACCGGGGCGCGGGCGGCCACTCCATGTGGCGCGCTACCCGGCACAAGAGGGCAATGCTGGCCATGGCGGCCGGCAGCATGCTGATGGCCAGGAAATTCGGATACAGCACGCCGAAATCCAGCAGCAGGATCGGGAACGGCGCGAACAGTGCGGCCAGGATCGCTGCGGCGCCTACGGCCACGGGACGGTTGCCTGCCACTGTCCGTGTCAGCATCATGCAGCCCAGCGGCCACACGACTGCCGCCACGGCCATGTTCAGGACGTTTACGGCCACCGCAATCGGCAGGCCGGTCAACTGGACGAGGGCTGCGGCGAGGCCATGCCAAGCCGCCGGATAGAAATAGGGAGAGGCATCGCCGCTGGTCATCTTGGACATCCACAGCGAGGAGGCGTTGCCCGTATCCAGAACGTACCGCACACCGTTCAGATGGAACACGTTGTCGAAGGTCTGGGAAAAACTCTCCGGAGAACCGAACGCCAGGGCAAGTTCAACGAGGATCAGCGCCGCGCCCGCGAAGAACGCCGCAGCGACCCAGGCCCCGCTCCTGGTTCGGCGCGCGGGGCGCAGGGATGCCCCGGCGCGGTGCCAGGGGATAAAGGCGTCGCGCAGGCTGCCGCCAGCGCGCCGGATCCCGGGGAGCCGGATCCCGACGATCAGGGCAGAGAGCAGAATGCCGCCGGCCAGGACGGCAGCGGCTGTCCACGGGATGTACGCGAACGGCAGGAGTACGGCCAGGACCGCCGCAATGGAGACCGTGACCGGCCCGGCCAGGGCAGCCGCGGACAGTCCCCTCAGGCCAAGGCTGACCGTTACCAGACCGCCGGGCACCAGGAGGAAAAGCATCGCCTCCAGCACGAAGGGCAGCGTCTGGAGCCAGTTCAACTCTTTAGCCCGGAGGTGATGCAGGCACAGGCAAGTAGCGGCCCGCCACAGGCGGGCACATCAGGACAGGAGGGCACGTCAGATGGTCTGGTCCAGCAGTCCCAGCAGATAGGCTCCGTAGCCGCTCTTGACCAGGGGTTCCGCACGCTGGCGAAGTTCGTCGTCGGTCAGGAAGCCCAGCCGCCAGGAAATTTCTTCCGGAGCGCCGATTTTCAAGCCCTGACGGTTTTCGACCGTGCGGATGAAGTTTGAGGCGTCGCTGAGGTCATCGAACGTTCCGGTGTCCAGCCAGGCCGTACCGCGCGGAAGAATCTCCACCTGCAGCTTGCCGCGCTCCAGGTAGGTCCGGTTGACATCGGTGATCTCCAGTTCACCGCGCGCCGAGGGCTTGAGGTTCTTGGCGATGTCGATGACGTCATTGTCATAGAAGTACAGGCCCGGCACGGCGTAGTGGCTGCGCGGCTTCGCGGGCTTCTCTTCCAGCGAGAGAGCCTTGCCGTCGTCGTCGAATTCCACGACGCCGTAGGCCTTGGGATCCCGGACCCAGTACCCGAACACGGCACCGCCGTCGATGTCGGCGTGCCTGCGCAGCTGCGTGCCCATGCCCTGGCCGTAGAAGATGTTGTCACCGAGGACCAGCGCCACGGTCTCGTTCCCGATGTGCCCGGCACCCAGCACGAACGCCTGGGCCAGGCCGTCCGGCGAGGGCTGCTGGACGTAGGTGAGGTTGACGCCGAACTTGGACCCGTCGCCCAGGAGCCGCTGGAACTGCTCCGCGTCATGGGGCGTGGTGATGATGAGGATGTCCCGGATGCCCGCAAGGATCAGCGTGGACAAGGGGTAATAGATCATCGGCTTGTCGTACACCGGGACCAGCTGCTTACTGATGCCGAGGGTGATCGGGTGAAGCCGGGAGCCGGTACCGCCGGCCAGGATTATTCCACGCATGGGCCCAATCCTTCCGTAACTGAGTCGCCACAGCAAACCAGGCGCCGCTTCGGTCGCTCCGGGGAACGACCGCCCGGGACCGGCGACTGATGGCCGCAAGGTAGAATCGACGGTCTGGACAACATCACGAAGGAAGCCCGGGATTGAGCACAGCCGTACTGAAACCAAAACCAATTCCGGCCCCCGCGATGGGGAGCCGGCTTGATCCGCGGGGAAACAGCCTCAATCTCATCCGACTGTTCCTCGCCTTCCTCGTGCTCCTGGCGCACAGCTGGCACATTGTCGGTGCGGGCAATGGCTGGGGCTTCCGCGGAGAAAACTTGGGTGGCTGGGCCGTGGCCGGGTTCTTTGGCATCAGCGGGTACCTGATTACGGCCAGCAGGTTCAGCAACCGGATCGGTCCGTACCTCGTGCACCGTGTGGCCCGTATTTTTCCCGCTTTTATTGTGTGTTTGGTGGTCATGGCGTTCGGCTTTGCGCCGACAGCCTACGGCATCCAGCACGGATCGCTTTCCGGCTTCCTGCACACGCCCACCACACCCCTTAATTCCGTGTTTGCGAATATGGGGCTCCACATCGTGAGCTATGACATCGCTGGGACCCCGGCCGGCGTGCCGTATGCCAAGGCCTGGAACGGTTCCCTCTGGACGCTGTATTTCGAGTTCGTATGCTACCTCCTCGTGGCATTGGTTGGTTTCCTGCCGTTTTTCAAGAAGACGCCTTGGCCCATGATTGCCGCATTCCTGGCGAGCGTGGCCGTGTGGGCCAACATCGACGCCCTCAAGCCCTACTTCCAGTCCAACCTGGACTTTGAGCTCGCCGCACGTCTGGTGCCTTTCTTCCTCGGCGGCGCGGTCGTGCAGGTTCTCAGCTCCAGGATCGGCATTCACAGGGTGGCGGGACCTGTTTCCCTCGCACTGGCGGCGCTGTCGATTTTCTTCGTTGACGGGTTTGGCGGGCAGCTTGCCGCGCCGTTCATTGCTTACGGGTTGCTGTGGATTTCGACGTGGCTTCCGCAGCCGGCCGTCGTCGCACGGCACGATATCTCCTATGGCGCATACATCTACGCGTTCCCTGTCCAGCAGCTGCTGGCGGTCTTCGGGGCATACCACTGGGGGGTGTTCTGGTTCACCGTCGCCGCTGCGCTCTGCACCATACCGCTGGCGGCCGCAAGCTGGTTCTTTGTCGAGCGGCCCGTCATGCGCCGCGCCAAGAAGAGCGTCTAGCGGCCGGGCACTGAGACAGAACGGGCAAAACGAATGAGGCCGGACCCTGGGGTCCGGCCTCATTCGTTTTGGGGGTTGGCTGCATCCGGCCTACGCCAGGCGGATCAGCCTGTCAGCGCCGCCGTGGACCAACAGATATTCATGGACCGGATCGAACAGCTCAGGGTCAACAATCACGGACAGGGCAGGATGCTCCTTCAGGATGCGGCTGACGACTTCCGGGGAACGGGAATAGTCCTTTGAGATGTCCAGTACGTCAAAACTAAGCTTCGTGGTCGCTGATGACGACATGCCTCGCATTCCCCAATGCCAGCGGGCGGCCAACACCGGGTCAACAGTGCCGGGGCCGGAAATGTAAAGCGTCGACGCCGGCTGCGGCTGCCGGGCGCTCTGCAGCAACCGGTAAACGTAAGCAGGTGTGGCCTTGAGATGGGCCGCCTGACTGGACAATTCCGTCAGCGGGCGCGCAGTGGGCGGAAGCCCTGCCTTCTCCAGCCCGGGGACCGCGAAGCCAAAGACCTGCGTTCCGGTTACTGCCAGGGCGCAAAGAGCTACAGCCAAGCCGGGCCTGCGGACCGGTTCTTCGCCAGGCACTCTAAGCGGTATCAGGGCGGCAGCGGCCACAACGGCGAGTGGCCATGCCAGCAGTAGGACAGCAATGAGGTACTTGTAGAAATAGTAGGAAATAGCACCGTTGTTGATGCTTTGCGAGACAGCGAGCCCTACGCAAAGGGCTATCGGGATCAACAGTCCCAGCGACGCGCGGGAGACATCGATGCGTTCCATCCGTAACCGTCGGGAGGCCGTCCGCGCCAATGCGGTGCTGTTGCCGTAGCCCAGAACGAGTGCCAGAGCCAGGGTGAGCAGGGCCAATCCGAAATCGGGGACGGCGATGCCACCCGGGGCATCAAGGATCTTCTGGCTCTCGCCAATCAGCGGTATGACCTGAAGGATGGGCAGCGCAGCACCAAGAAGTGTGAAGGCAGTGGCAGCGACAGCCAGGACCCACCAATTCCGGCTGTATTCGTGGCGGTGGCGCACCACTGACCACAGCTTCGTAGTCAGGAGCGCTGCAATCAGTGAGACAAGCAACAGCCAGTTGTTGCAGATGCCAACGACACCCGCGCCTACCGCGGCGACGCCCACCACCGGGACGCGGCGCTGGAATGTCAGCAGCGCCAGGACGGTGGCAGTTGCCATGCCGCAGGCCAGATAGAAGTTGCCGAAGCCCTCGTAGACTGGGATTGAGCCGGGACCGTAGACCCACGCAGCCGTTGCGATGGCGATGCCGGGAGCCATTACGGAAGCCCGGCGACGGACAGCGGGGAGGGCGCACATGCCCGCGACAACGATCAGGACAGTGGCCACGCTGCACAATGCCTGCTGGTTGATGTAAGAAACCAGCTCACTGTCGATGCTGATCACTGACGGGCGGAGAATGTCGGACACGGTGGCCAGCAGAGTGTGGAAGCCTTGCGGGTACTCGCCGAAGCCCCAAGACTCTCCCGCGGTGCCCCTCGGAATGGTCGGGATGACCTCACCGTGGCTTCGGATCATGTAGTAGATGCTGAAGTGGGACTGGTAGTCCCACCGGCTCATCATGATGGACAGAGCATCCGCAGCTGTCCTAATGGTCAGCATCGTGAAGAGCGACAATGCCGACAAGGTGGCGGCCAGGAACGGCACGGAGTCAATCCAGGCGACCTTGGGGAGCAGCCGCCGCAGCCGTTGCCGGACCGAGCGGGCCGAGAGCACCCACCAGGTGAGAGTTCCCGCGAGGACCGCGAGTAACAGCGTGCCGTGATCCGTGCCCAGGAGCCGCTCCGGCAACCACCACAACACCGGGACCATGCCGGCAAGGATCAGCCCGTTGAAGAGGATGCGTTGCGAAAGTATCCTGGCAGTCGGGAGTATCAACACCAGTACTCCGGCCAGGCCGAGCGCCGGCACACCCTGCAGCAGCCCGGAGGACCTCAGGAAGACCACGAGACTAACTGCAACGACGAACGCAGCCATTGCCCGAGCCTGGCGGACTGCCGGACCAGGCCAACCGTGGCTCCGCGGGGACGCCGCAGAGGCCTTGGGGCGAAGTTGTTCTTTGTCTCTTACCGCGATATTCACTGAACTCATTCCCCAATTTTCAGACTGTGACGATCCTGCGGTGGTGCGGATGACGCGGTTCGGATAGTGCAATTGACATGGTGCGGCCCGGACAACGCGGTGCAGAAATCACTGTGCGGTGCGGGTAGATCCGTGCAGATGCGCCGGTGGTTGCTGCTCCGGGTGTGTGCCCGCACACTGTGCGCAGGGCGCATGCCCGGCGCTACAGTGGCGGCGCCGGGAACACGGTGTCCTGCTACTTGCGGCAGCGGGGACCGGATACGCCGCGCACGCCGTCTACAATACCAGTCAGCGCGTTGGCGAGCCGTGCAAGCCGGCCGGGCGCCAGCAGCGTGACGATGGCCAGGTGGCGGTAGTCGGCCAGCAGGCCCTTGAGCGTCCACAGCGGAAAGCGCCGGCCGTACTGGCGGGCGAGCAGGATCCGGTTCCTGAAGAGGTAGTAGTAGCGCCAGTCGGCGGCCGTCCTGACATTCAGCGGCCGGCCTGCGACGGACACGTCCCGGCCAAAGACGTTGGCTGTGGCCGGGCTGCCCAGGGCGTGATTGAGCGCGGCGTTCGGGGCCAGCACGGTGCGCAGCCCCTCGGCCTCGCACCTGAGGAAGAACTCGCTGTCCACGCCGTCGATGAACAGCGTGCCCTGGAAGAGGCCGAGCCGCTCAAGCACCGGCACAGGCACCAGGAGTCCTGACTGCATAGGTTCCCCGCCGAGCTGGATGCCGTTGAGGACCGGGCCGCGGCGCACCGGCAGGCCCCGGACCGACGCCGGGGCAACCATGCCGACGGGGACGCCGGCCTCCCCGGCAGCCGCCGCGGCGGCCAGGAGCGCGTCGACGTAGCCGGCGTCCAGCAGCGAATCCTGGTCCATGGTCAGGACGTAGTCGGGCTTCGTGTCCGACGCCAGGGCCGCGGTGATTCCGGCGTTGAGCGCGGCCGCGATTCCGGAGTTCTCCGGGAGCCGTACTGCCTTGCAGCCCATGGACTCCAGCTCGGCCAGGATTCGTGCGGGGTCCTCGGGGCTGCCGTCATCGACCACCACCACGGAATCGACCTGGCCGAGCAGGGCAGCGGCGTTCGCCAGCACGCCGTCGTCGGGGTTAAAAAGCGAAACGACGGCGGTAGTCTGAGGCACTGGGGCGTCCGTCCGGGTCAAGCAGGCTGGACGTCGGGCTGGGCGTCGATCCAGTTGGCGAGGCGGTCGATGCCCTGGGCGAGGTTGTACTGCGGGGTCCACCCGAGCACGTCCTTCGCCGCCGAGATGTCCGCCCACGCGTGCCGGACATCGCCCTGCCGGTACTGTCCGGTGACATGCGGTTCGGGGGCGTTGTAGTGCGCCGCGATGAGCTGCGCCGCGGTGCCGATGGTCTGGAATTCACCGGATCCGATGTCCATGGGCTCGCCCTGGACCGTGGGGGAGACGGCGCCGGCGACAATCGCCGAGGCGACGTCGTCGATCAGGATAAAGTCGCGGCGCACTTCGCCGTCCTCGTAGAGCGGAATGGACTTCCCGCCCATCGCCATGCGGCAGAACAGGCTCATGATGCCGGTGTAGGGGTTGATCAGCGACTGGCCGGGACCGTACACGTTCTGCAGCCGCAGGATGACGGTCTCGACGCCGTAGGACTTGGCCCAGGCCTGCAGGACGTGTTCCTGGGCCAGCTTCGTGGCGCCGTAGACGCTCACGGGGGCCGGGAACGTTGCGGAGGCCTTCATCGGCAGCGGGGTGGCGCCGGGGAAGTCCCACTGGGCCTGGTCCAGCGTGGCGCTGGTGCGCTGGCCCGGGTAGAAGGGCTTGCCGTCGCTGTCGCTCCAGGCGCCCTCGCCGTAGACTGCGCGGCTGGAGGAAAGGACGATCCTGCGCGGAAGCTTGCCGTGGCGGTTGAGCCCGTCCAGGAGCTGGGATGTGCCCACCACGTTGACGTGGGTGTGCCGGGTGGACTCTTCGAGCGACTGGCCCGTTCCGGTCTCCGCGGCCAGGTGGATGACGACATCGGGGGAGTGCTGCGCCAGGACCGTGTCCCAGGTCTGGGCCTCGGCGACGTCGGCGACGACGAGTTCCGCCCGAGCGTCCAGTTCCGCCGGACGCTCACCCGTGGCGTGGATCTGCGGGTGGAGGCTGTCCACCACGACGATCCGGTCGAAGGCGTCGGCGAGGGACGCTGAAATGGCGCAGCCGATGAAACCGGCGCCGCCGGTGACAAGGACAGTTCCGCCGGGGCGTGCGGAGGTTTCAAAAGAAGTCACAGCGGACCTTTCGTTGCGGGCGTTTACTTGCCGAAGGAATGGCGCACGAGTGCGCTGACGGCTGTGGAGTTGCGGTCCAGGACCGCCTGCGGAAGCAGGGAGAGCGCATGCGCCCGGGACGTAAGCCTCAGCATGGCGGCGCGCTTTGCCCGGCGCCAGCCGAGCGCGTCGGCCTGTGCCGCGGAGACGGCGAAGTATTCGCGTTCGCCGGCGAACCGAGAGCCGTCAACGAGCTTGGTTGAGGAGGCGCTGTTGGAGTGTCGGCGGTACTGGAAGCACACCGTCGGCTCGATCAGCAGCTGGTCGCCCTTGTAGATCATGTCCATGATGAGGGCGAGATCCTGGATGATCGGGAACCCGTCCCGGAAGTCCACTTCGCGGATCTTGTCCGTCCGGAAGGCCAGGGAGGGCCAGTACAGCCAGTCCCCGTGCATGAGGTTGCTGGCGATGGCCTCGCCGGCGATGAGCTGCTTGCCGCGGCCGCGGGGCCGGACGATCTTCTGCTTGACGGAGTCCGCGAGCGTGGCCACCACCTGGCTTTGTTCGTCGATGACCTGCACCCCCGGCTGGATGATCGCCGCGTCGGGGAAACGCCGGTGGGCGGCGAGGATCACGTCAACGTAGTTCGGCAGCAGGAAGTCGTCGCAGCCCAGGATGACCATGACCTCCTGGCTGGCCATCCCCACGCAGGTGCGGTAGTTCTCCGTGATGCCCGCGTTGACGTCCTTGCGGATGTAGCGGACACGGGCGTCCTGGATCCCGGCCATGTACTCGGGAATTTCCGTTCCGGGGTAGGCGTCGTCGACCACCGTCAGGAGCCAATCGCCGTTCTCCTGGGCAAGGACGCTGCGGACCGTTTCCTTCATGTAGGCGGGGTCGCCCCAGTATGGAATGAAGATATCGAGGGGCATTAGGCTTCCGAGCTTTCGGCGGGACGGTCGGTGGTGTGCATGCTTCCAGGGGCTGCAGCCCCTGGAAGGGGAGTGGCGAGGGAATCGGGCCGGAGATCGGGCAGGGGATTCGCGGCCGGAGCGGGGCGGGCCTTGTCCAACGCAGGCAGGCGGCGGTGCTGCTCCAGGGACTCGAGCTGGGTGCGCAGGATGGCCACCTCCTCTGCCAGTGTCCTCGTTTCGTCCTCCACGACGGAGATCTCCCACGACAGGTGCAGGCAGACGCCCAGCAGCATGAGGATGCTCATAGCGAAGAGCAGGTTGGACGGGATCTGGACACCGACATATTCGGCGACGATATTCAACAGCCGGGGGAAGGCAGCGAGTACCAGGGTGGCGACGCCGACTATCAGCCAGAGGACGGCGTACTTCTCCCGGAGCTTCTTGCGCCGGAGCATCTCGACGACCAGGGCAACGATGGCAAGCGCCAGCAGGAAGGCGGCGATGTTTCCCATTCCCTAGGCTCCTGCGGGTTCAGCGGCCACGGCGGCCAGTCGTGTGGGTTTCCGGGTGAGGGCGAAGAGCAGGGCGAACACGGACCTTCCGAGGTAGATGGCGGCCTTGACGGGGTTGTGGCTTGGCGTGCCGCCCTGGCGTGCCCGCATCTCCACGGGCACTTGCGTGACCGTGCAGCCTGAGCGGATGGCCACGACGAGGGAGTCGATCGTGTCGCCCAGATATTCGGCAGGGTAGTGGTCGAGGTACTGGGCGACGGCGCGCTCGTTGGCGGCCCGAAAGCCACTGGTGACGTCCGTCAGGCGCGTCTTGGCCAGACCCGAAATGACTTTGGCCAGCAGCTGCATGGCCCACTTCCGGGGGCCGGTGACCTTGTATTCGCCGCGGTCGGCGAAGCGGGCGCCGATCGAGATATCCGCGTGCTGAAGGCCGGCGAGAACTTCGTCAATGTTCCGGGGATCGTGCTGGCCGTCCGAGTCCACCTGGATTACCTGGACGTAGCCGAGACGCTGGGCGTACTTGAAGCCGGCCCGCATGGCGCCCCCGACGCCGAGGTTGAAGGGCAGGTTCAGGACGGTCGCGCCAGCCGCTGCTGCCTCGTCCGGCGTCGAGTCCGTGGAGCCGTCGTTGACGACCAGCACGTCGTAGCGGGCATTAGTGCGGAGGACTTCACGCACGGTGCTGCCGACTACGGCGCCTTCGTTCCAGGCAGGCATAATCACCAAGACGCGCGGGGAGGGTATGGCTTCCATATCGTCCAAACTATATCAATTCAGTGCAGGGTCCTCGCCGGCGTGGGCCGCCGGGCCGGCGTCGGGCGCCCCCGGGCGTCAGCGCAGGCGCCGCTCAAGCTCCGCCGGTATGCGCCCCGTGGAGCCCCGGACCGCGTCCGCGAACCCCGCGGCGGCAGCGCGCAGGAGCTTGCCGCGGCCGGGACTAAAGGTAAAGCGAAGGACATGCGCCTTCATCTCCTCAACGAGGCGCCGCAGCACCCAGCCCGGATATTTGCGCAGGTAGCGAAGGGTCAGCAGCGTTCCGTTCCGGCAGATGTAGTAGACCCGGCTCGGGGAATGGTAATTGTAGGAAATTTCCCGGCCCAGCACCCTCAACGGCCGGCCAAAAAACCGGCCGGGTTCGCGCTGTCCCAGGTCGTGGGCGATGTCACAGCCTTCGCCCACCAGTACCGCGAGCCCTGCCGCGCGCGTCCGCATGGTGAATTCGGAGTCGACGCCGTCGATGAACAGGGCCTCCTCGAAGGGACCGATCCTGTCAACGGTGGCACGTGGGATGAGGAAGCCGGACTGCATCGGATCGAAGGCGTGAACGAACGGGCCCTCGACGTGCAGCACGGGGATTGGGTGCCCGCTGTACGAAGCGGCCGTCACGAATCCGACGCCGACACCGGCGGCGGTGGCTTGGGCGTAGGTGGCCAGGCCCCGCCGGACGTACTCGCCGGTAGGACGGGAGTCTTGGTCCAGTGTCAGGAAGAAGTCCGGGTTCCAGCGTGCCCGCGCCGCCGTCACGCCGGCGTTCAGCGCGGCCGCGATCCCGGAATTCTGCTGCTGCCGGACAACCAGGGCGCCGGTCTCCGCGAGGGCCGCCAGGACGGCTTCGGAGCCGGCAGGCGATCCGTCGTCCACGACGATGACGTGCCCCACCTGCTGTTGGAGGGCCCGCACGGTGTCGGCCAGCGATGGATCGGGGCGGTAGGCGGCGACGACCGCGGCGACGGCGGGCGAGGGATCATTCGGCGTCAACGGTTTCCTTGCTTTCTGTGGCGAGCAGTTTCGACCCCGGGATCAGCAAGGTCACGAACAGGATGGCTTCGCTGAGGGCCATGCCCAGCGCGATGCCCGGGGCGTTCCCCATGGACCCGGCGTAGATCATGGCCGCGACCCCGAATACGGCCGAAATCAGCGTCCAGCGAAGCACCAGGCCCTGTTGGCCGGCCGGGATGAGCAGGTTGCGGATGAAAGGGGTGCTGGCGCTCAGGAAGAGGAAGGCGAGCCCGTAGTAGAAGCACAACTGGGTGGTGGCTTGGGCTTGTCCGGCGAAAAGCAGGCTGCTGACAAACGGTCCGGCGACCGTCAGGACCGCTGCGCCGATCACGCCGAGTCCGATATGGGACCAGATGGCTGCAAGGTGGCGCCTCTTGCGGCCCGACGCTCCGTGTTCCAAGGTCCAGCCCTGGAAGGCGTTGCCGAGGGCCACCACGGTGAACAGGCCGAAGCGGTAGAGCGTGTCCGCCGTCGCCAGGCTGCCCGACGCCGCCGGCGCGGTGGTGGCGGTCGCAATGGGGGCGGGCGTGGAGGCGTAGGCATTTCCGGCGAGGCTGATGCCCGCCGTCCGGCCCTGGGCCCCCAATTCGCGGACGGCCCCGCGGAGATCCCGGGGCCACCAGTTTCCTCCGGGCGAGTAGGCCCGGTGAAACACGATGAGGGAGGCCAGGGTCGTGACTGCGAGCAGGCCCGTGTAGTACCAAAGCTGATGGCTGATCAGCAGAACAGGGACGGCCAAGGCGGTGGCGATGAAGCGGGGGACGGTGTCGTAGACGGCCAGCAGCCGGGGCTGGCCCAGGCCGATGCAGAACCACGACGGCGACATCCCGGCGATGGCCACCGCGCAGGTCATCGCCACGGCTTCCCAGCGGAACGCGGGAACGGCCACCATCGCGGCGACGGTTGCGGCGGCGGGCAGGGTCAGGACCAGGAGTATCAGCCTGGTCCGGATGCTGCGCACGTAGACGGCGGCACGGTCGGCGCTGCTGGCTGCCCGGGCGACGGCGACGGGCCCGTCCACGTTCCAGCCCCACATCAGCACGGTGGCGCCGAAGGTGCCGATCGCCTGCCCGGAGATGACGCTGGAGATTCCCTCGCCGCCGACAAATCCCGAGATGACCGGGATGAGGAGGAGCGGAGTGATCAAGGACAGCAGGGGCAGAACGGTGAACCCTGAAAGTCGCAGCAGTACGGTTCTCATTCGAGCCGGAATCCTTGTTTCTTAGACATCGTCCCTCGATCCTACGGGATGCCAAGGCGTTGCCCGCGGTCCCCTAGGATGGTGCAGATGAACGATCAGAACCGGTTGCCCGACGTTCCGCTCCGGGCCAGCATCTGCATGGCAACGTACAACGGCGCGGAGTTCGTGGCGGAGCAGCTCGCCTCGATCCTGGCCCAGTTGGGCCCGGATGACGAGATCGTGATCGTGGACGATGCCTCAAAAGATGACACGGTGGCGCGGATCCGGGAGCACGACGATCCCCGGGTCCGCCTGATCGAGGCCGTCGCCAACCAGGGATACGTCCGCTCCTTCGAGCAGGCCGTGCGGGCCAGCCGCGGCGTCGCGATCTTCCTGGCGGACCAGGATGACGTCTGGATCGAGGGGCGGCTGGACGCCATGCTGGACGCCCTGGCGACGGACGCCGTCGTGGCCAGCAACTTCGATGTGCTCGGCGGCGGTGACCGCCCCCGGATTCCCCGGCTCCGTGCGGCTGACAGCGGCCGCCACCGGGCCAATCTCTGGGGCATCCTGGTGGGCTACCGCGCGTACTACGGCTGCGGGATGGCCTTCCGCCGTGAAGTTATCGGCAGCTTCGTCCCGGTCCCCGCGTACCTGCGCGAGTCCCACGACCTCTGGCTGGCAATCCTGGGCAACACGGCCGGCTCGATCCGCCACCTGGACGCCTCGACCCTGCTGCGGAGGCTGCACGAGAGCAACGCCACCCCGCGCGGCTGGCGATCGCTCCGTGTGATCCTGGCCGCCCGGGTGGTCCTCCTGCGCCTCATGATCGAGGCCCGCCGGAGGCTCCGCACGGCGTCCTGAGCGGCACCCCCAGTGGGAAGTTAACGGTCGATACAGCGGGAAGATACGCGGAAGATACGGCGAAGGCCCGGGACCTGACGGTCCCGGGCCTTCGTTCGTCCGGCGCTCCTAGAAGTAGGAGATGTCCACAGTCCGCTTGGCGAGGCTGTTGGTCAGCTGCCAGCTGTTGCCGCGCACAATGCCCACGGTGGTCAGCCTGTCCCCGTTCCAGTCGCCGGTGATGGGACGGTCGGTGCCGACTCCGAAGGCGATGAAGTTAGACACAACCGGGGACTTGATGCGGTTGCTGAGCCACCACTCGCCCTTGCGCCACACGCCGATGCTGGTCTTGCCGTCCCCGTCCCAGTCGCCGACGATGGGCGTATCGGAGGGAATCCCGAAGCCGCTGTACTCGTTGACCACCGGATTGTTGACGTTGTAGCTGACCTGGAAGCTGGAGTTGCGCCAGATGCCGATCCCGTCGCGGCCGGCGCCGTTCCAGTCGCCAACGATGGGGGTGTCGGATCCGACGCCGAAGCCGACGACCTTCGTGATGGCCCTGGTGTTGATGTCGTCCACGAGCCACCACATGCCGTTGCGGAAGATGCCAATCCCGGCCCGGCCATCACCGTTCCAGTCGCCGACGACGGGCTTGTCGCCCGGGCTGCCGTAACCGAAACAGCGCCGCGGGGCCAAGGGCATCTGCAGGCACCAGTATCCGTCCTTGAACCAACCGGTGTAGGACTTGCCGTCGCCTGCCCATTTGCCGCTGAGCAGGGTGGCGCCCGGAATGAGGCCGATTGGGTAGGTGTCAGGCGTGGAGGCGAGTCTCCGCAACTGGTCCAGCGAGCCGTTGAAGACGTTCTGGTCGCCCGGGAACGTGGCCCTGACCGTCTGGGAAGCGTTCGCGAAGGCGTTGGCGTACTGCCAGACCGTGTAGGTGGGCCAACCGCCGGGAACGGACGGTCCATTGGTGTAGTAGGAGGCCAGCCACAGCGGGTTGATCTGGCTGAATTCGGTGGTGTTGCCCAGACAGTCGCGCCAGAAGTAGTAGCTGGTGTAGATCATGGCCTGTTTGTTGGTCATCCGGTAAACGGTCTGGGTGAAGTCCCTTACCCACGTGGCCAGCTGCCCSGGGGAGGCACCGTAGCAGCGGTTGAGGCCGGCGTAGGGGTTGTCCTCGATGTCGAGGACCGGGGGCATCGTGACGCCGTCCGGGGACCAGCCGCCGCCGTTGTTGACGAAGAACCGGGCCTGGGCGGCGCCGTCGGAAACATCGGGGCGGCCAAAGTGGTAGGCGCCGCGGAGCAGGCCGACGGAACGTGCACCGGTGTACTGCGCTCCGAATTCGCTGCTCCGGTAGGTGGTGCCCTCCGTGGCCTTGACGTAGGCGAAGCGGGCGCCGTTGGCCCGCACGGAGGACCAGTTGACGCCGCCTTGCCAGGAGCTGACATCCAGGCCCAGAGGCTGCCCGCGGGTGGCGAAGGGCTGCTCTGAAACCCAGGGCTCGGTGGCCTGGGCGACGGTGACCTGCTGCGTCTTGGCCATTGCGGCCGAGGTCGAGGCCGGATTGAGGCCGGCCCGGCCCATTCGCGCCTGTCCCTGTTCCGGCGCGGGCTCGGGCGCGATGGCGGCCTGCACCCGTGCTGAAGGGGACGCGGACGACGCCGGCGCCGCCGCGGTCGCTGGGGCCGTGGCCGGCGCGGTTGCCTGTTTCGGGGCGGCACTGGTTGCCGCCACCGCAGTCGGTTTGGGGGTCGTCGCAGCCGCCGATGCGGTGGGCGCAGGCGCCTTGGTGGTGACGGCGGGAGAGGGGCTGGGCGCCGGTGCCGCAGCGGCAGGATTGGCCCAGGTCAGCGCCAGCGCGAGAGGAAGACAGAGTGCCGCGGTGGTCCGTAGTTTGTGGATTTTGATTGTCATCACCGTTACTCCGGAGGATCTGGACAGAGGCCAAAATCACCCCCGCATGTGCGTAAAGAGTAACCAATTGACGTCAGTGTTACCAATGTGGCCAATGTTGCGGCAGGTGTGTCCGCCGTCGGGAGGGGAGAATTTCGGCAGCCGGTAAGCTGGCCTCATGCAGAAACTCCTCGTCACCGGCGGCGCCGGCTTCATCGGCTCCAATTTCGTCCACTACGTACTGGAGAACACCGACCACCACGTCACGGTCCTCGACAAGCTCACCTACGCGGGCAATGTGGAGTCGCTGGCGGGCCTGCCTGCAGGCCGGTTCACGCTGGTGCAGGGCGACATCTGCGACGCCGCCGTGGTGGAGCGCCTGGTGGCCGGGTCCGACGTCGTGGTGCACTACGCCGCGGAATCCCATAACGACAACTCGCTGCACGATCCGCGCCCGTTCCTGGACACCAACATCATCGGGACCTACACCCTGATCGAGGCCGCGCGGAAGCACAACAAGCGCTTCCACCACATCTCCACCGACGAGGTCTACGGCGATCTCGAGCTCGATGACCCGGAGCGGTTCACCGAGAGCACGCCCTACAACCCCTCCAGCCCGTATTCCTCCACGAAAGCGGGCTCGGATCTGCTTGTCCGCGCCTGGGTGCGGTCCTTCGGCCTGCAGGCAACCATCAGCAACTGCTCCAACAACTACGGTCCGTACCAGCACGTGGAGAAGTTCATCCCGCGCCAGATCACCAACGTGATCGACGGCATCCGTCCCAAGCTGTACGGCAAGGGCGAGAACGTCCGTGACTGGATCCACGCCAACGACCACTCGTCCGCTGTCCTGGCGATCATCGCCGAGGGCCGGATCGGGGAGACCTACCTGATCGGCGCCGACGGCGAGAAGAACAACAAGGACGTCGTCGAACTGATCCTCAAGCACATGGGCCAGGCGCCGGACGCGTACGAGCACGTGGTGGACCGGCCCGGCCACGACATGCGGTATGCCATCGACTCCTCCAAGCTGCGCGAGGAACTCGGCTGGAAGCCGCAGTTCTCCAACTTCGAGGCCGGCATCGAAGACACCATCGCCTGGTACCGGAACAATGAGGACTGGTGGCGGCCCCAGAAGGCCGCCACGGAAGCGAAGTACAAGGAACAAGGCCAGTAGATTATGTCGATCGAGTTCTCGAAAAAGCTCACAGCGCACGAAACCCCGATCCCCGGCGTCGTCCTCTACGACCTTCCGGTCCACGGTGACAACCGGGGCTGGTTCAAGGAGAACTGGCAGCGGGAAAAGATGGTGGCGCTTGGCCTGCCCGACTTCCGCCCGGTGCAGAACAACATCTCGTTCAACGAATCCGCCGGCACCACCCGCGGCATCCATGCCGAGCCGTGGGACAAGTTCATCTCCGTGGCCACCGGCAGGATTTTCGGCGCCTGGGTGGACCTGCGCGAAGGCCCGACCTTCGGCGCCGTGTTCACCGCCGAGATGGATCCCAGCCAGGCCATCTTCATTCCCCGCGGGGTCGGGAACGCCTTCCAGACGCTGGAGGACAACACCGCCTACACCTACCTCGTCAACGACCACTGGTCCGCCGACGCCCAGGGCCAGTACACCTTCCTGAACCTCGCCGACGAGACCGCGGCCATCAGCTGGCCAGTGCCGCTGGGCCGGGCCGAGCTCTCGGACAAGGACAAGGCGCACCCGCGCCTGGCGGACGTCACGCCGATGCCGCCGAAGAAGGTCCTCGTGGTCGGCGCCAACGGCCAGCTCGGCAAGGCGCTGCGCCGGCAGTACGACGGCGACCCGTCCGTTGAGTTAGCCGGCCGGGACGATTTTGACCTCGACAGCGAGGACGCCTTCGCCGGACGGAACTGGAAGAACTACTCCACGATCATCAACGCCGCGGCCTACACCGCCGTGGATGCCGCCGAGTCGGCCGAGGGCCGCGCGGCCGCCTGGGCAGTCAACGTCACGGCCGTGGCGCGGCTGGCCCGCACCGCCGTCGAACACGACCTCACCCTGGTGCACGTGTCCTCGGACTATGTCTTCGACGGCACGCGCGCCACGCACGACGAATCGGAGCCGGTGGCGCCGCTGGGCGTCTACGGCCAGACCAAAGCCGCGGGCGACGCCGTCGTCAGTGTGGTGCCCCGGCACTACATTGTGCGCACCAGCTGGGTGATCGGTGAGGGCAACAACTTTGTCCGCACCATGGCCTCGCTGGCCGAGCGCGGCATCGAACCGTCGGTGGTTGATGACCAGATCGGGCGGCTGAGCTTCACCGAAGACATCGCCGCCGGCATCCGGCACCTGCTGGAATCGGGCGCCGAGTACGGTGTCTACAACCTCAGCAACGACGGCGAGCAGCAGTCCTGGGCGGATATCGCCGCGGACGTCTACGAACTCTCCGGCAAGCCGCGGGAGGCCGTGACCGGTGTGAGCACCGAGGAGTACTTCAAGGGCAAGGCCGTCTCGCCGCGGCCGCTGAACAGCGCCCTCAACCTGGACAAGATCAAGGCGACCGGGTTCGTCCCGCCGCTGTCCGCCGAACGACTCAGGGAGTACATGGGGGCAACGGTTTCCCAGCACTGAGGATTGGCAAAAAAGACCCGTTCACGCGCTTTGAACTTCGCGTGGACGGGTCTTTTTGGCGCTGGCCAGGGGAGTTCAGGTCAGTTGGCCGCCGCTGCGGCCACGGGACGCTTGCCGGAGTGCTTCCTCCTGAGCCGCCATGGCCGCTTCGGGAGCAGGGCATGGCCCGGGAAAAGATAGCTGAACAGCTTGGACGCACACAGCAGAACCGCGGCCGCGAAGGCCAGGGTGAGGACCTCCCAGGTCATTGGCGGCTGCCAGCCAGGCACGGTGAACATCGTCTGCCAGTTGGCCGTTTCCTGGAGTCCGACGACGTAGCGGCGGAGCACGTTCACAAAGGCGTAGGTCTGCGCGATGCAGCCGGTCAGCAGCAGGATCCTGGCGATCGTCCGGCTCTGCGGGCTGCGTCCGAACGGGCGGAACCGCATGGCGAGCCCCGCCGAGATGATCGCGATCGTGAACAGCGGCAGGCTATACCGGCCCTGCCAGATGAATCCGGCGGTGTTGATGAGGGCAGCCTGCACCACGGCCGGGACCACCGCCAGCAACGCGACCGCGACCCAGAACGCGGCCTGCAGCCGGTAGGGCCGGACCAGCAGTACCGTGAGGATGAGGCCGAACAGCAGCATGTTCCAGAACATGTGGACGGCCTGTGGAACGGGTGCATCCAGCCACCCCGCGACGCCAATGTACTGGCCGGCAAAATCAAAGGACTTGTCCATCATGGTCAGGAACGCGTTGTAGGGGCGCACCTCGCCGTTGACGTTCGAGATCCCGGCCGGGGCTTCACCGGCGGAGGCCGGCGCCCTGAACATCAGGAAGTTCCACGCCACGCCCAGGACGATTCCCACGGTGGTCAGCGCCGTCACCGTCAGCACCACCCGGTTTTTGAAGATGGCGGCGATGTCCGCGCGCCGGAAGAAGAGGCAGGCAACGATTGCGCCGCAGAGGAGCCACAGGAGGGACACGTTCCGGGTGTTGGCCAGTGCCGCGGCCGCTATGCCGACGGTCAGGATGGCCGGACGTGCCCGGTCAAGGTGCCGCGAATTCTCGAGCACGGACACCAGCCCGCAGAAGGCGGCCATGGACGCTGCGATTTCAAGCGAGTTGGGATTGATGCCGCTGGCAAGGAACAGGACCATCGGCGTCGTCCCAATCACAGCCGCGACTAGCGGCCACTTCGGGTGCCGCAGGCGGGACAAGGCGGTGAAGCCGGCAGCGTAGAAGGCGGCGGACAACAGGCCGCTGACGATCCGCATGGCGAAGATCGCCGGCGCACCGGACATGAAGAGGCTGGGCAGCCCGACAAGCCAGTAGTAGAAGGGGTTGTAGAGCCCGGCCGAGGTCACACCGATGGTGAGGTCGTTGTCATCGAGGGGGATCGCCGGGGCGCAGCCTGCGGGTTTCGTCGCCTGGAAGGGGAAACACATCTGCGACTGCACGTTGGCGATGTAGGACGGAACCTGCACATGGACTCCGTGGCCATAGGATTCGCCGGGGCCAGGGAAGAACTGGCCCCGGGCGACTGCGGCCGCCTTGATGGTGTGCGAGGGTTCGTCCGGATAGGCCATGAGCGGTGTGGCCAGGATCCACAGGGTGATGAGGACCGAAAGGAGACCAAAGACGGGAAGGAAGAAGCCCAGCCCGCTGCGGGTGGCCGGGGACAGCGCGAAGCGCCGCACCCGTCCAGTGCCTGGCGCTGAGCCTGCAGGGGAGGGCTGTTCCGCCTCGGTTGCGTGGATCACTGTGCGTCCCCGATCGTGTCAATCAGTTTCTTGGACTCCCGCATGGCCTCTTCGCTGGGTGAGGCGACATTGGCGAAGTACGCTGACGTGACCTGGCCGTCGGGACTGAGGACAAATTCCCCCCAGGACTTCACGAGGGTGCTCAGTTGGTGGTTTGAGTACGCACTGCAGAATGCCTGATAGCCGACGACGCCGAGGGCGTAGCCCTGCTCACTTGTTTCGGGCAGCGTGAACTCCACCCCGGTGGGCAGGGTCCGGGTGCTGCCTTCCTGGGCCGCTGTCGCGGCCGAGTCCTTGGACATGCGGACGTAGTCGCCGCCGAAGGAGAGCAGCGCGGTTTCAAAGCGGCTGCCGATCGAGCCGAGGTCCATGAAGGCGATGCCCCCGGCGGTCTTGTCGACCTTGTCGGCAAGGTCGGAGTGCTTCTTGACCGTGACGGCATTCTCGGTCTTCGGCCACGTGGCCGACACTCCCGAGGTCCACGCGGCGTCGGCGCTGAGGTACTTTGTGGCCGCCTCGGTTTCCACGCTGGGCTCCGTGGCCATGATGGGGACGATGTCATCGGAGGGCAGTGCGGTCCCAGGGTTGATGTCCGCGATTTCAGGCGCGTCCCAGCGCTCGATGGAGCCGGAGAAGATGCCGGCGAGGACTTCGTGGCTTAGCTTTACGTTGCGAAGACTCGGGTTGTTGAGGGCCACCCCGATGGAGGTCACGGAAACGGGAACGGAAAAAGCCCCGGCCGGTCCGCATACGTCCTTGGTCTGGTTCTGCTGTTCCGGGGTGAGGGGGCCGTCCAGGGCTGCGAAGTAGGCCTGGCGCGTGGCCAGGGCTGTCAGCCCGACGTCGGATCCGTCCGGGGAGTAGTTCAGCGACGTGGCGGTGAGGTCTTTGCTCCAGGCGTTGCTCCAGGCACCGATCGGGTCCTTCTGCACGGGCGTGCCTATCGCCGTGAGTGATCCCCGGACCTCGCTGACGGGCGCGCCGCTGGAGCAACCGGTCACTCCGATTCCCAACAGCAGAATGCAGGCGAGAGCTCCGCCACTGGACCGATAGCGCAAAGAAAATCCCTTTCCGTTCCGGAATCCCTCCGAAACTGTTCCCTATTACCCTAACCGGTCCCGCTGTGTCGAGGGGTTCCCAGATCACGCCTCCGGCAGTCCCCAGGGCGGGAGGTGCTGGTCTAGACTTGCCGGATGTCCTCGCAAAACACGGTGCGGGGATCTTCGTCCGCGTTGGCTTCTTTTCCGTGGGCCGCTCCTGCGTCGGCTCGGTCCGGCGGGGCCGCAGCGCTCTGCGCAAGGGAAGGCTCATGGTTTCAGTGCACCGTTTCAGAATGAGAGACGCGTCCTGCGCCGTTGAAGCCCCACGGCGGAATGCAGCCCATTAAGTTCATGCAGAGCACAGCGTTGGGACGCCGGGGCCGGTCTGTTCCCCCGTCGATCAAAGGGCCACGAGGCGCTGGGTTCAAAAGCGCAGTATGTGCAATCGGTCGCTTTGATCCGGTGCAGCGCGAGACCAGTGAGCCTGCTGTGACCAGTGGGAACGGTGTTGTGCGACGGCGGCGGCTGTTATCCACAGTGGGCCACCGCACCTCTTGTCCGGCCGCTCAGCGCCGCCTAGGTTTAAGCCAATTTCATCGCCCCGGCACAGGGGCGGCAGTCATATGGGGGTCCAGGTGGAGGCTGTACGCATTGTTGAGGACGAGGTCCGTGAGCTGATCCGCCGGCGGGGCCTTGACCCCCTGCGGGAGTCCGGCGAAGTCCGGCGCCTGGTCGAGGCGGCTGTCAGCGACTACGACGAACGGGCCCTCCTGGCGCCGCTGCCCCCGCTGGGCCCGTTGGAGTCGGCCCGGAGATTCGTCTTCGACGCTGTGGCGGGCTTTGGTGCGCTCCAGCCGCTCCTGGACGATCCGGGCATCGAGGAAATCTGGCTCAACGCGCCGAATGAAATCTACGTGGCGCGCAACGGCGAATCGGAACTGACGTCCGTTTCGCTGACGGACCAGCAGGTCCGGGACCTTGTGGAACGGATGCTGAAGAGCTCGGGCCGGCGCCTGGACATGTCCTCGCCGTTCGTGGATGCGGCGCTCCCGGACGGCTCCAGGCTGCACGTCGTGATCCCGGACGTCACCCGGCGTCACTGGGCCATCAATATCCGCAAGTTCGTCGTCAAAGCCAGCCGGCTCGAGCACCTGGTGGAGCTGGGAACGCTCACCCCGCAGGCGGCCAGGTTCCTCGGCGCGGCCGTCGCCAGCGGCCTCAACATCCTGGTCTCGGGCGCCACACAGGCGGGCAAAACCACCATGCTCAACTGCCTCGCCGCCAGCATCGGCACCCGCGAACGGGTCATCACGGTGGAGGAAATCTTTGAACTGCAGCTGCCGCTCCGCGACGTCGTCGGCCTTCAGTGCCGTCAGCCGAACCTGGAGGGGCAGGGGGAGATTCCGCTGCGCCGCCTGGTCAAGGAGGCCCTGCGCATGCGGCCGGACCGGCTGGTGGTCGGGGAAGTCCGGGAGGCCGAGAGCCTGGACATGCTCATCGCTTTGAATTCCGGGCTTCCCGGGATGTGCACCGTGCATGCGAACTCCGCCCATGATGCCGTGACGAAAATCTGCACGCTGCCGCTGCTCGCCGGCGACAACATCTCCAGCGCGTTCGTGGTGCCCACCGTCGCGTCCTGCATCGATCTGGTGGTCCATTGCAGCAGGCACACCAGCGGGCGCCGACAGGTCACCGAGATCCTGTCCCTGGGCCGCCGGGTGGAAAACGGGATCATCGAGTCATCCATGGTGTTCACGATGTCGGACGGGCAGCTTCTGCCCAAGGCCAACTCCATGCCCGCCGCGGAAAAGTTTGCCCGCTCCGGGTACGACGTCGCGGCGCTGCTGGAACAACGGTGATGGCGCCGCTGGTCGGGATGCTGGGCGGCGCAGGCCTCCTGCTGATCTGGTGGTCCGCGTGGGAGACGCCTGAGAGCGTGCGGCGCAGGCCCCGGACCAGCCGGCTTGAGGACCTCCTGCGGTCGGCGGGCATCGAAAAGGTCAGCGCGGCAGGTCTGCTCGCCTCGTGCCTTGGACTCGGGGCCTTCACAACGCTCGCGTTCTTCGCAGTTACCGGGTCTTGGCCGATCTCGGCATGCTTTGGCCTGTTCGGCGGCTGGCTGCCGATGGCGATGGTCCGGTGGCGTGCCAGAAAGCGCACGGCTGTCCTCCGCCAGCTCTGGCCCGACGTCGTTGATCATTTGCGCTCAGCCATCAGGGCCGGCCTGTCGCTGCCGGAGGCCCTTATCCAGCTGGGCGACAAGGGCCCCGTGGAGCTTCGCCACGTGTTTGTGGACTTTGGCTCCGACTACCGGTCGGGAGGCCAATTCGATCCCTCACTCACCCGGCTCAAGGACCGTCTGGCCGATCCCGTGGCGGACAGGATCGTCGAGGCCCTCCGGCTCACCCGGGAGGTGGGCGGTTCGGACCTCGGGAGGCTGCTGGGCACCCTCGCGGAGTTCCTGCGGGAGAGTGCCAGGACCCGGAGTGAGCTGGAGGCAAGGCAATCCTGGACCGTCAACGCCGCACGCCTGGCCGTCGCTGCGCCCTGGATTGTCCTGGTGTTGCTGGCCAGCCGTCCTGAGGCTGTGATGGCGTACAACACCCCGCTCGGCGCTGCCGTCCTTTTGGGCGGCCTTGCCGTCTCCCTGCTGTCCTATGCCATCATGCTGCGTATCGGGGCGCTGCCGGAAGAACAGCGGGTCCTCCGGTGACCGGCCTGATGGCCGGCGCCACGGTGTGCGGGGCCGTGCTCGGGGCGGGCCTGTGGCTGTTCCTCGTCCGGCTCCCCTTCATGCGCCCAACGACGTTCATCGAACGTATCGAACCGCAGCTGAGAACCCACAGCCTCGAATCCCGGCTTTTGCTCACCGCCCCGCGGAATGTCACACCGTTTGGGCCGCTCGAACGGATCCTCCGCCCGGCGTTCCGGGACGGGGCCAGGTCCCTGGGCCGGATCAACCTTGGCGCGACGGCGTTAAACCGCAGGCTCGCCCGCGCCGGCAGCGCCAAAACAGCCGTGGACTTCCGGGCTGAGCAACTCCTCTGGGCGGCCGGCGGCTTCGTCCTCGCCGTCGGCGTTGTGGCGCTCGCCGGCTCGATCGGCCGCTTCAGCCCGTTCGTCGCCGTCGTGGCCGTCGTGGGCAGCGCCGTCGGCGGGTTCCTGCTCCGGGACTACCTGTTGGGCGCGCACATCAAGAAAAGGGAGGGGCGGATGATGGCGGAGTTTCCGAGCATCGCCGAACTCATGGCCCTGGCCGTCAGCGCCGGCGAAAGTGCCACCGGTGCCCTGGACCGGGTCTGCCGCAGTGCGCGGGGTGAGCTCTCGCAGGAATTCGGCCGTGTCCTCGCCGAGACCAGGTCCGGCAAGCCCCTCGTGGAAGCCCTCCACGAGTTCTCGTCCAGGACCGATCAAGGTCCGCTGCTCCGTTTCGTGGACGGGATGATCGTGGCCGTCGAACGTGGAACACCCCTCGCCGACGTCCTCCGGGCGCAGGCACAGGATGTCCGGGACACAGCCAAGAGGGAGCTCATGGAGTCCGCCGGCAAGAAGGAAATCGGCATGATGGTGCCGCTTGTCTTTGGTGTCCTTCCGCTCACGGTCATCTTCGCCGTCTTCCCCGGCCTGGCCGCCATCAGTCTCGGACTATAGGAACCTGGCGAACGACGACGGACAGCCGGCGGCTGCCCACCGGCCGGCCCGGGCAGGACTCAAGAAAAGTCATACGAGGAGGGGACAGGATACGAAGGACGCCCTGCAGCTGGCCGGCCAGCCTGGGCACACGGTGCACGATCTGCCGGCGACACGTCACGAACCATCAGATCCAAAAACAGGACTCCGGAAAAACAGAAAACAGAAAACCAGAGAACCAGGAAAGAGGACACGGTGAAGAACTTCGGAACCCGGGCGGCATTGGCGGCCTGCGCGCTCAGCATGTTGACCTGGTGGTCTGCTCCGTCGCAAGCGCGGGCGGGGGAGCACGCTGACGTGGGAACCGCCCATCCCCAGCGCGGGGACGTCCCCGGCTGGGTCATGATCACCCTCATGTCGGCAGTCCTCGTGGCCGCCCTGCTCGCGCTCGCCGGTCCTGCGCTTGAGGGACTCTTCAACCAGGCCATGGACAAGGTCGGACAGTAGGCAATGGCAGCCCAGGGCGGGGGGACCGGGCGCCAGATCGATAGCGGGGAAAACCGCAAGGGCGTAGAACGGGGCGCTGCAGTGGTGGACTTCGTGCTGATCGGTGCGTTGCTCACCTTGCTCTTCCTCGCGATCGTCCAGCTCACCCTGGTACTTCACGTCCGGAATACGCTGATCGACGCCGCCGCCTCGGGCGCCAGATACGGCACGTTGGCCGACCGCAACGACGGGGACGCCAAGGAACGGACTGTCCAGCTGATCACGGCGGCGCTCAACGCGGATTTCGCGCGGGACGTGGGGACAAGCGAATCGACGTTCCAGGGCATCCGCACACTCGAGGTGACCGTCCGGGCACCCCTGCCGGTCATCGGCTTCATCGGTCCCCGGGCGCTCTTGGAGGTGAAGGGCCATGCGGCCATCCAGCGGTGAATGGCCGGAGCACGGCGCGTCACCGGAACAGGGGAGTGCCGTGGTCGAGTTCGTCTTCCTGTCCGCACTGCTGATGGTGCCGCTGGTGTACTTCATCATCACCGTGGGCCAGATCCAGGGCGGCTCGTTCGCAGTCGTGGGCGCCGCCGACCAGGCCGCCAAGGTCTACGTGGCCCAGCCGGACGCGGCAAGCGGCCGGGCAGCGGCAGAGCAAGCCGTGCTGCTGGCGCTCGCCGATTACGGCCAGCCGGCGGGAAACGCCACCGTCGACACCCGTTGCGAGCCTGCCGATTGCCTGGCTCCCGGCTCGGCGGTGACAGTCACCGTCCGCCTCACCGTGCCCCTGCCGTTTGTGCCGTTCAGCGACGCACTGCATCTGAACGCGAGCCAGCTCAGCGCGTCGGCAACCCAGCTGGTGGGCAGGTTCCGGTGAGGGGCCGGCCCGGGCCCCGCCGGCAGGAGGGGCAGGTGCTGGTGCTGAGCATCGGCTTCGTGTTGATTGCCCTGCTGGTCGCCACCGTCGTGATGGCGGCCTCCAGCGTTTACCTCGAACACAAGAAGCTGCTCTCCGCCGCGGACGGTGCCTCGGTGGCGGCCGCGGACAGTTTCACCCTCGGCCAGCTGGGCAACTCCGGCGGCACACCGTCCGCCGTCCTCAGCGGGGCGAGGGTTCGCAGCGCCGCCGTCGACTATCTGGGCCGCAACGGCGCGTTCGACCGCTTCAGCGCCCTGGCCGTGGCGTCCTCGACGGGCAGCCCGGACGGCGCCACCGCCGTCGTGGTGTTGAGTGCAGCCGTCCACCCGCCGGTGGTGAACTTCCTGGTGCCGGACGGCATCCGGATCGAGGCGACGTCCACGGCGCGGTCCCGCCTCAGCCGCTGAGTTGCTGGCCCACCACTCCGGTTGCCCTGTCAGTAGATGCTGCCAACCAGGCCGTCGGGCAACCCAAAGTGACAGGGCAACCATCTATCGGGCAACCCGAAGTGATAGGGAAACCGGCAGGGTCGGGCGGCTAGGACACATAGCGTAGGCTTAAAAAACCATGGCAAACATTGATTTTCCCGCTGAAATCCGCGCACTGCGGGCCACCTACACGTCCATCGAGAACGTCTCGAACGTCGAGGCGCTCAAGGAAGACATCGCCGAGCTCAGCGAGCGGGCCGGTGAACCCAATCTTTGGGACGACCCCGCCGCGGCGCAGGTCATCACCTCGAAGCTCTCGCACAAGCAGACCGAGCTTGAGCGGCTCAACAAGCTCGTGGCCAGGATCGACGACCTCGAGGTCCTCGTGGAGCTCGGCCAGGACGAGGACGACGCCGACTCCATGGCCGACGCCGCCGCGGAACTCGAATCGGTCCGCAAGGCGCTGGCCGACCTTGAAGTCGTCACCCTGCTCTCCGGCGAGTTCGACGAGCGCGAAGCCGTGGTGACCATCCGCGCGGGCGCCGGTGGCGTGGACGCGGCGGACTTCGCCGAAATGCTGCTGCGCATGTACCTGCGCTGGGCCGAACGCCATGGCTACCCGACCACCATCATGGATACCTCCTATGCCGAAGAAGCCGGGCTGAAGTCCGCCACGTTCGAGGTCAAGGCGCCGTACGCCTTCGGCACCCTCAGCGTCGAGGCCGGCACCCACCGCCTGGTCCGGATCAGCCCGTTCGACAACCAGGGCCGCCGCCAGACCTCATTCGCGGCCGTGGAAGTGATCCCGCTGATCGAGCAGACGGACTCGATCGACATCCCGGACAACGAGATCCGCGTGGACGTCTTCCGTTCCTCCGGCCCCGGCGGCCAGTCGGTCRACACCACCGACTCCGCGGTGCGCCTGACCCACATCCCCACCGGCACCGTGGTGTCGATGCAGAATGAAAAATCGCAGCTGCAGAACCGCGCCGCCGCCCTGCGCGTGCTGCAGTCCCGGCTCCTGCTGCTGAAGAAGGAACAGGAGGACGCCGAGAAGAAGGCGTTCGCCGGCGACGTCAAAGCCTCATGGGGCGACCAGATGCGCTCCTACGTCCTGAACCCGTACCAGATGGTCAAGGACCTCCGCACCGAGCACGAGGTCGGCAACACCTCGGCCGTGTTCGACGGCGAAATCGACGACTTCATCGACGCCGGCATCCGCTGGCGGACGGACAACCGCAACGCCGAGAAGTAGGCCCGGCGCCGGGCCGGGCGCCTCCACTGGGAGGTCCCTGACAATCGCGCGACACGCCCCGCCGTTCCGGCGGTTCCGCCGTTACCCGTGCGTATAGTCGAGGGGCCGGAGCTCTACTTCCCCCAAACGAAAGCCCTTGCGCCGGCAGCAGAACCGGGCCCTCGCGGCCATGTCCTGCAGGGTACTAAGGGCCATGATCCGTTTCGAAAATGTCACCAAGGTCTATGACCAGAAGGCGCGGCCGGCGCTGGATTCGATCAACCTTGAGATCGACCGTGGCGAATTCGCCTTCCTCGTCGGCGCCTCCGGCTCCGGCAAATCGACCTTCCTGCGCCTGGTCCTCAAAGAGGACCGCGCCTCCTCCGGCGCCGTCTACGTGGCCGGCCAGAACGTCGCGAACATCTCCAGCTGGCGCGTGCCGCGCCTGCGCCGCGGAATCGGCGTCGTCTTCCAGGACTTCCGCCTGCTGCCGCAGAAGACCGTCTTCGCCAACGTCGCCTTCGCCATGCAGGTCATCGGCAAGAGCCGCAGCGTCATCCGCGACACCGTCCCCGAGGTCCTGAAGACCGTCGGGCTGGAAGGCAAAGAAAACCGTCTCCCGCACGAACTCTCCGGCGGCGAGCAGCAGCGCGTGGCGATCGCCCGCGCCGTCGTGAACCGCCCCGGCATCCTGCTGGCCGACGAGCCGACCGGAAACCTGGACCCCACCACCTCGATGGGCATCATGGGCGTGCTGGACAAGATCAACCAGAACGGCACCACCGTGGTGATGGCCACGCACGACGACGACATCGTCAACGAAATGCGCAAACGGGTGGTGGAACTGAAGAACGGGGTTGTGATCCGCGACGAGGCCAAGGCCCTCTACACCTCCATGATTCCCGTCGTGGGCCAGTCGCGCCGCCTGCGCGACGCCAGCGGACGGGACGAACAGCCGCAAGTTATCCCGCCCCGGGCCGGCTCGCGTGCCGAAGCCCGCGCCGAGTTCCGCACCGCAGGGGAGGGCCAGGCGTGAGGCTTGCATTTGTCCTGGGCGAGATCGGCAGCGGCCTGCGCCGCAACCTGTCCATGGTGATCTCCGTGATCCTGGTGACCTTCGTGTCGCTGACCTTCGTCGGCGCCGCCGGCATGCTGCAGCTGCAGATCAACCAGATGAAGGGCTACTGGTACGACAAAGTCCAGGTGGCCATCTTCCTCTGCAGTGACGGTTCGACGGCGCCCGGCTGCGCCACCGGTCCGGCGACGCCGGAGCAGGAGGACAACCTGCGCACGCTGCTGAAATCGCCCGCGGTGGCGCAGTACGTCAACGACTTCCAGTACGAGTCCAAGGACGACGCCTACAAGCACTTCAAGGAACAGTTCTCCAATTCCCCGATCGTTGACTCCGTGACCCCGGACCAGCTGCCGGCGTCCTTCCGGATCAACATGAAGGACCCGGAGAAGTACGAAATCATCAGCGAGACCTTCTCCTCCCAGGCCGGGGTGGAGACCGTGATCGACCAGCGGCAGCTGCTGGAGCGGCTGTTCTCGGCCATGAACGCCGCGTCCCTGGTGGCCGTGAGCATTGCCGGCGTCATGATCATCTGCGCCATCCTGCTGATCGCAACCACCATCCGGCTCTCCGCGTTCAGCCGCCGCCGGGAAACAGGCATCATGCGCCTGGTGGGCGCGTCCAAGATGGTCATCCAGCTCCCGTTCATCCTCGAAGGCGTGATCGCCGCGGTGATCGGTGCCGCCCTGGCGTCCGGCACCCTGTGGGCCGTGGCCCGCTTCTTCCTCGAAGGCGTCCTGTCCAAGCAGTATCCGGACACCGCGTTTATCTCGCCCGGGCAGACCCTGATCCTGGTACCTGCCCTGATTGGCCTGGGCGTTGTCCTGGCCGGAATTTCCTCCCTGCTGACCCTCCGCCGGTACTTGCGGGTCTAGCTTTGCGCAACGAAAAGGGAATGCTTATGACACCGATGGCCCGCCGCCCCCTCCGGCAATCCCTCCGGCTCCGCCTGGTGGGGCGCCGCAGCCGGATGATCAGCGCCACCCTGGCGCTGGTCCTGGCCGGGACCATGGGGGCCTCGAGTCCGGCGGCATTCGCCGACGACCTTGAGGACCAGCAGGCCGCGCTGCGCGAGGAGGCGGCCCGGGTCCAGCACTCCCTCGAATTCGTGGACGGCAAGATCGCCCAGGCTGCGGCAGACCTGGTCCTGTACCAGGGCCAGCTCCCCGGCGCCCAGCAGGCGCTCACGGACGCCCAGGGCCGGGTGGCCGGAGCGGTCCAGGAAGTGCAGGCCCTCGCGGCCCGCGTGGACCTGGCGCAGCAGAACAAGGCAAAAATCACGCAGCAACTGGAAGCCGACAAACAGAAGATCGCGGACACCCGGAAACTGATCGGGCAGATCGCCACGCAGGCCTACAAGTCCGGCGGCGTCCCGTCCAATCTGTCCCTGTTCTTCGGCTCGAACCAGGGCAGCAGCCTGACGGACACCATCGACCTCGCGGACCAGGCCCTGCGCAGCCAGAACTCCGCGATGGACAAGCTCACCCAGCAGAGCGCCACCAACGTCAACGCGCAGGCCCGGCTGGCCGCCGTCGAGGCTGAAATCACCGACCTCAAGGCCAAAGCCGACGCCGCACTGGCCCGGGAAAAGACCGCCCGGGACGAGGCCGCAGCCAAGAAGGCCGCCGTGGACAAGCTGATCGCCGACACCACCCGGCTCGACGCCCAACTCCAGGCCGCCAAGCCCGGCATCCAGAACCAGCTCGCCCAGGTCAAGGCCCAGCAGGACGCCGTCGCCGCCGAGATCGCCGAACGCGACCGGAAGCTGCGTGAGGCCTGGCTGGCCGAGCAGCGGCGCATTGCCGAGGCCGCGGCGGCCGCGGCCCGGGCGCAGGGACAGGCGGTCCAGCCGTATGTCCCGCCGGCCCAGGGCTCGCCGTCGGCCTTCGGGCTGCAGCACCCGTTCCCCGGCAATATTCCGATCACCTCCGGGTTCGGCTGGCGGGCGACGCCGCCGGGCACCATCGACTTCTACGGCCAGGGCGGCTACATGCACACCGGCATCGATTTCGGTGCCGCCTGCGGCACGCCCGTCTACGCCGCGGCTGCCGGCACCGTCTTCTCGGCCGGCTGGGCCAACGACGGCGGCGGCAACAACGTGAAGATCTCCCACGGGGTGGTCCAGGGCAACTCGCTGACCACGATTTACTACCACAACACTTCCGTGGCGGTCTCGGTCGGCCAGCACGTCAACCAGGGACAGCTGATCGCCTATTCAGGCACCACCGGCAACTCCACCGGCTGCCACTCGCACTTCGAGACCTGGCTCAACGGCCGGGCCGTGGACCCGATGAACCTGCTGTAGTCCGGCCCGGGCGGTCCGGCCCGGGCCATCCGCTGAGGCGGTCGCACTGCCGTAAACTGGAAAGACTCCGCACCACCTGGCCGGAGTGAACCACCAACAAACCGAGGAGTCCTACCGTGCCCAAAGAAAGTGGCCGTAAGGTAGTGGCCACCAACCGCAAGGCCCGGCACGACTATCACGTCCTTGACACCTATGAGGCCGGCATCGCGCTGATGGGCACGGAAGTAAAGTCCCTGCGCGAGGGCCATGCCTCGATGGTGGACGGCTTCTGCACGTTCTACAACGACGAGCTGTGGATGGAGGGCATCCACATCCCCGAGTATCACCAGGGGAGCTGGACGAACCACGCCGCACGCCGCCGCCGCAAGCTGCTGCTGCACCGCGAAGAGCTCACGAAGATCTCGCACAAAATCCGCGAGTCGGGCTTCACGATCGTGCCGCTGCAGCTGTACTTCGTGGACGGCCGCGCGAAGGTCGAAATCGGCGTCGCCCGCGGCAAGAAGGAATACGACAAGCGCCAGACGCTGCGCGAACAGCAGGACAAGCGCGAGGCCCAGCGCGTCATGCGCGAACGCAACCGCCGCTAGCGCGCCGCAGGCTGTCACGGTCCCCGGGAATGTTTCCCGGAGGCGGTGCGTTATGATTGGTAGTCCGGGAAGGATCCGAAAGTATCCGGTCCGGGTTTGATAAAAAAATACGGGGATGATCGGTTTCGACGATGTTAGTCGCGACAGGTGAAGCGGGCCGAGGATGCAGAATTATCTCGTAAACGCTGTCTGCAAACCAATAAGTGCCGAATCAAAACGCACTGACTTCGCTCTCGCTGCCTAAGCAGTAAGACAGTCCGTCAGCCCGAGGTTGCTATTGCCCCGGATCCTGGCGTCATTTAGATAGCCACTGCTGTTTACCTCCGTCATCGGGGTAAACGGGACTCTTAGATGACTGGGCCCGGATCAGCCAGCTGTTTGCAGCATGGCTGGGGCCGAGAAAATCCGACGCAAACTGCGCCCGGAGAAGCCCTGACAACACGACATCGGACGGGGGTTCAATTCCCCCCATCTCCACATAGGGGCCCGGCAACGGCGCTCCACCCCGTATTGGGTTCACGAAACTCCCCGCCGGCTTCTGTCGGCGGGGAGTTTTGTGCTTAAGGCCAAAGAGGAGGGAAGCGTCTTCCGACACTTCCCTCCTCCTTCCAGTTGTTTGGCACTACATGCCGAGGATCTTCGCCTTCTGGACGCCAAACTCTTGTTCCGTGAGAATCCCTTGATCCTTCAACGCCCCGAGCTGCTTGAGCTGTTCGAGGGCTTCGTTTGAGATGCCGCCGGCAGCCGGGGGAGGGGGTGGTGGCTGCTGGTAGACCGGCTGCTGGTAGGCCTGCGGCGGTGGTTCCTGCTGGGCCATCTGCGAATCGTAGGCCTCCTGCTGCTTGGCCGCGGTCGCGGCGTCCTTCTCGGCAAACTTGTTGGCCTGGCGGCGCTGGACCCGGCCGCTGACTGCACTAGCCGTTCCGGCAACGACTGCCGTCCGTGCCACACCCCTAAGAAGTCCCATAATTCTCTTCCTCTCACATCTCTTGTTCTGCGTCAGGTCTCAGGCGTCGGCAACCGGAGGTGCGGCGGCGTCAAGTGCATCAAGTGCTTCCATCACGTCCGGAGCAGGGATCCGCGTGCTCGCGATGAGTTCGCCCCCGCTGTCCCGAACGGCCGCCACGAACGGTGCCGCCCAGGTGTTCTCGTAGACGATCAGCGCGGCCACCGTCCCGGGGAGCAGCGCGGCCGAGGCCTCGGCGATGTCATCGTCGCCCAAAAGCCCGGTCCGGGCCCCCTCGAAGTAGGAGAACCCCGCCGCGGGACCGCCTGGGTCGGTGAGTTCGAGCACCTCGACAGATCCGTCGTCATTCTTCATGACGACGAGGAGATCGAAGAGGCGGATCACGCCCTGCTCGACGAGCTTAACGAGTTCCTCACTCGCCCGTCCCGTCAGTCCCGATACGGGGAACTCCAGGAGTACGAAGTCGACCGGCCCGTGGGCCTCAGTCTCCGGTGTGGTTGTCACTGGTATTCCTCCGGTCTGTGTCGAGCACGCTGTCTGGCGCACTGGTCTTAGTGTGGGCGGTCCCCGCCGGGCCGTCACCACCCGCGTCGAATGATTCCGATGGGCCCCGCGCCGCTCAACGGTTGGAACTGCGTCGCGGACATGCCCCGGAATAGGACCTCTCGGTCGGATCCCAAGACCACTCAACCGCCAACGTGAGATTGTCACATCATCCATTTCGGGTGAGCCACCAGCCCGCCGGGACGTGTCAGGGCAACACGACAAGAGGCCGGAAGCAACGGCTTCCGGCCTCTCGATTTTTCAGCGCTTCTTGATGTGTGCCACTGGGTCGGTGTGGGCATCAACGATGTGTTTCGCCTTTTTCTCTGCCCGTTTTTCCTTGATGGTTTTAACCGACTTCTTCGACACGCTCTGGTGCGGCGTCTTGTCAGGCATGGTGCTCTCCCTCACGGCAGGGGCCAGGGGTAGCCCCGTCTTTTAAGCTACGCCTCGGGAACGGCGGCGTCCACGATCCCTGCGAAACGGCTGCCGACGCCGTCGTACACACTGCGCACGAGCCCGGGCCCGAGCACCGGGATCTCGCGTGCCTCGTGGTGCGCGCAGCAGACGTAAGTGAACTCTGGCCACCATTTTTTGGGCCGGGCCGCTTCGGAGAATCCGCAGACGGCACAGGTGAGCTGGACCCAGACGGGCCGCTTGCCGGTGCGGTTTGCCTTGGACTGGACCAGCCACGCCGGCGGGTTGTCCAGCAGCTCGCCCAGCTCGGCCTCGGACAGCCGGGGCGGGATGCCGTGACGGTGCGCCATTTCCAGGGGAATGTCGAGGGTCTGGGCTGCTTCACGTCGGGTAACCATCCTTCAACGATACGGGAACGACGGCGGCCCGAAGCCACCAGGGCGCCCCGGTGTTACCCTCGACACACCGGCGGCGGGCTAAGGTTTTCAGCCCGCGAGGGCAAGCCCAAGCGCGGCGGCGGCGAGCCCCACGAGAAGGTTCGCGCCGATGTTGAGCGCCGCCGCCCGGTACCGCTCTTCGCTGACCAGGCGGACCGTCGCGGTGGTCCATGAGCTGAAGGTGGTCAGGCCGCCGGCGAGACCGGTTGCGATCGCGGCGTGCCAGTCGGTGCCCAGCTCCAGGTGGCCGGTCAGGCCGACAGACCAACCGATGATGAAGGATCCGGCGACGTTGACCGTGAACGTCGCCCAGGGCCAGTGCGGTCGGGAGCCCTGATGGTGCGCAAACCAGGAGTCGACGGCGAACCGCAGGAGTGCTCCCGCCACCCCGCACGCCCCGACCACGAGCGCGGTCATCATTGGGCGCCTCCGCGGAGGTCTGCAATCGCCTTGCCGGTTTTCCAGCCGGCCGCCGCCGCCCCGAGGCCCAGGACCAGCGAGAGCCCGAGGTAGGCCAGCCACGTGGCATGGAAGCCGCCGCGGATCTGCTGGTCAATGGCGATCACCAGCGCCGAAAAGGTGGTGAAGGAACCCAGGAGGCCGGGGCCGATGCCGGCCCGCAGCCAGAAAGCCGTCTGCGGCCGCGCGATCCAGAGGGTGGTCAGGGTGGCCAGAACGAAACTCCCGGAGACATTGATCGCCAACGTGGTCCACGGCACCGCACCGGCGCTTTCGGGAAAAATCAGGCCGGCGCCGAAACGCAGCTCGGTTCCGATCAGCCCGCCGACGGCGACGGCGGACCAGGCCTTCCACCCCGGCACGCCGGGGCGCGGCACGGCCCGGCGCTCGTCCAGCGCACCCTTCACTCAGCTCTCCGTGACGCTGCAGCCGGCGTGCCCGGCATCGCTGTGGACCCAGAGGGCCGAGGCTATCTCGTCGGCGAAATCGAATTCGCGCGGTGCCGCGGCGGAGCCTATCCGCACTACCATGGGGCCACCGAAGGGACGCCGGCCCACCACCTCCACTTCGGCGTCGAGGTCGATGTCCTCTGCGGCGAGATAGCGCAGGAGCTCCGGGTTCTCGTCGCTGATCCGGGTGATCCGGCCGGTGTGGCCGTCGTCGAGTTCGCTCAGGCGGTGGGCGGCGGGCATCAGCACCGAGCCGTCGGCTGCCGGAATGGGATCGCCGTGCGGGTCCCGGGTGGGGTTCCCCAGCTTGGCCGCCATGCGTTCAATAAAGGTGTCCGAGACGGCATGCTCCAGGAGTTCGGCTTCGTCATGGACCTCATCCCAGCGGTACCCCAGCTCGCGGACGAGGAAAGTCTCGATCAGCCGGTGCCGCCGGACCATGGACAGGGCGAGCCGGACGCCATCGCTGGTGAGCGTGACGGCGCTGTAGGGCTTGTGGTCCACGAGACCCTGGTCCTTGAGCTTGCGGACCATTTCCGAAACCGAGGAGTTGGCGACGCCCAGGCGCTGCGCCAGCTGCGTGGAGGTGATGGGCTTGCGCTGCCACTCGGTGAACGAATAGATGACCTTGACGTAGTCCTCGATCGAGGAGGAGGGCGTACTGGTCTTCACAGACCTAAGCCTACCGTCAGCTGCTTCCGGAGAAAGTGAGCCACAGCAGCACCAGGTTGAGAGCCACGACGAGCACCACGCTGATGATGGCGGCGACTCGGAGGGCCGGGCCGTCGGCGAACCGGCCCATCAGGGCTTTGTTGCTGGTCAGCACCACCAGCGGGACCAGGACAAAGGGAATCCCGAAGCTGAGGACCACCTGGCTCAGGACGAGCGCCCAGGTGGGGTCGAAGCCCACCGCCAGCAGCACGACGGCGGGGATGAGGGTCACGACGCGCCGGGCCATGACGGGGATCCGGATCTTGAGCAGGCCCTGCATGATGGTGCCGCCGGCATAGCAGCCCACCGAGGTCGATGCCAGGCCGGAGGCGAGCAGCCCGACCGCGAAGATCACGCCGACGATCGGGCCGAGATTGGCGGTGATGGCGGCGTGCGCGCCCTCGATCGTGTCCGTGCCTTCTTCGCCGCCGAGGGTGGAGGCGGCCAGGAGCAGCATGCCGATGTTGACCAGTCCGGCGATCGCGAGGGCGGCCACGACGTCGAACCGGGTGGCCCGGACCAGGCGCGCGATGGCCGCCGGGGGAACATGCAGGTGTTCGTCCGGCCGGTGCCGGTCCCGGGACAGGGCCGAGTGGACGTAGATGGCGTGCGGCATGACGGTGGCCCCGAGCATGCTGGCGGCCAACAGGACGGTGTCCGGGCCCTGGAAACCGGGCATGAGCCCGGCCAGGGCGGCCCCCGGATCGGGCGGGCTGATGAACAGCCCGGCCAGGAAGCCGACTGTGATGATGCCGAGCAGGAACATGATGATGAATTCGAACGGCCGCTGTTTCTGCCGGGCCTGGACCGCGAGCAGGAGCATCGACACGGCGCCGACAATCACGGCGCCAAGGGGGAGGGGCAGGCCGAAAAGCAGGTACAGGGCAATTGCGCCGCCCACCACCTCCGCGAGATCGGTGGCGGCGGCGACAACTTCGGCCTGCACCCAGAAGGCGCGGCGCCAGAACGGCTTGAGCCGTTCACCAAGGATCTCCGGAAGGCTCTTGCCCGTGACGATCCCGAGCTTGGCGGACTGGTACTGGACGAGCACGGCCATGACGTTGGCGGCCACGAGGACCCACACCAGCAGATAGCCGTACTGCGCTCCGGCGGTCAGGTTGGCGGCCACGTTTCCGGGGTCCACGTAGGCGATCGACGCCACGAAGGCCGGTCCCAACAGGCCGATCAGCGCCCTCCGGGCCCCCGGGTGTTTGTAAGTGGGGGCGTCCTGCGCCGGTTGCCCGTGTCCCGTTAGCTCCAGCACTGCCAGCTCCTGTGATTGGCGCGTCGGCGTTGACGCGATGATCGGCGCCGGCCGGAAAACAGCCGGTGTCAAAGTTTCGTGTGCCTATAAGAATTTATTAGGCATACCGAAACAATAAGCCCGGCGGGCGCTGCGTGCAATCCGGGGGAAACCGGGGTGAGCGTGCATCAGCCCCGGAAGGCCCGCCACGTCTGGGTCAGGTAGGGCAGCCGGAGCACCTCGCCAGGCATATGTCCCAGGTGCTCGTTCAGGTACCAGAGGAGGTTGGCGGTGACCTTGGCCCGGGTGGAGTCCGATGCCGCGAGATAGTAGCTGCGGGACTTGGCCAACTCCTGGATGTCCTCCGCCGTGACGGAATCCTCCCAGCGCGTCAGGTGGCTCTCCAGTCCGGTGAACTCGGGGCCCACGGCCGGACGGAAGTTTGGCTTGTGGACGTCCCCTGCATGCATGATCCGGGAGAGCCGGTGCACCCAGGGCACGCTGGTGTCCAGCTGGTTCCAGATCAGGCCCAGCACGCCGTGCGGCCGCAGGATCCGGGCAATCTCGGTGCTGGCCAGGCCGGGGTCGCACCAGTGCCACGCCTGGGCGACCGTGACCAGGTCAAAGGACTCCGGCTCGAGACCGGTGTCCTCGGCGCTGCCCTCGATGGCGGTGACGTCCGGCAGGGTCCGGCGCAACTGCTCAAGCATGTCGGCAGAGGGGTCCACGGCCACCGTGGCCAGTCCGCGTACTGCCAAAAGGGAGGTGAACTTCCCGGTGCCAGCGCCAATGTCCGCGGCGTCCCTGGCTCCCGCCGGGACCAGCCAGTCGGCTGACTCCTGCGGATAGCCGGGGCGGACGCGCTCGTAGTGCTCCCCGCCGTCCTGGAAGCTTTGTCCGAGTTCCTGGCGCCGCTCGCTGTGCAGCTTCGGTCCGCTGTGGAGCCTAGCTCCGCTGTGCAGCCTGGGGCCGGCGCTTGCCACGTGCGATCTCCTTCGGGAAGGTCCTGCTGGTTTCAGATACCTTTCGAATTTACCGCACCCGCGCCGGGCCCCGATCCTGCCTAGTCGAGGGTGCAGGGCGCAGCGCCGGCGGTGCCCGGGGTGTTCGGCGCCCAGTGGGGATAGCTGCGGGTATCGTTGGCCGGCACCCAGCGGCCCGCGTCCACCACGTAATCCCAGCCGAGTCCGTTCTGCCGCAGCTGCTGCAGGCCGGCCAGCAGGCGTTCGGCGTCCTCCAGCCGTGAGCCGAGGCCGAAGCTGGCCCGCAGGGAGCCGGCGGGCAGGCCGAGCCGCTTGAGCAGCGGGTGGGCGCAGAAGCGGCCGTCGCGCAGGCCAATGCCGTGTTCGGCCGACAGGTAGGCGGCCACCAGTCCGGCGTCGTAGCCTTCCACGGAAAAGTTCACGACGCCGATCGTGCCGGTGTCCGGCTGATCGCCTCCAGTGGAAGAAGCGAAGGAAGAATCGGAAGCCGAATCGGCAAAGATCCGGTGCACGGTTACTCCCTCGATGCCCTGGAGGCCCTCGACGAGGAAGGACCGGATGGCGTCCTCGTGGGCCTGCCACTGCTCCGGGTCCAGGGCCGCAATGACCTGGGTGGCACGGGCGAGGGCCGCCGCGCCGAGGACGTTCGGCGAGCCGCCCTCGTGCCGGGCAGGTCCCGTGGTCCAGCTGACGGAGTCGAGCCGGGCATCGCGAACCGCGCCGCCGCCGGCCAGGTGCGGGGTGCCGGCGTCGAGCCAGTCCGTCCGCCCCACCAGCACGCCGGCGCCGAACGGGGCGTACAGCTTGTGTCCCGAGAAGGCGAGGTAATCGACGTCGTCCGCGGCGATATTGATCCGCCGGTGCGGGGCGAGCTGGGCGGCGTCGACAACGATCCTGGCGCCGTATTCGTGCGCCAGTGCGGCCAGGGTCCGGATCGGGAGGATCTCCCCGGTGACGTTGGAGGCGCCGGTGACGGCCAGCAGGCCGACGCCGCCGCGGGCGAGTTCGTCGCGCAGCCGGTCCACGGTGGCCGCGAGGGTGGCGGCGGCCACGACGCTGCGGTGCGGGACATTCTGCCAGGGCAGGAGGTTGGCGTGGTGTTCGATGTCGAGGTAGAGGACCTCGCCCGCGGGCCGCCCGTCGCGCAGCGGCAGGCAGCCGGCCAGCAGGTTCAGGGAATCGGTGGTGTTGCGCGTGAAGATCACGGAATCGCCGGGCCGGCCGCCCACGAAGTCCCGCACGATGTCCCGGGCGTTCTCGTAGACGGAGGTGCTGATCTGTGATGCGTAGCCGGCGCCGCGGTGCACGCTTGCGTAGTACGGCAGGATTTCGTTCAGGTAGGCCGAGACCACGGACAGGGCCGGTGCGGAGGCGCCGTAGTCGAGGTTGGCGTAGCGCGCGTGGCCGCCGGTGATCAGCGGGGCCTGGATTTCGGCCCCGGTGACGGCTGCCAGCGGGCGGGCCGCGAGGGCAAGCCGTGCTTGGAATTCAGTGGCGGCGGGGAAAATGGCAGTTGTCATGGGACCTCACTCGAACAGGACCCCACACCGTGGGAATCCGCGCTTGCCGGGTCCGTTCCGGACCGGCCAGGTCGTCACCCGGGGCACCCCACCGCGACTGGAGGGTTGCCGGCCAGCAAACCGGGGTTTAGCGCTGGCACTCGTGACCTGCATCGAGCGTAGGACATCGGCGCAGCCCGGGAAAAGGCAGCCGCCGATTGTGAAGCGGATTATTACGGGCGCGGATCAGTTGTTCGGGTGGGCCTGAAAGAGGTCGTCGAGTCCGGGGTTGAGCCGCTTGAGCACTTCCGAGTGCAGGATCGAATTGGTGGCCAGGGCGTTGCCGCCGAAGGGGCCGTCCTCGCCTTCGAGCGAGGTGAAGCGGCCGCCGGCCTCGGTCACGATCGGCACCAGGGCGGCCATGTCATAGAGGTTCAGCTCGGGTTCGCAGGCGATGTCCACGGCGCCCTCGGCCACGAGGCAGTACGACCAGAAGTCACCGTACGCGCGGGTCCGCCACACTTCCTCGGTCAGGCCCAGGAACTCATCCAGGTTCCCGCGTTCCTTCCAGCCGCCAAGGCTGGAGTAGGACAGCGAGGCGTCCTCGAGATTGGAGACGTTGGATACCTTCAACCGTGTGGCGGCGGCGAGCGAGCGGCCCGTGTAGGCGCCCGCACCCTTGGCGGCCCACCAGCGCTTGCCCAGTGCCGGCGCGCTGACGACGCCGACCACCGGCTCGCCCTCATCGACGAGGGCGATCAGGGTGGCCCAGACCGGGACGCCGCGGACAAAGTTCTTCGTGCCGTCGATCGGGTCGATGATCCACCGGCGGGAACCATGGCCCGAGCTGCCGAATTCTTCGCCCAGGACCGCGTCACGCGGACGTGACCGGGAGAGCTGGCCGCGGATGGCCTCTTCCGCGGACTTGTCGGCATCGGTGACGGGTGTGAGGTCGGGCTTCGTCTCGATCCGAAGGTCGAGTGCCTTGAAGCGGCTCATGGTCTGGGAATCGACCGAATCTGCCAGTACATGGGCAAGGCGCAGGTCATCGTTGTAGCTCGAAGCGGGTTGGCTCATGGTTCCAAACTACCGTCAAACCGGGCTGCCGGGCGGGAAGCCGCGGCACGGCGCCGCCGCCCCGTTGCCGGTCCGGCTAGGAGACGGTGCCCAGTTCCTTGGTTTCCTGCGCTTCCATCCGCGGGTCCGTGCCCAGCAGCCGGCGCAGGGACGCGAGCCTGGCCGGTCCCGAGGGCCCCGCGTGCCCGGCCGCAACCCACTTGTCGACGCCGCAGTTGACGGCGGTGGAGTCATGCTTGCAGCCGCGTTCGCAATCATCGGTGCCCGGTTCCAGATCCGGGAAGGAACGCAGGATCCGGTCCGGGTCCACGTGGGCCAGGCCGAAGGACCGGATGCCGGGGGTGTCGATGATCCAGCTGCCGGCCGGGGCATCGTTGACTTTGAGCGCCAGTGCCGAGGAGGACGTGTGGCGGCCGCGGCCGGTTACCGCGTTCACGCCTCCCGTGGCCCGCTCCGCCCCGGTCAGGGCGTTGACCATGGTGGACTTGCCGACGCCGGAATGGCCCAGCATCACGGTGACCTTGCCGTCGAGGTAGTCGCGCAGCTGGGATACCGCGTCCTTGTCGAGCCGGGCGGAAAGCCCGTCGTCGGAGCGGGCGTCGATGCCGGAAGCGGCGGAGTCGGCGGTCTTGGAGATGATGACGGGGAAGTCGAGGTGCTGGTAGTTGGACAGCAGCTCGGCGGGATCCTTGACATCGGCCTTGGTGACGAGCAGCAGCGGCTCAATGCCGGCGTCGTACGCGGCCACCAGCGCGCGGTCGATGAAACCGGTCCGCGGCTCGGGGTTGGCGGCGGCGACCACCACCACCAGCTGGTCGGCGTTGGCCACGACGGCACGTTCGATCGGGTCCGTGTCGTCGGCGCTGCGGCGCAGCAGCGTCTTGCGGTCCTGGATCTTGACCAGCCGCGCCAGGGTGTCGGGCTCGCCGGTGACATCCCCGACCAGGGAGACGAAGTCGCCGGCAACCACCGGGTTGCGGCGCAGTTCCCGGGCCCGGGCCGCGATGATCTTGCGTTCGTCCGCGGTCCCCTCGCCGACGACGGCGGTGTAGCGGCCGCGGTCAACGGTGATGATGCGTCCGGTGACGGCGTCATCGTAGCTGGGCCGGTCCTTGGTGCGGGGCCGTGTGCCCTTCTTGTTCGGCCGGATCCGGACGTCGGACTCGTCCCAGGAATCAGTGCTGCGTGCCACCGGCGGTGTCCTCATCTGCGGCGGGTCCCTGGGCCAGCATCGCTTCCCAGAGTTGCGGGAAATCGGGCATGGTCTTGGCCGTGGTTGCGATGTCCTCGACTTCCACGCCGGCTACGGCAAGGCCGAGGATGGCGCCGGCGGTTGCCATGCGGTGGTCCGCGTAGCTGTGCACGACGCCGCCGTGCAGCGCGGCCGGGCGGATGATGAGGCCGTCGGGGGTTTCTTCGGCGTCGCCGCCGAGGCGGTTGATTTCGGCGACGAGGGCGGCGAGCCGGTCCGTTTCATGGCCGCGGAGGTGGGCGATGCCGCCCAGCCGTGAGGGGCCGGTGGCGAGGGCGCACAGCGCGGCAACGGTGGGGGCGAGTTCGCTGGTTTCGTCGAAGTCGCCGCCCTTGATCTCCGGGCCCCCGCTGACGGTCAGGGTGCCGCCGTCAACCGTCACCGTGGCGCCCATAGCGGTCAGGATTCCGCGCCATAGATCACCCACCTGGGTGGTTTCTGCAGGCCAGTTCGGGATCCGCACGGTGCCGCCGGTGGCCAGGGCCGCCGCGAGGAAGGGTCCGGCGTTCGAGAGGTCCTGCTCGATCCGGACGTCGAAGGCGCGGATCGGGCCGGGGGAGACAACCCAGTGGTTCGGCACCGAGTCGTCGACCGCCACGCCCGCGCCGCGCAGCACGGCCACGGTCATGTTGATGTGGTCCAGGCTCGGCACGGGCTTGCCGACGTGCTCCAGGTGGAGTCCCTCGGTGAAGCGCGCCCCGGCCAGCAGCAGGGCGGAGACGAACTGGGACGAAGCGCTGGCATCGATGACCAGGTGGCCGCCGCGCACCTCGCCCGAGCCGTGCACCGTGAACGGCAACGACGACGCCGGACCGCCGTCAGGTGCGGTGACTGCCACACCCAGGCCGGCGAGGGCCTCGATAATGGTGCCCATGGGGCGTTTGCGGGCGTGCGGGTCGCCGTCGAAACGGGACTCACCGCGGCGCAGCGCGGCCACCGGCGGGACAAAGCGCATGACCGTGCCGGCCAGGCCGCAGTCGATCTCCGTGTCAGCCGCCGCGGTGTCCATGCTGATCGGGACGATTTCCAGGTCGGGGCCGAAGGCGCCGTCGCCGGGCACTTCCGTGACGGTGGCCCCCAACTGCCGCAGGGCCTCAATCATCAGCGCGGAATCCCGGGAGTGCAGGGGAGCCCGCAGCCGGGAAGGTCCGTCCGCGAGGGCGGCGAGCACGAGGTACCGGTTGGTCAGGGACTTGGATCCGGGAACCGTGACAGTGGCATCGACCGGCCGGGCGGCGAAGGGGGCGGCCCAGTGCGGACCGGCGTCGGCTGCATGGGCGCCGGCAGGGTGGGACGGGGCAGCTGCAGAGGGGGTGGTGCCAGTCATTACCGTCTTAAGCCCCGGCAGAGTGGTCTACGGCCTTGCGGACGACTTTGTCGGCCTTCTTCAGCTGCTTGTTGGTGGTCTTGCGGGCATCTGCGGCGAGGTGTCCGGCGCTCTTCTTGGCATCGGCGGCCAGGTGCCCGGCGCGCCAGGCCAGGCTGGGCTTGCCGGCGGTATCGACCGCGGCGAGGAGCACGCCGCCGGTGAGGGAGACGTTTTTCAGGAGCTGTTTGCGGCGGGCGTCGCGGGCTTCCTTCGAGGAGATGTCCGCGCTGCGCCATTCGACGTAGCCGTTCAGGAGCGAAATGACGGCGAGCAGGGTGGCCGCCAGCCGGGCGGACTTGCCGAGGGCGAAGCAGACGCCGGCACCGATCTGGGTGCCGCCGATCACGCGTGCCACGACTTTTTCATTTGGCTGGAACGGCAAGGCGTCGGCCGCACGGCGCAACAGGGGGGACAGCTGGGCCGCAGTGTCATCCGCGTTCTTGAGCTTGTCCATGCCGGCGAGGACGAAACTGGAGGCGAGCATGGGCCGGGCGAGAAAGCGGACAAACGACATGAATTTCCTCCTGGATGGACGAACAGCGGCTTCACTGCGGGAGAACCGGTTCTAGTCTTGCACTTTTGCGGAATATTTGCCCGCAGGACGTGGTTGTGAAAAGCAGATCCCAGCAGGCTAACGAAGGCGGAGATTTGACTCTGGTCAAAGACAGGGCGGAACCGGAAGCCGGTTCCGGTCAACCATGGACCCTCGCGCTTCCGGCGGTTCCGGGTGCCCAGCGGAAGGTGACAGTAGACTTGAACGCAATGAGCACCATGGACCCGGCCGTTGCGGCCATGCACGAGGTTGCCGGAAACGACGCCACGCCCACCAAGACACCTGATGCAGGCACACCCGCCGCTTTGGAGACCGAGGTGGACGGGAAGCCCCTTGATGTCTCCACCGAGTCCGCGGAAGAGCGCCGGGTGCGCTTTGAGCGTGACGCCATGCAGTACGTGGACCAGCTGTATTCGGCGGCCATGAGGATGGCCCGGAACCCCTCCGACGCCGAGGACCTGGTCCAGGAGGCGTATACGAAGGCGTTTTCCGCGTTCCACCAGTACAAGCCCGGAACCAATCTGAAGGCCTGGCTGTACCGCATCCTCACCAACACGTACATCAACCTGTACCGGAAGCGTCAGCGCGAGCCGCTGCAGTCGAATTCGGACACCATTGAGGACTGGCAGCTGGCCCGCGCCGAGTCGCATACGTCCTCGGGACTGCGTTCGGCGGAGGCTGAGGCCCTGGACCACCTGCCCGACTCGGATGTGAAGCGCGCCCTCCAGTCGATTCCGGAGGAATTCCGGCTGGCCGTGTACTTCGCCGACGTCGAGGGTTTCGCGTACAAGGAAATTTCGGACATCATGAACACCCCCATCGGGACCGTCATGTCGCGGCTGCACCGCGGCCGGAAGATGCTGCGGGACATGCTGGCGGACTATGCCGCCGAACGAGGATTCAGGGCCGCCACCGAGTCAAGCGCCGCGGCCGACAGCAACAAACAGGAGAACAGGAAATGAGCGACTGCCAGGGACTGGGCGATTGCGATGACGCCCGGATGCAACGTATCTATGAATATCTGGATGGTGCGCTCACGCGTGCAGACATCGCAGAGATCAAGGACCACCTGGACAGTTGCCCGGAGTGCCTGGAGCAGTATGACCTCGAATGTGTCATCCGCGTGATGGTCAAGCGTTCGTGTACCGAAGCAGCTCCGGAAAACCTCAAGAACTCCATCCTGGACCGGATTCACTCGATCCGGACTGTGGAAGCCTGAGCCGGACTGTGGAAGCCTGAGCCGACATAAGCGAATGACCCCGGAATCCGTGAGGATTCCGGGGTCATTCGTTTAAAGCTGTCATTCCAAGCTTTGCTTAGGCGTTGGGGCGCTTACCGTGGTTCGCGCCGCCACGCTTACGGTCACGACGTTTACGTGCACGTTTGCTCATAGCTGGCCTCCTTAATCTTGGTACTCAAAAGAGCTGCCCTCAAGTCTCCCACATCGCGGCACCCGCCGCGAACCGGAGGCCCGTGCTACGCGCCGCGGTCGGTCGGTCCCGGCCTCAGCCCTCCAACGAATTTCGGATCGAGATCCGGGCCTGGTCCAGCACGGTCCTGACCGTTTCGAGCGTGACGGTGGTGACCGGACGGCTCCCGGCATGACGCCGCAGTTCCACCCGCATGTCGTCGCGGAACGCCTGCACCAGCATTTCCGCCTCCTTCAGCCGCCGTTCGCCCTCCGGGGAGTACCACGGGCTTCCCGCGGCGCCGGCAGTGCCCGTCCCGCCGGCAGAACCGGCGGCGCGGGCCGAGGTCCGGGCCGCCTCGGCCGTGGCCGCAAGGTCGGCCCGGAGGCCGCGCATGTTGACGCGGATGTCCTGGCGCAGGTTGTCGGCGAGCCGGCGGACCGACGCCGAGATGTCGTTCTCGACGCCGGCGAGTTCGTCCCGCCGGCGGTTCAGTTCCGTGAGGCCGGCCGGAGTGATGCTGTAGTTGGTGCGGCGGCCTTCCGTCCGGGTGGCGACGAGCCCTTCCTCTTCAAGCTTGCCCAGGCGCGGGTAGATGGTCCCGGCGCTGGGGGAGTACGTTCCGCCGAAACGCTCGCTGAGCGCCTTGATCAGCTCGTAGCCGTGCTTGGGGCCCGATTCGAGCAGGGCGAGCAGGTACAGCCGCAGCGCCCCGTGGGCGAAGACGGGAGGCATCAGAGGGCCGTTTCGGTGTCCGGGCTGGGTTGGCCGTGGAAGAGCGACGTCTTTCCCGAGACCGAGTTGGTCCGGACCAGCATCAGCTTGGCGTCCGGTCCCGCGATGGTCTGCACCGTGCCGCCGGGCTGGGCGTACCTCGTGTCATCGATGACCACCGCGCCGCTGGCGGACTTGGCAACGATGTCCACCCCGACGTCGTGCGGCAGCCGGATGGTGACGTCGCCGGAGACCGAATTGGCGCCAAAGTCATGGGTGAAGCCGTGCAGGTCGAAGTTCAGGTCGCCGCTGACGGTGTTCGCCCGGATGTTGCTGAATTCGCCCGAGGCCGTCACCTCGCCGGAGACGCTCTTGGCGGTCAGGACGCCGCGGTGGTTGCGGGCAATCACCTCGCCGCTGACCGTGTTGACGGACAGGTTCCCGGCGGTGCCGTCGGCCAGCACGGACCCCGAGACGGTGTTGAGCCGGGTGTGGCCGCTGAGCCCGGAAACCATGCCGTCGCCGCTCACCGTCCCGGCCTCGACCTCGACGCCGGCCGGCAGGGCGATGCTGATGACCACTGAGTTGCTGCTGCCGTTGTTGACGGTGCTCATCAGGTTCTTGAACCAGCCCTGCGGGCCGTGCAGCTGGTGGCGGACTTCCAGGCGGCCGTTGACGATCGAAACCGACAGCGGGTCGCCTTCGATTTCCGAGACCTCGATCCTGGCAACGTCCTCGTCATGGGTGACGATGTCGAAGCGGCCGTGGACAATCCCGAGTTTGAGGGAGTGGACGCCGTCGACGTCGATGGTCTGCGGGCCGGTCACGGTCCACGTGTTCTCTGACATGGTTCCTCCGGAAAAGGCGAAAGGGCTGGGGCAACTAACGATATATCGCGACTATGAAGTCACGATATATCGCGCTTGCCGGCAGGTCAAGATATATCGCGAAATCCCTGGAGGGTGTGATCCCGGCGCGGCCGGTTGCCTGCTTGCCCGCCTATTCCGGGGTGTCCAGGCCCAGCCACTGGAACCAGCCGCGGTGCAGCACGAGCCAGGCCATGAGGCCATAGCCGGCCTGGCCGGGCGTGCCGCCGTTGGCCGCGAGGTCCTGGCGCCACTGCTCGTGGTTCAGCAGCGGCGAGAACGTGTCGACATAGAGGTGCTTCCGGCGCGTCGTGACGTCGGCGAAGGCGGTGTTGAGCTCGCCGAGCCTGCGGTTCTGTGCGGGGTCAAGCGTGGGCGGCGGGCCCACGACGAAGACCTCGATCTTATTCTGGGAGGCGGAGTCCAGGATGTTGGCCAGGTTCAGGCGGCTGCGGGCCGTGGACAGGCCGAACTCAATGTCGCGTCCTGACAGGCCGATCACCAGGCGGTTTTCGTGGTGGTTGCCGAAGCGCCGGCCCGCCTCCTCGAGCCAGCGGGCCGCAATGCCCTCGGTGCCCTCTTCGGGGCATGGCAGGGAGTAGCACTCCAGGGCGACGCTGTCCTGCGGCGTGCGGGCCAGGACCCGGCCCAGCCAGCCCAAGGCGCGCGGATCACCAAGCCCAGCCAACAGCTCGTCCCCAACGGCTGCGATCCGCAGCTTCCGATCTTCCACGACTACCTCTTCACTTCAACGCTGTCCATCAAGCTGACCACTAATAGTCCATTAAACAGAACCGCCCGGCCGGAGTGTTGTTGTTTCAGTCTCCGGCCGGGCAGCAATGCCGCTATTTACGAGCGAATGCCTGCTTGAGCAGGGCGTCCTGTTCTGCCGCGTGGCGCTTCATCGACCCTGCCGCGGTGGAGGCCGAGGCGGGGCGGGAGATGAGGCGGACCCGGCGGTCCAGGGCGTCCGGCAGGTTCAGGCCGATGAACGGCCACGGACCCTGGTTGGCCGGTTCGTCCTGCGCCCAGACCACTTCGGCGTTCGGGTACTTGGCCAGCTCCGCGGCGATCTCGTCGGCCGGCAGCGGGTACAGCTGCTCGACGCGGACGATCGCCGTGGTCTTGTTCTCGGTCTTCTGCCGGGTGGACAGCAGATCGTAGTACAGGCGCCCGGAGACCAGCAGCACGCGTTCGACGGCGTCGGCCTGCAGCTGCGCGTGTTCCGGAATGACCGGGCGGAACGAGCCGGTGGTGAAGTCCTCCACGGAGGACGCTGCGGCCTTGAGGCGGAGCAGCTGCTTGGGCGTGAAGATGATGAGCGGCTTGCGCGGCCTGCTGTACGCCTGGCGGCGCAGCAGGTGGAAGTGCGAGGCCGACGTCGTGGGGTTGGCCACGATCATGTTCTCTTCGGCGCACATCTGCAGGAAGCGCTCGATGCGGGCGGAGGAGTGGTCCGGACCCTGGCCCTCGTAGCCGTGCGGCAGCATGAGAACCAGCGAGGACCGCTGGCCCCATTTCTGCTCGGCCGAGGAGATGAACTCATCGATGATGGTCTGCGCGCCGTTGACGAAGTCACCGAACTGCGCTTCCCAGAGCACCAGCGCATCCGGGCGTTCCACCGAGTATCCGTATTCGAAGCCCATGGCGGCGTATTCGGAGAGCAGCGAATCGTAGATCCACAGCTTCGCCTGGTCATCCGAGAGGTGGGACAGCGGAAGCCACTCGTCGCCGTTGGCGCGGTCGTGGAAGACGGCGTGGCGCTGCACGAAGGTGCCGCGGCGCGAGTCCTGGCCGGCAAGCCGGACGGGGACGCCTTCCATGATGAGCGAACCGAACGCGGCCAGTTCACCGAAGCCCCAGTCGATGCCGCCTTCACGGGACATCGCCTCACGCTTCTCCAGCAGTTGCTTGAGCTTGGCGTGGACGGTGAAGCCGTCCGGGATATCGGTGTGGGCCTTGCCGATGCGGGCCAGGGTCTCCGCGGAGATCGCGGTGGATACCGGCGCGCTGACGCCGGAATCGGACTGCTGGGCCATCGGGCGTTCCAGGTCCGACACCGCGGCCGAATCGGCCGTGATGATCGGGATCGGGGACGTCTGGGCGGCGTGGGTTTCCGCGAAGACGCGTTCCAGGCGTTCCTGGTAGTCCCGCAGCAGCTGCTCGGCTTCTTCCTCGGTGATGTCACCGCGGCCGATCAGTGATTCGGTGTACAGCTTGCGGACCGAGCGCTTGGCCTCGATCAGGTTGTACATCAGCGGCTGGGTCATCGAGGGGTCATCGCCCTCGTTGTGGCCGCGACGGCGGTAGCAGACCATGTCGATGACAACGTCCTTGTGGAAACGCTGACGGAACTCGTAGGCAAGCTGCCCGATGCGGACCACGGCCTCCGGGTCGTCGCCGTTCACGTGGAACACCGGTGCCTGGATCATCTTGGCGACGTCCGTGGAGTACGTGGAGGAACGCGAGGACGACGGTGCGGTGGTGAAGCCGACCTGGTTGTTGACCACGATGTGGATGGTGCCGCCGGTGCGGTACCCGCGCAGCTGGGAGAGGTTGAGCGTTTCCGCGACCACGCCCTGGCCCGCGAAGGCGGCGTCGCCGTGCACCATGATCGGCAGCACGGGGAACGCCTCGCCCTGGTCCAGGCGGTCCTGCTTGGCACGGACGATTCCTTCGAGGACGGAATCGACGGCCTCGAGGTGGGACGGGTTCGCGGCGAGGTAGACCTTGGTCTCCTTGCCGTTGTCCGAGGTGAAGGTGCCTTCGGTGCCCAGGTGGTACTTGACGTCGCCGGAGCCCTGCACGGAGCGCGGGTCCTGGGTGCCTTCGAATTCGCGGAAGACCTGCGCGTAGGTCTTGCCCGCGATGTTGGTCAGCACGTTGAGCCGGCCGCGGTGGGCCATGCCGATCGCCACTTCGTCGAGTTCGTCGTCGGCGGCGTCGGAGATGATCGCGTCCAGCAGCGGGATCAGGGACTCGCCGCCCTCGAGCGAGAAGCGCTTCTGGCCGACGAACTTCGTCTGCAGGAAGGTCTCGAAGGCCTCGGCGGCGTTGAGCTTGGAGACGATGCGCAGCTGCTCGTCGCGGCTCGGCTTCGAGTACGGGTGCTCCAGCTGGTCCTGGAACCACTTGCGCTCGGCCGGGTCCTGGATGTGCATGTATTCGATGCCGGCGGTGCGGCAGTAGGCATCACGGAGGACGCCGAGGATGTCGCGGAACTTGAGCATCGGCCTGCCGCCGAAGCCGCCGGTGGGCCACTCGCGGTCCAGGTCCCACAGGGTCAGGCCGTAGGTCAGGACGTCGAGGTCCGGGTGCTTGCGCTGGACGTACTCGAGCGGATCGGTGTCCGCCATGAGGTGGCCGCGCACGCGGTAGGCGTGGATCAGCTGCTGGATCCGGGCGACCTTGTTGATCTCGTCGGCCGGGTCCACCTGCAGGTCGGGGCTCCAGCGCACGGGCTCGTAGGGGATACGCAGGGACTCGAAGATCTCGTCGTAGAAGTTCTGCGCGCCCAGCAGCAGCTGGTGCACGAGCTTGAGGAACTCGCCGCTGCCGGCACCCTGGATGACGCGGTGGTCATAGGTGGAGGTCAGCGTGAGGACCTTGCTGATCGCGTTCTGCGCGATGATCTTCTCGCTGGCACCCTGGAACTCGGCCGGGTAGTCCAGTGCGCCGACGCCGATTATGGCGGCCTGGCCCTTGGACAGACGCGGGACCGAGTGGACGGTGCCGATGCCGCCGGGGTTGGTCAGGGACACGGTGGTGCCGGAGTGGTCGTCCGCGGTCAGCTTGCCGTTGCGGGCACGCTTGATCAGGTCCTCGTAGGTGTGCCAGAACTCGGAGAAGTTGAGGGTCTCCGCCTTCTTGATGTTCGGGACCATGAGCAGGCGGGTGCCGTCGGGCTTGGGCATGTCGATCGCGATGCCGAAGTTCACGTGCGCCGGCTGGACAGCCACCGGCTTGCCGTCGATCTCGTCGTAGTAGACGTTCATCGACGGGAACTGGGACAGGGCGCGGATGACGGCGTAGCCGATCAGGTGCGTGAAGGAGACCTTGCCACCGCGGGCGCGGGCCAGGTTGGAGTTGATGACCACGCGGTTGTCGATCAGGAGCTTCGCCGGGATGGCGCGGACGCTCGTGGCTGTCGGCACTTCCAGGCTGGTGACCATGTTCGAGGCGATCGCCTTGGCCGGGCCGCGCAGGACCGAGACGACGTCTTCTTCGGGAGCCGTCGGGGCCTTGAGGTTCTTGGGCAGCTGCGCCGGGATCGGCGCGGTGCCGGGGCCGGCGTCGGAAGTCTTGGAGCCGTCCCGGGCGACGGTGGCCGGGGCTTTCTTGGCGGCGGGCGCAGCCGGTGCGGGCGCAGCCGTGGCGGCGGAAGCTGCGGGGGCGGCGGGCGCAGGTGCTGCCGGAGCGGCGGCGGGCGCTACAACGGGAAGTTCACGGGTGGCAGGATGCACAGCTGTCGCGGTGCCGGACGTTCCGTTGGCGGGAGAGGCGTCACTAGCTTCAAAGGATTCGAACAGGGGCCACCACTTGGAGTCGACCGTGTTCTTGTCCTGCTGGTAACGCTCATACAGTTCGTCAACGAGCCACTCGTTTCCGCCAAATTCCTCTGGTAGACGGTGGCTAGGCTGCTCTGGCACTTGAAATACGCCTCTTCCGTGAGTTTGATTCCCTCTGGCTTCCACGGTGCCTCGGCACAACGATTGAGCCAGTCTCTGCGTCCAGTGAACCCAGACCCATGCCAGTCTAGTGAGGATTCTTGCCAAACCGCCAATAAGCGTGACCCAAATCATGATCCGCCCCGGCAGCCGCCGAATTGCGGTGAAGAAGAGTTGCAGAATCGGCCCCGGATGCGGCCCACATGCGGTGCCCTGCGCGAGGCCGGACGCGGTGCCGGACGCTGTGCCGGCCCCGCCGGAAACCGCCCTAGAATGCAGTGAGAACCCGTTTGTCGCCGACGGTGCCAGCTGCGGGTGCCAGCAAAGGAGCAGCAGTGCGTTTCCTGAATGAGCCCACCACCGATCTGACCTACTCGGACCTCTTCCTGGTCCCGTCCCGGTCCGATGTCACCTCCCGCCTGGACGTCGACCTCGCGGCCGACGACGGGACCGGCTCCGCGATCCCGCTGGTGGCGGCGAACATGACGGCGGTCACGGGGAAGCGGATGGCCGAGACCATGGCCCGCCGCGGCGGCCTTGGAGTCCTGCCGCAGGACGTCCCGCTCGACGTCATCCGTGACGTCACGGCCTGGATCAAGGGACGCCACCCGGTCCTGGAAACCCCCGTCACGCTCGCGCCCACGGACACCGTCATTGATGCCCTCCACCTGATGGGCAAGCGGCCGCACGGGGCCGTTGTGGTGGTGGACGACTCCGGCGCGGTCACCGGTGTTGTCCGGGCCGCCGACTGCGAGGGCCAGGACCGTTTCGCGTCACTGGCCTCCGTCATCCGCCACCAGCCGCTGGTGCTCGACGCCGGACCGCTCGCCGGCGGATTGTTTGGGGGCGGGTCGGCGGCCGATGCTGCGCAGGCACTCCGCCGCGCCTTTGAAGCGATGGACGCCGCCGGAACCGACTACGCGCCGGTGCAGCAGGACGGAGTCCTGGCCGGCGTGCTCACCCGTAAGGGCGCCCTGCGCTCCACGCTCTACCGGCCGTCCCTGGACGACGACGGCAGGCTGAAGGTCGCTGCCGCCGTCGGAATCAACGGTGACGTGGCCGGGCGGGCCGCCGAATTGCTGGCGGCCGGCGTCAACGTGCTGGTCCTCGACACCGCACACGGGCACCAGCAGAAAATGTTCGACGCCCTCGCCGCCGTGAAGGGTCTCAACCCCGGCGTGCCGGTGGTCGCCGGCAACGTCGTCACCGGCGACGCCACACGTGAGCTCATCGAGGCCGGGGCGGACATCGTTAAGGTCGGGGTGGGCCCCGGCGCCATGTGCACGACGCGCATGATGACGGCCGTGGGCCGCCCCCAGTTCAGTGCCGTCCTCGAATGCTCCGCCGCGGCCCGGGAAGCCGGCGGCCGGGTATGGGCCGACGGCGGGGTCCGCTACCCGCGCGACGTCGCCCTGGCCCTGGCCGCCGGGGCCAGCCAGGTCATGATCGGCTCCTGGTTTGCCGGTACTCACGAGAGCCCCGGGGACCTGCAGCTCGACGCCTCGGGCCGGCAGTACAAGGAGAGCTTCGGCATGGCGTCCGCCCGGGCGGTGCAGAACCGCAACCAACGCGAGGGCGCCTTTGAAAAGGACCGCAAGGCCCTCTTCGAGGAGGGCATCTCCACCTCCCGCATGTACGTCGATGCGGCCCGGCCCGGCGTCGAGGACCTGCTGGACATGATCACCGCGGGCCTGCGCAGTTCCATGAGCTACGCCGGTGCTGCCGATCTCGCCGCTTTCCGGGAACGCGCCGTGGCAGGCATCCAGTCCGCGGCCGGGTACGAGGAGGGCCGGCCCGTCCCGCAGAGCTGGTGAACCCGGCGCGGCCGGTGACGCGGGCGGTCGGGGGCTGGCGGCGGTTGCTCCTGTAGACTGAAATTCTTATGGACAGTAAATCTAGGTGCCGGCCTGGGGGCTGTCAGCGGAGTACGGAAACCGTTCCCGCCCAGTCCACCCGCAGAGCCGGCAAACCCCGTTCACGCGCCCATCACTCTCCGGCCGCACGCCATTCCGGAGCTATCCAGGAAACAGGGTCGGCCGCCGCCGACCATCCTCCGCCAGGCCGGGCCTTCCCGCATTTGCGTCCCCTGACGCGCCGTGTGTCATGCGCTGCTGCGGAAGCAGGCCGCTGACATGGAATGGCTACTCCTCGCAGCAGGCCTCCTGCTCATCCTCGGCACCGGCTTCTTTGTCGCCGTGGAATTTTCTCTGGTCGCCCTGGACCAGGCCACCGTGCAGCGCGCCGTTGACACCGGCGACACCGCCGCCGAGCCATTGCTCAGATGTCTCAAGTCACTTTCCACCCAGCTTTCCAGCTGCCAGCTGGGCATCACCATGACCACGCTGCTGACCGGCTATGTCATGGAACCGTCCGTGGGCAAGCTGCTTGAAGGCCCGCTCACCGCGCTCGGCGTCCCGCCGGCGGCGGCTGCCTCGCTGTCCCTGGTCCTGGCAATGGCGGTGGCCACCCTGCTCTCCATGGTGATCGGCGAACTGGTGCCCAAGAACATGGCCATCGCGCTGTCCTTCCCGATCGGCAAGGCCGTGGCCCGGCCCCAGCTGGTGTTCACCGCCATCTTCAAGCCCGCCATCGTGGTGCTCAACGGCTTCTCCAACAAGGTCCTCAACGTCTTCGGCCTGGAGGCCAAGGAAGAAATCTCCGGCGCCCGCACCCCGGCCGAGCTGGCCTCCCTTGTGCGCCGCTCCGCGGCCATGGGCACCCTCGACGCCGGAACGGCCAACTTCATCGCCCGAACCCTGAAGTTCTCCGGGCGGACCGCCGCGGACGTCATGACCCCCCGCATCCGCGTGGAGACCATCGACGCCGACCAGCCGGTCTCGGATATCGTCGAGGCCGCCAAGCGCACCGGATACTCCCGGTTCCCCGTGATCGGCGAGTCCTCCGATGACATCCGCGGCGTGGTCCACATCAAGAAGGCCATTGCCGTGCCCGCGGACCGCCGCGTCAAGCTGCAGGCGGGGGCCATCATGACCGACGTGCTCCGGGTCCCCGAAACCATCCACCTGGACGCCCTCCTCGCCGAACTGCGCGAGGGCAACCTGCAACTGGCCGTGGTCCTGGATGAATACGGTGGAACCGCCGGCATCACCACGCTGGAGGACCTCGTGGAGGAAATCGTCGGGGAAGTGGCCGATGAGCATGACAAGGTCCGGCCCGGCCTGCTCCAAAGCGCCTCGGGCGACTGGTACTTCCCGGGCCTGCTCCGGCCCGATGAACTCTCCGAACAGATCCCGGGCCTGACCGTGCCCGACGAGGCTGCCTACGAAACGGTGGGAGGCTACGTCATGAGCCAGCTCGGCCGCATCGCGGCAGTCGGCGACACGGTCGACGTCGTCGGCGGGACACTCAGCGTGACCCGCATGGACGGCCGCCGGATCGACCGGATCTGTTTCCGGCCCATCCGCGTGTCCGGCGAGGGCCAGCCCGCCAGCCAGGCAGGTGCCGCATGAGCGACTGGGCCGGAATCCTCTGGCTTGCGTTCCTCCTGGTGGGCAACGCCTTCTTCGTGGCCGCCGAATTCGCCGTCATGTCGGCCCGCCGCAGCCAGATCGAGCCGCTGGCCGAGGCAGGTTCGAAGCGCGCGCAGACCACCCTGCGGGCGATGGAAAACGTTTCCCTCATGCTCGCCTGCGCCCAGCTCGGCATCACCGTCTGCTCGCTGCTGATCCTGCAGGTGGCCGAGCCCGCGATCCACCACCTCCTGGCCGTGCCGCTGGAAGCGGCGGGCGTCCCCGTGGAGGTCGCGAACATTGTGGCCTTCGCCGTCGCCCTGCTGTTGGTGACGTTCCTGCACGTCACGTTCGGCGAAATGGTGCCCAAGAACATCTCCGTGTCCGTCGCGGACAAAGCGGCGCTGCTGCTGGCGCCGCCGCTGATGTTCATCGGGCGGCTCGTCAAGCCCGTCATTGCGGCGCTTAACTGGTCCGCGAACCACATCCTGAAGCTGATGCGGATTGAGCCGAAGGACGAGGTGACCTCAACCTTCACCCTTGAAGAAGTGCAGTCGATCGTGCAGGAATCCACGCGCCACGGACTCGTGGACGACGACGCCGGACTCATCACCGGAGCGCTCGAGTTCTCCGAACACACCGCGTCCCGTGTGATGGTTCCGCTGGGCAAGCTCGTCATGCTCAAGGCGGCCACCACGCCGGTCGAATTCGAAAAGGCAGTGAGCCGGACCGGGTTCTCGCGCTTCCCGATGCTCGACGACGACGGCATGCTGGCCGGCTACCTCCATATCAAGGACGTGCTGTCCATCCCGGACGCCGGGTACCACCAGCCGATTGCGGAAAGCCGCATCCGGTCGCTGGCGAACCTCGCCATGGACGACGAAATCGAGCAGGCCATGTCCGTCATGCAGCGCACGGGCTCGCACCTGGCCCGCGTGATCGGACCCGATGGGCTGACCCAGGGAGTGCTGTTCCTCGAAGACGTGATCGAGCAGCTCGTCGGCGAAATCCGGGACGCGACGCAGGCCACCGGCTACCGCAGGCTGGGCCAGGACCAGTAGGGGGCAGCCCAATAACGGGCGGTCCAGTAACGGCCGGTCCAGTAACGGGCAGCCCAGCTGCGGCCGGGCACCGGCGGGGCACGCCGTGTATCCCTAAATAGGAATGATTCCTATTTAGGGATACACTCGGGCTGTTGCTATTGCTCCTGATTCTCAATAACAGATCCGAGGTTTTCCGTGCGTCGTCCCGCTGCCCGAGTCCTGCTGGCTGGTCTTGCCGGCCTGGGCCTCCTGCTCACCGCGTGCAGTCCGACGTCCGGCAGCCCGCGGGGGACCGCGGGGGACGGCGTGGTCAACGTCGTCGCATCCACCAGCGTGTACGGCGACATCGTCTCCAGCATCGGCGGCGACAAGGTCCGGGTCAGCTCGATCATCAACCGGACCAGCCAGGACCCGCACTCCTACGAGGCCACCACGCAGGACAAGCTGGCTGTCTCCAAGGCCGAGCTGGTGGTGGAGAACGGCGGGGGATACGACGCCTTCATGGACACGCTGGCGACCGACACCGGCCTGGACCGCGGCAGCGTCATCAGCGCCGTGGATGTTTCAGGGCTTGTCTCCGAAAGCGCTGCCAGCGAAAGCCCGCCAGCGGCGAGCCCCGACTCCGCCGGCCACACCCACGGGTCCACGGGGCTGAACGAACACGTCTGGTACAGCCTGCCTGCCATGTCCCGCCTCGCGGACGCCGTGGCCGAGAAGCTGGGCTCGCTGGAACCGGCCTCGGCGCAGACGTTCCGGAGCAACGCGGCGGCCTTCAAGGACTCGCTCGGCGGCCTGGAAACGAAGCTCGCCGCCATCAAGTCCTCGGCGGGCCACGCGCCCGTGGCCGTCACCGAGCCCGTACCGCTGTACCTGCTCGAGGACGCCGGACTGGAGAACGAGACCCCGGCCGAGTACACGGCGGCGATCGAGGAGGACGCCGACGTCCCGCCCGCCGTGCTCAAGACCACCGTCGATCTCGTGGCATCCCGGGGCGTAAGGCTGCTGGCCTACAATACCCAGACCGAGGGACCGCAGACGGCGGCGGTGAAAAGAGCCGCCGAGAACGCCGGCGTCCCGGTCGTGAACTTCAGCGAGACCCTCCCGGACGGCCAGTCCTACCTGCAGTGGATGACCGGAAACGTGGAGAGCATCGGCAAGGCTCTAGGATGATCGCAACAGCGGGAGCAGCCATCTCCGCGGAAAATCGAGGAAACCCCTTTTGACACCGGTAGTGAGCCTGCGCGGCGCCTCCCTGGCGTTCGGCCAACGGACTCTCTGGGAGGGCCTGGACCTGGACATCAACCCGGGTGAATTCTTTGCCGTGCTCGGGCCCAACGGCAGCGGCAAGACCACCTTCCTGAAGGTCCTGCTGGGATTGCAGGAACTGAGCACGGGAACGGCCGTGCTCGACGGCCACCCCGTTGAGCGGGGAAGCCGCCGGATCGGCTACGTGCCCCAGCAGAAATCATTTGACCCCGATACGCCCCTGCGCGCCCGCGACCTCGTGGCCCTCGGCGTCGACGGCCACCGCTGGGGCATCCGCCTCGGTGGTGCCAAGGTGAACCGTAAAGTCGATGAACTCCTGGAGCTTGTGGGCGCCACCGATTACGCCAAGGTGCCGGTGGGGCAGCTTTCCGGCGGTGAGCAGCAGCGCCTGCGCGTGGCGCAGGCCCTCGCGACCGATCCCAAGGTGCTGCTGTGCGACGAGCCGCTGCTCTCCCTTGACCTTCAGCACCAGCAGGGCGTCAGCGCGCTGATCAACAGGCAATGCCGCGACTCGGACAGTGCCGTGGTGTTCGTGACCCACGAGATCAACCCGATCATGGACTACGTGGACCGGGTCCTGTACCTGGCCGGCGGAAAGTTCCGGGTGGGCACACCCGCGGAGGTCATGACCACCGAGGTGCTCTCCGATTTGTATGACAGCCGTGTTGAGGTCATCCAGGCCAACGGCCGGCTGATCGTCGTCGGGCTGCCGGACGCCGCGACGCACCACCATCTGGACGCGCACTCAGTCGCGGGCGAGGCGGGCTAAGTGGATCTGGGCGACCTGCTGCACTCAATCTTCAACTTCGAAAACTACGGCGAGCTGCTGGTCCTGGTGCAGAACTCCATCTGGGCCGGCGCCGTCCTCGGGCTGCTCGGCGGAATCATGGGCACCTTCGTGATGAAACGCGACCTCGCCTTCGCCGTCCACGGGATCTCGGAGCTCTCCTTTGCCGGCGCGGCGTTCGCGCTGTTGATCGGCGCCGACATCATCCTCGGCTCGCTGGCAGGATCCGTGCTGGCAGCCCTGGTGCTGGGCGTGATGGGGGTCCGCGCACGGGACAAGAACTCGATCATCGGCGTCATCATGCCCTTCGGGCTTGGCCTGGGCATCCTCTTCCTGTCCCTGTACGAGGGCCGGGCGGCCAACAAGTTCGGCCTGCTCACCGGGCAGATCGTGTCGGTCGGGACCGTCCAGCTGCAGGTCCTGGCGGTCGCCGCCGTCGTGGTGATGCTGGCGCTGGCCGCCATCTGGCGGCCGTTGACCTTTGCCAGTGTCGACCCCGACGTCGCCACCGCCCGCGGCGTGCCGGTGCGGGCCCTCGCCCTTGGTTTCATGGTGCTGCTGGGGATCAGCGTGGCGCTGTCCATCCAGATTGTGGGCGCGCTGCTGGTGCTGGCCCTGCTGATCACGCCCGCGGCCGCCGCCATGCGCGTCACGTCCTCGCCCCGGCTGGTTGTCACGCTGAGCATCGTCTTTGCGATGACGGCGACAGTCGGAGGCATCCTGCTGGCCCTCGGCGGCCGGCTGCCGATCAGCCCCTATGTGACCACGTTGTCCTTCCTGATCTACGTGGCCTGCCGGATGATCGGTGGCGCACGGGCCAGACGGGGACTCAACGGCCGGGTGGTGCGGAGCGCCGCTGCGTCGGCTTAACGCTCTCACGCCACAGTGGCGGAATTTCCCCAGGTTTGCCGTAGGCCGCCGGCGGGTCCCTTCGCCCCGCCGGTGATTTCCGGGGTCACGAGGTCAAAGGTGGGGAATTTCAGCAGCTTCGACTACTGGCCGGGCTGACTGGCTGTGCATTCGGGGCACAGGCCGAAGATTTCCACGGTGTGCTCCACCGCGGTGAAGCCGTGCTCATTCGCGATCCGCGCGGCCCAGGCCTCGACCGCCGGTGCTTCCACTTCCACGGCCTTGCCGCAGTTCCGGCACAGCAGGTGATGGTGGTGCCCGGTGACGGCGCAGCGCCGGTACACCGCTTCGCCGTCGGCGTTGCGCAGGACATCCACCAGCCCGTCGTCGGCGAGGGACTGCAGGATCCGGTAGGAGGTCGCGAGGGACACCGCGGTGCCGCGCTCTTGGAGGATGCGGTGCAGTTCCTGGGTGCTGACGAAGTCCGCCAGGTCGTCCAAGGCGGCACTGACGGCGAGGCGCTGCTTGGTGACGCGCTGTTCCTTGCCCTGCACGGGTGCCGAGGCCGGAGTCCGGCTGCTGCCGGTGGTAGCGCCTTGGGACATCGTGGAACTCGCTTCGTCAAAAGAATTCGCGGGTGGGACTCGCTGAGTGTGGCAATGTCCAAGATTACCAGCGCCCAAGATTGCCAGCGGCGCTTCGTGGACACTGTGACGGCTGGTGCCTAGGCTGGCCGGATGAAGCTGACCAAATTTACTCACGCCTGTGTCCGCCTCGAACAGGACGGCCGGGTGCTGGTGTTTGACCCGGGCACCTTTTCGGAGACGGACCAGGCCCTGGCCGGAGCACATGCTGTGCTCATTACCCACGAGCACGCGGACCATGTGGACGTCGACGCCGTCGCCGCGGCGTTGCAGTCGAACACCACCCTTGAGCTTTTCGCCCCGGAGGCCGTGGCCGCGACGCTCCGCGGCAAGGCGCCCGACGCCGGAAGCCGCATCCATGCGGCGGGCGCGGGTGAGGAATTTGAAACGTCGGGCTTCGCCATCAGGACCTTTGGCGGCCAGCACGCCCTCATCCATCCGCAGATCCCCGTGGTGGCCAACGTCGGCTACCTCGTCGACGGCAATGTCTACCACCCGGGGGACTCCTTCGCGATCCCCGACGGCGTCGATGTCAAGACGCTGCTTGTACCCATCCACGCCCCGTGGAACAAGGTGGGCGAAGTGGTGGATTTTGTCATCGGTGTCCGCGCACCACAGGCCTTCCCGATCCACGACGCGCTCCTGAACGAGCTGGGCCGCGGCCTGGTGGAGGGGCACGTGACCCGGATCGGCGCCAAGTACGGCACCGAGTACCGGCACCTTTCCAGCGGCGATACAGCGGAGGTTTAGCCGCCGCTGGCGCCTTGGCGGGCTTAGGCCGGCGTGCTGACGGGCGGGCTGGCCGGCTGGTTTAGGCCGGCCAGACGCCGGTCCGGAAGAACTCGCCCAGCACGGCCTCGTGGGGTTCGGGATCCAGGCCGTGGGCCGCCAGCCACTCCGGGTTGTAGTAATTTCCGGCGTAGCGGTCCCCGGCGTCGCACATCAGGGTCACAACACTGCCCCGGCGGCCCTCCGCGATCATCCCGGCGATGAGCTGCCACGCGCCCCAGAGGTTGGTCCCGGTGGACGGACCCGCGTGCAGACCGGCGTGGTCCCTCAGATGCCGCATGGCCGCCACCGACGCGGCGTCGGGAACCTGGATCATGTGGTCGATCACGGCGGGCACAAAACTCGGCTCCATCCGCGGCCGGCCGATGCCCTCGATGCGGGAGGGCAATCCCGCCGCGGGTGCGTCAGCTGCAGTCCCGCCGCCAGCTGTCCCGCCGTCGGGCCGGCTGTTCCGCCAGCCCGGATAGAACGCGGAATTTTCCGGGTCGACGACGGCGAGGCCCGTCTCGTAGCGGTGGTAGCGCAGGTACCGGCCAATCGTGGCGCTGGTCCCGCCGGTGCCGGCCCCGACCACCACCCAGCGGGGGACCGGGTGCTCCTCCAGCGCCAGCTGGCCGAAGATCGATTCGGCGATGTTGTTATTCCCGCGCCAGTCCGTGGCCCGTTCGGCGTACGTGAATTGGTCCATGTAGTGCCCGCCCGTGCTGCTGGCCAGATCCGCGGCGGCCTCGTAGACCTCGGAGGCGTGGTCTACGAGGTGGCAGGAGCCACCGAACTGTTCGATCAGGGCGATTTTCTCGCGGCTGGTGGTCCGGGTCATCACGGCGATGAAGGGCAGTCCCAGCAGCTGCGCAAAATAGGCTTCGGAGACGGCGGTGCTGCCGCTGGATGCCTCCACGATCGTGGTGCCTTCCCGGATCCAGCCGTTGACGAGGCCGAAGAGGAACAGGGACCGCGCCAGCCGGTGCTTGAGGCTGCCGGTGCGGTGGGTGGATTCGTCCTTCAGGTACAGCTGCACGCCCCAGTGCTCCGGGAGCGGCACCGAGTACAGGTGGGTGTCGGCTGAGCGGTTGTTTTCGGCGTTGATCCGGCGGACGGCCTCGTCGGCCCAGGCCCGGTCCTGCAGGTGCGCTGTGTTCACCGCTACAGCCTACCGGGGGCGGCGGGACGCCAAAGATAGAGTGGGGAAATGGACACCCTTCTCGATGCTGCCGCCCTCAAGGACCGGATGGACGACGCCGGCGCAGCCGGCCAGCGCACAGTACTCCTCGACGTTCGCTGGGCGCTGGGGGATCCCCACGGTCACGATCACTACCTGCGCGGACACATCCCCGGGGCCGTCTTCGTGGATCTCGCCACTGAACTTGCCGGACCGGCGGAACCGGAACGCGGCAGGCATCCGTTGCCGCCGTCGGAGCGGTTCCAGGAGTCCGCGCGCCGCTGGGGCATCAACGACGGCGATGTGGTCGTAGCGTACGACGACAGCGGCAACATGGCTGCGGCCCGGCTGTGGTGGATGCTGCGCAACGCCGGCTTCAGTTCTGTGTACCTGCTCGACGGCGGCCTGGCCGCGTGGCGGGCTGCCGGGTTCGAGCTGGCGGCCGGACCCGAACAGCCCGCACCCGGAAACGTCACCCTGTCCGACGGCGCCATGCCCGCGATCGACGCCGGACAAGCCGCCAGTTGGGGCCGGCGGGGGCTGCTGTTGGACGCCCGGGCGGGGGAGCGGTACCGCGGCGAAATCGAGCCCGTGGATCCCCGCGCCGGCCATATTCCGGGGGCCGTCAGTGCCCCTACCACCGGGAACCTGCGCGCTGACGGGCGCTTCCTTGCCCCGGCGGAGCTGCGGGAGCGCTTCGAACAGCTCGGTTACCGGGACGGCGTTCCCACTGCCGTGTACTGCGGGTCCGGAGTGACAGCGGCCCATGAAATCGCCGCCCTCGAGATTGCCGGCTTTTCCGCTGCCCTCTATCCGGGGTCCTTTTCGGAGTGGTGCCACGGTCCCGCGAACGATGTTGTCACCGGGCCGGAACCGTACGGCGAGGACGCGGCTTCACGCTAAGGGCCAGCACGAGCATTGGACGGCCCGCGCAGGCTGCCCAGAGCGCCTCCAGTTCCTCCTCGGGCGGTCCATAATTCCTAGGCTGCGGCAGCCGCTTTGGGTTTTCCACGCCTGAGCGTTTTGGCTTGGTGCCGGAGCTGGCGCCGGTGGCGGGAGCCTGGCTGGGAGCCTGGCTGGTCTGTGGCTGATGGCCGAAGCGGTGTTCCGGGCAGGGGTGGCGCGGTGGAGTGGTAGGTGTGGCCGGTGGGGGTGGTGAGTTCGATGGTGTGCCTCGCGCCGATGCTCGAGGCGGATCCGGATCCGGGTGCGGCTTCGGGGCTGGGGCGTGCTTTCCAGCCGGGGTTTTCTTTGGTGTGGTTGCAGGCTTCGCAGAGGCCGGCGGCGTTGTCCGTGGTGGTCGGGCCGCCGGTGTGCCAGGGAATGATGTGGTCCAGGTGGCGGATGGGCGCGTCGCAGTAGGGGGTGCGGCAGGTGTCGTCTCTGGTTTGGATGAAGCGGCGGTGCCCGGGTGGGAAGAGCCGGGCGCGGGAGTCCAGCCCCACGAGCTCGCCGGTGCCGGGGTGGGTGTAGAGGCGCCGGAGCCAGAGGTTGAAGTTCCGGTCCTCGGCGTTCGTCCCGGCGCCGATGCGTTCCCGGGCCCAGCCGGCGGGGACGGTGCCGTAGCCGGGCAGGACGGCCGGTTCGGCGTCGGCCTGGAAGAGGGTGCGGTCGGTCATGACGAGCTGGATTTCGACGCCGGTGATCCCGCCGGGGGTGCCGGTGGTGCGTTCGACCAGGGCATCGGCCATGAGCTGCCCGCGGCCCCTCGGGTCCCCGGCGGCGCGGAGGGTGTCGGCGTGCCCGGTGAGGGCCTTGTAGACGGCGACGCCGGCGGTCACGGGCAGCAGGGCGGTGAGGTGGCAAATGGTGTCGGGGGCCGGGCGGAGGCTGACGTGCCGCTCGGTGGCGGCGTGCGCGGCGCGTTCGGGGACGGAGCTGGGATCGCGCCGGTACGCGGCGGCCCGGGCCGCGGCGACCAGGGACCGGTCACCGGCCCCGGCGAACGTCCCGGCGTCGGGCGCCAATTCCTCGTCGACGGCGGCCCGGTCCGCGGCGCTCAGGCAGGCGGTTTCGCGCACCAGCAGGGTGGCGCGCCATTCGTTCAGCTGCCCGGTTTCGAGCGCGGTGAGGGTGTGCGGCATCTCGGTGATCAGGGCTTTGGCCAGGCCCAGGAGCCGGCCGCCCCTGGCGGGGATTCGTGCCGGGCCAGGGCGATCTGCGCGCCGATCCCGGCGCCGAGCTTCTCGGCCGGGACCCCGGCGGCGGCTTGTTCGCGGCGTTGGAGCAGGTCGAAGGCCACGGCGAGCCGGGCCTGTTCCGCGGACGCGGCGGATTTCCAGTCTTCCAGTTCCCGGATCCGGTCAATGATCCCGGCACTGTCCGTGGGCGGACAGCCTAAGCCCATCGGTCCGGCGGCCAGCCGGCCCGCCAAGGCCGCCTCTGCGGTGCCCGGAATGGCGGCGGCATCGCCCGCGGCGCGACTCAGGCCACCGTCGCCGTGTCCTGCCGAAGCCACTTCGGGCCCCTGATTGCCGTCCATGAATTAAGTGTCCCTGCGGGCTATGACATTTATGGCCCGCAGGAGCCGTTCCACGGCTTCCGAAGCCACTAGCGACCTATCAGATCCGAATGTCCACTGCTTGCCGTTCATGGTTCAAGTCTCCCTCGGAGGTGCGACAGAAAAGCGGGGACCGACGTACCGGCGGTGGGCTGAAGTGATCGTGGCAACGCACCCAGCGGCGCCGCGACTCGAGGGGGCTGTGTCCTTCAACGCCGAGTCCTTCGGTGCTGCGTCCTTCAGCGCCGCGAGATTGTATCGCCGACGTATGGGCCTCTGTTTTCCGTCCGCGCTTCAAGTGTCCCTGTGGGCTACGACATTTAGTCCGGGGATAAAGGAGGCTGCCTCATGTCTGTTGCGGATCCTGAAGGGTGCCTGCGTGAAACCGCATCTGGAAGTTGGAGAGTGCAAAGTCTTTGAGTTTGTTGTCGTTGATCAGCTGGGCAGCGGCTGCAACCTGCAGGGGCAGCGATGCCCGGTGAATCCTTGCCCTGGCGATTGTCTCCCTGTCCGCTATGTCGGAGACCCGGGCCGAGCCGAACGTTCCGATGAGGGGTGCGAGGTCAAGCGCGGGGTCGCCAACGCAGGCGTTGTCGAGGTCTATGACACCTGAAAGCTGATCTCCACACCACATGATGTTGTGCAGCCCAAAGTCGCCGTGCACTAGTGAAGTCTCAACTCCTGTTTCTTCTTCCAGTACTTCCTCAACAGCTCGCCGGGCAGCGGTCTTAGTGGCCTTATCTAACGGTTGGATGATCCGGTCGACAATGGCTGGCCATTGCTGCCCTCCGCACCACTGCCTGACAGGCCGGAGCTGGCCTCGAGGACTCGCAGCTTCCCGGAGACCGGCCAGGACGCGTTCCAACGGCCCCCTAGCCTGCTCCCAGGAGATGCCAGGCCGATGTTCGCCCGGGATGCAACTGCTGACCTGCGCAGACCATGAAGGCCCCGAAAGCGGTTCGGACATGGCCAGAGGGATACGGAACGGAAGATCCACGTCTCCTAATGTCCTGAGGTTCTGATGCTCGCTGTGAGTCCGCGAAGCGTGGCCTGCGCCGCGCGCTACGCGCACCACGGCAGAGGTGCTGAGGATGGCGACATGGTGGAAAGCTCCGTGCTTGAAGGTGACATCATTCCATTCCAGATGCGGCCACGCGCTCTCGACGGGCGGCCAGAGCGCTGAGGTGTCGGGATCGAGGGTATTCACGACCGCCAGTCTCTCAGGCACAGCCGCCCATCGCCTGAGTTGGCGCGTGAGACTGGCTGCGGCTCCGCCCCCTGGACAACCACGTGACCCGCAGTGTGGCCCCGCACCCCAAAGTGGAATACATCCCGGGACCGGGGGTAGCGTCAACGTATGACACCTGGACGTCCCGTACCCCCGCCCCTTGCCAAGCCGTTGCCGGATTTGGACACCACAGACACCAAATCCGCCACCGCGGACAGCGCCGCGCAGAACGCCGGCCCCACACTCGCTGCTGCGTATGGTGCCACCTCACCGGACAGCGGGCTCGTTCCCTTGACCGTGTCCCGACGGGCGCCGAAGGCGGACGACGTCGAGATCGCCGTTGAATTCTGCGGACTGTGCCACTCGGACGTGCACGCCACCCGGGGCGAATGGGGCGGCGGCACCTACCCGTTGATCCCGGGCCACGAGATCGTCGGCCGGGTCACCCGGCTCGGTTCCGCCGTCGACGACTTCACGGTGGGTGAGCGCGTGGGCGTGGGCTGCATCGTGGACTCCTGCCGCGAGTGCGACAGCTGCCTGGACGGCCTCGAGCAGTACTGCGAAAACGCCGCGGTGGGAACCTACGGGGCGAAGGATGCCCGCAACGACGGCGCCATCACCCAGGGCGGGTATGCGACGTCGATAGTGGTGGACCGCCACTATGTCCTGCGGGTGCCGGAAGCACTGGACCCCGCCGCCGCGGCGCCCCTGCTGTGCGCCGGCATCACCACGTATTCGCCCCTGAACCACTTCGAGGTCGAGGAAGGCGACGTCGTCGGCGTCGTCGGACTGGGCGGTCTCGGCCATATGGCCGTCAAGATCGCCAAGGCCATGGGGGCCGAGGTCAAGGTCTTCACGACGTCGGAGAACAAGTTCGCCGCAGCGCGCGAGCTGGGCGCCGACGACGTCATCCTCTCCACCGACCCGGCCGCGATGGAAGCCGCGAACCGCAGCATCGACGTCATTATCGACACTGTCGCCGCACCGCACGACCTCAACCCCTACTTCCGCACGCTGGGCCTGGACGGTGTGCTGTTCCAGCTGGGCCTGCCCGCCGAAGCGATGCCGCCCGTCAACCCCGGGGCGCTGATCCGGCGCAGGATCGCCTATGCGGGTTCGCTGATCGGCGGCATCGCCGAGACGCAGGAGATGCTGGACTTCTGCGCCGAGCACGGCGTGGTGTCCGACGTTGAGGTGGTCGGCGCTGACCAGCTCAACGAAGCCTACGACCGCATGGTGGCAGGCGACGTCAAGTACCGTTTTGTCCTGGACGTCAGTACCCTGGGGTCCCCGGCAGAAAAGGCGGACGCATGAGCACTCTCTTCACCAAAATCATCAACGGCGAGATCCCGGGCCGCTTCGTCTGGCGCGAGGACGGCGTCGTGGCGTTCCTGACCATGGGCCCGCTGGCCGACGGCCACACCCTCGTGGTGCCCACCGAGGAAGTGGACCGCTGGACGGATGCCTCGCCCGAGGTCCTCGGCCGGGTCATGGAGGTTGCCCGCAAGATCGGCGCGGTCCAGGTGGAGGTGTTCGACGCCGCCCGGGCCGGGCTGATCGTGGCCGGCTACGAAATCAACCACATGCACGTCCACGTGTGGCCATCGAACTCAATGGCGGACTTTGATTTCGGCTCCGTGGACCAGCACCCGGATCCGGCCAGGCTGGACGCCAACGCGGAGAAGCTCCGCCAAGGCCTCCGCACGGCCGGCCACGCGGAGCACGTCCCGGCCGCCTAGGTCCCGCCCGGACAGGCCCGCCCGGACATTCCCGGCTGCCAGTGCTGGCGCCGGCGCAGCACCCTCAGGGGTCTACGCCGGCGCCAGCACTTTGTTAAGGGCGGCCCGGATACGCTTTTCGGACACCGAATAGGCGGTCCCGAGTTCGACGGCGAAGAGGCTCACCCGCAGTTCCTCGATCATCCAGCGCACGTGGGTTAACTCCGCGCCCGCCCGCCGCCCGGGCAGCAGCGCGGACACGGCGTCGTCGTAGTCGTCCTCCAGGGCCTGGACCGCGGCCATGTGCTGGGCGTCCCGCTGGACGTTGCCCGGCAGCTTCTCGAGGCGCTTTTCGATCGCCGCGAGGTAGCGGGGCAGCTGGCTGAGCTGGGCGTAGCCCGTGCGTGCCACGAAACCCGGATACACCAGCTGCTCGAGCTGGCTCTTGACGTCGTTGAGCGCGCTGATCAGGGCCAGGCTCGTGGTGCCCTTGAGCTGCTTTTCGATCCGGCGGGTACTGGCCAGGATACGTTCGACGACGGCGGTGACAGTAAAGACGGTGTCGATCAGCTCCGCCCGGACGCCCTCGTAGAGCGCCTTGAACGAGGCCTCGTCCCACGGCAGCGGGGCCGGCGTGAGTTTGTCGATGGCGGCCAGGGCGCAGTCGGCGATCAGCGCGGCCACGGAACCATGCGGGTTCTGGCTGAACGTCAGTTTCTCGGTGTTGTTCAGGTGCTCCAGGACATAGCGGTCCGGCGGCGGCACTTTCAGGGCCAGGAGCCGGATGACCCCGCCGCGCATGGCTTCCTGCTGTTCCGACGGCGTCTGGAACAGCCGCAGCGCCACGGACGTTCCCTCATCCACCAGGGCGGGATAGCCGGTGACGGTGTGCCCGCCAACGGTTCCCTGGACCTGGCGCTGGACGGTTCCAAAGGTCCAGTCCTTGAGCCCGGACATTTCGGTGAMCCCGCCCGGCGCCGCGGCTGCGGCAGCGGCCAGGGCGGCCGACGGGGACGTGCCGGCCCGTGATGAACGCGCGCCATCCTTGCCGTTCGCGCCGGCTTTCGCCTTCGCCGCGGCATTTCCCTTGGATTGGAGCGCCGTGGTGCCCGGGGTGGCACCGAGGGATTCCGCGATGGCCCGGCGGGTGGCCGGGGCCAGCCGCTCCTGCAGCGCGTTCAGGTCCTTGCCCTCATCCAGCAACTTGCCGCGGGAATCCACCACGCGGAAGCTGACCCGCAAATGCGACGGGACGGCGTCCCAGTTCCAGGAGCCCGGCGGAATGACCTGTCCGCGGATCCGGCGCAGCACCAGTTCCAGCGACGGTTCGAGCTCGTCCGTGGCGGGATCGAAGTCAGCTTCCAGTGCCGCGACGGCCTGGCGGGCCACGTCCGGGGCAGGAACGAAGTTCTTGCGGATCTGCTTGGGCAGCGACTTGATGAGCGCCGTGACGAGTTCCACGCGCTGCCCGGGGATCAGCCAGCGGAACGCGGCATCGTCGAGCTGGTTCAGGAACAGCACCGGCACCTCGGCGGTGACGCCGTCGGATGGATTTGGCGGCGAACCGGGCGCCACGGGGTGGAACTCGTAGCTCAGCGGCAGCTCGAAGCCCTTGTGCAACAAGGTCTTGGGATAGGCCGAATCGTCCAGGGCCGCGGCGTCCTCGCTGATCAGCAGGGACTGGTCGAAGTCGAGCAGCGTGGGATCCTGCTGCCGTGCGTCCTTCCACCACTTGTCGAAGTGCCGCTCCGAGACGACCTCCGCGCCGATCCGGGCGTCGTAGAACTCGAAGAGTGTCTCGTCGTCCACCAGGATGTCGCGGCGCCGCATCCGGGCCTCGAGCTCCTCGACTTCGTGCAGCAGCGCGCGGTTGCGGTGGAAGAACTTGTGGTGGGTCTGCCAGTCGCCTTCAACCAGGGCATGGCGGATGAAGAGCTCGCGGCAGAGCTCCGGATCCACCTTGCCGTAGTTGATCCGCCGGCTTGGGATGATGGGCACGCCGTACAGCGTGACCTTTTCGTGGGCCATCACCGCGCCCAACTTCTTGGACCAGTGCGGCTCGCTGTAGCTGCGCTTGACCAGGTCGGGGGCCACCTGTTCGGCCCAGAGCGGATCGAACTTCGCCGCGACGCGGGCCCAGAGCCGGCTCGTCTCCACGAGCTCGGCGGCCATCACGAACGTGGGTGACTTCTTGAACAGTGCCGAACCCGGGAAAATCGCGAAGCGGCTGCCGCGGGCGCCGGCGTACTCGCGCTTGCGCTCGTCGAGGATGCCGACGTGGCTCAGCAGCCCCGAGAGCAGGCTGATGTGGATGCCGTCGTGGTTGCCCACCGGATCGGCAAGGCGCTTGTTGTCCAGGCTGATGCCCAGCGGGCGGGCCAGCTGGCGGAGCTGGGCGAACAGGTCCTGCCACTCCCTGACCCGCAGGTAGTTGATGAACTCGTTGCGGCAGAGCCGGCGGAACGCCGTGGAGGACAGTTCCTGCTGCTTCTCCTGCAGGTAGTTCCACAGGTTCAGGTAACCGGTGAAATCCGAGTTCTCGTCCCGGAAGCGGGCGTGCTTCTCCGCGGCGAGCTGCTGCTTGTCTGTTGGACGCTCGCGCGGGTCCTGGATGGTGAGCGCGGCGGCCAGGATCATGACCTCCCGGACACAGCCCCGCTTTCCGGACTCCACGATCATCCGGCCGAGCCTGGGGTCCACCGGCAGCTGGGCCAGCTGCTGCCCGACGGCGGTGAGTCCGCTTCCGGGACGGCCGGAACCGCGGCGCTGTCCGCCGTCGTCCGTTGGCTCCTGCCGCGCGGCGGTCAGGGCGCCGAGCTCGCGCAGGAGGCTGACGCCGTCGTTGATGGCGCGCGAATCCGGCGGCTCGACGAACGGGAAGTTCTCCACGTCCTTCGGTCCGCGGGCCACGCCCATGGCGGTCATCTGCAGGATGACGGCCGCGAGGTTGGTGCGCAGGATCTCCGGATCCGTGAACAGCGGCCGCGACTCGAAGTCCTCCTCGGAGTACAGCCGGATCGCGATACCGTCGGAAACGCGGCCGCAGCGGCCCGAGCGCTGGTTGGCCGAAGCCTGGGAGACGCGCTCAATCGGCAGGCGCTGGACCTTGGTCCGGTGCGAGTAGCGCGAGATCCGGGCCGTGCCGGTGTCGATCACGTACTTGATGCCGGGGACCGTCAGCGAGGTTTCGGCGACGTTGGTGGCAAGTACGATCCGGCGCTTGCTGCCGGGGTGGAAAACCTTGTGCTGCTCCTGCAGGCTCAACCGGGCGAAGAGGGGAAGGACCTCGGTGCCCGCGAGGCGCCGGTTGGACTGGATGCGGGCGTTGAGGGCCTCCGCCGCGTCGCGGATTTCGCGCTCGCCGGAGAAGAAGATCAGGATGTCGCCGTGGGCTTCCAAGGCGAGCTCGTCGACGGCGTCGCACACCGCATCGAGCGGGTCGCGGTCCTCCTCGAGTTCGTCGTCCGCCGCGGCACCTTCTCCGGCTCCATCTTCGGCGCCGCCGGCCGGCTGGGAAAGCGGCCGGTAGCGGATTTCCACCGGAAAAGTCCGGCCCGACACCTCGATGATGGGGGAGGGCTCCTCGTCGCTACCGAAGTGCTTGGCGAAGCGCTCCGGATCGATGGTGGCCGAGGTGATGATGATCTTCAGGTCCGGGCGCTGCGGCAGGATGCGCTTGAGGTAGCCGAGGATGAAGTCGATGTTGAGGCTGCGCTCGTGCGCCTCGTCAATGATGATGGCGTTGTACTTGCGCAGCAGCCTGTCGCGCTGGATCTCCGCCAGCAGGATGCCGTCGGTCATGAGTTTGACCTTGGTGGACCGGCTGACCTCACCGGTGAAGCGGACCTGGAAACCGACTTCCTGGCCGATTTCGACGCCGAGTTCCTCCGCGATGCGCTCGGCCACGGTGCGGGCCGCGAGACGGCGGGGCTGGGTGTGGCCGATCAGCCCGTTCTCGCCCAGGCCGAGCTCAAGGCACATCTTGGGGATCTGGGTGGTCTTACCCGAGCCGGTCTCGCCGGCGATGATGGTCACCTGGTTGGCCGCGATGGCGGCCATAAGATCTTCGCGGCGCTCGGAGACCGGCAGCTCGGCGGGGTAGGAAATATGCAATGTCATGGCTGGAGACAGTCTACTGGGGTGGACTGTCCGCTGGGGTGGCGGCGGCTGTGCGGTCCTACTATCGGGTCCGGTTGCTGCAGCCGGGCTGTTCCGTTGCTGCTTCAGGCCCGGCGCATAGTGAGGGCCCGGCTTGATGAGCCGGGCCCGATGGGCGTGTGGGCAAAACGTGCGCGGACTTAGAAGTTCCGCAGGGTGTAGTTGACGCTCGGCAGGTCCCGGGCCATCCAGTACTCTTCCGAGCGGACGGGCGGGGTGTGACCGAGGCCGTCCTTCCGCAGGGCGGAGATGGTGGCTGCGAGGCCGGCGATGATCAGGACGATGACGGCGATTCCGAGGAGTTCCATACCTCTATGGTTCTCCGGTCCAAGAACTAAAAAAAGTGGCAGAAATGCCCAAAAAGATACAATTTCTGCCACTGTTCTGTCAGGATGAAGTCATGATCAAATCAGTGGCAATGATCGTGGTTCCCAACTTCTCGATCTTCGAGTTCGCGACGGCTTTCGAGGTCTTCGGCATCGACCGCTCGGACCGCGGAAACGGCGTGCCCGCGTTCGATTTCCGCGTCTGCGCGCCCGAGCCGGGCGACGTCCCGCTCAAGTCCGGCCTGTCCATGCACGTCGGTCTCGGGCTGGAAGCAACTGCCGACGCCGACCTGGTGGTGATGGCGCCGTACGGCCGGGACGAGGACGTTCCCGAATCCGTCTTGGAGGCGCTGCGGGCGGCCCATGCCCGGGGCGCCTGGGTGATGTCCATTTGTTCCGGTGCCTTTGCCCTGGCCCGGGCAGGCCTGCTCGATGGCCGCCGATGCACCACGCACTGGCATTACTCCCAGGAACTGGCCAGCCGATACCCGGCCGTGCTGGTGGATGAAAATGTCCTCTACGTCGAGGACGGCCGGATCATCACGAGTGCCGGCACGGCCGCGGGGATCGATGCCTGCCTGCACCTGGTCCGCGTGGAGTTCGGCGCCAAGGTGGCCGCCGCCATCGCCCGGGACATGGTGGTCCCTCCGCACCGGGACGGCGGCCAGGCCCAATACATCGACCGGCCCATTCCGCAGTGCGGCTCGGAACCCATGGAGCAGCTGCTGCAGTGGATGGTCCGGCACCTGGACGAGGAACACGCAGTCAACGAGCTGGCGGCCAGGGTCCATATGTCGCCGCGGACATTTGCGCGGCGCTTCCGTGCGGAAACGGGGGCCACCCCGGCGGCCTGGCTCAATTCCCAACGGGTGCTCCGTGCCCAGGAGCTGCTGGAAACCACGGAGCTCAATATCGACGAAATCGCGAGGGAATCCGGCTTCGGACATTCGGTCCTGTTGCGGCACCACTTTACGAAGGCGCTGGACACCAGCCCGCAGTCCTACCGGCGCACTTTCCGCGGGCACCTGGCCACGGCGTAGCGGGCCCCGGCCCGGCAGGAGCGTCTAGGCAAAGCCCGGCGGCGCCGATTCCTCGGCCGCGGCCCGTGCGCATTCGACGAGGTCGCGCCACGGGCCCGTCAGTTCACGCTCGGGCAGGACCGCCCGCCGTTGATCGGCCCGGATGCTGTACATGAACCGGTCCGGCTGGCCGGATGTCCCGCTGGTCCCGGCGACGTCGTCCCAGGGGCAGGCCTCAATCAGCGGCCGCCACCGGTCGGTGTCCTCGGGCGGCTCGGGCCGGACGGTCCACGTCCTTTTCATTCCGGCCACGCCGCCACTGCGCTGGACAGTTATCTTCATCGGACTCGGACCTTCATCGGACTCGGATCTGCAGGGGCCTGGGCTTATCGTCGGGCTCCCGGGAGCTTGACCTTCACAGTTTCCCACGCGGAGCGCACGGCGTCATGTTCCTTGGAATCCTCGCCGAAAAGCTCCTTGGCAGAGGCGGCTGTTGCCTTGGCGAAGGCACCGAACGTGGCGGTGGGGGACAGCTTGCCGCCCGTCAGGGTCTCGTACCAGATCTGTGCCGGTGCGTCCCAGGCATTGCCGCCGAGGGCGGTGGCCACCAGGCAGAACGCGCGGTTGGGGATGCCGGAGTTGATGTGCACGCCGCCGTTGTCCGCACTTGTGCGCACGTAGCCGTCCATCGAGTCCGGCTGCGGGTCCTTGCCGAGCACGTCGTCGTCGTATGCCGTTCCCGGAGCCTTCATGGAACGCAAGGCGGCCCCCTGCACCTGGTCGGTGAAGAGACCTTCGCCGATCAGCCAGCTGGCCTCCGCCGTCGACTGCTTCCGCACGTACTGCTCAACGAGGGCACCGAAGACATCGGACATCGATTCGTTCAGGGCGCCGGCCTGGTTGCGGTAGACCAGCCCGGCCGAGTACTGGGTCACGCCGTGGGTGAGCTCGTGGCCAATGACGCTCAGGGATTTCGTGAACCGCCCGAAGACCTGGCCGTCACCGTCGCCGAAGACCATTTGCTGGCCGTCCCAGAATGCGTTGTCGTACAGGCGGCCGTAGTGGACCGTGGCATCAAGGTGCAGGCCTTTGCCGTCGATCGAATTGCGTCCGAAGGCCTCGGCGTAGAGGCGGTGGGTGTGCCCCAGCCCGTCATAGGCCTCGTCGGCGGCGGGATCGCCGGTGGGCGGTTCGCCTTCTTTGCGGACCACGCTGCCGGGCAGCTTCTCGGTGGACTTGGCGTCGTAGACCGTCCGTTCCGGCGGGGACGGCTTGAGTTCCCGCAGGCCCGGACGGCTGCCGGGCCCGGGCACTGCGCGGGAGGCCTGGAACCCCGGGACGTGTTGCAGGGCCTGCTTTGCCCCGTGGGCGGCCCTGGAGAGCTCCGGCTTTTGCTGTGCGGCCAGCCTGCGGAGCAAATAGGGCGGAACGATGGAACAGTACACAGTTGAGAAGAACACTTGAGACCCCCTTCATGCTTCGGAGCCGGCAGGGTAGCCCGCCACCGATGAAAACAGCCTACGAGGGAGCACCGACAATCGGCAGGGGCAAAGCCGCTGGATTTCCGCGATCTTTTGGCGGGATTCTGGGCACAAAAAACCCCGCCGTTTCAATGAAACAGCGGGGTTTGCCGGCGATGCCGGTATTTTGTGCCCTCGATTGGAATCGAACCAACGACCTTCTGCTCCGGAGGCAGACGCTCTATCCCCTGAGCTACGAGGGCAGTCAGGGTTCCTGCCGTTACCGGCGGGACGTCCTAGAGCTTAGCAGGAAGGTGGCCTCCAACGGAAAACCATGGAAAACGGTCGCTCATTTGTGGAGTCAAGTTTCGGTCCAGCGCGGCCTATGTGCGGGGTCCGCAGCTTGGCCGATCCCGCGGATTGGCCGGTCCGCTCAGTAGCGGCGTCAGTAGCCGGTGAACGTATCCACATGGACCCGGCGGGCGCCCGCGCCACGCGCCGCGGCCCGCAGCGAACGCACGCTGGCGGGCGAGCCGGAGATGAAGACTTCCCGGCCGCCGATGTCCGGCACCAGGTCCTTGAGGGCCGCCGCGTCAATTCTTCCGGCGCCTGCGTCCTCCATGTTGGCCGGCGGCGCCGAACCGTCGGCCAGCCGGGCCACGATGCGCGCCCCCGAGCGCTGGAGCTCCTCGGCGTAGCCCAGTTCGGCGGCACTCTTGGCCAGGTACAGCAGGACAACGTCGCGGTCCCCGGCCGGGTTTCCGGCCGACGCCCCGGCCAGCTGGGCCACATACGGGGTGATCCCGATTCCGGCCGCGACGAGCAGCACGGGGGTGGCCGGGTCCCGGGGCAGGACGAAGTCGCCGCTCACCGTGGTGGCGGTGAGCCCGGCGCCGGGTGCCAGGGACAGCAGCGATCGCTTGGCTGAGGACACCGGTTCGGCCGTCCCCACCCCGATCGTCAGCAGGGAGGCTCCGGGTGCGCTGGTCAGGCTGAACACGCGCCGGATTCCCTTGCCGTCACCCTTCCCATCGCCCCTGGCGGCGCCAGCGTCGCCGGCCGTGTCCGGGGGCAGGTGGAGCTCCAGGGCCTGTCCGGGAGCGAAGCGCACCGGACGTTCCGGGCGGAAGCTGAATTCCGTCGTCGTGGGCGTCAGCGGACGGCTCGCGACGAACGCCAGCCGGACCCCGCCCCGCTGTCCGACGGCGAAGGCAAGCGCGTTGCCCGCGAGCAGCGCCAGCTCGGGGGAGTTGGCCACAAACCCCAGGTTGTAGGGGACGGCAAACAGTGCCCCGACGACGGCGGCCAGGGCCAGCTGCTGCCAGCGCCGCGGGGGCAGGGTGAGCGGCTCGGTGAGCATGAACCCGACGAAGAACAGCACCGGCCGCTGCGCGAGCGTCTGCCACAGGGCCTCGGGGAGATTCATCCCGGCCCGGAGCAGATCGGCGGCCACGATGGACACGGCAACCACGGTGAAGACGGCGGCCATGGCGAACTTCCGGGTCCGGTAGAGCACCAGCAGCACCCCTGGCAGCACCAGCCAGAGCATGGCCGGTGTCGCGGCCCACCAGGTGGCAATGTTGAGCCCGGTCAGCCCGGCGAGGAACGCGCCCGCCGCGGCCGGATTGAAGATGTGCCGGCCGCGCCAGGCCAGCGCATACTTCGAGGCCGAGGCCAGTACGCAGGCCAGGGCGACGCCGGCGATCTCCGCCGGCTGGAGGCCCTGGGGCAGCTCGCTGGGCCAGAATAGAAAGTACAGCAGCAGGCCGGTGATGAGTGAGGATTCCGTGTGCGGCCGTACATGGAACAGTGCGGCCAGCCCCTGGCTGGAGGCGTACGTCAGGCCAAGGCACAGGGCAAGGTGGGCCAGCATTTCCGGCAGCCCGAACGTCAGCCAGCCCAGCACATTGAGCAGCAGGCTGTAGCCGGCCAGGACGGCCAGGACCCACAGCACCAGCCGGTACATCGTGAGCCGGCCCAAGGCGGTGTCCAGCCTCGAGCCGAGGGCTGTGGTGGTGATGGCAGTCATGAGAACAGGGCCCCTTCGAAGTCGGCTGAATATTCCGCGTGCCCGTCCGCATAAACCGTGAGCCAGGCGCAATCGAACTCCTGCTCCAGCCGCGGACCGTCGACAAAGAACAACGCAGTGGCCAGCGCATCCGCCACCATCGCGGTCCCGGCCATGGCCCAGCTGGCGACAACGGTACGCACCGGCGCTCCCGTGGTGCCGTCCAGGACATGATGGAACCCGTCGCCCCAGGCGCGCCGGTTGGCGGCGGAAGCGCACAGGGCACCGGCCCCCAGCTGGACGGTGCCGATTGCCCGGGTGGGATCGTAGGGGTGCTCGAGGGCAACCGCCACCGGATCCGGCCCCGGATTCAGCAGGTCCCCGCTGGCATCGATGAAATGCCCGGCGCAGCCGCCGTCCCGGAGCTGCGCGGAGAGCAGATCGGCCAGCTGGCCCTTTCCGGCCGCGCCGACGTCGATCACCACAGGAACCGTGGTGGTCAGCGCGGTGCCCTGCCAGTCCAGCGCATCCTCCCACCGGGGCGCGGGAAGCGGCGCACCGCCCGGGCGCAGGGTGTAGGTGGCGTCGTAGCCCAGGCGCTCCAGGCTCCCGCCGATGAGCGGGGTCATCGCACCCCCGGTGAGCCGGTACAGGGTGCCGTACAGCTCGCCCAGGGCGGCCCCTTCGGCGGGCAGCTCAATGCGGCCAGGCGTCCGGGCTGCGTCGGCAATGAGCGCATCGGGGCGGAACCGGGACCACGCGGCGTCGTACTCCGCCACCGTGGCGAGCAGGCCGCGGCGGAGCTCGCCGGAGAGCCGGGACGGGGTGGAAATCTCCCAGCGGGTCCCGATCCCGTCAAAGCTGAAGTGCGTCCAGCCCGGATGCGCCACGATTCCTCTGTTCCCTTGTTGCGCTATTGGGCCTGTGACTTGATCTTCGCCACGGCCTGGTTGAAGCCGCCGCTGGTCAGCGAGGATCCGGCCACTTTGGAAACCTTGATCTCGTCGAGCTTCTTGCCAACAACCTGGGACTGGATGCCGCCGGCGAACTCGCCCTGGAACTTTCGGGTGTTCGGATTCGAGGGGTGCTGCGTGATCTTCACGTCGGACACGGCACCGCCGGCCAGCGTCAGCTCCACGCCCACGGTCTCAGTGCCGTTGGGGGAGGTGTAGTTCCCGTCGGCGCTGTACGTGCCGTCCTTGTAGGAACCGGTACCGGCGGTCCCGGAAGCTGCGGGCGGCGCGGCCTCTGCGGCCGGGGCCTGCGCAGAAGGGGCGCAGCCAGCCGCAGTTCCGGCCACGGAGAGGCCGGCAATGCCGACGAGGACGCTTTTGCGGAAGGCGGTATTCATGCGGGACTCGATTCTTTGCGGGGATCGGACAGCGAACAATGTGGAGGCACTGACACGGTTGCAGACGTTGAATTCAGGGTAACGGTTCACCCTTGGTGCGAGGCATCGAAGACCTTGGGTATTCCCGTAACCGGCCCCGCCGTCATGCCGGGTGCCAGATTCCGCCGCACTCCGGGCCCACCGGTAGGCTAGAACTGTGACCCCAGAAGAACTCTCCCTCGCCATATCCGCCTGCCTGAAGGACGCCGTTGCCGCCGGTGACATAGCCCTCTCCGCGGCCGACATCCCGGATGAGGTGCGCGTGGAGCGGCCCAAGAACAGGGACCACGGGGACTGGGCCACCAACGTCGCCCTCCAGTTGGCCAAAACGGCGGGCACCAACCCGCGGGAGTTCGCGTCCGTCCTGAGCGCCCGGCTCAAAACGATCGACGGCGTGTCCGCGGTGGACATCGCCGGCCCCGGCTTCCTGAACATCACCGTGGACGCCGCTGCCGCCGGTGCCCTCGCCAAGGCGATCGTCGAGGCCGGTGCGGCCTACGGCACCAACACCGCGCTCGCCGGGCACGTGGTCAACATGGAATTCGTCTCGGCCAACCCCACCGGCCCGCTGCACATCGGCCACACCCGCTGGGCCGCCCTCGGCGACGCGATCGCCCGCGTCCTCCGGGCCTCCGGTGCCGACGTCACTGCCGAGTACTACATCAACGACGCCGGTTCCCAGATGAACGTGTTCGCGAACTCCGTGTTCGCCAGACTGCACGGCCTGGACGTGCCCCAGGGCGGCTACCCGGGCCAGTACATCGCGGACCTCGGCCACGAGGTGCTCACCGAGCACCCGGACATCCGCGAACTCACCGAGGTGGCGGCCCTGCCGGTGATCCGGGGCGCCGCCTACAAGGCGCAGATGCATGACATCAAGCAGACGCTGGCCGAGTTTGGCGTCGACTTCGATGTCTACTTCTCCGAGCAGGAGCTCCACGACGCCGGCGCGATCGAGGACGCCGTCGCCCGCCTGCGCGAACAGGGCCACGTGTTCGACGACGGCGGCGCGGTCTGGCTGTGCACCACCGACTTCGGCGATGACAAGGACCGCGTGATGGTCCGCGCAAACGGTGAGCCCACGTACTTCGCCGCCGACGCCGCCTATTATCTGTCCAAGAAGGACCGCGGCTACACCGAGAAGATCTACCTCCTCGGCGCCGACCACCACGGCTACATCAACCGGCTCAAGGCCATCGCGGCAGCCGCCGGGGACGACCCCGAGGTCAACATCGAGGTCCTGATCGGCCAGCTGGTCTCCGTCAACGGTGCCAAGCTGTCCAAGCGCGCCGGCAACATCATCGAGCTCAAGGACCTCATTTCCTGGCTCGGCAAGGACGCCGTCCGGTACTCGCTGGCCCGGTTCCCTGCCGATTCGCCGCTGACGCTGGACCCGGAGCTGCTGAAGAAGCACAGCAACGAAAACCCGGTGTTCTACGTCCAGTACGCCCATGCCCGCTCCCGCGGCGCCGCCCGCAACGCCGTGGCCGCCGGCGTGGAGCGCCGTGTGGACGGCATAGACAGCTTCAACGCCGCCCTGCTGGAGCACCCCACCGAAAACGAGCTGCTCTCGCACCTGGGCAGCTATCCCTCGATCGTGGCCAAGGCCGCCGAGCTGCGCGAGCCGCACCGCGTGGCCCGCCACCTCGAAGTGATCGCCGGCGCCTACCACCGCTGGTATGACGCCTGCCGCGTGGCGCCGCAGGGCGAGGAACCCATCACCGACACCAACCGCACCAGGCTGTGGCTCAATGACGCCACCAGCCAGGTGCTGGCCAACGGACTGGAACTGCTGGGCGTCTCGGCGCCGGAACGGATGTGACCGCCATGAGCGCAAATTCAGGACAGTCCCCGCTCGCCCCGGACTGGCTCGAGGTCCCCGCCGACCTCAATGCCCTCCACGAACCGCTGTGGGCGGGCGGTGTTGCGCGCAACGACGACGGCGAGCTCACCATCGAGGGGCTGACGGTCAGTGAGCTTCAGCGCCAGTACGGCACGCCGCTGTTCGTGCTGAGCGAGACCGACTTCCGGGCCCGGGCCCGGGCGTTCAGCGACGCCTTCAACGACGCCTTCGCCGATATTTGCGGGGGAGTGGACGTCTACTACGCCGGCAAGTCCTTCCTGTGCACCTCCGTGGTCCGCTGGGTCGAGGAAGAGGGGCTGCGCCTGGACACGGCGTCCGGCGGCGAACTCGCCGTGGCCTTCCGCGCCGGCATCCCCGGCGCCGACGTCGCCCTGCACGGGAACAACAAGTCCGACGGCGAAATCCACCGGGCGCTGGACATGCAGCTGGGACGGATCGTGGTGGACAGCCTCGACGAGCTCGAACGCGTCGCGGCGATCGCCGCCAACCGGGGCGACACCGCCAGGGTCATGCTGCGGCTGACCCCCGGAGTGCACGCCCACACCCACGAATTCATCGCCACGGCCCACGAGGACCAGAAATTCGGCCTGTCCATGGCCGGGGACTCCACGGACCAGGCCGGACTGTCCGCCGCAGAGGAAGCCGTGGCCGCGGCCACCGGGCACGCCAGCATCGAACTGCTGGGCCTGCACTGCCACATCGGCTCGCAGATCTTCGAACCGGACGGCTTCGCCCTCGCCGCCGAGAGGCTGCTGGACTTCCTGGCAGCGATGCAGTCGAAGTACTCCATCGTGCTGCCCGAGCTTGACCTCGGCGGCGGCTACGGCATCGCCTACACCCCCGTGGACACCCCGCGCCCGGCCGCCGAAATCGCGCAGGCGATGGCCGCCGTCGTCCGTTCCAAATGCGCTGCCCTCGGCATAACCGCCCCCCGGATTTCGATCGAACCGGGCCGCGCGATCGTCGGAAGCACCACCTTTACGCTGTACGAGGTCGGCACGCTCAAGACCGTCCGGGTGGATTCCCCGGCCGCGGCTGGTGCCGCGGCCGGCGACGACGGAGCCGGGGACGTTACGCACCCCCGCCGCTATGTGTCGGTGGACGGCGGGATGAGCGACAACCCCCGGCCGGTGCTGTACGACGCGGATTATTCGGCGATTCTCGCCTCGCGGAGCTCCGACGCGGCGCCGCAGCTGTCCCGAGTGGTGGGCAAACATTGCGAGAGCGGCGACATAGTTGTTAGAGATGTATATCTGCCCGAGGACGTGGCAGCCGGTGATCTGCTTGCTGTACCGGGGACCGGCGCCTACTGCTGGGCCCTGTCAAGCAACTACAACTATCTGGCCCGGCCGGGCGTTATCGCTGTCAGCGACGGATCTGCCCGGCTCATTGTCCGCGGGGAAACCGAAGAAGATTTGCTCAACCGCGACATGGGAGTCTGAATGTCTGAATTGCGAACCCTGAAAGTGGCCCTGCTGGGCTGTGGCAACGTTGGGGCCCAGGTTGCGCGGATTCTCATTGACGACGCCGACGCCCTCGCCGCGCGCACCGGCGCCCGGCTGGAACTGCAGGGCATCGCGGTGCGCAACCTCGATGCCAAGCGCGACGTCGAGCTGCCGCAGGAGCTGTTCACCACTGACGCCGAAGTCCTCGTCAAGGACGCCGACCTCGTCATTGAACTCATGGGCGGCATTGAGCCGGCCCGGACCCTGATCCTGACCGCCATGCGGCACGGTGCCTGTGTTGTCAGCGGCAACAAGGCGCTCCTGGCCCAGGACGGCCCCACACTGTACGAGGAAGCGGACAAGGCCGGGGTGCAGCTGTCCTACGAGGCCGCCGTGGCCGGCGCCATCCCCATCCTGCGGACCATCCGCGACAGCCTGTCCGGCGACCGGATCACCCGGGTGCTCGGGATTGTCAACGGCACCACCAACTTCATCCTCGACCAGATGGACTCCACCGGCGCGCAGTTCGCCGACGCGCTGGCCGAGGCCCAGCGCCTGGGCTACGCGGAAGCCGACCCCACGGCCGACATCGAAGGCTACGACGCCGCCGCCAAGGCCGCGATCCTCGCCTCACTGTCCTTCCACACGCGGTTCGCCCTGGAAGACGTCTCGTGCGAGGGCATCACGTCGGTCACCGCGGCGGACATCGCCGCCGCCAAGGAAGCCGGCTTTGTCATCAAGCTGTTGGCCATTGCCGAGAAACTGGTTGACGAGGACGGCAAAACCGGCGTCTCGGTCCGTGTCCACCCCACGCTCCTGCCCCGCGAGCACCCCCTCGCCGCTGTCCGCGGTGCCTTCAACGCCGTCTTCATCGAAGCCGAGAACGCCGGCGAGCTCATGTTCTACGGCCAGGGTGCCGGCGGCACCCCGACGGCGTCCGCCGTGCTGGGCGACCTGGTCTCCGCGGCCCGCCGCATTGTCCTGGGCGGCCCCGGCCGGACCGAAACCACCACGGGGCACGTGCCATCGTTGCCCATCGACGCGGCCGTCACCAGCTACTACATCGGACTCGACGTCGCGGACCAGCCCGGTGTCCTGGCCAGGATCGCGCAGCTCTTCGCGGAGCACGGCGTGTCCATTGAAATCATGCGGCAGACCATTCACCGCGACGCCGACTCCAACGTGGAATCGGCCGAGCTGCGGATCGTGACACACCGTGCACGCGAAGCCGCACTTGCAGCAACCGTCGAGGCCGTCAGGCGCCTGGACGTCATCAATTCCGTTACATCCGTACTCCGGGTAGAAGGAGTCTAAGTGGCTCACCAATGGCGCGGTGTCATCCGCGAATACGCCGACCGTCTTCCTGTCACGGAAGCGACCAAGGTCATCAGCCTGGGCGAGGGCGGCACCCCGCTCGTGCACGCCCGCCACCTCTCCGAGCTGACCGGCAGCACCGTATACCTCAAGGTCGAAGGCATGAACCCGACCGGTTCCTTCAAGGACCGCGGCATGACCATGGCCATGACGGCAGCGGTGGCTGCCGGCGCCAAGGCCGTGGTCTGCGCCTCCACCGGCAACACCTCCGCCTCCGCCGCGGCCTACGCGACGGCGGCCGGGCTGCAGTGCGCGGTGCTGGTCCCGGAGGGCAAGATCTCCATGGGCAAGCTCAGCCAGGCAGTCGCGCACGGGGCCACGCTGCTGCAGGTGGACGGCAACTTCGACGACTGCCTCGACATCGCCCGCAAGCTCGGCGAGTCCTACCCGGTGTTCCTGGTCAACTCCGTCAACCCGGCCCGGATCGAAGGCCAGAAGACCGGCGCCTTCGAAGTGGTGGATTCGCTCGGCGACGCCCCCGACTTCCACGTGCTCCCGGTGGGCAATGCCGGCAACATCAGCGCGTACTGGAAGGGCTACAAGGAATACGCTGCGGCGTTCGAGTCGCCCACCGCCGGGTCGCTGCCCGCCGTGTCCACCAAGACACCCGTCATGTGGGGCTTCCAGGCCGCGGGGGCGGCGCCCTTCGTGGCCGGCCACCCCATCACCGAGCCCGACACCATTGCCACCGCCATCCGGATCGGCAACCCGGCCTCCTGGGACACCGCCGTGGCGGCCCGGGATGAATCCGGCGGCGTGATCGAGGCCGTCACGGACGAGGAAATCCTGTCCGCGCACCGGTGGCTCTCCGCCCGGGAAGGCGTTTTCGTGGAGCCCGGCTCCGCTGCCGGCGTCGCCGGGCTGATCAAAAAGCACGCGGCCGGGGAAGTGCCGGCAGGCAAGACGATCGTGATCACGGTGACCGGTCACGGACTCAAGGACCCGCAGTGGGCCCTGCGCACCGAGGACGGCAGCGACGTGCAGCCGGTCAAGGTCTCCAACGACGTCGTCACCGTCGCCGCAGCACTGGGACTGGAAGAAAAATAACGTTGGAAACAACCGTCACCGTCCCGGCCGAATCAGCTGCCGGCTCCCCGGCTGTTCCGGCGGGCCAGCTGGTCACCGTGCGTGTCCCGGCCACGAGCGCCAACCTGGGCCCCGGGTACGACAGCCTCGGCCTGGCCCTCTCGCTGCATGACACGCTGACCGTGGAAACCCTGGCCAGCGGTGAACTTGAATTCGAGCTCAGCGGCGAGGGTGCCGAGTCCCTGCCCCGCGATGCGACGCACCTCGTGGTCAAGGCCCTGACCGAGGCCCTGCACCGCCTTGGGTTCCGGCACGAAGGCCTGCGGATCACGGCGGACAACGTCAACCCGCACGGACGGGGCCTGGGCTCATCGGCCTCGGCCGTGGTGGCGGCCGTCAGCGCCGCCAATGCCCTGGTTCCGGAGGCCTCCCGGCGTGGCCGCGACTGGATCCTGCAGCTCACAAGCGAAATGGAAGGCCACCCGGACAACGTTGCACCCGCCATTTTCGGCGGACTGGCGCTGTCATGGCAGGACAGTGACCAGTACAGCAGCACGTGCGCGTCCGTGGCGGCCTCGGTGATCCCCGTGGTCGCTGTGCCCGACTACGAGCTCTCCACTGAGGCCGCCCGGGCCCTTTTGCCCGCCTCGGTGGGCCACCATGCCGCGGCCATGAACTCCGGCCGCGCCGCCCTGCTGATCCATGCCCTGACCACGAACCCGGAATTCCTGCTGCCCGGCACCGAGGACTACCTGCACCAGAGCTACCGCGCCGAGGCCATGCGGCCCAGCGCGGAACTGATCGGCGCGCTGCGCCGGGCAGGGCACGCCGCCGTCGTATCCGGCGCCGGACCCACCGTACTGGTCCTGGCCAACGGCGAAGCGGAAGCCCGTGAGGTTGTGGACTTCATCGGCGCCCACACCGCGGGCAACACGCCGGAAGTGGGCTGGCGCGTGATGAAGCTGGCCGTGGACGTTGAAGGTGCTAAAGTGGAAGTGCACCGGCGGTAAATACGCAGGCGGTAAATTTTTAACCGTTGTAAGACCGCGATGTTGGCCACGTAGCCTCTCTCATCTTTCACTGCGCAATATTTTCCGGTGCCACCTGCTTTCGGTCTGACGCAGGAATCAGCAGAATTGATCTGCCCCCTGAAACTCAGCCCGCCGTTCCTCATTTCTCGGATCGTGCATGGTGAAGCAATATCCGGCCCTGCTGGCCGATATACATCCGGCAAGGCCGAAATCCCGGCTGCAGATCTGAACTGCAGCCCAGATCAAATCACCGCGTCCAGCTCTTAGCCTGGACGCCGTCGAGGGGGAAGGATCCTTCGTGACCGAAACCACTGAGCTGTCTCCGGCTGTGGATACATCTTCTGCTGCCGAATCAACGGCAGCACCCGCCAAGAGCAGCGGCCTTGCAGGCCTTAAGCTCGCCCAGCTCCAGGCCCTCGCCAGCCAGCTGGGCATTTCCGGCGGTTCCCGCATGCGCAAGGGTGATCTGGTCACGGCCATTTCCGCCCACCGCGCAGGCACCCCGGTAAGCAAGGCTCCGGCCCGCGCTGCCGAAAAGGCGAGCGACAACGGCACTGTGTCCCACGCAGCGGCCCCGGCAGCTGCGCCCGCAACAGCGCCCGCCGCCGATGACGCCCCCGCCCAGGAAAGCCCCCGCGCCCGCCGTGGCCGCAGCCGCCGCGCAGGCAGCGACGGAGTCGTCACGGCGCCCGTCGTAGAGGCACCCGCCGCCGCCCCGGCTGAAGCCCCCGCGGTTTCCACCGACTCCGGCGCCTCCGCGACTGCCGAATCCGGTTCTGCCGTTTCCGGGACCGAAGGCAGCGACCGCACGAGGCAGCCGCGCACCCGCAACCGCCGCCGCGGCGAAGCCGCAGCCCAGGCCACCGAGGCCGGCCAGACCGCCGTCGAGGCCCAGGCCGAACAGCCCGCCATTGAACAGCGTGAACAGCGCACTGAGCAGCGCGAACAGCGCACTGAACAGCGTGAACTGCGCACCGAACAGCGCGAGCCCGGCAGCGAAGACGGCCAGCGCCGTGACACCCGCACCCGTGGCGGCCGCGACGACTCGGCCGGCACCCGCGAGAGCACCCGCGAAAACACCCGCGACAGCGATGATTCTGACGGCGGAAGCCGCCGGAACCGCCGCAACCGTCGTGACCGCAACGACCGCGGTGACCGCCAGGGCCAGCAGGACAGCCGCGACAACTCCTCGCGCAACGACCGCTTCCGCGACCGCAACGACCGCCGCCGCGGGCGTCAGCAGGGACCCGACGTCGACGACGTTGAGGTCACCGAGGACGATGTCCTGCTGCCGGTCGCCGGTATCCTCGACGTGCTCGAGAACTACGCGTTCATCCGCACCTCCGGTTACCTGCCGGGCCCGAACGACGTCTACGTCTCCCTCGCCCAGGTCAAGAAGTACAACCTGCGCAAGGGCGACGCCGTCGTCGGCGCCATCCGTGCACCGCGCGAAGGCGAAGCCCAGCAGGGGAATCAGCAGCAGTCCGCCCGCCAGAAGTTCAACGCCCTGGTCCGCGTCACCTCGGTGAACGGCAAGACGCCGGAAGAGCTCAAGGACCGCGTCGAATTCGCGAAGCTCGTCCCGCTCTACCCCTCCGAACGCCTGCGCCTCGAGACGGACCCGAAGAAGATCGGCCCGCGCGTCATCGACCTCGTTGCCCCGATCGGCAAGGGCCAGCGCGGTCTGATCGTTTCGCCGCCGAAGGCCGGCAAGACGCTCATCCTGCAGTCCATCGCCAACGCCATCACCACCAACAATCCTGAGGTCCACCTCATGATGGTGCTCGTTGACGAACGTCCCGAAGAAGTCACGGACATGCAGCGCACCGTCAAGGGTGAGGTCATTGCCTCCACCTTCGACCGTCCCGCCGACGACCACACCACCGTGGCCGAGCTTTCCATCGAGCGCGCCAAGCGCCTCGTGGAAATGGGCATGGACGTTGTGGTGCTCCTGGACTCCATGACCCGCCTGGGCCGTGCCTACAACCTGGCAGCACCGGCCTCCGGCCGCATCCTGTCCGGTGGTGTGGACTCCGCAGCGCTGTACCCGCCGAAGCGCTTCTTCGGTGCAGCCCGCAACATCGAAAACGGCGGCTCGCTGACCATCCTGGCCACCGCACTCGTCGAGACCGGTTCCAAGATGGACGAGGTCATCTTCGAAGAGTTCAAGGGCACCGGCAACATGGAACTGCGCCTGTCCCGCCAGCTCGCGGACAAGCGCATCTTCCCGGCCGTGGACGTCAACGCGTCCGGTACCCGCCGTGAGGAAAACCTGCTTTCCCCCGAGGAAGTCAAGATCATGTGGAAGCTGCGCCGCGTCCTGTCCGGACTCGAAACGCAGCAGAGCCTTGAGCTGCTGACCAACAAGATCCGGGAGACCCAGAGCAACGTCGAGTTCCTCATGCAGGTGCAGAAGACGACGCTTGGTGCGAAGTCCGATAACGACAAGTAGCTGGCTTTCGCCGCTCAAAATATGCCGGCCCCGCCCCTCCGCCGGGTGGCCAACGATCTGCGATCGTTAGCCACCCGGTTCCGGCAGGCCCGCAAGGGAGATGACGAGGGCCCCAACCCGAGCTTGCGAGGGTTGGGAGTCATCGACTGCACTCCCTGGCCGGCATATTTTGAGCGGCTTCTGGTTTAACTCACCACCCCCTGGCGGGAGCAACGCGGGGTCACCTACGGCCCATCAGGGCCGCCGGAATGGGCGGTAAGTGACCCCGCGTTGCAGTAACTAGACTTGAGAGAGTCGAAAGAGGTTTGAAAATGTTTGAGTCCGTACAGGGCCTGTTGGATGAGCACGACTCTATCCAGGCTCAGCTGGGGGATCCTGCTGTCTATGCTGACCAGCGGCTGGCCCGGAAGCTGGGGCGGCGTTCTGCCCAGTTGAACGGCATTGTGGAGGCCTACCACCGCTGGGAAGGCATCCGCGATGACCTGGCCGCTGCCAAGGAAATGGCGGACGAGGACCCCGAGTTTGCGGCCGAGGTGCCCGAGCTGGAGGCCGCGCTGGAGCTGGCGGCGGCCAAGCTGCGCCGGCTGCTGATCCCGCGCGACCCGGACGACTCCCGCAACGTGATCCTCGAGGTCAAGGGCGGCGAAGGCGGCGACGAGGCAGCCCTGTTCGCCGCGGACCTGCTGCGGATGTACAGCCGTTACGCGGAATCCCGCGGCTGGAAGACCGAGATCATCTCTGCCACCGAGTCGGACCTCGGCGGGTACAAGGACGTCCAGATGGCCGTCAAGGGCAGCTCGAACGATCCGGCCGAAGGCGTGTACGCCCGGCTCAAGTTCGAAGGCGGCGTGCACCGGGTCCAGCGTGTGCCCGTCACCGAATCCCAGGGCCGCATCCACACCTCGGCCGCCGGCGTGCTGGTGCTGCCCGAAGTGGACGAGCCCGAGGAGCTCGAGATCAACCAGAACGATCTCAAGATCGACGTCTACCGCTCCTCCGGTCCCGGCGGGCAGTCGGTCAACACCACCGACTCCGCAGTGCGCATCACGCACCTTCCCACCGGAATCGTCGTCGCCATGCAGAACGAAAAATCGCAGCTGCAGAACCGTGAGGCCGGCATGCGCGTGCTGCGTGCCCGCATCCTGGCGCACCAGCAGGAGCTGATCGACGCCGAAAACTCGGCGCAGCGCAAGTCGCAGATCCGCACCATGGACCGCTCCGAGCGCATCCGTACCTATAACTACCCGGAAAACCGGATTGCGGACCACCGCACCGGTTACAAGGCCTACAACCTGGACCAGGTCATGAACGGCGACCTGGAACCGGTGATCCAGTCGGCCATCGAATTGGACGAGCAGTCCCGGCTCGACGCCATCGGCGAATAGGCGCGGGTCACTGGTGATGACTGCAGGTGATGGTCCGAGCCTCGCGGAGGCCGTCAGCGAGGCGACGGCGGTCCTCGCGGCGGCCGGCGTGCCCAGCCCGCGCGTGGACGCCGAGCTCCTGGCGGAGCACCTGCTCGGCATCGGACTGGGCCGGCTGCGCGCGCTGATGCTCGGGGACGCGCCGGCGCCGGAAGGCTACGCCGACCTGGTCGCCGAACGGGCGCAGCGGATCCCGCTGCAGCACATAACGGGCGTGGCGCACTTCCGCTACCTCGAACTCGCCGTCGGTCCCGGTGTGTTCATCCCGCGGCCGGAGACCGAATCCGTGGTGCAGCTGGTCCTGGACTGGCTCAAGGCCAGCGACGGACTGGCGCACCCCAAGGTCGTGGACCTGGGCACCGGGTCCGGTGCCATTGCAGGCTCGATCGCCCATGAGGTTCCCGGCGCGGAAGTCCACGCGGTCGAGTTCAGCGAATTCGCGCACGCGTGGGCGGCGAAAAACTTGGCTCCCCTGGGCGTCCACCTCATCCGCGGCGACCTGCGCGACGCGCTGGCCGAACACAACGGCACATTCGACGTCGTCGTCTCCAACCCGCCCTACATCCCCGCCGAAGCGATCCCGAACGAACCCGAAGTGGCGCTGCACGACCCGCCCGAGGCGCTCTACGGCGGGGGAGCGGACGGGATGGAACTTCCGACGGCGGCGGCCGCCTCGGCTGCCCGCCTGCTGGTTCCCGGCGGCTACTTCGTGATGGAGCACGCCGAGGTCCAGTCGGAATGGATCGCCGCGATGCTCAAACGCGCCGGGGTGTTCGCCGAGGTGACAACGCACCGTGACCTCAACGGCAAGGACCGCGCCACCAGCGCCGTCCTGGCACCGTCAGGGCCGACGCTCGCGAAAAATCGTGTGACAAGTGATGAAAGAATAGGCCAGTGACGACTAGCTACGATTGCACGGCGGCCGAGCAGCGCGCTGCGGGACTTGAGCACGCCCAACGGGCCATCCGGGAGAACAAGTGCGTGGTCTTTCCCACGGACACGGTCTACGGGATTGCGGCCGACGCCTTTTCGCCCCTTGCCGTGACCCTGCTGCTCGCCTCCAAGGGCCGGAGCCGGAAGATGCCGCCGCCCGTGCTGATCCCCAGGCTGAACGCCCTCGATGGCCTGGCCACGGACGTTCCGGCCGAGGCGCGGCGGCTGGCCGAGGCGTTCTGGCCCGGCGGCCTGACCCTGATCCTGCATGCCCAGCCGTCGTTGGACTGGGATCTCGGCGAGACCAAGGGCACGGTCGCCCTGCGGATCCCGGCCGACGAGATCGCCCAGGACCTGCTGACGCTTACCGGACCCCTCGCGGTGTCCTCCGCTAACCGCACCGGGCACGCCGCGGCGCAGACCGCCGCGGACGCCGAAGCCCAGCTGGCGGAATCCGTGGAGGTTTACCTGGAGGGCGGGCCCCGGCCCGCCGACGGCGCCGAGGCCCTCGCCTCGACCATCGTCGACGCGACGGCGCTGCCCTTGCGCGTCGTCCGGCAGGGAGCCATCAGCCTCGACCGCCTGCGCGGCGTGGTGCCCGGCGTCCTGGACATCGACGGCAACGCCCCCGATGCTGCGGACGCTCCGGAGCCGGCCGCAGAGTCCGCCGCCGCAGAGTCCGCCGCTGCGGCGGGCGACGCTGCGCCGGAGCCCGGTTCCGCATGACGCTGGAGCGTCAGCGCGTCCCTTTCCTCGACGTCGAAGCGACCCCCGTGACGGTGTCCGAGCTGACCGCGGTCCTCAGCACGTTCATGGCCGAGGGCCGGACCCGGATCGTGGTGGGGCACAACCTGCACAGCGTGACGCTGCTGCACTCCGATCCTGCCTTCCGCTCTTTCTATGAGCGCAGCGACGTGGTCCTGATCGACGGCGCACCGGTGCTCTGGCTCTGGGCGAAGACCGGCGAAGAGGACGACGGCAGGAAACCGGTGATGGACTACCGGCTGGGGTCGACCGACTGGATTCCCGCGCTCGGCAATGTCGCGGGACTGGAGCGCATTGCGGTCATCGGTGCAGGCGCCGTGGCCAACGCCGGTGCCGTGGCCAGGCTGCGGGAGATCGTCCCCGGGGCGCGGGTCGACGGGATGCCCGGCGAAGGCTGGAATAAGGAAGTTGAGGAAGCCGCGGTCGAATGGCTGAACCGGCTGCGCCCGCAGCTTGTGCTGCTGGGCCTCGGGATGCCGCTGCAGGAGCAGGTCATGGCCCGCCGGCTTGCCGCGCTTCCGCCTGCGGTCTACTGCACCGTCGGCGGCGCCATCGAACAGATTGCCGGTGTGCAGAAACTGGCGCCGCGCTGGATCGGCCGGCTCGGACTCGAATGGGCCTGGCGGCTCATGCTCCACCCGCAGCGGGTAGCCTACCGGGTGTTCGGCGAACCCTGGGTGCTGCTGGGCCTGCTGCTCCGCCGGCGCCTGCGCCGGCAGCCCTAGGCTGCCGGCGGGGCTGCGGGCGGGGGACCACGGTCAGAACTTCTGGTCCTCCAGCGGGCCGAAGCCCTTGCCGCGGAGCCCGGCAGAAAACGCGCGGAACCAGTCAGCGAGCCCGCGGAAGTCGCCGCTGCGCAGGAAGTAGCCGAGGTAGCCGCCCACATCCGCGATGAAGGACTTGACCCGGAAGTGGCGGCGGATCATGTACCCGCGGTTCCGGTAGTAGAAGTAGCGCTTGAAGGCGGAATCCGGAACGATCACGTGCCACCGCGCACCGAAGACGTGCTTGGTCTCAGCGAAGGCGTGCGGGTGCGTGATGGCGGCGGTGGTCACCGTGCCGAAGCGGATCCCGGCCTTCCTGAGCCTGAGCGTGAAGTCCACCTCGTCGCCACGGATGAAAAGGCGCATGTCCGGCAGGCCGACTTTGAAGAAGACATCGGAACGGATCAGGGCGCCGTTGAAGAAGTGCCCGTCGTCGGGCAGGAATCCGACCTTTTCCACCTCCGCGCGCTCATGCGTGACCTTGCCGTCCAGCCGGAAGAAAAAGGACAGCTGGTCCGGGTGGCCGGGGGCCACCACGAGGGGCACGACGGCGTCCAGACCACGTTCCTGGGCCTCACGGAGCAACGTGGCAAGGCAGTCGGGATCTGCCGGCTCGGCGTCGTCGTCCATCATCCAGATCCAGTCAGCCCCGCTGGCCACGGCCTTGAGGATGGCCAACGAGAATCCGCCGGCGCCGCCGAGGTTTGCCTCGGACCGGACATAGTCCACGTTGGCGTGCTGGCCGGCAACGTCCGTCGACGGCACGGTGCCACTGTCGACGAGGCAAATGGACTGCACTGGAGCGGTCTGGTTGTTGATGGCGTCCATCAGGACCGCCAGCTCCCTGGGACGGTCAAACGTCACGGCAGCGACTGCAACCGAGGGGGTCATCGCGGGGTCCTTTCAGCACGACCGTCAGTGGTTTTCCCGCCGGCAGAGGGCCGTGTGACGCGAAGACAGGTGGCCGTTGGCATTAGTATCTTGACTAGAGTCCACTGTAATACAGCCCTGTCAGGCACTACGCACTGCCTGCCCTGCGCACGGCGACGGAGAAGTTTCATTTTTCGAAAGACAGTTCCACCGCAATCGAATCCACCCCATTTCCGCAGCTCACCGGCGCGTCCGGTGCTGCGGGACGTGCCGGCGTGCGGTGCCTGTGCTGACGGTACTGACGGCGTTTGGCTGGTGGTCGTCCCGTGATCATGTACCTGCTCATGATGCTGACGGCAGCGATCGTGACCTACGCGGCGACATGGGGTGCCCGGCTCGCGGGCAACAAGCTGGAGCTGTATTCCCCGATCCGCAGCCGCGACATGCATTCCACCCCGATCTCCCGGCTCGGCGGCCTCGGCATCTTCGCGGGCGTGCTGGTTGCCCTGGTCACGGCGAGCAATTCGTTCTTCGTCAAGGACATCTTCCGGAACAACACGGCGCCATGGGGAATCCTGGCCGGGGCCGCGGTGATCGTCGTTGTCGGCGTGGCGGACGACCTGCTGGATCTGAGGTGGTGGGTCAAGCTGATCGGCCAAAGCGCCGCGGCACTGGTCGTGGCCACCTGGGGGGTCCGGATGACGATCATCCCGTTCATTCCCGAGCCGATCGTGATCCAGAACGAGGCCGTGAGCATTGTGTTGACGGCCGGGTTGATCGTCACCACCATGAATGCGTTCAATTTCATCGACGGACTGGACGGGCTCGCCGCGGGCGTGGCGATCATCGGCGGAGCGGCGTTCTTCCTCACGGCCTACTGGGTCCACCGCACGGCCGTCCTGCTGGACCGTTCGGACCTCGCCACCCTGCTGACCGCCGTCGTGGTCGGCAGCTGCGTCGGCTTTCTGCCGCACAACTGGTTCCCCTCCAAAATCTTCATGGGCGATTCCGGGGCCATGCTGATTGGCCTGCTGATGGCCTCGGCCGGCGTCGTCTCGACCGGCCAGATCAGCTCAGGCCTCTACGACCGGGCCAACGGCATCCCCACGATCATCCCCATCCTGTTGCCGTTCGCGGTGCTGTTCCTGCCGCTGCTGGACCTGTGCCTGGCGGTGGTGCGGCGAACAGCGCTGGGCCGGTCGCCGTGGTCGGCGGACCGCGGACACCTGCACCACAAACTCCTGGACATCGGATACTCGCACCGCGGCGCCGTCGTGCTGATGTACTTGTGGACCTGCATCCTTGCCTTCGGCGGCCTCGCTTTCGCGATCTTCCCCTGGCACATAGTCCTCGCCGTCGATCTGGCCGCCGCGGCAATCATGGCCGTGGCGACTGCCTGGCCGTACCTGCGCCAGCGCGGGCCGAGGCAGATGGCCCGCACTCCCGAATAGCCTGACCGGCATGCCCGGGGAAACCGGTCCGACGCGCTTTTCCGAATAATTTCTATCTAATGTAGAATTCAGGGGCGGTACTTCGCCGCCTGCCTTGACCAGCAATACGCCAGCGACGATTGGGATCTGATGACCTCCAACGCCGAACCGGAACCCGCTTCCGGCAACGGACCCGTTGGCGTCTCCGGCCCCACAAAATCCCTGTGGCTCAGGCTGCTGGCAATCAGTTCCGCGGCCTCCGCCGCAGCACTGGTGTTGACCGGCACGGCCGCCTTCATCTTTAACGGCGCCGTGGGGTTCTGGTCCGCCCTGTTCGGCGGCGCGCTGGTGATGGCCTTCTTTGCCATCAGCCTCGCGGTGGGCCACTTCGTCGGCCGCAACAACCCCTCGGGAGCGATCGGACTGTTCGTCGCGACGTACTTCGTCAAGGTTGTCGGCTTCGCCGTGGTCCTCTTCGTCATCGGCGCCCCGGCCTGGCTGCACGGCCGCTGGTTCCTGATTGGCGCCGTCGTCACGGTCGTGTTCTGGCAGGCAGCCGAAATTTACGGTTTCAGTAAGGCCAGGCTCCAGATTTACAACGATCCCGAAACGCGAAAAGGCGGCACCGATGTTTAGCCGCAAATCCGGCCGCAGGCCAGTTGCCGGACCACGTACCGGACCAGAAAACCAGCCCGCCAAATCACCCAAAACTACGTCCGGTGCCCCCGGTGTATCGACCGACGGAAGCGACGGCGGATACAACGCCGGAATCGCCGTCTTCAGCTACATTGTTGGCGGAATCATCGTCTGGAGTTTGATAGGGTGGGGACTGGATAATCTGTGGGGAACCCGCTGGATTGTGCTCGCAGGCGCTCTGCTTGGAGCTGCGGGAGGGTTCTATCTTTCTCATATGCACGGCCTCACCAGTAACAGAACTTCAGCTGATGACGGCACTGCTGCACGTGGCCCGTCCCAGGACGAGGAACAGTAATGCCAAATAATTTCACAGGGGGAGAGGCGGGCACCAATGTCGCCGGTCCCCGCCCAACGCCCAATGATGGACACTGCAGAGAGGAAACGCGTTGATCGCGCTTGCGCTCCCGGCCCAAGATTCAGGAACCTTCACGCCTCCTGGAATTGAAGAACTTCACCTGCCGGCTATCATCCCCTGGGGTGCTGCCGACGGATTTTCCAAGCAGATGCTGCTGGTAATCCTGTCGGTCGTCATTATCGGTACATTCTTTGTGATCGCTGCACGGAAGCAGCAGCTGGTTCCCGGCAAGCTGCAGTTCGCTGGCGAGGCCGCCTATAGCTTCGTCCGCAACAGCATCGCCAAGGACATTATCGGCGGCCGGGACTTCATGAAGTATGTCCCGCTGCTGTTCACGCTTTTCTTCTTCATCCTCGTGAACAACATCTACGGTGCAATCCCGCTGATCCAGCTTCCCACCTTCTCGCACGTTGGCGGTGCCTATGTGCTCGCCGCGATCGTGTACGTCACCTGGATCGCCGTCGGCATCCGGAAGAGCGGCCTGAAGTACTTCAAGCTGGCCACGGTTCCGTCCGGTGTGCCGTTCTACATTCTCCCGATCGTCGTACCGATCGAGATCATCTCCAACTTCCTGGTCCGCCCGGTCACGCACAGCCTCCGTCTGTTCGCCACCATGCTGGCCGGCCACCTGATCATCATGATCTCCGGTGCGGGCATCGAATACCTCGTGATGCAGGAAAACGTCCTCCTCAAGGGCGCGTCCGTACTCGTCCTTGGCGGTGCGATCGCCATGTACATGCTCGAAGCGCTGATCATGGTGCTGCAGGCCTACGTCTTCACGCTGTTGACCGCGATCTACATCGAAGGCGCGCTGCACGCCGACAGCCACTAGGCGAAGGCCTTCAGGCGCACACGCCAGAAGGCACAACCCCAGCCGGCACAACATAGTCTTCCCCTCACGGGGATGAAGCAACCCAAACAACCTGCCACATGGGTGGCATCTTGAAAGGAAGAAAAATGGAAGGCTCCATCAACGGCTCCCTCAACCTCATCGGCTACGGCCTCTCCGCCATCGGCGGTGGTATCGGTGTGGGTCTCGTGTTCGCCGCTTACATCAACGGTGTGGCACGTCAGCCGGAAGCCCAGCGCGTCCTGCAGCCGATCGCATTCCTCGGCCTCGCGCTGACTGAAGCCCTCGCCATCCTTGGCCTGGTCTTCGCGTTCGTTCTTAAGTAAACAGAACAACCGAACATCCAGAACCGAGTAGATAAGGACGGGTGAAATATGAATCAAGCGATCATCTCAGCCGCCACCGAAGGCGGTACTAACCCCCTCGTTCCCAATCCTTGGGAAATGCTTGTCGTCTTCGCCGGCTTTGCGCTCCTCTTGTTCATCGTGGTCAAGTACGTTGTCCCGATGTTCGAGAAGACCTTCGCAGAGCGGGCCGAAGCCATCGAGGGCGGTATCGCCAAGGCCGAAAAGGCCCAGGCCGAGGCCTCCGCAGCGCTCGAAGAGTACAAGGCGCAGCTCACGGAAGCCCGCACCGAAGCCAACCGCATCCGCGAGGAAGCACGCGCCGAAGGCGCCCAGATCCTTGCAGAGCTGAAGGAGAAGGCGGCTGCCGAGTCTGCCCGCATCACCGCGCAGGCCCACACGCAGATCGAATCCGAGCGCCAGGCGGCCGTTGTGTCGCTCCGCGCGGAGGTCGGCACGCTGGCCACGACGCTGGCGAGCCGCATCGTCGGCGAGGCACTGAGCGACGATGCACGGTCGGCCCGAGTGGTGGACCGCTTCCTGGCAGATCTGGAGAACCAGAACGCGGGTGTAGCTAAGTAATGGCAGGTGTATCGAGCGAATCGCTGGCCGCTGCGCTGGCGGCACTGGAGGCCAAGCTTCCCACCGCGTCGCTGCAGTTGGCAAAGGAACTCTTCGGAATCCTGGGAACCGTGGACAGCTCGGCCGGCTTGCGCCGTGCTTTGACTGACCCGTCCCGCAGCGGTGACGAAAAGTCGGCGCTGGTCAAGCAGCTCTTCGGCGGGAAAGTATCCGCTGACGCTGTTGAAATCGCAGCCGGACTGGCCAGCTCCCGCTGGGCATCGGCACGGGATATCGGCGATGCACTCGAGACTCTTGCCGCTTCGGTGGTCATCGCTGTTGCCGAGAACAAGTCGGCCGTCTCTGCCTCCGGGCTCAGCGGACTGGAATCGCTGGAGAACGATCTGTTCTCCTTCAACCAGGCCGTTGAGTCCAGCCACGAGGTCCAGCGTGCTCTGTCCGAGCCGCAGGCCAGCCCGGCCGCCAAGGTGTCCCTCGCCGACAAACTCGTACCCGGTGCGAGCGAGGACGCGAAAGTCCTGATCGGGCAGGCCGTCACGGCTCCGCGCGGGCTTAAGGTCACCAGGCTGGTCCGCCGTTTCGCCGAGCTTGCCGCCAAGCGCCAGCAGCGCTGGATTGCAACGGTCGACGTCACCCGTCCGCTGACGGAGACGCAGATCAGCCGCCTGCAGGCGGGGCTGAACGCCCTTTACGGGCGCGAGCTCAAGATCAACATGAATGTTGACCCGGCACTGATCGGTGGCATCCGGATCCAGGTAGGTGACGAAGTGGTTGACGCTTCGGTCGCCGGCCGCCTGGGCCAGCTCCAGCGTCAGCTTGCCGGCTAGCCGGACAAGCACAACCTAACGACAAGAAACCCCGGTCATCGTGAGCAACGATGATCACGAAAACAGGAGAGCAGGGACTGCAGATGGCCGAATTGACCATCAACGCCGACGACGTCCGTAATGCGTTGAACGAGTTCGCGGCGTCCTACGAACCCGGAAACGCAGAGCGCGTAGAGGTCGGCCGTGTAACAACCGCAGGTGACGGCATCGCCCGTGTTGAGGGCCTTCCCTCGGTCATGGCGAACGAGCTGCTTCGCTTCGAAGACGGCACGCTGGGCCTGGCCCAGAACCTCGACGTCCGCGAGATCGGCGTCATCATCCTCGGTGACTTCACCGGAATCGAAGAAGGCCAGGAAGTCCACCGCACCGGGCAGGTTCTGTCCGTGCCGGTTGGCGACGCCTTCCTCGGCCGCGTGGTTGACCCGCTGGGCCAGCCCATCGATGACCTCGGCGAGATCAAGGCCGAGACCACCCGTGCCCTGGAACTCCAGGCACCCGGCGTGACCCAGCGTAAGTCGGTCCACGAGCCGATGCAGACCGGGCTCAAGGCTATCGACGCCATGATCCCGATCGGCCGCGGCCAGCGCCAGCTGATCATCGGTGACCGCCAGACCGGCAAGTCCGCCATTGCCATCGACACGATCATCAACCAGAAGGCCAACTGGGCTTCCGGCGACGTGAAGAAGCAGGTGCGCTGCATCTACGTGGCGATCGGCCAGAAGGCATCCACGATCGCAGCCGTCCGCCAGACCCTCGAGGACAACGGCGCCCTGGAATACACCACGATCGTGGCTTCCCCGGCGTCCGATCCCGCAGGCTTCAAGTACCTGGCACCGTACGCCGGCTCGGCCATCGGCCAGCACTGGATGTACGGCGGCAAGCACGTCCTCATCGTGTTCGATGACCTGTCCAAGCAGGCCGAGGCCTACCGTGCAGTGTCACTGCTGCTCCGCCGCCCGCCGGGACGCGAAGCCTACCCGGGCGACGTCTTCTACTTGCACTCCCGTCTGCTGGAGCGTTGTGCCAAGCTCTCCGACGAGCTCGGTGCAGGCTCGATGACCGGTCTGCCGCTGATCGAGACCAAGGCAAACGACGTTTCCGCCTACATCCCGACCAACGTGATCTCCATCACCGATGGCCAGATCTTCCTGCAGTCGGACCTCTTCAACGCCAACCAGCGCCCCGCTGTCGACGTCGGTGTGTCCGTCTCCCGTGTTGGTGGCGCCGCCCAGGTCAAGTCCATGAAGAAGGTCTCCGGTACCTTGAAGCTGGAACTGGCCCAGTACCGCGACATGCAGGCCTTCGCCATGTTTGCCTCGGACCTGGACGCCGCATCGCGCCAGCAGCTGACCCGCGGTGCACGCCTGATGGAGCTGCTCAAGCAGGGCCAGTACTCGCCGTTCCCGGTCGAGAACCAGGTCGTCTCCATCTGGGCCGGCACCAACGGCCACCTGGACGAGGTTCCGGTTGAAGACATCAACCGCTTCGAGACCGAGTTCCTGGAGCACCTCAAGCACAAGTCCTCCATCCTGACGACGCTGGCCCAGACCAACGTCATGGACGATGACACCGCTGAAGCACTGAAGACCGCAATCGTGGACTTCAAGAAGGGCTTCTTCGGCGAGGGAGACAACCTCCTGGTCGGTGCGGGGCACGAGGAGCACGCCCCCATCGGCGAGGATCAGGTCGACCAGGAAAAAATCGTCAAGCAGAAGCGCTAGTTTCGCTGGCAGGGACTGCCGGGACCCGCACGGGTTCCGGCAGTCCCGGCCATCGGGATCTTAGGAAAGGATAAGTATGGGAGCCCAGATCCGGGTCTACCGCCAGAAGATCAGCTCGACGACGTCGATGCGCAAGATCTTCAAGGCGATGGAACTGATCGCTACCTCGCGCATCGGCAAGGCCCGCGCACGCGTAGCAGCTTCACTGCCTTACGCGAACGCGATCACGCGTGCCGTTTCTGCTGTCGCAAGCCAGAGCGAAATCGACCACCCCCTGGTCACCGAGCCGGCGCAGATCCGCCGGGCCGCCGTCCTGGTCATCACCTCGGACCGTGGCCTCGCGGGATCTTACTCGGCGAGTGTCCTCAAGCAGGCCGAAGGCCTCAACGAGCTGCTCCACGGGGAAGGTAAAGAAGTCAAGACGTTCCTGGTCGGCCGCAAGGCGCAGGCGTACTTCGACTTCCGGAACCGTGAATACGCTCGCGTATGGACCGGCAACACGGATGCACCGGAGTTTGCGACCGCGCGCGAAGTCAGTGAAGCACTGCTGGCCGAATTCGCTAACGCCTACGAAGAGGGCGGCGTCGACGAAATCCACGTCGTCTACACCCGCTTCAAGTCGATGGTGACCCAGGAGCCGACGGTCGTCCGTCTGCTGCCGCTCGAGGTTGTCGAAGAGAAAGCCGCGTCCGAATCGGACCTGCTGCCCCTCTACGAATTCGAGCCGGAAACGGAGCAGGTTCTCGATGCCCTGCTGCCGCGCTACATCGAATCACGTATCTTCGCCGCCATGTTGCAGGCAGCAGCTTCCGAGCTCGCAGCCCGCCAGCGTGCGATGAAGTCCGCCGGCGACAACGCGACGGATCTCATCAAGAAGTACACGCGTCTGCGCAACACTGCCCGTCAGGCTGAAATTACGCAGGAGCTTTCCGAAATCGTTGCCGGTGCCGACGCGTTGTCCGCGTCCTAGCCAGCACGAGCCCGGATCCAGCTGTACCTGCACCAAAAGATAAACTTAACCCCACGCCATCTACTGAGTGAAGTGAGAGAGATGACTGCCACTGCTACCGATCACGTAGCCGCAACGTCCGGTGCTACCGGTCGTATTGCACGTGTTATTGGCCCGGTTGTCGACGTCGAATTCCCGGCTGACGCAATCCCCTCGATTTACAACGCACTCACCACCGAGATCACTCTCAACGGTGAGACCCGAACCATCACGTTCGAGGTTGCCCTGCACCTGGGTGACAACCTGATCCGTGCCATCTCCCTCCAGGCCACCGACGGACTTGTCCGCGGTACCAACGTGGTGGACACCGGTGCCCCGATCTCCGTGCCCGTGGGCGACGGCGTCAAGGGCCACATCTTCAACGTGCTGGGCCAGCCCCTCGACGTTGCCGAGTCCGAACTCCAGATCAGCGAACGCTGGCCTATCCACCGCAAGGCTCCGGCCTTCGCGACCCTGGAAGGCTCCACCGAGATGCTGGAAACCGGCATCAAGGTGATCGACCTCCTCACCCCGTACATCAAGGGTGGCAAGATCGGCCTGTTCGGTGGTGCCGGAGTCGGCAAGACCGTGCTGATCCAGGAAATGATCACCCGTGTTGCCCGCAACTTCGGCGGCACCTCGGTGTTCGCCGGTGTCGGCGAGCGTACCCGTGAAGGTAACGACCTCTGGGTCGAAATGGAAGAGGCCGGCGTCCTCAAGGACACCGCCCTTGTGTTCGGCCAGATGGACGAGCCGCCGGGAACGCGTCTGCGCGTTGCACTGTCCGCCCTGACCATGGCGGAGTACTTCCGCGATGTGCAGAACCAGGACGTGCTGCTCTTCATCGACAACATCTTCCGCTTCACCCAGGCAGGCTCCGAGGTTTCCACCCTCCTCGGCCGCATGCCGTCGGCCGTGGGCTACCAGCCCAACCTGGCTGACGAGATGGGCCTCCTCCAGGAGCGCATCACGTCCACCAAGGGCCACTCCATCACCTCGATGCAGGCCATCTACGTTCCCGCAGATGACTACACCGACCCGGCTCCGGCCACGACCTTCGCACACCTCGACGCGACCACGGAACTTTCCCGTGAAATCGCTTCCCGTGGTCTGTACCCGGCCGTTGACCCGCTGACGTCGACCTCACGCATCCTGGATCCGCAGTACATCGGCCACGACCACTACAACACGGCCGTCCGCGTCAAGCAGATCCTGCAGAAGAACAAGGAACTTCAGGACATCATCGCCATCCTTGGCGTTGACGAACTCTCTGAAGAAGACAAGATCGTCGTGTCCCGTGCACGCCGCATCCAGCAGTTCCTCTCGCAGAACACCTACACCGCCAAGCAGTTCACCGGCGTCGAGGGCTCCACCGTGTCCATCAAGGACACTGTGGAAGGCTTCACCGCTATCTGCGACGGCGACCTTGACCACGTTGCAGAGCAGGCGTTCTTCAACGTCGGTGGCTTGGACGACGTCGAGCGCCAGTGGGCCAAGATCCAGGAACAGACCAAGTAATATGGCTGAGCTTGAGGTTGAGATTGTCGCAGCGGACCACTTTGTGTGGTCCGGAGCGGCCAAGATGGTCAAGGCCCGCACCAGCGATGGTGAAATCGGAATCCTGCCCGGCCACTCGCCCCTGCTGGCGATTCTGGCCGAAGGTGAACTGGCAATCGAGCCGGTATCCGGTGACCGCATCGCTGTAGTTGTTGACGGGGGATTCTTCTCTGTCGACAACAACAGGGTGGTCATTGTTGCTGACAACGCCCAAATGGGCGAAGCGGCTACTGCGGGGATCCGCTAGCACGACCTTGATGAACGATATTGGTTTGCCGTTCATCGTCCTGGCAACTGCGTTTGGGTTGCTGGTATTTGCACTGTGCCTTTCGGGGGTGCGCCGCTTCAATCTGCGGCGCGCCCTGGGCACGGTGGACGCCTCCATCTGCACGGCTGGAAACAGCTGGCAGATGGGGGTTTGTCGTTATCAGGACAACGACCTCGAATGGTTCCGCCTGGTCTCACTCAGCGTCCGCCCCAAGCACACCTTCCGGCGCAGTTCGCTGGAGCTGCTTGGCCGGCGCAAGCCGACCGAATCCGAGCTCCTCAAGGTCCAGCCCGACGCCGTCATCGTGGAGCTCCGCTACGAGGGCCAGCAGGTCCTCCTGGCCATGCGATTCGATGCCTACACAGGGTTGTCATCCTGGCTTGAGGCCGGACCCGTCATCGGCGTCGGCACCTGGCGCTAGCCCCGGTGGACTACCTCGATGGCCTTAGCCTGGTCGACGGCCCGGTGGTGTGGATCGTGTGGGCAGCCGCCGCGGCGGGCCTGGCCTACCTCCTGACTCACGTTGCCCTCCGGCACACGGGTTTCCGGCGCACGGGCCGCCGCGCTCCCGGCGCGGCCGTGGCCGTCGCGGCTGTCATGACCCTGCTCGCCGCGGCGCTCGTCGCGGCCGTGCACTGGTTCCTGCTCTACGCCGTCACCGTCTTCCCTGCCGAACTGCCGTGGGAGACCCTGGCCTGGTCCGTTGCCGGCGTCCTCGCCCTGCTGCTGTGGCTCATGCGCCTGCTTGGACTCTGGGGCCGCGGACGGACCGGCACTAATCCGACCGGCACTAATCCGACCGGTACTAATCCGGGCCGTAGCCGTCGCTGGCGTTCAGGCGCAGCAGCCACGGCCGCCTTCCTGGCCGTCCTCGCGCTGTCCGCCGTCCAGATCAACATCTACTTCGGCCTGAACCACACTGTCGGCGACCTCACCGGAGCGGCCGCAGCCTGGATCCAGCCGCTCGAGGCCGGCCTGACGCGCGCCGCCGGCGCCCCTGCCGCCACCGGGCTCACCAACTGGCAGGCGCCGGACCACCTTCCCGACGGCGTCATCCGCAAGGCGGTCATCCCGGGCACCGTCTCCGGCTTCCAGAGCCGGGACGCCTACGTCTATCTCCCTCCGGCCTACCTGGGTTCCCCCCGGCCTGCGCTGCCGGTGCTGGTCCTCTTTTCCGGCCAGCCGGGCGGTCCTGCCGACTGGCTGACTGGCGGCGCACTCCGGAGCCGGCTCGACCGGTTCGCCGCGGAGCACGCCGGGGTGGCGCCCGTAACGGTGGTGGTCGATCCCAACGGCTCGGCGTCGGGAAACACGCTGTGCATGGACAGCCGGATTGCCCAGGCGGACACCTTCCTGGCGCGGGACGTTCCGGACTGGATCAAGCGCACGCTCGACGTTGACCCGGATCCCCGCCGGTGGGCCGCGGGCGGTTTCTCCTTCGGCGGCACGTGCGCCATGCAGATGGTCACGAGGCATCCCGGCGTCTACAGCGCGGCGCTGGCCTTCTCCAGCGAGGAGGAGCCGGCCCTCGCGAAGGTGCGGGCCAAGACCATTGAGGCCTCCTTCGGCGCCGACGCCGCGGCCTTCGACCAGCTGACCCCGCTGCGCGTCATGGCGGAACACCGCTTCGACGGCCACGGCGTGTATTTCGCCGCCGGAGACCGCGATCCGCAGTTCACCGGCTACATGGACGTGCTCTCCGAGGCGGCACGCCGTGCCGGGTTCAGCGTTGAAACACACCGGATCGCCAACGCTGGGCACTCCTGGGACGTGGCATCCGGCGGCCTTCCCGGCGGCCTGGACTTCCTGGCCCGACGCTGGGGGATCGCGCCATGAGCCAGGCCAAGACCGGGAGTAACCGGACCGCGGCGGGCCCAGGGCCGGAGATCCCGCCGTTGCAGGGTGTCTGGCGCCAGGGCTTGCGCCGGACGCTGGCGCACTTCCGTGCCGTACCCTTCACGCTGGCGGTCCTCGCGGCCTTCCTCGGTGTCGGGGCCGTGACGGGCAGCTTCCTGTCGGGCCCGCCCGACGCCCTGTTGCCTGTAGCGTCCGTCAACGCTTCGGGGCTGAAAGCGGGGCATTGGTGGTCCTTGTTCACCTCGCTGTTCTTCGCCACCAACCTGCTGGCCTACCTGGCCGCATCACTGATGATCCTCCTGCTTCTGGGTCTCGCTGAACGGCATCTGGGGACCCTGCGGACGGCCGTATTCTTCTTTGTAGGCCAGTTCGCTGCTGTGACGGTGTTCCTGCTGGTTACCCAGCTGGCCCGGTATATCGGCGACGGCTGGCTGGGGCTCATGGTCAACGCCCGGCTGATTGGCCCCTACGCCGCCGTCCTGGCCGTGGCCCTGGCCGCCAGCGGCCTGCTGCCCACGCTGTGGCAACGCAGGCTGCGGACCGCCGGCCTGTCCGCGTCCCTGCTGCTGGTGCTCTACGTCGGGCATCCGGAGACAGTGGTTGGGCTCGCCGGTGCCCTTGCCGGCCTGGCCGCGGGCTGGTGGATCCAGGGCGACCGGGGGACCCTGCACCGGCACCGTTCAACCGGACGCGAGACCCGCAACCTGCTGGCCCTCACGGTCGCGATCTTCGCGGTGGGGCCGATCCTCACGGCCGCCGTCAGCAGCCCCACCGGGCCCCTGGCCCTGTTGCGCGACGTCGTGCTGAACCCGCTGCCCACGCTGGGCCAGCTGGAGGAAAACTGCGGCGGGACGGTGGACGTCAGCTGCCTGGAGGCCGGCCGCGCCGGACTCGCCGGTCCGCTGGGCCTTGCGCTGGCGGTTGTCCCGGTGGTCCTGCTGTTGATCTGTGCGGACGGCATGCGGCAGGGCCGCCGCCTGGCCCTGCGGATCGCGATCATCGTCCAGCTTGGCGTGACAGCCCTGGCCGCCGTGTACCTGGCCCTGTTCGCCCGGATTCCGCACTACGCCAGCCAGCCGCACACGGCCGTGATGGGCTCCGGCTTCGTCCGCGTCCTTCCGCTCGTGGCCGTCCCGTTGCTGCTCGTTGTGCTGCTCTGGCTTAACCGCCGGCAGTTCCGGGTCGAGACTGCTCCGCGGGCCAGGCGGATCCTGGGCATCGTGGTCGGGGGCACGTGGCTGGTGCTCGCCGGGGCCTATTCGGTGGCCTGGCTCGCCGCCGGCGGGATGGACCGCGACGGGGGAGTGCTGGGCCTCGCGGCGGAACTCGCCCGGCAGTACCTGCCGCTGCCCATTCCGGGCGCCTACAGCCGGTTGTTCCAGAACCGCAACGCCGTCGAGTCATTTCTGTTCGCCTATGCCGGCATCATCTTCTGGGGGGTGGCCCTGGCGGCGGTCTGGCTGGTGCTGCGGCGGCGGCTGCACGGTACCGGACACAGCACCGACGTCGGCTCCGGGGACCGGGACACGGCCCGTGACCTGATCCGCCAAGGCGGGGACTCACTGTCCTGGATGGCGCTCTGGGAACCGAACAAATACTGGTTTACGCCGGACCGGCGCGGCGGCGTGGCCTATCAGCAGCACGGCAACGTGGCCCTGACGCTGGCGGGCCCGTTCGGATCCGCTGCCCTCCACGAGGAGACCGCGGCGGGTTTCATGCGCTACTGCGCCGAACACGCCCTGATCCCGTGTTTCTACTCCTGCACCGCCGGCCTCTGGCCGATGCTCCGGGCCCGCGGATTCCGCCGCGTGGCCGTGGCCCAGGAAACCAGGCTCGCCGTGCGCGAACTCGAGTTCAAGGGCAAGGAATGGCAAAACGTCCGCACCGCCCTGAACCGTGCCGCGAAGACCGGTGTCCAGGCCGTATGGGGGCGCTACAGCGAATTCCCGGCCCCGCTGCGGACCCAGCTCAGCGAGGTCTCCGAAGAATGGGCGGCGCAAAAGCACGTGCCGGAGATGGGCTTCACGCTCGGCAGCATCGACGAGCTCGACGACGACGAGGTGCTGTGCTGCCTGGCGGTGGACGCTTCCGGACGCGTGCAGGGCGTTACGAGCTGGCTGCCGGTGTACGCGGACGGACAGCTCGTGAGCTGGACCCTGGACTTCATGCGCCGGCGCGGCGACGCGTTCCCCGGTGTCATGGAGTTCCTCATTGCTTCCGCCGTGCTGGAGCTCAAGCGCACGGTTGAGGTGATCTCCCTGTCCGGCTCGCCGCTGGCGAAGGACCGTGACGGAGACAGTGCCGGCGGCGGCGACTCCGGAGGCGATTCCGGCAGCGACTCCGGCGGCAGCGACGCCGGGCCGGAGGGGCTGGCCGGGATCCTGGACGTGGTGGGCAGGGCCCTGGAACCCGTCTACGGCTTCCGCTCGCTGGCAACCTTCAAGTCGCGTTTCAAACCGGACTACCGCACGCTGTACCTCTACTACCAGGATCCGTTGCAATTGCCGGCGATGGGCCGGGCCCTGAGCCGCGCGTACCTTCCCGGGTTGTCCGTCCGGCAAAGTGCCCGCCTGCTGCGCACTTTGGTGCGTTAGGCAGGGCCCGGCGGGTTAGTGCCCGGGGTTAGTGCGGAATTCGGCTGAAGAATGCATCCGGGCCAATGCGGACAAGCTGAAACGCCGCGCCCAAGAATGCACAAAAAAATGATCCCCGGCACAAATGCCGGGGATCATTCCTGGTGCCGGAAATGCCCTAAAGCACTTCCCGACGGCAGACTAGACCAGCGTTACGCCGGTGGCCTGGGGGCCCTTGGCGCCCTGGCCGATCTCGAACTGAACACGCTGGTTCTCGTCGAGGGTCTTGAAGCCACCGGTCTGGATCTCGGAGTAGTGAACGAAGACATCGCCATCGGAGTCATCCGGGGTGATGAAGCCGAAGCCCTTTTCTGCGTTGAACCACTTGACGGTTCCCTGAGCCATTTGTTTCTCCTCATTGTGGATCTTGAATAAATCCGGCGCACTTCGCACCGGACTTGGTCACTCTGCGAGAAGAACCTTTGGCAACGGAACCGGATTCACGGACCGTGGCGGCAGGAGCTTCACGCTCGCAACATGTCTTGCGAGCATGAAAAAACACCTACACAAAGACTCGTATAAGAATTTCATGACACTTGCGTCAGGTCAACGGGCGAACGGAAGAATTGCATAAAAATTGTGCAAAGAACGTCTTAACGCGAATCGCCGCCACGGAAAGCCTGCCGCGGGGTGCTTAGAAGAGCCGGGATTCGCTGTCGTCAACGCCGCGCATGGCGTCGTAGTCCAGGGTCACGCAGTCGATTCCGCGGTCCTTGGCGAGGACCTTGGCCTGCGGCTTGATCTGCTGGGCTGCGAAGATTCCCCGGACCGGGGCCAGCAGCGGGTCCCGGTTCAGCAGTTCCAGGTACCGGGTGAGCTGCTCGACGCCGTCGATGTCGCCCCGGCGCTTGAGCTCAATGGCCACGGTGGCGCCGTCCGCGTCCCGGGCCAGGATGTCCACGGGGCCGATCGCGGTGAAGTACTCCCGGCGGATCAGCGAGAACCCGGTGCCCAGCAGTTCGATCTGGGCGGCCAGGAGCCGCTGGAGGTCCGCCTCGACGCCGTCCTTGATCAGGCCGGGGTCCTGGCCCAGTTCGTGGGAGGTATCGTGCAGCTGCTCGTGGATGTTGATGATGAGCCGGTCATCGGTCTTGGCCGACTGGACCGTCCACTGTTCGACGACGCCGACCTCGACGTCGACCTCATCCGGTGTGGAGACCCGCAGGGACGCAGGAGGGCTCATCCAGTTCAGCGGCTTGTAGGACCCGCCGTCGGAATGGACCAGGACCGAACCGTCGGCCTTGACCAGCAACAGCCTGGTGGCCAGCGGCAGGTGGGCTTTGAGGCGGCCGACGTAATCAACGGAGCAGCGGGCTATGACTAAACGCACCCGGTCAACTCTACCGCCTGCGCGGGCGGCGGCTTGGCGGGGCGGCAATGAGCGGCAGCCGGACTGGGGCAGAATGGAGGCATGCCCCGTTCCAACCGACCCCGCCGCGCCGGTTCTGCGAAGACAGGCTCCGGCAAGGGCACAGTGCCCGGAAAGAGCAAAGCCGCCGGAGCCAAGCACGGCCCGGCGCCGGAACTTGACCTGGAGCGCGCCCGCTCGGGTTTCGCCCGCCGCGAGAGCGCACCGGACGGCGAATGGATGGTCCGCCCCATCACCGCGGGCCGCGCCGAGAAGACCTACATCTGCCCTGGCTGCTCCACCGCCGTGCTGCCGGGAATCGCCCACCTGGTGGTCTGGTCCGAGGACCACCTCTTTGGCGCCGCCGCGGGTCTCGCCGAGCGGCGCCACTGGCACAGCAACTGCTGGACTTCGCGGAGCTACCGGTATCGCTAAGCTGGTCAGCATGAGCTTTGATCCCGCGTCCTACGTCTTCACCCAGCCCTCTGCTCCCACTGCCATCCGTGCCTCCACGGTCCTGCCGGCCCGCCGCGAGAACGTCGAACTCCGCACGTCGGACGGGCACCGGCTGGTGGGCGAGCTCGCCGTCCCGGAAACCGGCGGAATCAAGGCAACACTCATCACGCTGCACCCGCTGCCGACGCACGGCGGCTTCATGGATTCGCACGTCTACCGCAAGGCCTCCTACCGGCTGCCCGCCCTCGCGGGAATCGCCGTCCTGCGCTTCAACACACGCGGCACCTCATCGCCGCGGGGAACCAGCGGGGGAGCCTTCGAGGAAGGCATAGGCGAGCGTCTCGACGTCGAGGCCGCGGTGCAGTTCGCCGTGGACCGCGGCCTGCCGAACCGGTGGCTGGTCGGCTGGTCCTTCGGCACCGAGCTGGCCCTGATGTACGGCGCCGCCGAGCCCGTCGCCTCGGAAATCGAGGGGGCTGTGCTGCTCTCGCCCCCGCTGCACCGGGCCACAGACGTGCACCTGAAGGAATGGGCCGAGGCCGGCAAGCCGCTGAAGGTCCTGGTCCCCGAGCACGACGACTACCTGCAGCCGGCGGCTGCGGCCGCGAGGTTCGCGCTGGTGCCGCAGGCGCAGGTGGTGGGGGTCGACGGCGCCAAACACCTGTGGGTGGGGGAGAAGTACGCCGGGCGGGTTCTCAACGAAATCGTGGACGAGGTCATCCCCGGCGGCGCCACAGGCGGTGCCGAAACGGTGCTGCCGCAGGAATGGGACGGGCCGGTCGCCACGGCACACGCCTGAGCCGCCAACGGCGCAAAAAGAGAAAATCGCACTGAAACAGGACAGCCGCACCGTGGACCACGGTGCGGCTGTCCTGTCTCAGTGCGAAAACCCGACAGGGGAGCCCCGTCAGCGGCTGTCCTGGCGCGCGATGAGGATTTCCTTGACCAGCAGCATGATGGCCGCCGCAGTGGGAATGGCGATCAAGGCTCCGAGGACGCCCAGGAGGCTGCCGCCGGCGATCACGGAGATGACGGCGACGGCGCCGGGGACCGCCACGGCCTTCTGCATGATCCGCGGAGAGATGAAGTAGGCCTCGAACTGGAGGTACGCGAAATAGCAGATAGCGAAGACGAGCGCGGTCTGCCAGCCGGCGGTTAGGGCAACGAGCGTCACCAGGCACCCGGCAATCATGCCGCCCACGAGGGGGATGAAGGCCAGCAGGGCCACCACGAACGCCAGCAGCGTTGCAAAAGGCACTCCGATGATCGACATCACAATGAACGCGAACGTCGCGTTCAGCACTGCCACGGCGGCCTGGCCGATCACGTAGTTGCCGACCGAACCGGTGATTTCCTCGGACAGGGCTTCTACCCGGGCCCGCCGTGAGCGCGGCGCGAGCCGGTAGCCCCATTTCTTCATCGCAGGGAGGGCGCCGAGGAAGTACAGGCTCAGGACCAGCACGATCAGTGCGCCGAAGATCCCGTTTGCCACGGTGGAGCCGAAGCCCACAACGCCGCCGAAGATGCCGCCCATGGCGTCCGGGTTGTTGACGAACTTCTCCAGCTCCTGGCTGATGCGGTCCCGGATGCCGAACTGGCTGTCAATGCTCCGGAAGAAGTCCGAGTCAATGAAGTCCTGGACCCACTTGGGCGCCTGCTGCACGATCTGCGTCACCTGCTGCACGATCGTGGGGATCAGGGTGGCGAAAAATGCGGCGACGCCCAGTGCCAGGGTGGACACGGACAGGAGGATGCCGGCGGCGCGGGGGACATTCCGGTGTTCGAGCCACCGCACTACCGGGTCCAGGCCGAGGGTGATGAAGAGCGCCGTGATGATCCACAAAAGCAGCTGCGTCGTATTTGATCCGATCCAGTAGACCAGGAGGGCGAAGCCGACGCCGACCGTGCCCATGAAGCCCATGTACAAGGGGTGCTGGGCCGACATGCGCGGACCGGGACTGCCGAAGCGGGCATCGGCCGCGGACGTCTCCGCGTCCCCGGCCTCATGCTCCGGGGGCATCTCGAAGCGGATTCTCGGCTGGGCTCCGGGCAGGGGCTGGCGCAGGCGCCGGGCCGCGGACAGAAGGACATTTGCCGCGGCAATCCGGGGCCGGGAGGTTGTAGGCCGGGGACTGGAAACGGGTTGTTCGGGGCCGGGTTCCTGGCTGTCGGATTCCTGCGCTTCTTCTGGTCCGGCGGAGGACGAATCCGTATGTTCAGTCACTGCGTTAAATGCCCTTAATTCCTTGCTGCGCCACACTGGCGGCACTGGTGTGATGATCACCGCAAACACTATCAGCAGGCTTGTCACCAGAGGGGAAGAACGCCCCCGGGGGCACCGCCGCCGGGGGCCGTCCGGGTCCCCGATCTGACTCGCGGGTAACAAAATGGTTACTATTGAAGCTAACTGTCCGCTGATGATAGGTAGTATTTTGCGTTTCAAGACTGCAGTCGCCCTGGTGCTGCTTGGCCTCCTGACACTCCTGGCCGGGATTGGCCAGAAGACGTTCTGGGCTCCCCCGGAGACGATTACGGCCACCGCTCCGACCGGCACCGCCGCGCCGCTGACCGTCTTCGACCAGAAGCTGAAGACTCTGCACCCCGGGACCGTGAAGATCACGGTCAAGGGTGAAGGGGCCTTCTTGCTGGCCGCGGGACGCCCGGACGACGTCGACGCCTGGGTGGGTAAGACGGCCCACAACACCGTCGCCGGCGTCTCCGAGGACGGCAAGGCGCTGCAGCTGACGCATACCGACGGCGAAGCTACCGCGCCGTCGCCCGCCGGATCGGATCTTTGGGTCACCACCGAGAACGCCACCGGCGAAATGGACTACTCGTGGAACGCGCCGGCCGACGGCGACTGGTCGCTGCTCCTCGCCGCGGACGGCACCAAGCCCGCCCCGGGCTCTATCACGATGACTTTCCCGAACGACACCTCCACGCCCTGGGCCATTCCGCTCATGGTGCTCGGCGGCCTGCTGATCATTGCCGGCGGGGCGCTGCTGGTCCTCAAGCCGAAGTCAGGCAACCGCACCGGGGGCGGCACCGGCGGCGGCAGCACGTTCGCCCGCCGCGCGCAGGCCAAGGCCGCGGCACGCCGCGGGGACAACGGCTCGACGGAAAGCACCCAGGATCCTGCCGCACCCGGCACCCCCGCACCCGAAACTGCACCGCAGCCGGCCACGCCGGAGAAAACAGGCCCGGAAAAAACAGCGCCGGAGAAAGCAGCAGCCGGCCAGAAGAAGGGCTCCGGCACGGTGCGCCGTTCCGGCATCGTGGTGGCAGTGCTGACCGCCGCCGCCGTCGCCGGAACGTCAGTGGCCGCCCAGGCCAGCCAGACGCCCGCGCCGCCGCCCAGTGCTCCGGCCTCCGGTGCCCCGGCCTCCAGTGCTCCCGCCTCCGGTGCCCCGGCCTCCGACGCCGCGACCCCGGGCAGTGAGGGCCAGACCGGCGACGCGCCGGTGCTGCTGGACGCGCAGTTCCGCCGCGTCCTGGAACAGGTTGCCGGTGCCGTCGATGCAGGAGACGCTGCCAAGGACGCCGCCAAGCTGGCGCCGCGGGTGGCCAAGTCCGAGCTCCAGGTGCGCACACAGAACTACAAGATCCGCTCGCAGGTCGGTTCCTACGAGGCCCGCATGCCTGTCCGCTCCACCAAGCTGCTGACCACCGTGGTCACTAACAAGCGCAGCTGGCCGCGCTCGGTCATGGCCGTGACGCAGGGCGAGGGCAACGTCGTCCCGCAGCTGCTGACCTTGACCCAGGACTCCCCGCGGGATAACTACAAGCTGGTCAGCAGCACCCCGCTGCAGCCGGGTGCCACCTTCCCGGGGATCGGCCGGGCCGGTACGGAGACGCTGGCGCCCGCGGACAAGACCGGGCTCGCGTACAGCGGCGACGAAGCCCTCGCCGGGCTCGGTGACCGCCTGACCAAGGCCGACTCCACCTTCAAGGACAAGCTCGTCGAAGGCCAGTCCTCCCCGTACATCGCGGACACCCTCGCCTACCAGGCCGACGTCGTCAAATCAGGCGTCAACGGCACCTTCGCCTTCACGCACAAGGCGGCGGCGGACAACACTGTCGTGTTCCGAACCGCTGACGGCGGGGCCTTGGTCCTGGGACGGCTGAACTTCTCGTTCGACGGCACTCCGAAGGCTGACGGGGACAAGCTCACCATCGGCGACGACGCGGCCGCCCTGGCTGGCGGCAAGGAGACCAGCACCGGCATGGTGCTGGACTTCGCAGAGTCCGTGGCTGTCTATGTTCCGCCGGCCGGTTCCACGGACCCGATGAAGCTCGTGGCCGCCACCCGCGGCCTGGTCGGGGCGTCCTTCAAGTAGCCTTCGCCGGCGGGCATGGTGGCGCCGGGCGGGACTTCAATGGCTAGAGTGGAGCTATGACTACGCCAGCTTCCCGCCCGGTCCCGCCAGTTGCCGCCAGCCCGCTGAACCTGCGCGGCGCCGTCGATCTCTCCGCCCTGAAACAGCGGCCGGCACCGAGTTCTCCGGGACCTTCCCGTCCCGGCGCCGCAGCCCCCGGCCCGGCGGGGTCCGCCGGTTCTGCCGGTGCCCCGGCGGCCCCGGCATCCGGCCCGGCCGACCACGCGGGCCGGCCGTTGCGCGTGGATGTGACCGAGGGCAACTTCCAGGAGCTCGTGGACCTCTCGGCCCAGGTGCCTGTGGTGATCGCGCTCTGGGCCTCCTATTCGCCAGGCTCCGGCCAGCTGGTGGACGTCCTTGAAGGCATCGTCGAGAGCTACGACGGCCGGCTGGTCCTCGGGGCCGCGGACATCGACGTGTTCCCGGAACTTGCCCAGGCGTTCCAGGTGCAGGCCGTGCCGACCGCCGTCGCGGTGGTCAAAGGCCAGCCCGTGCCGCTCTTCCAGGGAGGCGCGGACGAACAGCAGGTACGCAGCCTGTTCGATGAACTTCTCAAGGTCGCGGCCACCAACGGCGTGACCGGACGGATCGGCGCCGGCGGCCCGGTTGGCGCGGAACCGGAGGCGCCGCCGCTGCCGCCGCTGCACCAGGCGGCGTTCGATGCGATCGAGGCCGGCGACTACGCGGCCGCGGCCGCCGCCTACCGGCAGGCCCTGAACGAGATGCCCGCCGACGCGGAGGCCAAGGCCGGCCTGGCGCAGGTGGAACTGATGGATCGCCTGCAGGCCCTCTCCGGGCCCGAGGCAGATGCCCTGCGCCGGCTCGCGGCCGACGAACCGGACAACCTAGAGGCCCAGCTCGGGGTTGCGGACCTGGATATCGCCGGCGGCCACATCGAGGACGGCCTTGGCCGGATCGTGACGTTCATTGGCCGCAACTTCGGCCCGGAACGGGAGACCGCCCGGGTCCGGCTGCTTGAACTCTTCGACGTCGTCGGCACCGGCGACGAGCGCGTCGCCAAGGCCCGCCAGGGGCTGGCCCGGGTGCTGTTCTAGTGGGATCGGCACTCTTTGCGCCGCTGGATCTAAGGTCACTGCGGCTGCAGCACCGTGGCTGGGTGTCCCCGATGTGCCAGTACAGCTGCGACCCCGAAACGGGCGAGGGCGTGCCCACAGACTGGCACCTGATGCATCTGGGCTCCTTTGCCACCGGGGGAGCGGCCCTGGTCCTCACCGAGGCCAACGCCGTCAACGCCGCGGGCAGGATCAGCCCCCGCGACGCCGGACTCTACAACGACGACCAGGCCGCGGCTTGGGAACGCATCACCGCCTTCGTGCACCGCCACGGCACCGCGGAGACCAAGATCGGCACCCAGCTGGCGCACGCCGGCCGGAAAGCGTCCTCCTACTGGCCGTTCTCCGGCAAGGTGGGCAGCGTGCCGGCGTCCGAGGGCGGCTGGGACACCGTGGGTCCTGGCACCGGCGCATTCGACGGCTACGCGCCGCCGTCGGCCATGACGGAAGCGCAGATCGACGGCGTGATCGCCGATTTCGCCGCGTCCGCCGTGCGGGCCGTCGATGCCGGGTTCGACACGATCGAAATCCATGGCGCGCACGGCTACCTGCTGCACCAGTTCCAAAGCCCGCTGGTCAACGACCGCACGGACCGCTGGGGCGGGGACGAGGCGGGCCGGAACCGATTGACGCTTGCCGTGGTGGACGCCGTCCGCGCGGTCATCCCGGACTCCATGCCCCTGCTGCTGCGGATCTCGGCCTCGGACTGGGCGCCGGGCGGGATCGAGGCCGACGCCTCGGTCCGGATGGCCGCGGCCGCCGCCGAGCGCGGAGTGGACCTGGTGGACGTTTCCAGCGGCGGGGCCGTGGCCCACCAGCAGATTCCCGTAGGCCCCGGCTACCAGACCGGGTTCTCCGCACGGATCCGGCGCGAAACCGGGGTCAGGACCGGCACGGTGGGACTCCTGACGTCCGCCGGGCAGGCCGAGCACGCGGTGGCCACCGGCCAGGCGGACGGCGTGTTCATCGCCCGTGCCGCCCTGCGGGATCCGCACTGGTGGCTGCGGGCCGCGTTTGAGCTCGGCCATGACCTCGCGTGGCCGCCGCAGTACGAGCGCGCCATGCCCCGGCATTCGTTCTAGAACCGGCATCCATTCCAGAACCGGCATTCATTCCAGAACCGGCATTTATTCCAGAAACAGCTGCGCGGTTCCCGCGAGTGAAAACGTACGCCTTGCGGACTATCCTTTTCGCGCCGTCCGGCGGTTAGTCTGGCGTCATGACATTCCAACCCCCTGGCCAGCAGGGACAGCCAGCCCCGCCCGGTCCGACTTCGCCGCCGGCGGCTGTCCTGCAGGTGCCTGCCCTGTCCCTGCTCGGCCTCGCCAAGCGCTTCGGCGACAAAATCGCCGTCGACGGCATCAGCCTGGACGTTCCGGCCGGCTCCTTCTACGGTGTGGTCGGGCCCAACGGGGCCGGCAAGACCACCACCTTGTCCATGGCGACCGGCCTGCTGCGCCCCGACTTCGGCACAGCGCTGGTCCACGGCGTCGACGTCTGGCAGCATCCGCTGGAGGCCAAGAAGCTGATGGGCATCCTGCCCGACGGCGTCCGGCTGTTCGACCGCCTCAGCGGTGAGCAGCTGGTCACCTACGCCGGCCTGCTGCGCGGGATGGACCGGGAGATGGTGGCGTCGCGGGTGGCGGAACTGCTCGCTGCCCTGGACCTGGCCAATGACGCCGGCACACTGGTGGTGGACTACTCCGCCGGCATGACCAAGAAGATCGCGCTGGCCTCGGCGCTGATCCACGCCCCGCGGCTGCTGGTCCTCGACGAGCCGTTCGAATCGGTGGACCCGATCTCCGCGGCGAACATCCGCGACATCCTGGACCGCTACGTTTCCTCGGGCGGAACGGTCATCGTCTCCAGCCACGTCATGGACCTGGTCCAGCGCATGTGCGACCACGTCGCCGTCGTCGCGGGCGGCCGGGTCCTGGCCGCCGGGACTGTGGAGGAAGTCCGCGCCGGCGCCAGCCTCGAGGACCGCTTCGTGCAGCTCGTGGGCGGCCGGAACCACGCGGAAGGGTTGGAATGGTTGCGCACCTTCTGAGGCTCAAGCTGACCCTGCTGCGCAACAGCGTCCGGCGCAGCCCGTGGCAGCTGGTGGGCCTCGGGATCGGCGCCCTGTATGCCCTGGGAATCGTGGCTGTTTGCGTTGCCGGGCTGTTCGTCCTGCGCGGGGTGGAGATTGAACTCGCCCAGACCGTGGTGGTCCTGGGCGGCGCCACGGCGCTGCTGGGCTGGGCCATCATTCCCGTCGCTGTCTCCGCCGCGGACCTGACGCTGGACCCTGCCCGGTTCACCACCTTTGCCGTGCCCATGCCGAAGCTGCTGGCCGGGCTGGCGCTCGGCGGCCTGATCGGCATACCGGGTCTCGCAACCTCACTCGTTGCGCTCGCCACGGTGGGCACCTGGTCCCGCAGCCTGCCGGCCGCAGCCGGCGCCCTCGTCGGTGCCGTGCTGGGCGTGCTGAGTTGCATCGTTCTCTCCAAGGTCGTGACCACGGCCACGGCCGGACTGGCAAGCTCCCGGCGCTTCAAGGACATCAGCTCCGTCGCCTTCCTCATCCCGCTCGTGCTCACGGGGCCCATTGTGGCGGGCATCGCGAGGGGAATCGCCGGTTCCGGCGATTTCCTGACCGGTCTGGCCCGGGCCCTGTCCTGGACGCCGGCCGGGGCGGCCTTCTCGCTCGGCGGCGAGTTGGCTGCCGGCAGCTACGCGGCCGCGGCCGTGAAATTCCTCATCGCCGCGGCCACCCTGGCGGGCCTGGCCCTGGCGTGGAAGCTCCTGCTGCAGCGCGCCCTGGTGACCCCGCCCTATGCCGGGACATCCAAGCGGCGGACCGGCGGCACGGGCCTGTTCGGGCTGCTCCCGGCGACACCGGCCGCCGCCGTCGCCGCGAGGTCCCTGTACTACTGGCTGCGCGATCCCCGCTACGCCGGCGCGCTCGTGGTCGTTCCGCTCCTGCCGGTGCTGTTCCTCTTCCAAGGCAGCCAGAGCGGGTTTTACGGCCCGTTCCAGTTCGTCGGGCCGCTGACGGCCTTCCTCCTGGCCTGGTCGATCTCCACCGATGTCTCCTATGACAGCACCGCCTTCGCCCTGCACGTGGCAACGGGGGTGCGCGGCGCCGACGACCGGCTCGGCCGTGCGCTGGCGTGCCTGAGCTTCGCGCTGCCGGTGGCGGTCCTCTTCAGTGTCGGGCCGTTCTTCTTCACCGGCGACTGGGACAAGCTGCCCGCGGTCCTGGGCCTCAGCCTCGGCGTCCTCTTCACCGGCCTGGGCCTGGCCTCGGTGATCTCGGCGCGCTACACCGTGAGCGTCCCGCTCCCGGGGGACAGCCCGTTCAAGAAGCCGCCGGGCAACGTGGCCCAGACCCTCGCCGTGCAGTTCGGCGGCATGGCCGTGCTGCTGGTCCTCGTGGCGCCCGAGGCGGCGCTCGTGGCCGCGCAGTTCATCACCGGCAGCTCCATGCCGGGCTGGATCACGCTGGCCCTCGGACCCGTGCTCGGTCTCACGCTCTTCGCCGTCGGTGTCCGGACCGGCGGAGCATGGCTGGACCGGCGGGCGCCGGAGCTGCTGGCACAACTGGCCGTCAACCGCTGACGGGTGCATGCTGGGAGTGCGCAGACTCGGACACCACGTAGGCCAGTAAAGGCAGGATCATGGAAGTTGTCATCCTTCCCGGCAGCAAACGGATCGCGTCGCTTGCCGCGGATGCGGTGGAAGCCCTTCTCCGCCGCAAGCCCGACGCCGTCCTGGGCCTGGCGACCGGTTCCACGCCCCTGCCGGTGTATGTCGAACTGGCGGCGCGGCACGAGCGCGCCGGACTGGATTTCAGCCGGGTCCGAGCCTTCGCCCTGGACGAGTACGTGGGGCTGCCGGCCGGCCACCCGGAGTCCTACCGCGAGGTGATCGCCCGCGAATTCACCGCACGGGTGAACATCAGTCCGGCCAACGTCCACGTGCCCGACGGCGCGGCGGCGGACATCCCCGCGGCCTGCCGGGCCTATGAAGACGCCATCCGCGACGCCGGGGGAGTGGACCTCCAGCTCCTCGGCGTCGGAACGGACGGCCACATCGGGTTCAACGAACCGGGCTCGTCGCTGGCGTCCCGGACGCGGATCAAGACCCTGATCGAGCAGACACGCCGGGACAACGCACGGTTTTTCGGCAGCCTGGCCGACGTGCCGCACCACGTCCTGACCCAAGGCCTGGGCACCATCCTGGATGCCCGCCACGTGATCCTGATCGCCACCGGTGCGCAAAAAGCCCAGGCCGTCCGGGACCTCGCGGAGGGCCCCGTCGCCGCCATCTGTGCGGCCTCCGTGCTGCAGTTGCACCCGCACGCCACCATCCTCCTGGACGAGGCGGCGGCGTCGTCGCTGCGGCTGGCGGATTACTACCGCCACAGCTACGACCACAAACCCGCCTGGCAGGGCCTCTAGGCCCCGCCGCCGGCACCCCGCAGGTCCGGCAGCGCCCTTCCAACGGCTAAGATGGGTGTCATGACTAGCATGACCGATCCTCTCGAAAACGATCCGATGCGCGAGCTCTCCGGAGCCGGGACGTCAACGGCCACGATCGAGCGCGAGGAACTGCGCCAGGAAGTTGAGCCCGGTGACCGGGAGCGCTTCTCGCACTACGTGCGCAAGGAAAGGATCATGGAATCCGCGCTGACCGGTGAACCGGTGATCGCGCTCTGCGGCAAGGTCTGGACTCCGGGCCGGGATCCGCAGAAGTTCCCCGTCTGCCCCGAATGCAAGGAAGTCTACGAGGGCCTGCGCCCCGGAAACGACGGCGGCAAGGGCTCCGGCGACAAGTAAGGGCAATCAACGGAACCAACAGGTTCCGTTAGCCGTCTTCGGACGGTGCTTCCCTATGGCGGCGCGTCGTCGCGCCCCTGATTTTCTGCTTTCCTGATTGCCGGTCCATGCTGTCCGGGTACTGCCTTACGGTCCATCCAAAAAGATTGGTGTTTTTGTGCTTAATTGGGTTTCTCCGTCGGCTGCAGCCATGCGCGGATGGAGGGCGCCTTAATGACGGAGACACTTTTCGGCGGACCCACGCTTCCCCCCGCCTATCCCGAGCGGGCCGCCTGGGGCACCGCCCCCAAGCTGCGCGCCTGGCAGCAGGAAGCGCTGGACAGCTACTTCAGCACCCACCCCAGGGATTTCCTCGCCGTCGCAACCCCCGGCGCGGGTAAGACCACCTTCGCCCTGCGCGTGGCGTCCATGCTCATCGATTCCGGGGTGGTCAACCGCGTGACCATCGTGGCGCCCACCGACCACCTCAAGCGCCAGTGGGCCGACGCCGCTGCCCGGGTGGGCATCGCGATCGACCCGAACTTCAAGAATGCCGACGGCCAGCACGGCCGCGGGTTCATAGGCGTCGCCGTGACCTATGCCCAGGTGGCCAGCAAGCCCATGCTGCACCGGGCCAAGACCGAAGCCGCCCGCACGCTGGTGATCCTGGACGAAATCCACCACGGCGGCGAGGCCCTGTCCTGGGGTGACGGCCTCCGTGAGGCGTTCGACCCGGCGGCCCGGCGGCTCTCCCTGACGGGCACCCCGTTCCGCTCGGACACCTCGCCCATCCCGTTCGTGGAGTACGCCGAGGACCGGGACGGGATCCGGCGCTCCAAGGCCGACTACACCTACGGCTACGGCAAGGCCCTGCGCGACCACGTGGTCCGCCCGGTGATGTTTATGGCGTACTCCGGCCAAATGCGCTGGCGCACCAGCGCGGGGGACGAGATGGCCGCCTCGCTCGGGGAGTCGGCCGTCACGAAGGACATCACATCCCAGGCCTGGCGCACCGCGCTGAACCCGGCCGGCGAATGGATCCCCGCCGTCCTGGCCGGCGCGGACAAACGCCTCAGCGAGGTCCGGCGCAGCGTCCCGGATGCCGGCGGCCTGGTCATTGCCACCGATCACGAGGACGCCCGCGCGTATGCCGGCCAGCTGAAGAAGATCACCGGCGAATCGCCCACCGTCATCCTCTCCGACGACGCCAAGGCCTCCAGCAAGATCGAGGAATTCACCGCCAGCGAGAAGCGCTGGATGGTGGCCGTCCGGATGGTCTCCGAAGGCGTGGACGTTCCGCGGCTGTCCGTCGGCGTCTACGCCACCTCGACCTCCACCCCGCTGTTCTTCGCCCAGGCCGTGGGGCGCTTCGTGCGTGCCCGCAAGCGCGGCGAGACGGCGTCGGTCTTCCTGCCCTCGGTGCCGCAGCTGATGGCCCTGGCCAACTCGATGGAGGCCGAGCGCGACCACGCCCTGGACCGCCCGGAGAAGGAAGACAGCGACGGCCTCTTCAATCCCGAGGATTCGCTCATGGACGAGGCGAACCGCGAGGAGAAGGCTTCCGATTCCCTGATGAAGGGCAAGTTCGAGGCCCTCGACTCCCAGGCGTCCTTTGACCGGGTGCTCTTCGACGGCGGCGAATTCGGCACCGGCGGCGAGGTGGGCTCGGAGGACGAGCTCGACTTCCTCGGGATCCCGGGCCTGCTGGACGCTGAACAGGTCGGCACGCTGTTGCGCCAGCGCCAGCACGAGCAGCTGAACCGGAAGAACAGGCGCTCCCCGCAGACTGAGGCAGCCGCGGCTGCGGCCCCGGCCGTGCCGGACCACCGGATGCTCATGGACCTGCGCACCGAGCTGGCCAAAAACGTCGCGGCCTGGTCGGCCCGCACCGGGACCCCGCACGGCGTCATCCACACCAAGCTCCGGACCGTCTGCGGCGGCCCGGCCGTCGCCCAGGCCAACGAGGAACAGCTGCAGACCCGTCTGCGCAAACTCCAGGACTGGTTCATCGGCCGGAAGTAGCCCCGCGCAGGGAGTCATGGGCACGGGGTTATGGCCCGGGGATTATGGGCTCAGAGGGTTATGGGCACAGTCCAATAGGCGCCGGGCAACAGCAGAGGGACCAGTTCACTGTGAACTGGTCCCTCTGCTGTTTACTCTGCTGTGAACTTTGCTTCGGCTACTGGCCGGCGCCGCAGACCTGGCCGTAGGTCTGGCCTGCCGCGGTGTAGTCGGCCTTCATGTCCTCGAGCTTGGCGGTGTCCGGGGAGGGCTTGGCCGATTCGTCGAAGTATTCGATGATGGTCTGCAGCGGGGCCCGGAGGTCCTCGGATGCCGCCGCCTTGATGGGCCGCAGCTGGTTGGCGACCCGGGTCATGCCGGTCTTGTCCGATGTGGCCGACTGGGCGGAGACCACGGTCTTGACCCGGGCGCAGGTTTCCTCGTTGGTCAGCTGCGGCGTGGCAGAGCAGCCGGCCGCGCCGAGCAGCGCTCCGGCGGCAATCAGGACGGTCAGGGTCTTCTTCATGGTGTACTCCGGGGTTCTACGGGTCTGTCAATATGGCAAGACTGGCGATGGGGCAAGGATTTCGAGTCTACTGGCTCAGAGGACATCGACGCCGCCGAGCTCCATCTCGGCCACGGCATCGTCCAGGTCTTCGGCAATGCCGACCGTCAGGCCGCGCAGCACCGTGACGGAGTAGCCGGCCTGGACGGCATCCAGGGCGGTCGCTTTGACGCAGTAGTCCGTGGCGATGCCCACCACCACAATGTCCTCGACGTCGTGGCTCTGCAGCCAGTCGTCCAGTCCGATCGCGTCCTCGCCAGCGGCGAAATCACTGCCGGCGAAGGAACTCACTGTGTTGTCGGAGTCTGCGGAGTCTCCGGAGTCTCCGGAGCCGGTAACGGGCATGGCGCCGGGCTGGCGGTCGCCGGTGGGGATTTCGTCCTCGGGGGCCAGCAGCCCTTCGAAGCCGGAGTACGCCGCGGCGAACTGGCCCTTGCGGAAGTACGCCTGGATGTGTTCGGGATCAAGATCGGGATGCAGTTCGGCCCCGCGGGTGCCCGCCACGCAGTGCCGCGGCCAGCTGTCCACGAGATCGGGTTTCTCCGAGAAGTGCTCACCCGGATCGATGTGCCAGTCCTGGGTGGCCACGACGTGGTCAAACTGGCCGTGGTGGGCGTCAACGTACTCGCTGATTTCCCCGGCCAGGCTTGCCCCGCCGGGGACGGCCAGGGCACCTCCCTCACAGAAATCGTTTTGGACGTCAACGATGATCAGGGCGCGGGACATTCAGTCCTCCTCGTAGATGGTGGGGATGGCCGCCTCGCCGCGCTGGAGCCGGTTGACCACCGCGGGAAGCTCCCGCATGGTTTCCGCGTGGCGCCGGCGCGCGCGCTGGACCCCCTCCGGGCCCGTCCACCCGGGGAGGAGCTCGCCGTTCTTGACGAACTGCTGCAGCAGCGGACGGTCGTTGCCGTCGTCCTCCGGGTGATGGCCGACGCCGACGATTTCGGCCGTGGCGGTCCCGCGCTCGTTGAGCTTGCGCAGCGCGTACTTCCGGCCGCCCTTGCTGGCCTTGTTCTTGGCGGCCTTGGCGACGGAGATGAAATCGCCGGCGTCGTCGGTGCGGCTGACGAGCTTGTAGACCATGCTCGCCGTCGGGGCCCCGGACCCGGTCACGAGCGAGGTGCCCACGCCGTAGGAGTCCACCGGCGCGGACGCCAGCGCCGCGATGGCGAATTCGTCGAGGTCTGAGGTCACCACGATCTTGGTGTGGTCGTTGCCGAGCTCGTCGAGCAGCCGGCGCACCCACTGGGCCTGGGCCACGAGGTCGCCCGAGTCCAGCCGGACAGCGCCCAGCTTGTCCCCGGCGAGATCGACGGCGGTGCGGACGGCCGTTTCGACGTCGTACGTGTCCACCAGCAGGGAGGTGTCCGGCCCAAAGGCGGCAATCTGGGCCTCGAAGGCCTCCCGCTCGGTGTCATGGAGGAGCGTGAAGGAATGGGCGGCCGTGCCCACCGTCTTCAGCCCGTAGCGCAATCCGGCCTCCAGGTTCGAGGTGCTGTCGAACCCGGCAATGACCGCGGCCCGGGCAGCGGCGGCCGCCGATTCCTCGTGCGTCCGGCGCGATCCCATTTCGATGCACGGGCGGGTCCCGGCCGCGGAGATCATCCGGGAGGCGGCAGAGGCGATGGCGCAGTCGTGGTTGAGCACGGAGAGCAGGTAGGTCTCCAGGATGCAGGCCTCGGCGAACGTGGACTCAACGATCAGCACGGGGGAGTTCGGAAAGTACGCCTCACCCTCCGGATAGCCCCAGATGTCGCCGGAAAAGCTGTAGCCGGCCAGGTAATCCAGTGTCTGGTCGTTGACCACCTTGGTCCGGCGAAGGTAGTCCAGTTCCGGCTCGCCGAAGCGGAAGTTCGCGATCCCCTCCAGCAGGCGGCCGGTGCCTGCCACGATGCCGTAGCGGCGCCCGTCCGGGAGCCGCCGGGCGAAGGCCTCGAAGACCGATTTGCGGTGCGCCGCGCCGGACTGCAGGGCGCCCTGCAGCATGGTCAGCTCGTAGTGGTCTGTGTACAGGGACGTGCGGGGACGGTCCCAGCCAGCGGAGGTACTCACAAATTCACTCTAGTGTGCATCCCCATAGAATGGACAGATGACCCTCAGCGTTGCGCTCGGCCCCGACACACGGGAGAGTACCCAGACCGGAACAGTGACGTCCGGCGACGTCCTGACCGCCCCGGACGTCCCCTGGAACCTCGTGATCTGGAACGATCCCGTGAACCTGATGAGCTATGTGAGCTATGTGTTCCGCAGCTATTTCGGCTACTCGGAGGCCAAGGCGAACAAGCTGATGATGGAAGTCCACAAGAAGGGCCGCTCGATCGTGGCGCACGGCAGCAAGGAACAGGTGGAGCAGCACGCCGTCGCGATGCATGGCTACGGACTCTGGGCGACGGTGGAAAAGGCCGCCGGCGGCAACGCCGGCGGTTCCGGCAAAGGCAAGGGAAAACGTGGCTAAGGCATTCAAGTACGGGCTCAAGGGCATCAAGGGCCATCTGGAGCCGGCCGAGCGGGAGCTGCTGCGCAGCCTTTTCGATGACGTCATCTCCATGCTGGAGCCGGAGCAGCGCGCCAACGAGGACCCGCTGGCGGCCCTGGTGGGTCTGGACACCGAAGCGCGCGAACCCTCGGACCGCGCCATGCGGCGGCTGTTGCCGAACGTGATGAAGAACGACGACGACGCCTCCCTGGAGTTCCGTCGTTACACCGAGCGGTCGCTGCGCGAAAGCAAGATCGGCGCGCTGAAGGCGGCCGCACTGAGCCTGGACCGGGACAACCTCGTCCTGACCCCGGACGACGCCCGGCACTGGGCCACCGCGCTCAACGATGTCCGGCTGGTGCTGGCCGAACGCCTCGACATCCGTGACGATGCCGACGCCGACAACATCCACCTCATGCAGGACTGGGCCCAGGCCGAGGACGTCGAAAGCTACCTGGCCCTGGTGTACAACTTCACCACGTGGCTGCAGGAGTCGCTGGTCCAGGCCATGGTGCACTCGCTCGATAGGTAGGGCCGCTAAGCGACAGCGGTGGCGTCAGAAACAGGCACGGACTGTATCTGCGGAAGCTCCTCGAATGCCGGCTTTGCGAACCAATATCCCTGGAACAAGCGGATGCCGGCTTCCTTCAGAATCCGGAACTCCGCCTCCGTCTCGATGCCCTCTGCGAGCACCGTGATGTCGAGCTCCCTGGCGATGCCGACGATGCCAGCAACGACAGCCTGGCGGGCCGGGCTGGTGTCGATTCCCCGGATGAGCTTCATGTCGATCTTGATCAGGTCTGGCTGGAAATCGACCAGGAGCCCCAGCCCTGCATGACCGGCACCAAAGTCGTCGATGGCGGTGGTGAAACCATGCTTGCGGTATTCGGTGATGATGTTCGTGAGGTGGGCAGTGTCGGAAACCTCCTCATTCTCCGTGAACTCGAACATGATCGACGACGTCGGAAAGCTGCAACGCCTGGCTGCAAGCAGCGTCGCACGAAGGCACGCAGCCGGTTCGTAGACCGCGTTCGGCATGAAGTTGATGGAGAGAATCAAGCCCTCACCGGCAGGAAACAGCCGCGATGCCAGCTCGATTGCCTTGACGCGGCAGTCCTGGTCGAAACGGTACTTCTGCTCAGGTGCGACTCTGGACAGGACGTGAAAAGCCCCCTCGCCCGACAAGCCTCTGACCAGTGCCTCGTAGCCCCATACGCGACCAGCAACGGCGTCATAGATCGGTTGGAAGGCCATGCTGAAATCAAAGTCGAGCTGTGACGACGTCGTGCAGCCGTCGCATGTCATATGCGGTCCTTTCGCTGTTTCGTCCATCGTGGGGGCACGACGGTCGCCCCCGATATCTCGACGGCGCCCATAGCATACAGGGCGGGGACAGCGGCAGGCTGCCACCGATGAGCAGGGGTCTTCCCCGCGTTGCCCATCCGCCGGAAACCGGTGTGACCCATCAGACACGAGTTGCAGGACACAATGTGATGGCCGCGCCTGTAGTGAAGCCCTATCCTCGAATAATCATGACTTCAGCATCAAATACGGATCCGGCAGCGCCAGCTGCGGCGGAGACCGCAGCGGGCAGCGCCGGAAATGCCGGGTTGGCATCGCGCCCCATCGGCGTCTTCGACTCCGGCGTCGGCGGCCTCACGGTGGCCCGCTCGATCATCGACCAGCTGCCCAACGAATCCATCCTGTATGTCGGTGACACTGCGCACGGCCCCTACGGCCCCCTTCCCATCGCCGAAGTCCGGGCCAACGCCCTCGGCGTCATGGACGAGCTCGTGGATTCCGGCGTGAAACTGCTGACCATCGCCTGCAACTCCGCGTCCGCCGCCGTGCTGCGTGACGCCCGCGAACGGTACACAGCCCGTTACGGGATCCCCGTGATCGAAGTGATCCAGCCGGCCGTGCGGCGTGCCGTCGCGGCGACCCGGACGGGCCGGGTGGGCGTGATCGGGACCTCGGCCACGGTGGGCTCGCGCGCCTACGAGGACACCTTCGCCGCGGCCCCGGACCTGGAGATCACGTCCGTGGCCTGCCCGGCGTTCGTGCCGTACGTGGAGGCCGGGATTACCACCGGACCGGAACTGCTCGCCGTCGCCCGCGACTACCTGGCACCGCTCATTGCCGCCGGGGTAGACACCGTGGTGCTCGGCTGCACCCACTACCCGCTGCTCACCGGCGTGATCTCCTTCGTTATGGGCGAGGACGTCACGCTGGTTTCCAGCGCCGAGGAGACGGCCAAGGACGTCTACCGGGCTTTGGCCTCCCGGGGCCTGGAGCGCACGGACACCGCGGCGCCGGAGCACAATTTCATCGCCACCGGCGACGCCGCCCAGTTTGAGCACCTCGCCCGGCGCTTCCTGGGCCCCGAAGTCCTCAGTGTCCGCCACGTGGACCACGTCGCGGCGCAGTACCCCACCGGCAGCCTCGCCCGGATCACCCCGGAAATGATCGCCGCCGCCCGGGCCGGCACGGGCGGGCCGCGGATCTCCAACTTTGTGGGCGGATCCGCGGGCGGAGGACCACGGCTGTGAAGCTGACCATCGTGGGCTGTACCGGCTCCTTCCCGGGGCCGGGCTCGCCGGCGTCGTGCTATCTGCTGACCGCCAACGACGGCGAGCGGAACTGGAAGATCGTCCTGGACCTCGGCAGCGGGGCGCTCGGCGCCATCCAGCGCTACACGGACCTGGAGGACATTGACGCGATCTTCCTCACCCACCTGCACCCGGACCATTGCATGGACCTGTGCGGGCTCCATGTTGCCGTGCGCTGGAAGCCGGGCGGCTGGGGACGGGGCAGGATTCCGGTGTGGGGGCCTGCCGCGACGGCCGACCGGATGGCCACGGCCTACGGGCTGGACCTGGATCCGGGCATGCACGAGGAATTCGATTTCAGCAACTGGTCCGAGCGCAAGCCAGTCAGCGTCGGCCCGTTCACGGTGACGCCCTACGCGGTGAACCACCCCGTTGAGGAGGCCTACGCCCTCCGCGTGGAGGTCACCGAGCCCGCCAAGGACGGCACGCCCGTGACCCGCGTCCTGAGCTACTCCGGGGACACGGATTCCTGCGCGGGCCTGGAGGACGCCGCTCGCGACGCCGACCTCTTCCTGTGCGAGGCGGCGTTCGAGGAAGGCCGTGACGACGGGATCAAGGACGTGCACCTGACGGGCAAGCGGGCGGGGGAGGCCGCCGTCGCCGCCGGCGCGCGCCGGCTGCTGCTGACGCACATTCCCGTCTGGACGTCGCCGACCACCGTCATGGCCGAGGCCAAGGAGATCTTCGGCAAGGACGTGGCCGTCGCCGTCGCGGGTGTGCACTACACCGTCTAGCGCGCGCTGGCCGCCCGCGCGGGCCGGGGCGGGTGAGTCGATAAGCTAAAGGCATGACTTCCCAAGCTCCCAGTGTCCCCGTCATCCGCGCCGACGGCCGTACCCCCGACCAGCTGCGCCCGATCAGCATCACGCGCGGCTGGTCCAAGCAGGCCGAGGGTTCGGCCCTGATCGAGTTCGGCAACACCCGGGTCCTGTGCACGGCTTCCCTGACCGAAGGCGTGCCGCGCTGGCTCAAGGGCGAGGGCCGCGGCTGGGTCACGGCCGAGTACGCCATGCTGCCCCGGGCCACGAACACCCGGTCCGACCGTGAGTCCGTCAAAGGCAAAATCGGCGGCCGCACCCACGAGATCTCCCGGCTGATCGGCCGCTCGCTGCGCTCCATCATCGACACCAAGGCCCTCGGCGAGATCACGATCGTGCTGGACTGCGATGTCCTGCAGGCTGACGGCGGCACTCGCACCGCGGCGATCACCGGCGCCTACGTGGCACTGGCCGACGCCATCCGGTTCGCCCGCGAGAAGAAGATGATCGCCCGCAACGCCCAGCCCCTGATCGACACGATCGCCGCGGTGTCCGTCGGCATCATCGACGGCGTCCCGATGCTCGACCTGCCCTACGTCGAAGACGTGCGCGCCGAGACCGACATGAACGTCGTGGTGACAGGCTCCGGCAAGTTCGTCGAAGTCCAGGGCACCGCCGAGGGCGCACCGTTCGACCGCGACGAGCTGAACAAGCTGCTGGACCTGGCGCTGCTGGGCACGGAGCAGCTCGCCGCGATCCAGCGCGACACCCTGGCGGAGGCCCCGTGACGGAGACGCCCCTCGCGGACCGGCCGGAAGCCGACGGCCCGGGCCCGCGGCTCGTCCTCGCCACCCACAACAAAGGCAAGCTCCGGGAACTGCGTGAGCTGCTCCGCGGCCAGGTTCCCGGGCTCGACGTCGACACGCAGGTGGTGGACGCCGGCGCCGTCGGTGCCCCCGACGTCGCCGAGACCGGCGTAACCTTCGCTGAAAACTCGCTGCTCAAGGCCCGGGCGGTGGCAGAGGCCACGGGGCTCGTGGCGATCGCCGACGACTCCGGGCTTTCTGTGGACGTCCTCGGCGGCGCGCCCGGGATTTTCTCGGCCCGCTGGTCCGGCCGGCACGGCGACGACGCCGCGAACCTGCAGTTGCTGCTCGCCCAGCTGGCCGACGTGCCGGACGAGTACCGCGGGGCCGCGTTCGTCTGCGCGGCAGCGCTGGCGGTGCCCGGATCCTCGCCCGACGGCGGCAGGGAAGTCGTGGAATACGGGCAGCTGGAAGGGACACTCCTGCGGGAGCCGCGCGGGGAGGCTGGCTTCGGCTATGACCCCGTCCTGCAGCCGAACGGGCTGGACCGCAGCTGCGCCGAGCTCAGTTCCGAGGAGAAGAACGCCATCAGCCACCGGGGCCATGCGTTCAGGGCGCTCCTGCCGGCCATCGTCGAGGCCCTGGCCGGGAAGTAGCCGGCCCGGCCAGGCTCAGGACTAAGGAAGGCGCCCCACTCGGTGGGGCGCCTTCCTTGTTAACTGCTGCGTTCACTGCGGCACTGCATTTACTGAGGCGCTGCGCTACATTTACTGCGGCACTGCGCTACGGGGTCCGGCGTTCTTCTTCCGGCTCGTGCTCTTCGATGAATTCGTCCACGACGTCGGTGCCGTACTTCTCGGCCTGGCGCTTGGCGATCGTGCCGCGGACAACCTCGATGGCGATCGGGATCACGGAGACCAGCACGATGGCGATGAAGATGATGTCCAGGTTGTCCTTGACCCACGGGACCTTGTCCCCGAGCAGGTAACCGAGGAGCGTGACGCCGCCGCCCCACAGCACCGCGCCGATCACGTTGTAGGTGAAGAATTTGCGTTTGCTCATCTGCGCGACGCCCACGATCACCGGGACGAAGGTGCGGATGATCGGAACGAACCGGGCCAGGATCAGGGCCTTGCCGCCGTGCTTTTCGAAGAACGCATGCGCACTATCCACGTTTTCACGCTTGAACAGCTTGGAGTTGGGCCTGTTGAACAGGGCGGGTCCCGCCTTGGACCCAATCAGGTAGCCCACCTGGTTGCCGATGATCGCGGCGACGATGATGAGCGCGGTCAGGACCCAGATGTTGACCTGGATGGTGCCGGTGGCCACGAGCAGCCCGGCCGTGAACAGCATGGAGTCGCCGGGCAGGAAGAATCCGATCAGCAGCCCGGTCTCGGCAAAGATGATGCCGCAGACAAGCAGGACCACCCACGGCGCGAAGGCCGGATTCGCCAGGAAAACCTGCGGGTTGAGCCAGTCCGGCAGGAAGGAGGCCAGGTGCGGCTGGACGGGGCCGGCGCCGCCAAGGGCGGACACGGCGAGGTCGCTCATTGCTAGTACGTTCACCTGTTAAGGGTACTTGACGGCAGACTGCAGGCCCGGGGGCCCAGCCCCGGGGGCCGGTCCGGTGCGGGAGGGTCCGTCCGCGGGCGGTAAAGTTGGGCCGTGACTTTGGACTTTACGGCGATCGACTTTGAGACCGCGAACGGCTTCCGCGGTTCACCGTGCGCTGTTGGCCTGAGCAAGGTCCGCGGCGGCGTCGTCGTAGAGGAAGCCTCCTGGCTCATGCGGCCACCGGAAAACCATGACACATTTGATCCCCATAACGTCCGGATCCACGGCATCCGGCCGGACCAGGTGGCGGGACTGCCCCGGTTCGGGGAGCTGTTCCCGGAGATCGGCGCGTTCATCGGCGGCGACGTGCTCGCGGCCCACAATGCAGGGTTCGATCTCGGTGTGATCCGCTCCGGCCTGGAGGTGTCCGGGCTGTCCGGACCGGCCTACGACTACGTCTGCACGGTGATATTGTCCCGGCGCTGCTACTCCCTGGTGTCCAATTCGCTGCCCTACGCCGCCGAGGAGGCCGGGGTCCCGCTGCTCAACCACCACGATGCCGCCGAGGACGCCCGCGCCTGTGCCGGCATCCTGATCGACATCGCGGCCCGCAACGGGGYAGCAAGCATCGCGGAACTGTACCTGTCCCTCGGCCTGACGGTGTCCCACCAGCCGGCGTTCGACCCCCGGCGCGACCCGCTGTCCAAGGCCACCCTGGCCGCCATGGAGGCGCTCGCGGGGGGAACCGCCGGCTCGCCCCCGGGCCGGCGCTTCGTGGCCGGGTGGCCGGAGGAAGGCCCCAACCCGACACCCAACGCCGCCGCCAGCCCCGACCACCCGCTGTTCGGCCAGACCGTCGTGTTCACCGGCGAACTGGCAATTCCCCGCCCCGTTGCCAAGGTCCGTTCCGCGGAGCTTGGCGCCAGGCCCGAAAGCCGGGTGACAGCCCGTACCACCGTTCTGGTGGTGGGCGACGGGTTTGTGGCCGCGGACCTGCGCTCCGGCCGGTTGACCGGCAAGGCGCGCCGTGTCCTGGAACTGCACGAACGCGGGCAACGGATCGAGGTCCTGTCCGAGGGCGAATTCCTCCAGATGGTCGGCGGACATCTGGCTGCCGCACCTGCCTGACCCGGTCCTGCCTGACCCGGTCCTGCCTGACCCGGTCCTGGCTGACCGGGTCCTGCCTGGCCCGGCAGTCACACGGCGCAACAATCATTCCTCCCACGGCGCGCCCGCTCGTAGCCTTGGCGGATGAGCAAACCCACGGATGCACAGGCCCCCACAGCGCCGGCCAAGTCGGCGCCGTCGGCGTCAATGCCGGCGGACTCGGCGTCGTCGGCGCCCGCGAAGTCAGCACCGGCGACGCGCGGAATTGACTGGCATCGGGTGTTCGCGTTTCCGAACCCGGTGAATGAGTACGCCGCCCGCATCACCGCAGCCCTGGTGGTGGCGCTGTCCGCCGTGACCCTGCTGACCGGTTTCGGCTGGGGGCTCGCCGTCATCGCGGCCGGTTTCTGGCTGCGCGTGCTGTTCGGTCCCCGGATCTCGCCCCTGGCCCAGCTCTCGGTCAAGGTCCTGACGCCCTGGCTTGGGCGGACCCGTCTTGTTCCCGGTCCGCCCAAGCGGTTCGCCCAGGGCATCGGCGCTGCCGTGTCGACGGCGTCGGCGGTGCTGCTGGCCGCCGGCCTCGCGCCGGCGGCGTGGGTGCTGCTCGCCGTGCTGATCGCCGCCGCGTCCCTTGAGGCGTTCGCCGGGTTCTGCCTCGGCTGCACCATTTTCGGCTTCCTGCAGCGCCGCGGGCTCATCCCCGAGGACGTCTGCGAAGCCTGCAACAACATCTCGCTCCGCGGCGCCTAGGACTCGGGGCGCTTAGGTCCGGAGCACCAGGGCTCCGCCGAAGCGGCCATCAGTGACGGACATGTCCTCCGGAGGCGCTGACGGGTGGACAAAGTGGGAATATGTCCAGTCCTAGCCGCCGGAGATGGGCATGTCCTGAGGATGCCGCGGCCGGGGATGGACATGTCCTTCGCAGCGGGGGCGACCGGACATGGCCTCCGGAGGCTCTGACGGGTGGACAAAGTGGGAATATGCCCAGTCCTAGCCGCCAGAAATGGGCATGTCCTGAGGATGCAGCGGCCGGGGATGGACATGTCCATCGCAGCGGGGAGGTACGGGGCATGTCCCGCGGACAGGCCGGGCCGCTGCTTCCAAGCGGAGCCGGCTGCACTGCGCAAATGCCGGAGACTCGACGCCTGGCGTGCAGGGGCCCGGCTGACAGTTGCCCGCCGAAGCTATGAGCCAGTGACGGCGGCCAGCTTCGAGGCCATGCCCCGGATGACCTCCGGCGCCTGAAGGGCCGCCAGCCAGTCTGCCGGCAGGCACCGCTCGCCGTAGAACGCGCCCAGGATGTTCCCGGCGATCGACGCCGTCGAATCGCTGTCCCCGCTGTGGTTCACCGCCACCGCGATCGCGGCACGGAAGTGGGCCTGGGCGGGATCGGCCTCGGCAGCGCCGGCGTCCGCCGTCCCCGTTCCTGTCCCGGTTCCCGGGGCTGTGGCCAGCACGGCGTACAGCGCGACGGCAAGGGCTTCCTCGGCCACCCACCCCTCGCCGAGTTCGCCGACCAGGCCCTCAGGGCTGAGCACGTCTCCGCCGGGCAGGTCTCCGGCCAACCGCAGGGCCGCCTCCAGCCGCGCCACCACCTCCGGATCCGGATTTTCGCCCTTGCGCAGGATGCCGCCGAGCAGCTGCCCGAGGGCCGATTCCGCCGCTTCGCGCAGCCCGTGGCCGGAGGACAGGGCATGGATGAGAAGGCTGAAAACTCCGGCGCTCTGCCGTGCCGCGGGGTGGCCGTGCGTCAGGGACGCGGCATCGGCGCTGAGCTTATAGACCGTTTCCGCTTCGAGGTGGGGGATCAGGCCGAAGGGCGCCGACCGCATCACGGTGCCGCAGCCCTTCGAATCCGGATTGACCGGCCGCTTCACGGTACCCATCTCGCCCGTGGCGAGTCCGCTCAGGCACGCGTTGCCGGGTGAGCGCCGGCTCTTCAGGACATCCTGGGCATCGATCCAGCGCGGCGGCTGGAACGGGGCCGACGCCGGCACGGCGACGCCCTGGGTGCCCAGCCAGCGCAGGTACGCGAGCCACAGGCACGCGTTGATGTCCGCCGCCACGCCGTCGTTGGCCCATTCCAGCGCCTCGAGGAGGCCGTCGGCGGTGTACAGCGTCATTTGCGTGTCGTCCGAAAACGGGCTGCCGGCGTCGAGCGCGGAAAAATCCTGCAGGCCCGAGGGGCCGAACCGGGCCCGGATGGCGGAAATGCTGTCGAACTCGACGGCGTAGCCCAGCGAATCTCCGAGCGCGCCGCCCAGCAGGCAGCCGTGGATGCGCGAGCCGTGGGCAGGGGAGTGCGGCTGGCCGGGTGTTGGGGCGGGTGCGGGGCTGGTCCCGGGCTCGGTGCTCATGCCCTCAAATTTACCCGGCGCTGCACCGCACCCCGCAATGCCGGCGCCCGCCGGGGACTTAGCGCCGCCGCCTGGGGGCCGGGCGGCGGCGGATGCGGAAGGCCGGTAGGGTGCTGGTAGGACCCGTCCAGCGGTCAGACGAGGCAACCGCCGGCGCCGTACCGCCGGGCAGCGGAGGAAACGAATGCGCGAACCAGCGTGGCGGAAGACCGGGACCACCCCCGACTACAGGTTCTCCCTGGCCAACGAGCGGACCTTCCTGGCCTGGATCCGCACGTCCCTGGCCCTGATTGCCGGAGCCCTTGCGATCGACCAGCTGGCCCCGGAGATCGCGCCCGGACCCGTGCGGATCGTGTTGTGCGTCATCCTCGCGTTCCTGGGCGCTGGCCTGGCCGCCCTGTCCTACCACCGGTGGGGTCTCATGGAGGCTGCCATGCGGAACAACAGGGAGCTGCCGTTCTCCGGAGTGATGCTGGTGATGACCATCGGCGTCGCGGCTGCGGCCCTGGTGTTCGCGGTCCTGATCCTGGTGGCGCGGTGAGGCCAGCTGCGGCCAGGGACCCCGGGCTGCAGCCCGAGCGGACCTCCCTGGCCTGGCGCCGGACGTTGCTGGCCCTCATCGTGGCGGACCTGCTGGTCTGGCGCAGCTGGGCGCTCGCAGGATCCCGGGGCGGCGTTGTAGGTCCCGTTGATTTCCTTGGCATCTGCGCGCTGGCCGCCATGGCCGCGACGCTGGTCCTGGGCGTGTGCGTGCTGGTCCGCGGGCGCGAGCTCCGGCGGTCCAACGCTGCGCCGCCGGCGACGCTGCTGCGCTGGGCCGCCGCCGCCGTCGTGGTCCTGGCCGCCAGCGCCGTAGCCGCGGTGGCCCTGGGGCACTGAACTGAGGCACTGAGCCGCGGCCCGGAACGGGCACCCAGCCGGAATCCAGCCAACATCCAGATTGCGCTGGCAGACTGCTGGCGGACCCATTCTCCCAGGCGGCCGAGGCCGCCCCGGACCACGAACCCGGCGGCGGTCCAGCGACGCCGCAACTGCAGCCCCTGGGCGCGCCGCCAGCAAAGGAATCCTGACCATGACCCTGCTTGTGCCAGCCCCAGACTCCGTTGACGTCCAGCCACCGGCCGCCAGCGACGTCCCGCCCCGGCCCGGGCTCGTGGCCCGGCTGTCCGCCGAGGCCCTGGGGACCCTGATCGTCGTGGTTGCGGGCCTGGGCGTGCCGCTCTTCACCATTCCGCAGTCGAGCCCGCTGCCCGCCGCCCTGGCCGCCGGCCTGGCCCTGACGGCGGCGATGCTCGCCGTCGGTTACGTCTCCGGCGGCCACTTCAACCCTGCCCTCACCGTGGGCAACGCCATCGCCGGCCGGATCCGGCTTGCCCACGCCGCCGCCTACATCGGCGCGCAGCTGGTGGGCGCCGTGCTCGGGGCCGTCGCCCTGTACGGCGTCCTGCGCACCGTGCCGACCATCAACGACTCCCAGGGCGCATTCGCCACCGTGGCCGCCGGATTCGGCGAGCACTCGATCATCCAGGTGCCCATGGCAGGCGTCCTGCTCGTGGAGGTCCTCGGCACGGCACTGCTCGTGGCCATCTTCCTTGCCACGACCGCCCGCCGGAATCCGGCCAGGGCGGCTGCGCCCGTCGCGGTCGGCCTGACGACGGCGATGCTCCTGCAGTTGGGCCAGGCCCTCGGCAATGTGCCGTTCAACCCGGCCCGGGCAACGGCGGCGGCCATCTTCAGCGGCCCGGACGCGCTCGGGCAGCTGTGGCTCTTCTGGGTGGCACCGGTGGTCGGTGCGGCCATCGCCGGGCTGGTTTTCCGCGGCTTCGTGCAGTCGGCCCGGACCAGTGGACAGGCCAGTGACGCTGCCACTGCCGCGGTCACCGCCCAGCCCGCCGCCCAGCCCGACGGAAAGCTCACCGCCCAGACCGACGGAAAGCTCACGGAAGCCGATGTGGATGGCGCCGATTTCGATGACGCCGGGCTGGCCGAGGTCACGGCCACCACCGCTTCTGCTTCGGCCGTCCCCGCCGGCAACGACGAGGCCCGCAGCTTCTTCGACCGCAAGGGCGGGAAGTAGCCACTGCTGACCACTTTTAACCTCCGTCACACCTCCGGGGTGGTGGCGCAAGAGTGTCGGTGGCAGCCGATACCGTAGGAATATGCGGTTATTGCACACCTCCGACTGGCACTTGGGCCGGTCCTTCCACGGCATCGGCATGCTGGATGCCCAGCGCGCCTTCATCGACCAGCTCGTGGCGTTTGTCCGGGAAGAGAGCGTCGACGTCGTCCTCATCGCCGGGGACGTCTATGACCGCGCACTGCCGGGCGTCGACGTCGTCGGCCTGCTGGATGACGCCCTGGTGCGCCTCACCGGGGCCGGCGCCGAAGTTGTGTTGACCAGCGGCAACCACGATTCCGCCATCAGGCTGGGGTTCGCGTCGCGGCTGCTCGAGCGCGGGGGAGTGCATTTGCGCACACGGCTGAATGAACTGGACGTTCCCGTGCTCTTTCCGCTCGGGGACGATGCCGGGAATGAGGCAGCGCCGGTGCTCGCCATCTACGGGATCCCCTGGCTGGAGCCCCGGCTCGTCGCCGAGCAGCTGGGCGTAGAGACCGCGAGCCACTTCGAGGTCACCCGCGCCGCCACCGAACGGATCCGTGCCGACGTGCGGCAGCGGAGTCAGACCCGGACCGTCCATTCGGTGGTCCTGGCGCACACCTTCGCCAGCGGCGGCATCAGCTCCGACAGCGAACGGGATCTGAGCATCGGCGGCGTCGGCGCGGTCCCGCTGGATCTCTTCGACGGCTTTGGCTACACCGCACTGGGCCACCTGCACGGCAGGCAGGAGCTCTCGCCGGCAGTGCGCTACTCCGGCTCGCCGCTCGCGTATTCGTTCTCGGAGGCGAAGCACAGGAAGGGCAGCTGGCTCGTGGAGGTCGACGCCGAGGGGATCGGCGGCGTGCGCGAAGTGCTCTGGGACGCGCCCCGGACCCTCGCCGTGCTCCGCGGGAAGCTGGATGACCTACTGGAGTCGGAGGACTTCGCGTGGGCCGAGACCGCCTACTGCCAGATCACGCTGACGGACGAGGCCCGCCCGGCCCAGGCGATGGACCGCCTGCGGGCACGGTTCCCCGACACCCTGGTGCTCGGCTTCGATCCCGATGGTCCCGGCGCGGCGCCCAAAGCCAGCTACAGCAGCCGGCTGGCCGAAGCCGGGGACGACCTCTCCGTCTGCTGCGGATTCCTCGAGCACGTCCGGGGCAGGCCGGCTTCCGACGCCGAAGCCGCAGTCCTCGCCGAGGCGCTCGACGCCGTACGCCTGGAAGGAGTGTCCCTGTGAGGATCCACCGCCTGGAGATTTCCGCGTTTGGCCCGTTTGCCGGCACGGAGCGGATCGACTTCGACCGCCTGAGCGCACACGGGCTCTTCCTGCTGAACGGCGCCACCGGCGCGGGCAAGACCAGCGTCCTGGATGCCATCTGTTTCGCCCTCTACGGATCGGTTCCCGGGGCCCGCCAGGACGGAAAGCGGCTGCGCAGCGACCACGCGGCGGCCGCCGCCGAACCGCGCGTCACCTGCGAATTCTCGGCCAAGGGCCGGCACTTCGAAGTCTCCCGCACGCCCGCGTGGGACAAGCCGAGTGCCCGGGGCCGGAACGGCTTCACGGTCCAGCAGGCCAACACGCTGCTGCGCGAACGCATCGACGGCGCGTGGGTGGAGAAATCGGGCCGGAATGATGAGGCCGGCGCCGAGATCACCGACGTCCTGGGCATGAACCGGGACCAGTTCACGCGCGTGGTCATGTTGCCGCAGGGGGACTTCGCGGCGTTCCTGCGCTCCAAGGCATCCGACCGTCTGGAGCTGCTGCAGAGCCTGTTCGGCACCCAGCGCTTTGAAGCCGTGGAACAGGAACTGTCCCGGCAGGCGCAGACCGCCAAGGCTGAGGTCGCCAACCTCAACGCGAAGCTGGACCTGCTGCTGGCACAGGCGGAGTCCGAAACAGCTGCGCTCGAACTCGACCCCGACGGCGCCCCCGGCCGGGACGAGCCCGATGCCCTGTTGGCCTGGCTCGACGCCGCCGCGGCAGCCGCCGCGGAGGGCCGGCGCAGCGCTGCCGCGGGAGCCGAGAAGCAGGCCGACGATCAGGCGTCCCTGTTGGAGGCGGCGAACGCGCGGGCCAACCGCCACGCCAAACTCGCCGCCGCGGAACAGCGGCGGATCGACGCCGACGCCGCCGCCCCCGTCCTGGCGGGCAAGGCCGTCACACTGGGCCTGCACCGCCAGGCCGAAATGCTCGGCGGCCAGTTGCAGGCGGTCGAAAGCGCCGCGGCAGCCGAGGACCTGGCAGGAACGGCCCTGCTGGAGGCCGCGCGGCAGCTGCGGTCCGCGGCCGCCACGGACCCGGAGCTCGCCGGGCAGGACGTCCTCGACGCCGGCGCCCCCACCGCCGACGACGACGCTGCCGACCCCGTCCGGGCGGGTAAATCCGTCATGTTGGACAGCGCGGCCGTCCGCGGAACCCTCGCCCGGCTGCGGTCCCTGCACGCAGTGCTCACCGAACGTCTGCCCGACGAAGCCCGGTTCCTCGGGCTGACCCAGCGCGGCAGTCGGCTGCGCCTGCAACTGCAGGAGCTGGAAAAAGGACGGCTTGCCGGCACCGCCGCACTGGACACCCTGCGCACTGAGTCGGCGGCCCTGTCCGCCGGCATCCGCCCCCTCGAGGAGCTGGCCGCGGAAGTCCAGTTGCGCACCAAGGAGGCCACGGCAGCGGACGAACTCGTGACCATCGTTGGCCGCTTCCTCGCCGCCGAGGCCGAGTGCGCGGCAATCTCCGGACAGTACGCCGCGGCCCTCAGCACGCACCAGGACCGGAGGCAGCACTGGCTGGACCTCCGTGAGCAACGGCTCACCAACGCCGCCGCCGAGCTCGCCACCCAGCTCCTGGCCGGGGTCCCATGTCCTGTCTGCGGCAGCCCTGAGCACCCGGCACCTGCCCCCGCGGCAGCCTCCGCCCTGGCCGTCGCCGAGGCCGAGAAAGCCGCGCAACTGGCCAGCGACACGGCAGAAGAAGCCGTCGCCGCCCTAGGTCGTGAGCTCGCCGGGGCCCAACAGAACGTCGCCGTCCTGGCCGCGCAGGGCGGCAACACACCTGCCGGGGAAGCCCGTGAGGAGGCAGCCTTGGCCCGGGAACGGGCTGATGACGCCGTCCGCGCTGCCACGGACCTTGCTGCGAGCCGGGCGCGGATGGCAGAACTCGAAGCGGTGATCGCCGACGCAGAGCGGGCGCAGGCCGACGCCGCCTCCGGCATCGTGCAGACGCAATCGACGATCGCCGAAATCGACGAACAGGCACAGGCCCTCGAAGCCACCCTGGACAAGCTGCGCGCCGGCCACGCGACCCTCGAACAGCGGATCGCCGCCCTGACGGCAACCACGGCGGTCCTGGAGCACGCCGACGCCGCACACTCAGCCCACGAACAGGCTGCCGCCCGCACCGCGGAGGCACGCCGGCACCTTGAAGTGGCCCTTCCCGGAGCCGGTTTCAGCACCGAAACCGCGGCGCGGGAAGCGCTGCTGGCAACGCCGGTGGCAACAAGCCTTGAAACGGCCATCCGGGTCGGACAGGACGAGGCCGCCAGGATCCAGGAACTGTTCGCCGGAGAGGACCTGGCCCTGGCGGCAGCCGAGCGGGCCGCCGGGGACATCGTCAGCGACGCCGCCCTCGAGGAGCTCAGGACGGAATCGGCGGCGGCTGAACGCAAAGCCCGGGAAGCCGTGCTTGCGGCCGGGCTGGCGGAAAACTCGCTCCGGATACTCGGGCGCATCGCCGGTGACTACGCGGACCTCGCTGCCGCCGGCAGGGAACCGCGGGACCGGGCCGCGATGCTCACCGCCGTCGCCGACGCGGCCAAGGGCGGCGGAGACAACACCTATCGCATGAGCCTGAACAGCTATGTCCTCGCCGCCCGGCTCGAGCAGGTGGCCGTCGCTGCCTCCGAACGCCTGATCGGTATGAGCGATGGCCGCTACACGCTGCAGCACACCGACGCCAAGGCAGCACGCGGCGCGAAGTCCGGCCTTGGCCTGGAGGTCGTGGACGAGTGGACCGGCCAGCGCCGGGACACCGCCACCCTCTCCGGCGGCGAGTCCTTCATGGCCTCACTGGCGCTGGCCCTTGGGCTGGCGGACGTCGTGCAGCATGAGTCCGGTGGCGTGGACATCGAGACCCTCTTCGTGGACGAGGGCTTCGGCAGCCTCGACGAACAGGCGCTGGAACAAGTCATGGACGCCCTGGAAAGCCTCCGCGACGGCGGCCGGGTGGTGGGGCTCGTGAGCCACGTCGCCGAAATGAAGCAGCGCATCGGCACCCAGCTCCAAGTGGTCAAGGGCCGCAGCGGCTCCACCCTGCACATCAGCGACGACACCCGGGCCTGAGCCGGTCCCAGAGTGGGCCCCGGGACCGGTCCCGAGGCCCACTCTGGTCCCGTCCCGAGGTCTGGTCCCAGGGCCGGCGTCCCGGGATCGGGTATCATTGGTCTGTTACCGGGTCGCGCGCATCGGGAGGAGGGACGATGCGCAGTATTTAGCGAACCCGGAAACCATGAACCCTTCACCGTCTTCTTTGGGGTCTACTCTTGACGCCCCAGTGCCGCAGACCTACGCGCTGCCGGCCACCGCAATTTCGACCGACGCTCTGCCTGCCCCGTCGCCCGCAAAGGGCGGCCGCTACGCGCAGCTGCCGTTGCTCGCCGGCCGCAGCTTCATCCCCCTCGGGCTCTTCGCCCGCCTGCCGCTTGCCATGCTGACAGTCGGCGCCCTGACACTCGTCACCGCCGTCACAGGCTCGTACGCCGTGGGCGGCGCCGCGGCCGGCGCCGTCGGCATCGGTTCAGCACTCGGTGCCCCCGTCCTCGGCGTCCTCGCAGACCGGCTCGGCCAGCGCCGCGTCCTGCTCGTATCCGCCATCGCCAACACCGTGGCCATCGTTGCCCTGATCCTCACGGCCTACCTCATCCCCGGGGTCCACGACCTTGCCGCCGCGGTGCCCGTGCTGGCCGCGGCCTTCGTGGCCGGGGTGAGCTGCCCGCAGGTCGGTCCGCTGGCCCGCGTCCGCTGGATGGCGCTGACCTCCCGGACGTCCGGCTCCGGAACCCGTGCGGCCGGAAACTCCGCGGACCTGGACACCGCCCTTTCCTATGAGAGCACCGCGGACGAGCTCACCTTCGTGCTCGGCCCCGCACTCGTCGGAATCCTCGCGAGCCTGCTCGCGCCGTGGCTGCCGCTGGCCCTCGCTGCAGCACTGACCGTGGTCCTCGTTCCCGCCTTCGCCGTCCACCCCACGCACCTCGCGGTCGTCCGCACAACGAAACGCCGGCCCGCCGGTCCGGCCGCAGGCCMCGCGGCCGGCCCGGCGCCCACGACGGCGGGGGACAACCACGGGGAAACCCGCACGGCAGCCCAGCGGGACAAAACCTTCGCCGCCGTCGCCCTCCCCATGCTGGCGATGGTGTGCATGGGCACGTTCTTCGGCTCCACCCAGACAGCCCTGAGCTCTTTCTCCGCCAGCTTCGCCACCTCCGAACTCGCGGGCCTGCTCTACGCAGTCATGGGACTGAGCTCTGCCGCGGCCGCCCTCTCGGTCGCGTACTGGCCCCGGCGCTTCACGGTGAACGCCCGCTGGATTGCCTGCGCGGCCCTGATGGCCGGCTTCGCATCGCTGCTGTTGCTGCCCTCGACGGCGCTGCCCATGGTCCTTGTACTGCTGGTCCTGGGCCTGCCCGTTGGTCCGCTCATGGTCACTGTCTTCGCGATCGGTGGCCTCGTGGCCCCGGCCGGAAAGCTCGGCACGGTCATGACAGCCCTGGCCAGCGGCATTGTGGCCGGCACCGCGCTCGGATCCTCCATCGCCGGACAGCTGGCGCAGAACTTCGGCTATTCGACGGCCTTCCTGGTTCCGGTGTGCGCCGCCACGGCGCTGTTCCTGCTCGGAACGGCAGCCGCCGTCGTACTCCGGCAAAGCGGGAAGAAGACGGCCGCGGCCGCATAGACCCCGACGGGACAGCGCTGCTGCGGGACGGGGCGCGGGCTTAGCCCAGCTGCGCCTCGATGCGACGCGCCGCGTCGGTCAGGGCCGCTGCGACCTCGTCCGGATCCTGCGCGGCGCGGATATAGACGACGGCGAGGGCGGCCGGACGCCCGCCAGGCACACGCAGCGGCACCGCAATCGAGGACACCCCGGGGATCACCTCGTCATGGCTGGCGGCATAGCCGCGGCGCCGGGCCTCGGCAGCCTCGGACCGGTACGGGATGCCCGGGACCAGGGCCCGCCACTCCTGCTCCGGGAAGGCTGACTGGATCGCAATGCCCGGCGCCCCTGCGCTGATGGGGTGCCGCGACCCCGGGTGCTGCACCACCGCGGCGCCGCTGTGCCGCGGATCCACGGTCACCAGCGTCACGCACTCCTCCCGGTCCCAGACCGCCACGAAGGCGCTCATGGTCAGGGTGTTGGCCAGCTGGGTCAGTTCCGGCAACGCCGCCGACTGCAGGTTCCGGGAGACCCCGCGGGCCAGGACCGCGAGGCCCGGGCCGGGCTGGACGCGGCCGCCATCGTCACGCACCAGCAGCGAGTGGTCCTCGAGCGTGCGCAGGATCCGGTAGGCCACGGAGCGGTGGACGCCCATGGCGTCGGCGAGTTCGGCAATGGTCAGCGGCTGCTGGGCCTCGGCGAGGATCTCCAGCGCCCTGATACCGCGGGACAGCGTCTGGGACGGGGAAGCCTGGGCGGTGCCGGCATTCGGGGTCATGGGGTCCATCCTAGGTGCGGGGTTACTGGACGCCGGGCTCGCCGGGCTACCCTTGTGTTCCGGCTCATGGTCAGCTAGCGTTCTATATGGGAACTGTTTGTTCGATTATAGAACACAATACAGAACTCGACTATAGAACACGGCTGATCCAAAGCACACCCACACCACGGTCGGGAAACGCAACGAACGCAAGGGATGAATGATGATTGCCACGCCGCGCGGCCACGCCGGGGGCGCCCAGGGCCCCCTGTCGGTACCGCGGGCCAACCACTTCCGGGGCAGCCTCGGCAGGTTTGCCACCGGCGTCGCGATCGTGACCTTCGACGGGGCCACGAAACGCCACGGCATCACCGTGAACTCCTTCACCTCGGTCTCGATGGACCCTCCGCTGGTGCTGGTGAGCATCGCCCGCACGGCCAGGGCCCACGACGAGCTCGCCGGCCGGCCCTTCACCGTGAATATCCTTGGCGCCGAGCAGCGGTACCTGGCCATGCACTTCGCCGGCAGGCCCGGCCCCGAGCCGCTGTGGGTGGAGGGGAAGACCGCGCCGCGGCTGTCCAATGTCCTCGCCTATTTCGAATGCAAGCCGTGGGCGGCGTACGACGGCGGCGACCACACCCTTTATATCGGCGAGGTGGTGGACTTCAACTACCGCAACGGCGATGCCTTGGCCTTCGCCAACAGCACCTTTACCACCATCCCCGAAAGCCAGCTGGGCATGGAGGATCTGCTCTAGCGCCACATTCCTTCCCGGCAATTCAGCTCAACGACGACTGGAGGACGACCAATGGGTATCCGTACCGGACGGCAGTACCTGGACAAGCTCAATGCCATGACGCCGCACGTGGTGATCGACGGCGAGGTGGTGAGCGAGAAGATCGCCGAGCACCCGGCCTTCCGCAATGTGGCCCGCTCCTACGCCAGGCTCTTCGACATGCAGCATGATCCGCAGTACCAGGAGGCGCTCACTTACGCCTCACCCAGCACCGGGGACCTGATCAGCGCCTCCTTCCTGGTGCCGAAGACCGTCGAGGACCTCCAGCGGCGGCGCCGCGCCATCTCCACCTGGGCCGAGTCCTCCAACGGCTTCCTTGGCCGCTCCGGGGACTATATGAACTCCGCGCTGACCGCGCTGGGCACGGCGGGGAAGTGGTTCGCGCAGGCGGATCCGAAGTTCGGCGAGAACATCCGCAACTACTACGAGTGGGCCCGGGAAAACGACGTGCTCGCCACCCACACACTCATCCCGCCGCAGGTCAACCGGTCCGTCTCCGGGTCGGAGCAGCTCGGCGGCCAGCTCTCGGCCCGGATCGTGGAGGAGCGCGGGGACGGGATCGTCATCCAGGGCGCGCGCATGCTCGCCACCATCGCCCCGATCGCCGACGAACTGCTCGTGTTTCCGTCCACGGTCCTGCGGGGCACCCCGGAGGACGCCCCCTACTCTTACGCGTTCGCCATCCCCAACGACGCCCCGGGCCTGCGCTACCTCTGCCGCACCTCGCTGTACAACGGCGGCAGCACCCACGACGAGCCGCTGGCCTCCCGCTATGAGGAAATGGACGCCGTCGCGGTTTTTGACCAAGTCTTCGTGCCCAACGAGCGCATCTTCATGCTGGGCCACCCGCAGCTGTGCAACAGTTTCTACACCGAGACCGGGGCCGGCGCGCTCATGACCCACCAGGTGGTCACCCGCACGATCGCCAAGAGCGAGTTCTACCTGGGCCTGGCATCGGAACTGGCCGAATCGATCGGCATCGACGGATTCCAGCACATCCAGGAGGACATCGCAGAGCTGATTATCGACGTCGAAATCGGCAAGGCCCTGGTCCGCGCGTCCGAGGCCGACGCCGGACTCAACGACGCCGGCGTCATGCTGCCGAAGTGGTCCACCCTGAACGCCGCCCGCAACTGGTACCCGAAGATCGCCCAGCGCTTCCCGCAGATCATCCGGAAGTTCTCGGCGTCGGGCCTCATGGCCCTGCCGGGGGAGGCGGACGTCAACAGCGAGGCCCGGGAGGATATCGAGCTGTACCTGCAGGGCAAGACCCTGACCGGCCCCGAGCGGGTCCGGCTGTTCAAACTGGCCTTCGACGCCTCGATCTCCGGGTTCTCCGGGCGCCAGTCGCTCTACGAGTACTTCTTCTTCGGAGACCCCGTCCGCATGGCCGGCGCCCTGGTCAACACCTACGACCGCGAGCCGGTCCGGGCCAGGGTCCGCGAGCTGCTCAACCGCACCGACTGACCCGCGGAAGACACTTTCCGGGAACATGTGTGCCTTATCACATCTTTCGTAGTAGTATTCAGGATACTAACTGACCGTTCGATCAGTAATTCATGAGGCATCAGTTATCCACTTCGCACCCACCCGGGCAGTACCTCTGCCCCCAGCAACGGAGTTCCAATGACCGTAACTTCATCCGTAGATTCCGAGGCGGGTCCCAGCAGCAAACACGAGGAACGCAAGGTCCTCGCCGGGACACTGGTCGGTACCACCATCGAGTGGTACGACTTCTTTATTTTTGCCCAGCTGACAGCAACGCTGCTGTCGCCGCTGTTCCTGGCCCCGCTGAACGCCTCCAACCCTGGCCTGGCGCAGATCCTGTCCTTCGCCCTGATCGGCATCAGCTTCCTCTTCCGCCCGCTCGGCGCGATCGTCGCCGGCCACCTCGGCGACCGCCTCGGCCGCAAGGCCATGCTGGTCTTCACCCTGATCATGATGGGCGCCGCCACGGCCCTGATCGGCATGCTGCCCACCTATGCGCAGATCGGCGTTTGGGCCCCGATCCTCCTGATCCTGCTCCGCGTCATCCAGGGCTTCTCCGCCGGCGGTGAATGGGGCGGCGCTGCCCTGATGGCCGTGGAGCACGCTCCCAAGAGCAGGCGCGGCCTGTTCGGCGCCTACCCGCAGATCGGCGTCCCGGTCGGCATGATCCTCGCGACCGGCCTGCTGTACTTCCTCAACACGTCCATGTCCAAGGAAGACTTCGCATCCTGGGGCTGGCGTGTGCCGTTCCTGCTCTCCATCGTGCTGATCGTCGTCGGCTACCTGATCCGCCGCGCCGTCGCTGAGAGCCCCGTCTTCAAGGAGATGCAGGACCGCAAGGAAGAAAGCAAGGCGCCCCTGGGCGAGCTGCTCCGCAAGCACAAGAAGGCCGTCCTTTACTCGACGATGATCTTCATCGGCAACAACGCCGCCGGCTACCTGCTGATTGCCTTCTTCATCTCCTACGCCACCAAGACGCTGAAGATGCCCACCCCGCAGATCCTGCTCGCCACCACGCTGGCCTCCTTCGGCTGGCTGATCTTCACCCTGGTCGGCGGCTGGCTCTCGGACAAGATCGGCCGGGTCAAGACGTTCCTGATCGGCTACGGCATTGTCTTTGCCTGGATGATCCCGATGTTCGCCCTCATCGACACCAAGAACATCGTGCTCTACGGCGTCGCGCTGTTCGTCCTCACGGTCGGCCTGGGCCTGTCCTACGGCCCCATGTCCGCCATGTACGCCGAGATGTTCCCGCCGGAGGTGCGCTACTCGGGCATCTCGATCGGCTACGCCTTCGGCGCCATCCTCGGCGGCGCGTTCGCGGCCACCATCGCGGAAGTCCTCCTGCAGGGCACCCACTGGACCGGCTCCATCGGCATCTACATCATGATCCTCTGCGTCATCTCCGCCGTCGGCGTCCTGTTGGCCGGGGAAACGAAGGGCCGCCCGCTCGGCGTCGCGCACCACGCGCCGGCCGAAGCCGCAAAGCACTAGCAACCAGGCAAGCACGAGGGGCGCGGACCGCAAGGTCCGTGCCCCTCTGGGTTAAAGAGCAACGCGGGGTCACCTCGCGCCCATCCAGATCATTCGGATGGGCCGTAAGTGACCCCGCGTCGCTTTTGTGAGGCGGGTTTAGACGCCCAGGAAGCTGATGGCGCCTTGCTTGAAGGCGCGGCTGGTGATGGCGTTGGTGTGGTTGCGGCCCGGCAGCACGAGCTGTTCGACCATGCCGCCGGCCTTGGCGCCCAGGGCGGCGAGTTCCGGCATGGTGGCGGCCCGGTCGTCGTTTTCCCCCGCCACGAGGAGCATCGGCATGTGGGGGACCGCTTCGGCGGGGTCATACGGCTCGGTCTTGATTGCCTCGACCAGGGACAGCAGCGCGAAGATGTTGTTGCTGGGCAGCAGCATGGCCATTTTCAGCAGCCCGGCGGTCGACTCGTCCGCGATCGGCGTGCCGTCGGCCAGGTACCGCTGCGCGGCGATCAGGTCGAAGTCCGCCAGGGGGTCGGCGACGTTCGGGCCGCCCAGGACCAGCCGGTGCACCAGCTCGTGCTGCGTGGCCCCGAACTCCCAGGCGAGCCGGGACCCCAGCGAATAGCCGATCACGTCGAGCCCGCTGGACGGGTCCCCGTCGCGCAGCGGCCGCGCGCCGGCGTCGAAGACTATCTGCAGCAGGTCCGCACGGATCCGGCTGGGGGAGTAGGAGTCCATGTCCTCCGGGGCGCCGCTGCGGCCGTGGCCGGGCAGGTCCACGGTGATGACGCGCCGGCCGGCTTCCAGGAGCGCGGTGAGCCAGCCGCTGTCTTCCCAGTTGAGCTTGGAGGAGGAGGAGAAGCCGTGCAGCAGCAGGACGGGACGGAACCCGGCGTCGTTCTGGGGCTCATGCACCTGCACGTACAGCTGGGGGTCGGTGCCCTCAACGGTGTGCGAATGCTGCTCGCCGGTGTGTCTGCCGCTCATGCTCTCAGTCCTCATCAAGTACGGCGCTCAGGCGGACCCGGCGCTTAGGTGCCTCTTCCTTCGGGACCGTGCCCACGATGCCGGCGGTGTTGTCCGGCACCTCAAACACAATCAGGGGCTCGCCGACATTGATCTTGTCGCCGGGCCCGCCGTAGATACGCACTACCTTACCTGCCTGCGGGCTGGGCAATTCAACGGCCGACTTGGTGGTTTCGACCTCCACGAGCGGCTGGTTGCGCTCCACCTGCTCGCCCGGGGAAACCAGCCATTCCAGCACGGTGGCCTCGATCAGGCCCTCGCCGAGATCCGGGAGCGGGAAGGAAATTTCAGCCACGTTTGTACTCCAATACTCGCTGGATGCCGAAGAGGATCCGGTCAATGTTCGGGATGTATTCATCTTCCAGGTCGCCCGAGGGGTACGGGACATCGAAGCCGGTGATGCGCTCCACCGGCGCCCTGAGGGTGTCGAAGCAGCTTTGCGTGATCAGCTGCGCCACTTCGGCGCCGAGGCCGGAGGTCAGCGGCGCCTCGTGGACGACGACGGCGCGGCGCGTCTTGCGCACGGAGGCGGCGAGGGCCTCGGCGTCGATCGGCTTGAGCCAGCGCAGGTCCAGGACCTCGATGTCGATCCCGTCCTCGGCCGCGAGCTCCGCCACCTGCAGGCAGCGGGCCACCATGGCGCCCCAGGCGACCAGCGTGAGGTGGCGGCCTTCGCGCATCACCTTGGCGCCGGTGGGGGAGCCGCCGTCTGCATCGTCGTCCGCATCGCAGTGCGCAAGGTCCACCTCACCCTTCTGCCAGTACCTCGACTTGGGCTCCATGAAGATCACCGGGTCCGGCCGCGTGGCGGCGTACTTGAGCAGGTGGTAGGCCTCATGCGGGTTCGACGGCGAGACCACCTTCAGGCCCGGTACGTGGGCGAAGAGCGCCTCCAGGCTTTCGCCGTGGTGTTCGGGGGCGCGGATGCCGCCGAAGCTGGGCACCCGCAGGGTGATGGGCATCGGCATGGTGCCCCGGCTGCGGTAGTTCATCCGGGCGATCTGGCAGACGATCTGGTTGATGGCAGGGTAGGCGAAGCCGTCGAACTGGACCTCGGGAATGGGGTGGAACCCGGCCATCGCCAGGCCCACGGACATGCCCAGGATGCCGGATTCCGCCAGCGGGGTGTCAAAGACGCGCTGCGCGCCGTGCCTGGCCTGCAGCCCGTCGGTGATGCGGAAGACGCCGCCGAGCCGGCCGCAGTCCTCGCCGAAGATGACGGCTTTGGGGTTGTCCGCGAGGACCTCGTCGAGGGCGCGGTTGAGTGCTTGCTGCATCGACATCACCGTGGTGGCGGGCTCGCTTCCTGCCGGGTTGGTGACAGTGTCGTCGCCGGTGTTGTCGGCAGTGTTGTCGCCTGCGGCGTCTACGTTTTCGAGAATCGAGTTAGACATGTTCGGACTCCTCGCGCCAGTTGGCGGCCTGGGCCTGCAGGGCAGGGGTGGTTTCCTGGAAGACCAGGTCAAACATTTCGGTGCCGGGCCGGGAGCCCAGGGCCTGGATGCCGGTACGGATCTGCTCCTCTTCGGCCTTGGCCGCGGCCAGCGCTTCGGCGAAGAACGCCTCGTCGGCGATACCATCGGCCAGCAGCCGCTGCCGCAGCCGCTCGAGCGGGTCGGTGCCGGCGCTGTCGCGCTCCTCGTCGAGGGAGCGGTAGCGGCCCGGATCATCGGACGTGGAGTGCGGGCCGCGGCGGTACGTCATGGCCTCGATGAGCACGGGGCCGTTGCCGGCGCGGGCGTGGGCGAAGGCGCGGCGGGTCGCCTCGAGGACCGCGACGACGTCGTCGCCGTCGATCTTCAGCGCGGGCATGCCGTAACCCGCGGCGCGGGCCGCGACGGAGCCGCCGGCCACCTGGCGCTCGGTGGGGACCGAGATGGCCCAGCCGTTGTTCTGGACGAAGAACACGACGGGCGCCTTCATCACGGCGGCGAAGTTCATCGCCTCGTGCACGTCGCCCTGGGAGGAGGCGCCGTCGCCGAAGTACGTCATTGCGACGCCGTCCTTTTTGTCCAGCGTCTGGCCGTGGGCCCAGCCGACGGCGTGCAGGACGGATCCGGCAACTACCGCCTGGATCGGGGCCAGCCGGGATTCCAGCGGGTTGTACAAGCCGCCGTGCCACGTGGCCTTGTGGGTGGACATGTAGGCCACCATGTCCACCCCCATGGTCCGGGCAACGCCCATTTCGCGGTAGGTGGGGAAGACGAAGTCCCGGGTGGTGTCCACGGCGTAGCCGCTGCCCACCTGGGCCGCTTCCTGGCCGAGTTCGGGGGCGTAGCCGGGGATGATGCCCTGCCGCTGCCAGGCGATGGCCGAGGTGTCGAGGTGCCGGACGGCCACCATGAGCGAATAGAGCTCGCGGAGTTCATCGGCTGTGAGCGGCCCGGCAGCGCTGCCGGAAGCCACGGGGAGAATTGTGTCCATGCCTGTGACCCTAGTCACCGGCGGCGGGGTGGGCAATCAGCCTAGGCTGGGGTGCCCAGACTGCACACTTATGCCGCCCCGCGCGCCGGTGAGCTTGGCAATTTGTCTAGCGGCTGGGCTGTTCCGCCTGGTCGGCTTTTGCGCCGGCGGCGGCGGCGTTGCGGTTCCGGGTGATCCGGGCGCCGGTCCAGCACGCCACGGCGATGCCGGCCACCAGTACCAGGGTGCTGACCAGCTGCTTGCTGCTCTCCGGGCTGCTGAAGCCGACGGCGAAGATCAGTGCCAGGAGCACGAGCCCGAAGATCGTCAGCCCGGGGAAGCCCTTCATCCGCAGCGGCAGCGCCGTGCCGTCGCGGTCTGCCCGGCGGCGCAGGATCAGCTGGGACACCAGGGCCGAGCCCCACACAACGAGGCAGGTGGAACCGACCAGCTGGAACAGCGCCGGCAGGATCTGGTCGGGGAAGAGCAGTTCCAGGACGGCGGCCAGGAAGCCGAAGGCCACGGAGACGCTCACCGCCACGACCGGGACCCGGGCCGTGTTGAGCCTGGAGAGGAACTTGGGGGCTTCGCCGCGCTCAGAGAGCGAGTACACCATGCGGGACGCGCCGTAGAGGTTGGCGTTCAGGGCGGACAGCAGCGCGATAACGGCGACCAGGGTGATCGCGGCGCCGGCGCCGGGGATCCGGGCGACGTCGAGGACGCCGGCGAAGGGGGACTTCAGGGCCGCGGAGGTTGAGGGAAGGACGGCCGCGATGACGAATACCGAGCCGATGTAGAACACGAGGATCCGCCAGACGACGGTGCGGATCGCCTGGGCGACGCTGCGTTCCGGGTTTTCCGTCTCGGCCGCGGCCACGCTGACAATCTCGGTGCCGCCGAAGGCGAAGATGACGACGAAGAGTGCCGTTGCGATGCCGCCCAGGCCAGCCGGGGCGAAGCCGGATGTGAAGTTGCCGAGGCCAGGAGACGGGACGTCCGGCAGCAAGCCCAGCAGCAGGGCCCCGCCGATGGCCAGGAATATCACGATGGCAGCCACCTTGAGGATGGCGAACCAGAATTCGAACTCGCCGAAGTTCTTCACGCCCGCCAGGTTGATGGCGGTGAACAGGGCCATGAAGATCAGGGACAGTGCCCAGACGGGGATCACCGGCCACACAGTGAACAGGAGCCCGGCCGCGCCGAGAGCCTCGGCGGCGATGACCACCACGAGCTGCAGCCACCAGAGCCAGCCGACGGTGGCGCCCGCGGTCTTGCCCATGGCCTTTTGCGTGTACACGGAGAAGGCGCCGCTGTTGGGATTGGCCGCGGCCATCTCTCCGAGCGCCCACATCACCAGGATGATCAGGGTTCCGGCGACGAGGTAGGAGATCAGCACGGCCGGTCCCGCCGCCTGGATTCCTGCCCCCGAGCCGAGGAACAGGCCGGCGCCGATCGCGCTGCCCAGTCCCATCATGGTCAGCTGGCGTGGTTTCATGCTGTGCCCCAGGCTCGGGGCGGGAACCGCGGTGGGTAGCGTCGCGGTGGACTTCATCGTCATGGCGAACCTTCGTGTGGTTTGGATCTTTGCGTCCTTATGGGACCTATTGAATTTACCGGATTTGGGCCCGGCCCCAGGCCGCCGGGGCGCCTCCGCCGTGAGAGCATGGTGGCAGTTTGCTAACTGAATCGGGGCATCGTTGGCTGTTTGTCCGGCCCGGTCCCGCTTGGGAAGGAAGAATCAGTGGACGTTGATCCGCTTGATGCAAAGATTGTCCGATTTTTCACGGATTCCCCCCGGGCCTCGGTCCTGGAGGCCTCCCGGGTGCTGAAGGTTGCCCGCGCCACGGTGCAGTCGCGCCTGGACCGGATGCAGGACGCCGGCGTGATTGGCTCATGGGTGCCCCAGCCCGATCCGGCGCACTTCGGCTACCCCGTGGTGGCTTTCTGCTCCCTCACGATCAACCAGGACCTCGGGCACGACGCCGTCGTGGAGGCCCTGGCGCGGATCCCCGAGCTGATTGAGATCCATACCGTCTCCGGGAGCTCGGACCTCATGGCCCGGATAGCCGCCCGCTCCAATTCGGACCTCCAGCGCGTCCTCGATGCCATGATCGCCACCAGATCGGTCCTGCGCTCGTCCTCCGTGATCGTGCTCAATACGCACTTCCAGGGCCGCACCCTGCCGCTGCTGGAAGCCGCGGCCGCCGGCACGGGCTAGAGGACACTCAGGTTTTCGGGCAGGCTGGTCCGGCCGGTGAGCAAGAGCAGCAAATCACCGGCGGACGGCAACCGGGAGCCGATGGCTCCGGCGAGCTCCAGGGAGGCCGCGACCGCCGGGGCCAAGGCGGCGGGCGGCGGCAGGCCCAGGGCGCGCGCCAGATCCAGGGTGTGCACGGCCAGCTCGAAGGTCCGGGTCGGCAGGTAGTCGATGAGCGTCATTACTCCGGCCGGGGTGGCCACCAGGGCATCGTCGGGCGTGTTCCTGACGAGGGCCGTGACGCGTTGGACAAGCTCCCGCACGGCAGCGGCAGGGTCCTCGCCCAGCGCCTCCCCGGTTTCCCTGCCCCGCTGCGCAATCGCGGCGGGCGAGGTGGCGCCCCGGACGCCCAGGAAGTATTCCACCGGACCCGGCACCCGCGCCCCGGCGGCCGGGGTGGCGAGGTAGGCTTCCACGGTTGTCAGGGCCCGGCTCGTGTGGCCGGTCAGCGCCCGGACATCCCATTCTCCCAGTGCCGGCCGCGACCACGCCTGGTGCGGTACCTGCCCGGCGAGCTCCATGAATGCCTGGGCCGCTCCCGCGTATCGGGCCCTGACCGCCTCTGCGTCCGTACCCTCTGCGTCCATGACTTCTCCGTCCATAGCCTCGATTAATACCGTTGCCGGCACCCGCGGACAAGCCCGGTCCGTGCGCCGGCGGCATCCCGGTCCGGCCCATGTGACCTGAAACATTTTGCGCCCGGGCGGCGCGGCCGTATCATTAGTTCTAGTCAATGTGACTATAACTAATCCGGCGGTCGGGCCGGATCTAGCCGGGCAGTCCATCGCGGGACCCGCCCGGGACCTCAGAGGGCGGGTAGATCACCGTTTACACCACAGCAGCCAACGTCTCGGAGCGCCAGACCGCGCCGCCGTCGCTGGCCATCTCCACGGTGATCTTTGCGCTGCGTCCCAGCGAACGCTCCGGGCGGCCCACGCTGTGGATCCCGCTGGTGCGCCGGATCCGCGAACCGTTCAAGGGCCTCTGGGCCCTGCCGGGCGGCCCGCTCACGCACTCCGAGTCACTCCAGGACGCCGCCTCGCGGAACCTGCGCGAGACCACCGGGCTGGCCCCGAACTACCTCGAACAGCTCTACGCCTTTGGCGGGCTGCACCGCTCGCCCACCCAGCGCGTCGTCTCGATCGTGTACTGGGCACTCGTCCAGCCCACGGAGGCCGCGCTGGCCGACGAATCGGAGAACGTGCGCTGGTTCCGCGCCGACAGGCTGGACGGGCTGGCCTTCGACCACAACTCGATCGTCGACTACGCGCTGTGGCGGCTGCGCAACAAGATGGCCTACGGATCCATCGCCTACCACCTGCTGGGCGAGTACTTCACCCTCGCCCAGGTCCGGGAGGTCTACGAGGCCGTCCTGGACCGCGAACTCGATCCCGCCAACTTCCGCCGGCAGGTCAAGGCCACGCCGGAAATCGAAGAAACCGACCATTATCTGCAGGGCGGCAAGCACCGCCCGCCCCGCCTCTACCGCTTCACCGGCCGCCCAGGCCTCGACCCAGACAACAGGAGCACACCATGAGCAGCGTCAACACGGCAATCCAGCTGATCACGCGCGAGCAGGCCACCACTCTGGCACAAGGCGCGGCCGCCTCCACCTGCAGCCCCGCGCTGGCCCGCGGGCCCTGGGACTACGACCTCGCCGAGGCCCTCGCCGGCGTGCCCGCCTACGGGCCGGGTGCCTCCTCCACCGACGTCGCACCGGCCTCCACTCCCCGGCAGGGCCAGCTCCCGGAAGAATACAAGCTCGCTTCCGACGCCGAACTCGACGCCCGGATCCGCGCCGCCAAAGCGGCACTGGGGGACCGCGCCGTCGTGCTGGGGCACTTCTACCAGCGCGACGAAGTGATCGAATACGCCGACTTCGTGGGAGATTCGTTCCAGCTCGCCAACGCCGCCCTGACCCGGCCCGACGCGGAGGCCATCGTCTTCTGCGGCGTGCACTTCATGGCCGAGACGGCGGCCATCCTGTCCCGCCCCGACCAGGCCGTGATCCTGCCCAACCTGGCCGCCGGCTGCTCCATGGCCGACATGGCGGACATCGACTCGGTCACCGAGTGCTGGGAACAGCTTGAGGAGGTCTTCGGCACCGAGCCCGACGCCGAGGGCCGGGTCCCTGTCATCCCGGTCACCTACATGAACTCCTCCGCCGCCCTCAAGGGCTTCTGCGGCGAGCGCGGCGGGATCGTCTGCACCTCCTCGAACGCCGCGACCGTGCTGGAATGGGCGTTTGAACGCGGCCAGCGCGTGCTGTTCTTCCCCGACCAGCACCTGGGCCGCAACACCGCGAAGGCCATGGGGGTGCCGCTGGAGCAGATGCCGATGTGGAACCCGCGCAAGGACCTCGGCGGCAACGACGAACAGGCCCTGCTCGACTCCCGGGTAATCCTCTGGCACGGCTTCTGTTCGGTCCACAAGCGCTTCAACGTGGGCCAGATCGAAAAGGCCCGCGCCGAGTTCCCCGGCGTGCAGGTGATCGTGCACCCGGAATGCCCCATGGAGGTGGTGGATGCCGCCGATTCCGCCGGGTCCACCGACTTCATCAAGAAGGCCATCGCCGCGGCCACGGAGCCCACCACGTTTGCGATCGGCACCGAGATCAACATGGTGAACCGGCTCGCTGCGGAATACCCGCAGCACACCATCTTCTGCCTCGACCCGGTGATCTGCCCCTGCTCCACGATGTACCGCATCCACCCCGGATACCTCGCCTGGGTCCTGGAAGCGCTCGTCCGCGGCGAGGTGCTGAACCGCATCACCGTGGACGAGGACGTGGCCGCCCCGGCCAGGGTGGCCCTGGAACGCATGCTGGCGGCGCGGCCGTGACCAGGCGGCTCGTGATCGTCGGCAGCGGGATTGCTGGGCTCTACGCCGCGCTGCTCGCCACCGACGACGCCGCCACCGGCGGCCGTGACATCGAAGTGGTCCTCCTGAGCAAGGGGACGCTGGAGCAAAGCAACACCTTCTACGCCCAGGGCGGCATCTCGGCCGTGCTGGCCCCGGAGGATGCTGCCCCCGGGGACTCCGTGGCAGCGCACATCGCGGACACGCTCGCCGCCGGTGCCGGGCTCAACGACCCCGAAGCAGTCCGGATCCTGTGCACGGAGGCTGTCCGGGACATCGCCGGCCTGGGCCGCTACGGCGTGCACTTCGACGCAGCTCCCGACGGCGGACCGGCCCTGGGCCTGGAAGCGGCACACTCGGCCCCGCGCATCCTGCACGCCGGCGGGGACGCGACGGGCGCCTGCATCGCCCGCGGGCTCGTCGCCGCCGTCCTCGAACGCGCCGTCCTGGACCGCGCCGGCCACGGCCGGCTCCGGGTGGAGACCAGCGCGTTCGTCACCGGGCTCCTGACCGAACCTGGTGTCCGCCCGGAAACTCCGTCACCCCCCGGCAGCGCACCCCCGACGCCGGCCCGGGTCACCGGCGTGGCCTACCAGGCTGGCGGACGGCCCCAGGAGCTGGCCGCCGACGCCGTCCTGCTCACCACCGGCGGTGCGGGCCGGCTCTTTGCCCGCACCAGCAACCCCGCCGTCGCCACCGCCGACGGACTGGCCCTGGCCTGGCGTGCCGGCGCCGCGGTGCGGGACCTCGAGTTCTTCCAGTTCCACCCCACCACCCTGGCCGCCGGGGAGATTCCGGGCGGCCCGCCGGCCCTGCTCATCTCCGAAGCGGTCCGCGGCGAGGGCGCGGTGCTGCTGGATGCCGCGGGATACCGCTTCATGCCCGACTACCACCCCGACGCCGAACTGGCCCCCCGCGACGTCGTCTCCCGCAGCATCGCCCTGCACCTGGCCGCCACCGGGGCCGCGCCGGACAGCCCGGTCTACCTGGACGCCCGCGGCATCGAAGCAGAGCGGGGCGCGGGCTTCCTGGCCCGGCGGTTCCCGACCATCACGGCGGCCACCCTCGCCGCAGGGTACGACTGGACCACAGAGACCGTACCCGTGTCCCCGGCAGCCCACTACTGGATGGGTGGCGTGTGCACCGACCTGTGGGGCCGCACGTCGGTACCCGGCCTGTATGCCGCCGGCGAGGTGGCCCGCACGGGCGCCCAAGGGGCCAACCGGCTGGCGAGCAACTCGCTGCTGGAGGGCCTGGTGTTCGGCCGCCGGGCGGTCGAGGACTTCCTGCACGCCGACCCGTCGCACGACACCACTGCTCCGTGTGCTCCCCACGATCCCCCTAGCCTCGCAAGCTCGGCCAGGGAACCCGGATCGTGTGGGCCCACGGCCGCGGGCGGCCTACCCTTGACGCACGCTTCCGCAGCGCCGTCGCACGACTTCACGTCAGGGGAGGACACTTTAGCGAGCGTGTCCGAAGATTTTGTGAAGTCGGTATCCGCGTACGGGGTTTTCTCGCGCGACGCTCTTCGGCGGTTGATGACGGCGGACGCCGGGGTAATGCGCAGCGGGGAGCAACTGCGGGAGGCGGAGACCGTGCTTGCGGCCTGGGACGCCGTTGTCCATTCTGAGACCGCTCCCGATGCCGGCCACAGTGACTGGCTCTGCCAGGATGCCCATGAGGACCGGAACCTGCTCCTCGCGGCCCGCCTGCTTGTGGCGGCTGCCCTGAACCGCACGCAGTCCGTCGGAGCCCACTACCGGGCGGACACGGACGACGCCTCAGCCCTCACCCATTCCATGCAAAGGATTTCCTCGTGACCACCACTGCCCACGCAACCGCTGCCCCGGAAACCCTGCCCTCCCGCACCGCGGCGCTCGCCGGGAGCCTGCCCGAGGCTGCCGTCCTGGCCGTCCTCCGCGCGGCGCTGCAGGAGGACGCCCCGTACGGGGACGTCACTTCCCAGACGCTCATCCCGGCGCAGGCGCGGGCCACCGCGGTGCTCAACGCCCGCGTTCCCGGGGTGCTGAGCGGCGGGGAGGTCTTCGCCGCGGCGATGCGGCTGACCGACCCGGGCGCCGTCGTCGAACTGCTGGTCCACGACGGCGAGGCCTTCGCCGCCGGAACCGCCCTGGCCCGCGTGACCGGGAACGCCCGCGCCGTGCTGCTGGCCGAACGCGTCGCACTGAACCTGGTCCAGCGGATGAGCGCCATCGCCACCAAAACGGCCGAGTTCGTGGCGCTCGTGGCCGGCACCCGGGCCCGGATCACCGATACCCGCAAGACCACGCCGGGGCTGCGGGTGCTCGAACGCTACGCCGTCCGCTGCGGCGGTGGCGCCAACCACCGCTTCAGCCTCTCCGACGCCGTCCTGGCCAAGGACAACCACCTGGCCGTCCTCACCGGCGGCGATCCGGCGAAGCTGACCGCAGTGCTCCGCGGCGCCAAGGCCCAGCTCGGCCACACAACACACTTCGAAGTGGAGGTGGACACCATGGAGCAGATCGAGCCCGTCCTGGCCGCCGGGGTGGACACCATCATGCTGGACAACTTCTCCCTGGCCGAGCTCGCGGCCGGCGTCGGGCTGGTGGGCGGCCGGGCCCGTGTCGAGGCCAGCGGCAACGTCAACCTCGCTACCGTGGCGGACATCGCGGCCACCGGGGTGGACGTCATCTCGATCGGCGCCCTGACGCACAGTGTCACGGCCCTGGACCTCGGCCTGGACATTGAGCTTGACGTCGAGCCGGCCGTCGACTCCGGCGCCGGTCCGGCGGCCGGCTGAGGCGCGCCATGATCTTCCTCGACGCCTCGGCCACCACCCCGGTCCGCCGCGAGGTGCTGGAGGCCATGTGGCCGTACCTCACGGTCGAATTCGGCAACCCGTCAAGCCATCACTCCCTGGGTGAGGCGGCTGCCGCGGCGCTCGCAGGGGCCCGCGCCGCAACCGCCAGGGCCCTCGGCTGCCGCCCCGGGGAAGTCGTCTTCACCTCCGGCGGCACGGAAGCGGACAACCTCGCCGTCAAAGGCATCGCCCTGGCCCGGCGCGCCGCCGATCCGCGCCTGGACCGGGTGGCGATCAGCGCCGTCGAGCATCCCGCGGTGGAAGAATCCGCCAGGTACCTTGAACGGGTCCACGGGTTCGCCGTCGACGTGATCCCCGTGGACCGCTTCGGGCAGGTAAGCGACGAGGCCCTCGCCGCCGTGCTGCAGCCCGGCACGGCCCTGGTCAGCATCATGTACGCCAACAACGAGGTCGGCACGGTCCAGTCCATCGCCCGGCTCGCGGCGCTGGCCCATGCCCACGGGGTCCCGTTCCACACCGACGCCGTCCAGGCCGCCGGCTGGCTGCCGCTGGACACCGGCGCACTGGGTGTGGACGCGCTGAGTATTTCCGGCCACAAGCTGGGCGCGCCCAAAGGCAGCGGCGCGTTGTTTGTGCGCGGCCGGGTCCGGCTTGAACCGCTGGTCCACGGCGGCGGGCAGGAACGGGGCCGCCGGTCGGGCACGGAGAACGTCGCCGGGGCCGTGGCGCTGGCGACGGCACTGGCGCTGCCGCGGGAACCGGCCGGGCACGTCGCTGCCCTCCGCGACGGGTTTATTGACGCCGTGCTGGCCGGTGTTCCCGGCGCACTGCTCACCGGCCACCCCACCGAGCGGCTGCCCTCGGTGGCATCCTTCTGCTTCCCGGGCACCAGCGGCGAGTCCGTGCTGCTGGAGCTCGAACGCCAGGGCATCATCTGCTCCAGCGGTTCCGCGTGCGCCGCCGGCTCGGATGCGCCCTCGCCGGTGCTGCTGGCCCTGGGCATCGAGCCCGAGATCGCCCAGACGGCGGTGCGGTTCAGCTTTGACTCGACCGTGACGGCAGCGCAGTTGCAGGAGGCGGCGGCCGCGGTCCGCACCGCCGTCGCCGGCGTCCGCTCCCTCGGGACCCCCTCCACCGGTTGAGCTGTCACTAAATGTCTTTATCGGGCCTCCATAGCGGCTTGAACTGATAGCTCAACCCGGGGTGAGGGCCCCGGGCGACGTCAGCGGTGGCGGGCGCGGCGGAAGATCCAGTGCCGCAGCATCGTGAACCGCACGGCGGTGGCGGCGAAACCGGAGAGGGTGGTGGTCCACAGCTCCTCGGCCACGGTGGCGTCCGGGTTGACCCAGTGCAGGACGGCGAGGCTGCCGCCGGTGATCAGCAGCGCGACGACGATCACGATCAGGCCGTTGAGGTGGTCGCGCTTCATCCGGCGGCGTTCGGTGATCTTGAACGTCAGGCGCCGGTTGAGGGCGGTATTCATGAACGACGTCAGGATCAGGGCCGCCGCGTTGGCCGGTTGGGCCCCAAGCCAGGGCCGGGAGAGTGCGTACAGGGCCAGGGAGGTCAGGGTGCAGACAATGCCGACGCCGGTGAACCGGATGAGCTGCCGGACCACGGGGTACCGGAGGACTCCACGGTACCGGCGGGTCTTCGGCCCGAGGACGACGGCGGGGGCAGGGTCAAGCTGTTCGAGCTGGGACTCCATCCGCTCAGTACAGCTCGCCCACGGGGATGTCCACGGCCAGCCGGTTTGCCGGGCCCGCCAGCGGACATGCCCAGGCCTCGTTGTAGGCGCACGAGGGGTTGTAGGCGAAATTGAAGTCCAGGATGAATTCGGCCTGGGGCCCGGAGCCCCGCACGCCGTGGAAAGCTCCCTTGATGGTGTCCAGGAGGTAGCGTCCAGCGCCGTAACTGCCGCCGGGCTGGCCTGCGGTGGCGTCACGGAACGGCACGAAGATGCCCCCGCCGTAGCCCCTGAGCTTCCAGACCGCGAGCTGTCCCATCTCGGGCAGGTCGAAGGTGCCCAGCCGCACGAACCGGACCAGGCCGTCGGTCCCGGTCTCTACGTTCATCTCCCGCCCGGCGCCCTCGGGGGTCAGCGGGACGTGGAAACGGTAGATCGGATCGTAGTCCGCCGTCTTCAGGCCGCCGAAAGTGGCTTTGGCCTCGGCCGTCAGCGCGGAGGCCGGGTGGGTGCCGAACATGCGGTCCCGCTCCTGGCGCCAGTAGGAATGCGCCTCGGCCGGGCTGTCCGCGGCAATCTTTCGCGTGGTGGCGTAGAGGGCAAAGGTCCGCAGCCGCCAGTCCGCGATATCGAGGGCCGACATGCCTGCCACGTCGCCCAGATCCCCAAAGTGCGTTCCGTCAATGCTCTGTTCGGCCATGCCCCCAGCGTATCCGCTTTCGCGGGGCCGAAATTTGTGCGCCGAAATTGTGCCCCGGATTCCGGGGCCGGACCCGCGCGCCGAATGGCCCGTTCCGGCGGACCCTCCGGCCGTAGACTTTCGCGCATGCGCAACCCCCTGCAGGACGCGGCCGCCGGCAATACCCTCAAGAGCCCCGGCGGAACACCGGGCGGCCCCGGGCACCCGCCGGGCGCCGGGCGCGCGGCGGCGTCGCTGGCGGAGCTCGTGACGTACCGGACCGTGCCCATCCGGGCCGCGGGGTCCTCCCATGCCGGGTCCTCCCGGTCCGGGTCCTCCCATGCCGGGGCCGGGGTGGAAACAGCGGAGTTCGAGGCCTTCATCGCGGCGCTGCCCCGGTTGTATCCGGCGGTCCATGCTGCCCTGGAACTGGAGCGGGTCAACGGCCACGCACTCCTGTACCGCTGGCCCGGCGCCGCACCAGCGGAGGACCCAGCGGCCGTGCACCGGGCGTCGGTGCTGATGGCGCACTACGACGTCGTCCCGGCAGACGACCCGGGGGAGTGGACACACCCGCCGTTCTCCGGCCACAACGACGGCACGTTCCTCTGGGGCCGCGGGACGCTTGATGACAAGGGCCAGCTCGTGGCCATCCTGGAAGCGGCCGAGAGCCTGCTGCTGGCGGGGTATGCGCCCGCGCACGACCTCTACTTCTCGTTCGGCAACAACGAGGAGACGGCCGGCAACAGCGCGGCGGCCGCCGCGGACCTGCTGGCCGGCCGTGGCGTGGTGCCCTGGCTCGTGCTGGACGAGGGCGGTGCCGTCGCGGGCGGCGCCTTCCCGGGGGTGAGCCGGCCGGCCGCCGTCGTCGGCGTGGCCGAAAAGGGAATCCTGGACGTGGAGCTGCTGACCCGGGACCCGGGCGGACACGCCTCCACGCCGCCGCGGATGGGGGCGACGGCGCGGCTGGCCCGTGCCATCACCCGGATCGAGCGCAGCCCGTTCCCGCAGTCGCTGCCGGAGGTGACCGCCGAGATGCTGCGCCGCTTCGGCCCGCACACCCCGCCACCGCTGCGGGCCGTGTTCGCGAACGTGGCACTGCTCCGGGCGCCGATCACCTGGCTCTTCGGCCGGCTCGGCAGCGAGACCAACGCCATGACCCGAACCACCGTCGCCATCACCACGCTCGAAGGCAGCTCCGGGGCCAACGTCCTCGCCGCCACGGCGAAGGCCAACGCCAACATCAGGGTGGCGGTGGGGGAGACGGTCGAGGGCACCATGGCACTGCTGCGGAAAATCATCCGCGACCCGAAAGTCGAACTGCGCGTCGTGGAGGGCAACGACCCGTCTCCGGTGTCGCCGTCCTCGGGGGCCCAGTGGGACCTGCTGGCGGACTGCATCGGGCAGGTCTTCCCCGAGGCGATCATCACCCCCTACATCATGATGGGCGGCACCGACTCGCGCCGTTTCACCGGGATCTGCGGTGCCGTGTACCGCTTCGCGCCCTTCTTCATGGACGTCCGGGCCCGCGGCTCTATCCACGCCGTTGACGAAAAGATCGGGCTGGAGACGCTGGAGCAGGGGGTCCGGTTCTACGAAACACTGATGCGGGAGCTCTGAGTCATGCGGCGTCCCGGCTACGCTGGCACCATGACAGGGACGGCCCCTTCTTCAGCAGGCACCGCTTCTTCAGCAGGCACTGCAGGAATCCGGTGCGCTGTGCTGCGCACCGGCGCGGTGCTCGCGGTCGCGGCGGCAGCCCTTTCGGGCTGCAGCAGCGACGGCAAGGGGACGCCGGTCTGGACCGCGGGCAGCAGCGCGGCGGACAGTGCGGGTCCCGGTGCGAGTGAGAGTGCGACGCCGTCTGCCACCACTGGTGCCGCCGCCTCGGCCGGCGCTTCCCCCAGCGCGGGTTCGAGCGCAGCGGCCTGGAAGGTCTTTACCGACCCGGCAAAGTCCGTCAGTTTTGAGGTGCCGCAGGACTGGATTGTCCAGTCCGTAGCTCCCGACGCCGGTGCGCTGCCCGGGGCGCTGAAGATCACCGTCAAGGACGCCGGCGGTGCTTACCTGGCCACCTTGCAGACCGGCCTGCCCCCGCAGCCGGCCGCGGCCTGCCCGGACGACGCCGCCCGCAACTACGTCGTGGTCAGCAGCGTGCCGGTTGACCTGCCGCGCGCCGGCGGCGGGGGAACCATTGACCCGCACGTGGTGTTCCGGGTGATCCAGGGCTACAAGTACTTCGGTTCCTACGGCATCACCAACGTGGTGGGCGGCGCCGGCGGCAGGAGCTGCGCGTTGCAGAACGTGGTCCGTGGCCCGGCCGGCAAGGGGGACTATTCGTTCGGGGACCTGACAGTGCTCAAGGCGTTGGCGCCGGACCAGAAGGTTGCCCCCGCCAAGGCCTTCGACACTCTCGACCAGGCGGCCAAGTACGTCAATGAGGGGTCCGAATTCGCGAACGTCCAGCGGATGCTAATGTCTCTGAAGATCAAAAACTAGTCCCGCCCGCCCCGCACATCCCCGGGCCGTTGACGGCGGCTTCCCCTGCACCCACCTCAATCCCACATCCCGGAGACAGAGATACATGGAACGCGCCGTAGCCGCCCGCCTGGCCTTCAAGACCGTTGCCGAAACCAAGGTGGCTCTCGCCGTGGCGGTGGCCCGGAACGCCGGCTACGACTCGATTGAAGAATCGCTCAGGGTGACCGCGGGAGGCGGGGACGTGCCGCTGACCGAGCTCTCGGACCATCACGGCGGCCGCTTCCACTACATGGAATTCGCCGAACCCACCGAAGTCCTGGTTGAGTATTCGGCCACCGTCACCGGCTTCGCGCTGCCCGAGGAACCCGGGCTCATGGAACTGATCCGCTATGTCCGGCCCAGCCGCTACGCGGAATCGGACCGGCTGTTGCCCACCGCCTATGCCGAATTCGGCGGGCTCCAGGGCGAGGAGCTGCTCCACGCCGTCCGGGACTGGGTTTTCAACGAGCTGCGCTACGTCAGCGGATCCTCGCGGGGGACCGACGGCGCGGTCGAAACACTGCTGCACCGCCGCGGCGTCTGCCGGGACTTTGCCCACCTCGCCATTGCCCTGCTGCGTTCCAAGAACGTCCCGGCCCGGCTGGCAGCCGTCTACGCCCCTGGACTAACCCCGATGGACTTCCATGCCGTGGCCGAGGCGCACATCAACGGCGCCTGGCACGTCATCGACCCCACGGGGCTGGCGCCACGGGAGAGCATGCTGCGGATCACGGCAGGACGCGATTCCTCGGACACCGCCTTCCTGTCCACCGTGGGCGGCAGCCTGTCCCTGAAGGAACTCAGCGTCACCGCCGTCGTCGATGACCTGCCGCAGGAAGACCCGGCGCAGCTCGTCGCGATCCACTAGGCAGCGCACGTCCTCAGGGCACGGTCTTAGCGCACGGCCGGGCGGCCTCAGGGCACGGTCTTAGCGCACGGAGACAGCGGCACGGAGCTTCTCGGTCAGCCGCAGCAGCTCCTGCTGTTCGGCGGCGGAGAGGGCCGGGCCCACGAGCGCGGCGATGTCGCGCACGTGTTCCCGGCCGATCTGCTTCTGCAGGTCCCGTCCGGCATCGGTGAGCCGGATGAGGATCCCGCGTCCGTCCTCCGGGGCTGGAGTCCGTTCAACGAGCCCGCGCTTTCCGAGCCGCTCCACCAGCCGGCTCAGGCTGGACTGGCTCAGCAGCACGTTGTCGTTGAGTTCGTTCAGGCGCAGCCACCCGGAGGGGCAGCGGGAGAGCGTAAACAGGACGTCGTACTCATTGAGCGCCAGGGCTTTGAATGCCGGCGCCGCCTGCAGCTTGCGCATCACCGCCACCTGGGCCCGGAACAGGGACTCCCAGGTTTCCGCGGCCAGGCGTACCGGCGATTCGGTAGTCTTGGCGGGCATCATGAGCCCTGAACGGTGGTCTCTGCCGCGGGGGCGTCGACGGTGCCCGCTGCCAGCGCGGCGGCCACCCGGACGGCGTGCGTCGGCGGTTCGGGAACGTGTGCCGGCTTGAGCGCGGCATATTCCTTGCGCAGCACCGGCAGTACTTCCTCGCCGAACAGGTCCAGCTGTTCCAGGACGGTCTTCAGCGGCAGGCCGGCGTGGTCGATCAGGAAGAGCTGGCGCTGGTAGTCGCCGAAGTACTCCCTGAACGTCAGGGTCTTTTCGATCACTTCCTGCGGGCTGCCGACGGTCAACGGGGTCTGGGACGTGAAGTCCTCCAGCGAGGGGCCGTGGCCGTAGACCGGGGCGTTGTCGAAGTAGGGGCGGAACTCCTTGACGGCGTCCTGGGAGTTCTTCCGCATGAAGAACTGGCCGCCGAGGCCCACAATCGCCTGGTCCGCCTTGCCGTGGCCGTAGTGCTCATAGCGTTCGCGGTAGAGGCCGATCAGCTGCTGGTAGTGCTCCTTGGGCCAGAAGATGTTGTTGGCGAAGAAGCCGTCACCGTAGTACGCCGCCACTTCGGCGATCTGCGGCGTGCGGATCGAGCCGTGCCACACGAAGGGGGCGACGCCGTCGAGCGGGCGGGGGGTGGAGGTGAAGTTCTGCAACGGGGTGCGGTGCTTGCCGGACCAGTTGACGGTGTCCTCGTCCCAGAGGCGGCGCAGCAGGGAGTAGTTCTCGATCGCGAGTTCGATCCCGTCCTGGATGTTCTTGCCGAACCAGGGGTAGACGGGGGCGGTGTTGCCGCGGCCCAGGACCAGGTCCACGCGTCCGTCCGCGAGGTGCTGGAGCATCGCGAAGTCCTCTGCGATCTTCACGGGGTCGTTCGTGGTGATCAGGGTCGTGGCCGTGGACAGGATGATGCGCTCGGTCTGGGCCGCGATGTAAGCCAGCGTGGTGGTGGGGGAGGACGAGAAGAACGGCCGGTTATGGTGCTCGCCGATGGCGTACACATCCATGCCGATCTCTTCGACCTTCTTGGCGATCGCCACGGACGCCTTGATGCGCTCGTGCTCAGTCGGGGTGCGGCCCGTGGTGGGGTCGGTAGTGATGTCGCTGACGCTGAATACGCCGATCTGCATGGTGTGCCTTTCCGTGGCCGGGGTGGATCCGGGATCTGTTTCTACTATAGCCGATTTAGATGCGTTTGCATCTATCGACCGGTATAACGCCCGGCGTGGACGAATATTCCCGCGCCGTTCCGGCCGGGTTTGCCGCCCCGTCTTCCCGGCCGCGTTGCCGGCCGCGTTCCCGCCTTCGGCGACGGCGCGGGCCTAGGATGCAATCAATCGGCTGGCCGCGAGGTGCCCGCCCTCCCGGAAGGCCGCCATGCGCCGTGTTGTAGCTTTTCTGTGTCTGGTGGAGCTCACCAGTGGAGTCCTGCAGGGCTATTACACGCCCATCCTCACCGATATCGCCCGGCACCTGGGAATCCACGACGCCGACGTCAACTGGTTCGAGGCCGCGCAGCTCATGGTCAGCGCCCTCGCCGTCCCGGTGCTGGCCAAGCTGGGGGACATGTACGGGCACAAGAGGATCCTGCTGGTTTCCACGCTGGTCACCGCCACCGCCTCCTGGGGCGTCGCGCTCGCCCCGGACTTCTGGACCTTCCTGGCCGCGTGGTCGTTCCAGGGTTTCTACGTGGTCTGGCTGCCCCTGGAAATTGCCCTGATCTTCAGCCGCGTCCATCAGTTGCCCGACGGCGCCGCCCGCACGCGGCGCGCGGCCGGCGTCCTCGTCGGGGCGCTGGAAGCCGGTGTCATCGCCGGGGCGCTCGCCGCCGGTGCGCTCGTGGAAGTGTTCGCGGGCCAGCTGCAGCTGGTGCTCCTGGTCCCCGCGGTGGCCGTCTCCGCATGCTGGTTCGCCGTCAGGTTTGGCGTGCCGGAGTCGCGGGAGCGCAGCGGCGGACGCGTGGACACCCGCGGCTTCACGCTCCTCGCCCTCGGGCTGCTGCTTATCACGTCCGGTCTGACCTTCATGCGCCTCAACGGGGCCGGCGCGTGGTGGCCGTGGGCGCTGGTGGGAGCCGGAATTCTGGTGTTCGTTCCGTTTGCGCGGTTCGAGCTGCGCGCGGCCGATCCGCTCGTCGACATCCGAATGCTGCGGGGTAAGTCCATGTGGCCCGTCCAGCTGACCGCCGGGCTCTTTGGCGTCTCGGTGCTCGGCGCGCAGGCCCCGCTGTCCACCTTCGCCCGGACGGATCCCGCGCTGCACGGCTACGGCCTCGGGCTGCGCGCCGGGCAGGTCTCCATCATCATCGGGGTCTACGTGCTGGCGCTGCTGGTGGGCGCGCTGCTGTACCCGGTGGTGACCCGCCGGCTCACCCCGCGCTGGACCCTCGTGGGCGCCGCCACGCTCGTGGGCCTGGGCTACCTGCTGTTCCTGCCGTTCCACGGCAGTCTCGCCCAAGCGCTGGCCAACATGGCGATCGCCGGTGTCGGCTCCGGGGCCCTCGTGGCGGCGCTGCCTTCGGCGGCCGCCGCGGCCGCGCCCCTCAACCGGACCGCGATGGCCACGGGTTTGACCAACACCACCAAGACCATCGGCGGAGCCTTCGCGTCCGCGGTGTTCGGCATCGCCCTGGTCAGCCACGTCCTGGCCGAGGCCGGGGCCGGCGCGGGGGACGCCGGTCAGACCGCGGCGCCGCTCGCTGGCTACCTCACGGTATGGACCATCTGCGGAGTCACCGGGCTTGCCGCCGCTGCCGCGCTGGTGGTGGTGCCCCGTCTGGCCTTCTCCGACCCGGCGGCCGTGGCCGCCGCACCGCTTAGGGCCGGCTCGCACTAGGGGTGGCCTTCCTCCCCGGCGACTGAGGCAGTATGTTCTTAGCGTGACGGGTACGCGGAGGTACGAGCGGGGGCGCGCGGCGGCCGCGGCTGTCCTGGTGGCAATCAGCCTTTTGGTTTCGGGATGTTCGGCACCCACCGTGCTGGCCCCGGCGAGCACGGTGGACGCGCGCGCGGTGCTGGCGGCGTTCGAGTCCCGGGACGTGGTGGGGCACCTGCAGGCGCTGCAGCGGGTTGCCGATGCCAACGGCGGGAACCGGGCCTCGGGCACCTCGGGGTATGAGGAGTCGGCCCGATACGTCGAGGAACAGCTGCGCGCGGCCGGGTACTCGCCGGTGCGGCAGAGCTTCACGTTCAAAGAGGACGGCCGGCGCGGCAAGACGGTGGAGTCCTTCAACATCCTCGCCGACACGGGTGGCGATGCCGGGCACACCGTGGTGGTGGGTGCGCATCTGGACTCCGTGCAGGAGGGCCCGGGCATCAACGACAACGCCAGCGGGGTCGCGGCCGTCCTGGAGACCGCGCGGTGGATGAAGGAGGCCGGAATCACCCCGGCCAACCGGGTCCGGTTCGCGTTCTGGGGCGGCGAGGAGGACGGGCTGTACGGGTCCCAGCACTACGTCGACGAACTCAGTGCGGCCGAGATCGGCCAGACCGCGGCGAACCTGAACGTGGACATGGCGGCCTCGCCCAACGGTGTGCGGTCCGTGCATGACGGGGACGGATCGGATTTCGGCGACGGCGGCCCGGCCGGGTCCAAGGCGATCGAGGACATCCTGTTCCGGTACTTCCAGGAGAACGCGCTGCCGGCAGAGACCACGCCCTTTGACGGCGGCTCGGACTACGACGCCTTCCTCTCGGCCGGCATTCCCGGCGGCGGGCTGTTCACCGGGGATGAGAAGAGGAAGACCCAGGCCCAGGCGCAGGCCTATGGCGGGGTGGCGGGCAAGGACCTCGATCCCTGCTACCACGAGGCCTGCGACACCATCGCCAACACCAACCCGCAACTGCTCACCGAAATGTCCGGCGCCCTGGCCTACGGCACCGTGGCCTACGCGATGGCCAAGACCGGCTAAACACCAGCTTCGCCTTTCAAACGACTCTCAAAACGGTGTCCCATCCCTCGCCGCGTTCGCCGGCCCCGTTGGGAGAGGAAGTCGGATGTCCATGGCGCCGGCGCCCATGTCCCCCGGATGCCCGGCAGCCGGCATTTTTCCGAGTAGCCCGGGGCCTTCAAAGGTGAGAAACCCTGCCGAATCGGGTAGTTAATCAGCCGTTTGAGGGGAAAAGACAGGTACCCGCTACTCAGGTGCTGTGAGTTTCCTGAGTTTACGATAAGAAACGGAAAAGCATTTGGGCAGGCGTCTAGGATCTGCCCAGTTCCCGCCTAGAGCACCTCTATGCGGGAGTAAATACGGGCCCCGTGAAGCAAAGGTCAGTGCGCCACAGGCGCTGCGCTGTCCCCTTCCCCGCGCCCGTCATCCGGGAACCCGGGTTGTGTTTGCGCTCGGGCAACTTCGCTAGTCGGAAGTACGGGGGACATCGACAGATGGATATCTTCGAAAGCTTGGAGTCTGAGGTCCGCAGCTACTGCCGCAGTTGGGACACCGTGTTTGAACGTGCGTCCGGCAGCAGCCTCTACAGTGAAGACGGCAGAGAATATTTGGACTTCTTTTCCGGTGCCGGAGCACTGAACTACGGGCACAACAACCCGGTGCTGCTGCAGCCGCTGGTGGACTATCTTCTCTCCGGCGCAATCGTTCATTCACTCGATATGAAAACACCGGCCAAGCGGCGCTTCCTGGAAACCTTCCGGGAGTTGATCCTCGAGCCCAGGAATTTGGACTACAAAGTCATGTTCCCCGGACCGACGGGAACAAACTCAGTGGAGGCAGCCCTGAAGCTTGCCCGGAAGGTTACCGGCAGGCAGCATGTCCTGAGCTTCACCAACGCGTTTCACGGGATGACCCTGGGATCGTTGTCGGTCACGGGCAATTCAATGAAACGGCAGGGAGCCGGCGTCCCGCTGACGAACACATCGAGCATGCCCTATGACGGGTTCTTCAATGGTCAGATGCCGGACTTTCTGTGGCTCCGGCAAGCCTTGGAGGACAGGGGATCGGGCATCGATAAGCCCGCAGCGGTGATCGTGGAAACCGTCCAGGGCGAGGGTGGGCTCAGGGCCGCCCGGGTGTCCTGGCTGCGAGGCCTTGCCGAGCTGTGCCGGCAACACGACATCCTGCTCATCGTGGATGATGTCCAGGCCGGCTGCGGACGGACCGGGACCTTCTTCAGCTTCGAGGAGGCGGGGATCACTCCGGATATCGTCTGCCTGTCGAAGTCCATCTCGGGCTTTGGACTGCCTTTGGCACTGACACTGTTCAAACCCGGACTGGATATTTGGAAGCCTGGCGAGCACAACGGAACTTTCCGGGGGCACAACCCGGCATTCGTCACCGGCGCCGCTGCCCTGGAGCACTACTGGCGGGACGGCAGCTTCCAGTCAAGCGTCGCGGGGCTCATTTCCCAGCTCCACGAGGGGCTTACCCAGATCGCAGCGGGCGTCGAAGGCGCCACGGTCCGTGGCCGGGGACTGCTCGCGGGTGTTTACTACCCCAACCCCGAGACTGCGGAGAGGATTGCGGCTGAATCCTTTGCCCGGGGTCTGCTCGTGGAAACGTCCGGACCCGAAGGGGAAGTGGTCAAGACGATGCCCGCGCTGACTATCAGCCCCGAGGATCTTCAGAAGGGACTCGATATTCTCGCTGCGGCCGCAGTGACTGTGACCGGGGAGCCGGTGGCCTTGGGATCAACCATTTGAGCATCCGATCAGGGCGAAACGGCTCGAAGGGGCCAGTGCCCCTTGCAAGAATCGAAGTAGATTTCGGGGAGCAAAATGGGTACCCGCAAGGCAACAGCTTTCAACGACAGTGATCTAGCGGAAACCGACCGGGCGATTCCCCCGGGTAGTGTCATTGTTCAAAAGTTTGGCGGTTCGTCCCTGGCGGATGCCGCGGGTATCCTCCGGGCAGCCGAGCGGATCGCCAAAACACGGACCAACGGCTATCGGGTCGTGGCGGTGGTGTCCGCCATGGGGGACACCACCGATGAACTCTGCGATCTTGCCGCGGAAGTTTCCGCCCGGCCCTTGCCTGTGGACCTTGACGCCCTGCTGAGCATCGGCGAGCTTGTGTCCTCGGCCCTTTTGGCGATTGCCCTGGCGGATCTCGGCCAGCTGCCCCGCACATTTACGGGCAGTGCGGCCGGCCTCATTACCGACAACATCCACGGCAAGGCACACATCACCGATGTCAGGCCGGACCGCGTCCGCAGTAGTCTGGCCCGTAGCGAGGTCCCCATCGTCGCAGGATTCCAGGGCAGGACGCAGAAACGGAACAGGGTGACCACGCTCGGCCGTGGCGGCTCGGATCTCACCGCGGTCGCCCTGGCCGCTGCGCTCGAAGCCGATATTTGCGAGATATACACGGACGTCGACGGCGTCTACACCGCGGACCCCCGGGTTGTCCCGACGGCGCGGAAGATCGAGATCCTCTCGAGCGAGGAAATGCTTGAGTTCGCCGCCTCCGGCTGCAAGGTATTGCACCTGCGGTGTGTTGAATACGCCCGCCGGTTCGGTATTCCGATCCATGTGAGGTCCTCCTTCGTGCCGGAGCCCGGGACGTTGATCCTGCCCGGCCTTGACCGTCATCCACTGCTCCAGCCCGCCAGGGAACAACCCGAGGTGACCGCTGTAGCCGGGGTCAACTCGGCGTCGAAAATCACAGTCGTGGGAATTCCGGACCAGCCGGAGAGCATGGCGCGCATCTTGCATGTCCTCTCTCGGTCCGGGGCGCATGTCCAGGCAATTGTCCAAAATACGGCCGGCCCCGGCCCGAGGCGTTCCGATGTTGCACTGATCGTGCCTGCTGCCCATGCAGGTAACGCCCTTGCTGTGCTGGATGCCGAAAAGGGAAGCATTGGATTTGAAGGTTTGCAGCACGACGACCGGGTGGGCCGGGTGTCCATTACTGGACTGGGCATGCGGTCGTCCCCGCAAATCTTCTGCACCTTCCTCAAGGCCCTGTCCGACGCCGACGTGGAGCTCGATCTCGTCGACATCTCCGAGACGTCCGTGGGGGCTGTCACGCACGCCGACCGGCTCGCGGATGCCGAGCGCGCTGTCCGGCGGGCCTTCGGCATGACCCCGGCGGACGAGGCAACGGCGGCCGGTCATGAAGGCCATCTCACACCCGCTGTTGGCCCCCCGCTCCAGACGTGGGTCCCGATTTCCGGCCAGGATATGACCCCTGTTCCGGCGGGCGACAGAACTGTGGCACGTCACTTCTAGCGAAGGAGCTAAAGGATGGGCAAGACCGCGAGGACCGGAAACGGCCTCACCAGACCTCCCGAGTTGCGGGGAATCATGTCGATGATCGGCGGCTCGGAAGGCGGAACTGTCCTGACGTCGGCTGCGCCCGATCAGGCCGCCCGCTGGCGGCGGGGCGAGCGGTTGGACCGGCTGTTTGAGGATAGTTGCGACCGCTTGCGGGAACAGGGGCGCGGCGACCAGGTTGCCGTCGATGCGGGGGACGTTGTCCTGACGTACACGGAGCTGGATGAACGGGCGAACCAGCTGGCGCGGCATCTCTTGGTGTGCGGTGCCCGGCCGGGTGACCGCATCGCCCTGCTGTTTGACCAGCCATGGCGGGCCTACGTGGCGATGCTGGCCGTTCTGAAGATCCACGCGGCCTATGTTCCCCTGGACCCGGGTTTCCCCCCTGACCGTCTTCAGTACATTGTCGAGGACGCCAACGTGGCCATGGTCCTGTCTCTGTCCCATCTGAGGGATCTGCTGCCTGAGGTGGCCGCTGTCACGGTGTGCGTCGATGATGTGCAGGCCCAGATCGACGCCAAGGATTCCTCCCGTTTGGGAAGCGCGGACCATGGCGGAACCAAGGATGAGCTGGCCTACATTATCTACACCTCCGGCTCGACCGGCCGGCCCAAGGGCGTGGCAGTGGAGCAGGCCAGCATCTGCAATTTTGTCCGGGTGGCCTCTGACATCTACGGGATTGAGTCCACGGACCGCGTGTACCAAGGTATGACGATCGCCTTCGATTTCTCGGTGGAGGAAATCTGGGTTGCCTGGATGGTCGGAGCCACGCTGGTGCCCAAGCCGGGCCGGTCCAGCATGCTGGGTGCCGAACTCGCGGAGTACCTGCAGGAAAAACGGATCACCGCCCTTTGCTGCGTTCCAACGCTGCTGGCGACGCTTGACGAGGACCTGCCCGATTTGCGGTTCCTGCTGGTCTCCGGAGAGGCGTGCCCGAAGGATCTCGTGATGCGCTGGCACCGCCCCGGCCGGCGCTTCCTGAACGTCTACGGCCCCACCGAAGCGACCGTGACTGCCACCTGGTCGGTCCTGGACCCGGACCTGCCCGTGTCCCTCGGAGTGCCCTTGCCCACCTACACCGCGGTCATTGTGGATCCCGCCGAGCTTCGGGCCCTGCCGCGCGGTGAAATGGGAGAAATCGGCCTCGCAGGGGTGGGGCTGGCGCGCGGGTACGTGAACCGTCAGGACCTGACGGAGCGGGCCTTTGTCCCGGATTTCCTCGGAATCGAGAACAACCCGTCCGGCCGGATTTATCGCACAGGGGACCTCGGACGGGTGAACGACGACGGGCAGCTCGAATATTTCGGCCGGATCGATACCCAAGTCAAAATACGTGGCTACCGCATCGAACTGAGCGAAATAGAATCCGTCCTCCTGCAGCTCCCCGGCATTGCACAGGCAGTCGTACAGACGTATGAGCCGGAACAAGGAACCGTGGAGCTGGCCGCCTACTACACCCTGCGCCAGGACGTGGAGGGCGTGGATGCTCATGACCTCCACCGGATGCTGCGCACCAGGCTCCCCGGATACATGGTTCCTGCCTATTTTGAACAGCTGGACTCCATTCCCATGATGGCCAGTGACAAAGTGGACAGGAAGCGGCTACCCCGTCCCGAGCACAGGATCAGCCGGGCGGCCGCGGGGTCCTTTACCGCCCCCACAACTGCCGCCGAAGAGGCCCTGGCCGCGCAGCTTGGCACCGTCCTGAGCCTTGAGAAGGTTTCCACCGATGCCCACTTCTTCAACGACCTTGGCGCCGACTCGCTGTTGATGGCCCGCTATTGCGCCCGCATCAGGAAAGAAACCGCCCTGCCCGCAGCCGCGATGCAGGATATCTATGAGAACCCGACGGTCCGGCAGCTCGCCGCCTGCCTCGAAGCCCGGCACAGTGAATCCGTCCTCAGCGCGGCCGTAGCAGAGACCGACGCTGTACCCCCGGTTCCGATGCCACCACCCAGCACCTTCCAGTTCGTCATGTGCGGGGCAATTCAGTTGCTGATTTTCCTGGGTTACACTTCGTACGCTGCTTCCCTGCTGATTATCGGCTTCCAGTGGACATCCGGGGGCAGCAATCCATTTGACATGTGGCTGCGGTCCATTGGTTTCGGCGCCGCCATGTTCCTGATCCTTTCCGCGACCCCGATCCTCGCCAAGTGGATTCTGGTTGGGCGGTGGAAGCCGGGCAACATCCGAATATGGAGTCTGGCTTATCTCCGTTTTTGGGCAGTCAAGACACTTACCAGGGCAAATCCACTGGTCTTGTTCGCCGGCTCTCCGCTGTATGTGGTGTACCTGCGGCTCCTGGGCGCAAAGATCGGCAAGGGGGTGGTGATCTTCTCCCGGAAGGTGCCCGCGTGCCCGGACCTGCTCACCGTCGGTGACAACACAGTCATCCACAAGAACTCCTCGTTCCAATGCTATCGGGCACGCTCGGGCATGATTGAAACCGGTCCCGTGATGCTGGGCAGAAATGTCCTTGTGTCGGAGAAAACCACGTTGGACATCGCTACGTCGATGGGAGACGACACTCAGCTGGGACATGCTTCATCGTTGCAGACCGGGCAGGTTGTACCTGGTGGACAAATCTGGCACGGTTCGCCTGCTGCGCGCACCAACACCAATTACCTGCGTGTCCCGCCCACTAATTGCGGCACGCGACGCAGGGTCATTTTCAGCCTTCTCCAGTTGTTCAACCGTTTGGTCCTGGTGGTTCCGGCGGGCCTTCTCGGGCTGGCCGTGCTCCTGCCCCCCTACCTGAGCACGGGACACCTGCAGCCGGGCTCCCCAAACTTTTTCATAGACGTACTCGCCGTAACACTGGTTCTGTTCGTTGTCGGGCTGATCACCGGCCTGATCATCATCTTCAGCATCCCGCGTTTGCTCAATCGCTTCATCAAGCCGGAAAAGGTCTATCCGCTGTACGGCGTGCACTTCACCATCCAGCGCATGATCGCCCGCGTGTCCAACGTCAAACTGTACAAAGACGTCTTCGGCGACAGTTCGTACATAGTGCACTATCTGAAGGCCTTGGGTTATAACCTCGGCAGGGTGGAGCAAACCGGGTCAAACTTCGGCCCCACACTGGCCCACGAGTCGCCGTTCCTGAGCTCAGTGGGAACAGGAACTATGGTCGCGGACGGCCTCAACATGATGAATGCCGACTTCTCAAGCACGTCGTTCCGTCTCTCGCGGGTCCACCTGGCTGGCCACAACTTTCTCGGTAATGCCATCAGTGTTCCGATCGGATCCAGGGTCGGGGAGAACTGTCTCTTGGCCACGAAGGTGATGATTCCGATCGACGGTCCGATCCGTGCGGATGTGGGCCTGCTGGGGTCACCGCCGTTCGAGATTCCCCGGTCTGTTCAGCGTGACGCCCAGTTTGACGAACAGACGATTGCAGAGGCGCGGAACAGCGCTCTCCCGGCAAAGAACCGGCACAACATCCTGAGCATGGTGCTGTTCCTGGCCGTGCGCTGGTTCCTGTTGTTTGTTGCCACGTTTAGCGCCGCCATTGCCGTGTCGGCATTCAGCTTCCTCGGTGTGCTGGCGATCGCAGCCATGATGCTCACCTTGCTGCTGTTCCGCGTACTGATTGCCGTGCTTGTTGAGCGCTCGGTCATGGGCTTCCGCCACCTGAAGCCGCAATACTGCTCCATCTACGACCCCTACTTCTGGCGGCACGAACGTCTATGGAAGCTGCTGGCCATGCCGGGCTTCAACGGAACCCCGTTCAAGCCCGTGATCTGGCGAATGCTCGGCGTCAAGGTCGGCAAGCGGCTCTACGATGCCGGCGCCAACATACCGGAGAAAACTCTTGTGGCTATCGGTGATGATTGTGCGTTCAATGAAGGAGCCACCATTCAGGGCCACTCCATGGAAGACGGGGCCTTCAAATCCGACTACATCGTTCTCGGCAACCGTTGCTCCCTTGGCGTGGATTCGTGGGTCAACTACGGGGTGACGATGCAGGATGGTTCGTCACTCGGTGCCGACGCCCTCTTGATGAAGGGCGAAGACGTCCCGGAAGATTCAACCTATACCGGCAACCCGGCGCGGGAGGTGACAAGCCCCGTCGCCCCCAAACCGCTCGCGGCCGTGGTTTCTGGGAGCCCTCGCTACGGCGTTCCGCGCCACGGTGGCCCCCGCCACCGGGAAGCCGTCGCAGTACCCGCTGGACTCGTCAGACTCTCGAAGGGAACCTACGCAACTCACGGGACGCACAGGGCTCCCAAGGCAGCGCGGACCCTCGTCAAGCCTAACGTCGAGGCCGAGGACAAGGCAGGGACGCCCGGTTCTGGTTCCTAGTGCGAACTGGTTGGCAGGGGAGCGTCTTCCGGGAAGTCGTCGGGGAAGTCCTCGGTCACGGCCGGCCCGGAATGGCGTCCGCGGCGCAGCGACTTCTGCAGTGTCCTGCGCTCGCGCCGGCCTTCCACGAGCCGGTACAGCACCGGGACCAGGATGAGTGTGAGGGCGGTGGAGGAGATCAGGCCGCCGATCACCACGATCGCCAGGGGCTGGGAGATGAATCCGCCGCCGCCGGTCAGTCCCAGCGCCATCGGTGTCAGGGCGAACACCGTGGCGAGCGCCGTCATGAGGATGGGGCGGAGGCGCTGGCGGGCGCCGTGCATGATCGCGTCCGCCACGTTCATCCCGGGTTCGCCGTTGCGCGGCTGGCGGTACTGGTTGATGAGGTCGATCAGCACAATCGCGTTGGTCACCACGATGCCCACGAGCATCAACATGCCGATCAGCGACGGCAGGCCCAACGGCACACCGGTCACCACGAGCAGGGCGATTGCGCCTGTCGCGGCGAACGGGACGGAGACCAGCAGGATCAGCGGCTGCACGAGCGATTTGAACGCAGCCACCATGATCACGTAGACGATCGCGATGGCGGCGAGCAGCGCGAGCCCGAGCTGGCGGAACGAATCGGCCTGCTGCGTCGTGGCACCGCCGATCGTGGCGGTCACCCCGGGCGGCAGCTGGACTGACTTGAGCCGGTTCTGCACCTCGGTGCTGACCGCGCCGAGGTTGGAGCCCGACGGCGTCACCGAGACCCGCGCGGTGCGCTGGCCGTTGCTGGCGGTGATGGAGACGGGGACGTCCACCTGCTCTACCGAGGCGATGCTGCCCAGCGCAACGGCGCCGGCCGCCGTCGGGAGCGGCATGTCCCGGACGGCCTCGATGCTCGTGAAGCGGGTGCCCTCGCCAATCCGGACCGGGAAGTCGTTGGTGTCGATGCGGATCGTCCCGGCCGGAATCGGGCTGATCGTGGCGGCCAGGACCCCGGCCACGCGCTCCTCGTTCAGGCCGGCCGCGACGGCCTTGGCGCGGTCCACCTTGACCTGGACCACCGGCTGGCTGGCGGCCAGGTTGGTGGCCACTTCGCTGCTGCCCGGGACACCGTCCATGGCCTTGACCATCGCGTCACTGGCCGTCTGGAGATCGGCGGTGGTGGCGGCCTTGAGGGTGATGTCCACGGTTGACGAAGTGCCGAAGCCGCCCTGCTGGGAACCAACCGTGATCTTTCCGGCGTCGCCGAGCTTGGAGAGTTCGCTGCGGACGGTCTCCTGGAGCCTGCCCTGGTTGGCTTTCTCGTCCGTCACCACGGTGAACGTCGAATTGGACGCGCCGGAGGAGAGCAGGGCCGAGAAGCCGGTCTGGGCGTTGCCGGTGGTGGCCTGGACGTCCTTGATTCCGTCGATGCCCCGCAGGGTGTCCTCGACGCGAATCGCCGAAGCGCTGGCCTCGTCAAGGCTGGTCCCTGCCGGCAGGGCCTGCTTGACGGTCATGCTGTTCTCGCCGGAGCGGCCCAGGAGGTCGGTGGCGAGCAGCGGGGACATCGCAACGGTGCCGGCAAGCACCAGGGCCGCGGCCACCAGGGTGAGGACCGGGTGCCGCTGCGTGCCGGACAGGACAGGCAGGTAGCCGCGCTGCAGGAGCGTGCTCTGCTCGGCCTCGTGCGCCTTGGCGGCAATGCCAGCGGCAGAAGCCGGAGAGCCGGTGACGGCGGGTGTGCGCAGGAACCAGTAGGCCAGCACCGGCACGATGGTCAGCGAGACCAGCAGCGAGGAGAGCAGGGCGATGGTCACTGTCAGGGCGAACGGACGGAACAGCGCACCGGCCAGGTCGCCGACGAAGGCGATGGGCAGGAAGACGGCCACGGTGGTCAGGGTGGACGCCGTGATGGCGCCGGCAACTTCGCGGATGGCGGTTCCGATCGCGGTGATCTTGTCCTCGCCGTAGCTCAGGTGCCGTTTGATGTTTTCGATGACCACGATCGAGTCGTCCACGACGCGGCCGATGGCGATGGTGAGCGCGCCAAGGGTGAGGATGTTGAGTGAGTAGCCGGTGCCAGCGAGGCCGATGAACGTGATCAGCAGGGACAGTGGGATGGACACGGCCGTCACCAGGGTGGCGCGCACTGACATCAGGAACACCAGGATCACCAGGACGGCGAAGCCCAGTCCCAGCAGGCCCTCGGTGGTGAGGTCCTTGATGGACTTCTCGATGAACGGCGCCTGGTCGAAGACCGGGGTGAATTTGGCGTTGGAGCCAAGCTCGGCCTCAAGTTGCGGGATGGCGTCCTTGACCGCGTGGGAGATCGCGACGGTGTCGCCCTCGGGCTTCTTGGTCACGGACAGGGCGAGGGTTTCCTTGCCGTTGGTCCGCGTGATTGACGTGCGGGCGTCCTCGACCAGGCTGACATCCGCCACGCTGCCGATCGTCGCCGCATCGCGGGCCGCGCCCAGCGGGAGGGCCTTGATGGCGTCGAGGGAGTCCACCGGGCTGCCGATCTGCAGCGAGAGGGTTTTGCCCTGTTCCTCGATGGTGCCGGCCGGGACCAATGCACCGTTGTTCTTCAGCGCGTCGCTGATGGCCTGGAGGCTCGTGCCCGATGCCGCCAGGTCCCGGGGCCGCGGCAGGATCTGGATGTGCTGCGTGGCGCCGCCGGTCACGTCGGCGCCGCGCACGCCGTCGAGCTTCTGCAGCACAGGGACGCTGAGCCGGGCGAGATCGGCGTTGAGTTCACTGAGCGGTTTGTCCGAGGACACGGCCAGGAAGACGATCGGGAAGTCGCTGATGCTCCCGGCGATCGCCTGCGGCTGGACGTCCTTCGGCAGGGCCTGCTTGGCGTTGGAGATGGCGCGGTCGATCTGGTTCCGGGCCCGGTCCAGGTTGGAGCCGTAGGTGAACGCCAGGGAAATCTGCGAGACGCCGTTCCGGGACGTTGACGACGTCGATTCCAGCCCCTCGACGCTGTTCAGCGCCTTTTCCAACGGGGCACTGATCTGCTTGTCCACGACTTCCGGCGACGCACCGGGCATCGAGGAGATCACGGTGATCTGCGGGAACTCGATGGAGGGGATGAGCTCCTGTTTCAGCGAGGACATCGTGATCACGCCGAAAACGCAAGCGAACACCGTGATCAGCGCGATCAGGGCCCGGTTGGCGAGAGACAGCTTTGCGAGCCGGAACATCTCATGGTCTCCTGGTGGGTCGGGGGCGTCCTGCACAACGGGACATCAAAAAACGGGGACGTCACGGGTTGCAGCGGTCCCAAACCAGCAGTGTAAACCAGCCGCGGCCGGGCGCCGGCCTAGTTGCTGGCGGTGACCTGTTCGAGTTGCAGCGCCTTGGCCGTCTCGGCCTCCAGCGTGGCGGCGAGCTCAGGGTTGTCGTTGAGCTTGACGCCGTAGCCGGGCATCATGTCCTTGAGCTTGGACTGCCAGCCCTTGAAGTTCTTCGGGAAGGACTTCTGGAGCAGCTCGATCATGATCGGCACGGCGGTGGACGCGCCCGGGGATGCGCCAAGCAGGGCGCCGATGGTGCCGTCGCGTCCGGCGATGACCTCGGTGCCGAACTGCAGCACGCCGCCCTTCTTCGGGTCCTTCTTGATGATCTGGACCCGCTGGCCGGCGGTGATGAGCTCCCAGTCGCCGTCCTTGGCCTCGGGGTAGTACTCCCGCAGGGCCTCGACCTTGTCGCCGTGACGCTTGGCGACTTCCTTGATCAGGTAGGCGGTGAGGTCCATGTTGTCCTTGGCCACGGCCAGCATCGGGATGATGTTGGAGGGGCGGATGGACAGCGGCAGGTCCAGGTAAGAGCCGCTCTTGAGGAAGTTCGTGGAGAAGCCGGCGTACGGGCCGAACAGCAGGGAGCGCTTGCCGTTGACGTAGCGGGTGTCCAGGTGCGGCACGGACATGGGCGGGGCGCCGACAGACGCCTGGCCGTAGACCTTCGCGCTGTGCCGGGCGGCGATGCCCTCGTCGGTGCAGCGGAAGAACTGGCCGGAGACCGGGAAACCGCCAAACCCCTTGCCTTCCGGGATACCGGAGGCCTGCAGCAGGTGCAGGGCCCCGCCGCCGGCTCCGACAAACACGAACTTCGCGTGGATGGAGCCGTGCTCGCCGCTCCTGGCGTGCTTCAGCGACAGGTCCCAGCCGCCGCCGGACGCGCGCTTGATGTCGCTGACGTTGTGGCCGTAGTTGATCTCCACGCCGTTGTTGCCCAGGTAGGTGGTCAGCTCGCGGGTCAGGGCGCCGAAGTCGACGTCGGTGCCCTCGGCGGCGCGGGTTGCCGCGACGCGCTGCTTGGGGTCGCGGCCCTTGACGATCAGCGGGGCCCACTTGGCGATCTGCGCGTGGTCCTCGGAATACTCCATCGAACGGAACAGCGGGTTCGGCTTGAGTGCCTCGTAGCGGGTGCGGAGGAACTTGGTGTGGTCCTCGCCGATCACGAAGCTCATGTGCGGAACGGTGTTGATGAAGCCCTTGGGGGAGCCGATCAGCGAGTTCGAGACGAGGTGGGACCAGAACTGGCGGGACAGCTGGAACTGCTCGTTGATGTTCAGGGCCTTGCCGGGGTCCACCGAGCCGTCTTTGGCTGCGGGGGAGTAATTAAGCTCACACAGGGCAGCGTGTCCGGTGCCGGCGTTGTTCCACGGGTCGGAGCTTTCCAGTCCGGGCTCGTCCAGACGCTCAAAGAGCGAGATGGTCCAGTTCGGCTCAAGCTGCTTGATGAAGGCGCCGAGCGTGGCGCTCATGATGCCGCCGCCAATCAGGACGACGTCGGCGTGTTGGGTCTTGGAAATGAAAGTCACAATCAGTCTCCGATAGCAGCGGCTCTGGCTGTCACAGAATATCCCGCACCGCCCACTAACTGAAATTGGCCCCGGGCGTCAAGGCCTTAGCTCGACCTTTGTGAAAACTTCGTTCAGCACCGGCGACGCCGGGTACTTCAGCACCCGGTCCGAGAGCGCCAGGGCCGAGATCGGGAAGGCAATGGGAACCGCAGGCACCGTGGCCGCGATCTGCCCGTTGATGGTCTGGTACTCCTCGGTGCGGTCCTTGCCGTCCGGCAGGCCCCGGGCCCGGGCGATCTTGGAGAAGACCTGGGGATCCTGGTAACCGAATTCGCCGGTGTTCTCGCCGAAGAGCGGGCCCACGAAATTGTCGGGGTCCGAATACGAGCCGTTCCAGCCCAGCAGGTGCAGAGCGTGGTCGCCCGGGGACGTGACCTTCTGCAGGTAGCCGTCAGCCCAGTCCACCGGTACGGGCTTGACGTTGAGCCCGACGGCGGTCAGTTGCCGGCTGATCTCGGCGTACACCTTTTCCGGCGTCGGCAGGTAGGGCCGGGTGACGTTGAGCGGATAGTAGAACTTCAGCTCCTCGCCCTTGTAGCCGGCCTCGGCCAGGAGTTCCTTGGCCTTGCCCGGGTTGTAGCCGAGCGCCGCGGCATTGTTGTTGAAGCCGCTGAGCTTGGGCGGAACAAACTGGGATGCCTGGGCCGTGTTGTCGATGAAGAACCGGCGGATCAGAGTGTCCTTGTCCAGCGCCATTTCGATCGCCTGGCGGACCTTGAGGTTCTGCAGGATGGGGACCTGCTGGTTCATGCCCAGGTACATCACGGAGAACGGGTCCCGCTGGATGATCTGCTTTCCGCTCTTGACCAGTTGGTCAAAGTTTCCCACGGTGACGGCGTCGTAGGCGTCGATCTTGCCGTCCAGGAGCGCCTGCATCCGGGTCTGCGGGTGATCGTAGGTCACGAACTTGATGGTGCCGATCTGCCCTTTGTCACCCCAGTAGTCCTTGTTGCTGGCCAGGGAGACGCTGCCCGAGTCCCAGGAGCCGAAAACGTACGGCCCTGTGCCTACCGGGTGGAGGCCGTAGGCGGATACCGGCTGCCCGCCCCGGCGCTGGTTCAGGACGTCAGCGTTCTCCGCGGCGAGGGCCTTGGGCGAAGAGATCGCGAAGGCCGGCAGGGTGAGGGCCTGGAGAAAACCCGTGAAGGGCTGGGTGAGGCCGATCCGCACATTGTCCGGCGCGACGGCGGTGCAGTTCTTGTATATGGACAGCGACGCCTGGTCCGCATGGGCCTTGAAGACGCCCTTGAAGGTGGTACCGGTGGCCTGTTCGCGGAGGGCCGGTGAGAAGTTGAACCAGCGGTTGAAGTTGGTGCAGACCGCGGCGGCGTCGAACGGTGTCCCGTCCTGGAATTTAACGTTCCCGCGCAGCTTGAACTCGTAAGTCCGGCCTTCATCGCTCTGGGACCATTCGGTGGCCAGCAGCGGCGTGGGCTGGCCGGTGGTCTGGTCTACGCCCACGAGGCCTTCCAGTACCTGCCGGGAGACGCGGTATGACTCGACGTCGGAGACCAGGGCAGGATCGAGCCCGAGCGGCTCCGAGCCGGTGCCGAAGGTGAAAAGCGCGGTAGGTGCCGCGCTGGCGGTGGCAGAGGCGGTGGGGGAGCTGGGTGCCGGGCCGAGGCTGCCCGTGCAGGACGCGAGCGGCAGGACAAGGAGGGCGGCCCCGATGCTGGCGGCAATCCGCCGCACTGTCCTGCTGGGCACTGTACTGCTGGGCACTCGAGAATCACCTCTGGGAACTGGATGGTCCGCCGGCTGCGGACCAGCCCCAGTCTAGTTGACGGCCGGGTCCGCCAGCTCTTGTGGCACACCGCCGCAAGGCGCACGGCAACGCAAAAAGCGGAGGCCCGCACCTGGTGGTGCGGGCCTCCGCTTCTCCTAGTGGTCCAGGGAGTCAGGCTGGAGCCGGGCAGGAGTGCAAAGGGCTGACTACTTGGGCATCAGGACTGAGTCGACCATGTAGACAGTGGCGTTGGCGGTCTGGACGCCGCCGCAGACAACGTTGGCGCCGTCAACCTTGAGGGCATCCTTGGTGCCGGTGACCGTCACCGAACCGCCTTCAACCGTCTTGTGGGTGCCGACGATCTGGTCCGGGGTGATCTTGCCGGGGACAACGTGGTAGGTCAGGATCTTGCTCAGCGTGGCGTCGTCCGTCTTCAGGGCCTCGATCGTGGCCGGATCGATCTTCTTGAAGGCGTCATCCGTCGGGGCGAAGACGGTGAATTCGCTGCCGTTGAGCGTGTCCACCAGGTTGACCTTGGGGTTGAGCTTGCCGGACACGGCGGCGGTCAGGGTGGTGAGGATCGGGTTGTTGGACGCCGCGGTGGCTACCGGGTCAAGCGCCATGCCGGAGACGGAGCCGGCACCGCTGGGAACCTGGGCGGCGTAGGCGGCGCAGCCGGAGCCGACGAGGTTGGCGGCCGGATCCATGGCCGCGGCGGAGGCGCTCGTGGAGGGGGAGGCCATGCTGGATTCCGCCGGTGCGGAGGACGGGGCCGAGGAGGCGGGGGCCGACGAGGCGCTGGATCCGCCACAGGCAGTGAGGCTGAGCATGGCGGCAGCTGCGATACCTGCAACGGCGAACGTGGTGCGCTTGATGTTCTGCATTTCGGTTTCTCCTTTGTTGTGCCGATGTTTGCCGGCGGCGAATTTTTGCCGCTGCGGCCCTTTCCCGACTGTTGGGCACCGACCCTTGGTTGGTGTCTCAATGGGTATTCGGCTGCTCGGAGGAAACGGATGGGTGCGGATGTGAAATTCTTTTTGGCGGGGTCAAAACTCCTGAAAAATCCCGGAACAGCGCCGGAAACCACAAGAACCCCGGTCCGAAGACCGGGGTTCTCTCTGTGCGCAAGGGGGGACTTGAACCCCCACGCCCGAAGGCACAGGAACCTAAATCCTGCGTGTCTGCCAATTTCACCACTCGCGCGCGGCGCCGTCGTCGTCCCGGGAAAGAACCCCGGCGGCGGACGCCAGGCTCCATTGTACCYATTGCCGGTTTGCTGGTTGCAACGGCTGCCGCGGGCGGACGGACCGGAGACCGGGGACTAGGCGTCGAGTTTCAGGTCCCGGCGAAGTTTGGCGACATGCCCGGTGGCCCGGACGTTGTACTGTGCGACGGCAACCCGGCCGTCGGCGTCGACGACGATGGTCGAGCGGATCAGGCCCTGGTAGGTCTTGCCGTAGTTTTTCTTTTCGCCCCAGGCCGCGTAGGCCTCGGCGACGGAGTGGTCCTCGTCGGAGAGCAGCGGGAAGTTCAGCCCTTCGGCGGCCGCGAACGCGGCAAGCTTCCCGACGGGGTCGGGGGAGATGCCCACGACGTCATAACCTGCGGCCTGAAGCGCGCCGAGGGAATCCCGGAAATCGCAGGCCTCCTTGGTGCATCCCGGCGTGGCGGCTGCCGGGTAGAAGTAGAGCACGGTCTTCCGGCCCCGGAAATCACGCAGGCTGACGTCCTGTCCTTCGGCGTTCTTGAGGGTGAAATCCGGTGCTGTGGCACCGGCGGTGAGTCGCTCGGACACGGGTGTCTCCTTGGTGAGGTTGGTCATGAAGCGGGGTGATAATCCAGCGTAGTGACGCGACCGGCGCCGGACGAATCCGCTGCTCGCTATACTCTTGGGTATGCCTGATATGGATCGCTGGCCCACGGGCCGCCTATTGTCCACGGCAGCACGTCTTGTAGAACACTCCTGGAACGAAAAATTGGGGGCCATTGGCCTGACCCATGCCGGGGTGATCGCCATGGAGGTGCTCTCGGCGAATGGGCCGATGACGCAAGCCCAATTGGCCCAGCTCGTCCGGGTCCAGGCCCAGACGATGGGCAAGACACTGAGCCGGCTGGAAGCGCACGGCCACATTTCGCGGCACCGCAGCACCTCCGACCGGCGCAGCCATGTGGTGTCGCTGACTGACCAGGGGCGCGAGGCGGTTGCCGCGGCCGCCGACATGGAACGTTCCGTGCTCGCCGCCACGCCCATTGACCCCGACGTGCTGCGGCAGGAGCTCCAGGCCGTGGTCAGGGTGCTGGCAACCAAGTCTTCCTCGCCGGAGGCCAATGCCATCGTCACGGCTGCCGAGCCGGGCGCCATTGCCGGGGCCACCCCGCTGAATTAGCCACGCTGCTGTGGGGGAACGGGATTGGGACGGCAGGGTTTCCCGCCGTCCCAATCAGTTCCGTTCTCGAGGCCTTCAGTGGTGACCCGTCACCAGGTGTTCCTGTGGTGGTTGTGGTGCTTATTGTCGTGCCGGTTTCCGTGATGGTCCCAGAACCCGTCCTTGTCATGCCGGCAGCCGTCCCGGCCCGTCCACGAGCCGCGGTGGTCGTTGTCGTCACGCCAATTGCCATGATCGTCGCGCCAACCCCATCCGTCGTCGTTGTCATGCCACCGGTTCTCCCCGTCCCACCAGCCATTGCGCGTGTCGTGCCGGTTGTTGTCCCGCATGTGGTGCCGGTTCACAAATGAGGACTGACTCCAGGAGCTGGCGGAGGCGGTCGAAGTGGTAGCGGCGGCGCTGGCAGGCACGGCGCTGGCGCCCAGGCCCAGTGCGGCGGTCACCGCGGTTGTTCCAATGATGCGAATAGCCTTGTTCATGAAACTTGGTCCTTACGGAGATCGATTTCCCTGGCCCCGGGGGCGGGCCGTGCAGGCATGCTGCCGGGGGCCCATGATTTCCGTGTCTGCTGACGCGATCCTCAGCGTGGGCACCGGGAGATCTGAATATTATCTTTGGTAGTCGCGTCGGGCCCTCTGGCCGGCGTTGTTGTCGGTCCGGGTCTTCAGGACCGGTCGCTCCAGAACTGTTGCCCGGAGCACCTTTCCAGTCAACGCCCCAGCATTGACTCTCAAAAGGGACTAAAGACCCTGTTTCTGCCGCAATCGGACGGATCGTTTCAGGAGCCAGGATGTTGGCGGTCGGAGCAGCCCCGGCACGTTGGCCGCTGCCTGGATTGACGCTGCCTACACCGTTACGGCCTGGTTCGCCAGGGTGGCTACGATGGCTGACATCTTGAGGCCGGTGAGCACCGCCGTGAGCAAGACGACGCTGATCGTGACCCACACCGGGGCGAGCCCCCGCCGCGGGGCGACCTCGTGGACGATCACGGAGCGGCCAATCACGTAGACCTCCCTGCTGAGGAACACCCACGCCCAGTGGAACGGCCGGACAACGCCGTCCTTGCGCAGCCGGTCCCAGTCCAGGTACGCCAGGAGGGCGGACACACCGTAGGCCACGAAACTGATTGCTATGAAGAGGAAGTAAGGCGCCGTGAAAATCGACGCCGGATCAATTGTCTGGATCTGCCGCGGGCCCACGGTGCGCAGCCGGAGCACAGGGTTCCAGAACATCAGCAGGATGAGCGGCACGAGCGGCAGGGCCACAATTGTCCAGATGTACGCGTTGTAGACCGGTGTCCGGTCGCTGATGCGCCTGCGCGGCGCCACCGGGTGGCGGGGCGGCGTCGCCTGGAACTGGGGTGCGTTGAACTGGCCGGTCCAGGCCGAACCGTTCCACCACTGAAGCCGGCCCGAGCCCGCCGGGTCCGGATACCAGCCAGGGCCAGGGGCGGAGGCGTTGGGCGGGACGGTCATGGCTGTTCATCCTTTGCGGGGCGTGGCGCGCGTTGGCTTCTTCTGTTCCGTGACAGAGCGTACAGGGGGATGGGCAACTCCATGATTCCCCCATTGGTCGCAGTGGTGCACTGGATGGAGTCTAACCGCGGCCCGTGCCGGCGGGAAGGCCGGCCGACGGCGCAGACCCGTCCGCTGAAACCCTTGGGCCAGCCTGCCGCCCGGACGCAAAAGGGAGTCCGGAAGTATCGACGCGCCAGCCGATCGGGAGGACGATTAATAGGCAATCACCACGAAGGAGGTCAGTGATGTGCTATTCGTACAACAGGGATTCCTGGCGGGAAACCAGGAAGGATGCCGCAAAGGAATCTGAGGATCGCCCGGAGACCCGGGCGCAGGCGCCGGAATTCAAGTTCTGGGCCTTCCCCCGCCGCAGCAAGGAGTTCACGGTCGAAGAACCGGAGAAGGTGCGCGACCGTTCCCGCGAGAAGGTCTGATAAATCGATGTGCATGAGGCGGCCGCTGAACCACACAGATCACTGTGACGGTTCGGCGGCCGTTTCATGGCCGGGCGGGCCGGCGGAGGCCAATGGCCGCGGAAAGGCCTATGAGCAGGCCGCTGAGCGCCAGCAGGAATCCGCCGGTGAGACTGCCTTGCCCGTCCGGTCCGGGACCAACTCTGCCGGCCGCCGCTGCGGAAGGATTCGCCGCTGCGGATTCCGGGCCCTGGCCAGCGTCCGGCGACTGAGGGGCGGACGTTCCCGCCGTGGCCGGGACCGGAACGGAACCCGTGGCCGGTGGGGTGGGCGCTCCCTGGCTGACGGAGGGGGCGGGGCCCGGCGTCGGCGGAGCCGCGTCCTGTCCGGGGACCAGGCTTTGAGACGGCGACTGTGACGGTGGTTGGGGCGGCGCGGGGTCCGACGGCGGCGCTGTGCTGCCCGGGGGAGTCACACTGGGCGCCGGGGAAGCGGACGGTGGGCCCGGCGTCGGCGAGGCGGGGCAGATCTTTACGGGAAGAAGGCCGGCCGGCTTGCAGGGCGCGGCCGCCGCTGGCAGCGCAAGGACCAACGGCGAGACCGCGAGCAGCAGGGCCACGGCGGATGCGTACGAGGCCTTCCGGGTGGAGTTCATCCTCACCATCGTAGGGTTCCACCGCCGGCAGCCAGGGAATCCCGTCTTTTGCGCGTCTCCTTTGCCCGGGCAAGGTCTTCGCTCAGCAAGCCATCGTCACTGTGGACCAAGAATCGGTAGGGTGAGCCATCAGCACTGGGCAGCGACAGCGAACCCCGCTTCAGCCAAAGGCCCCAAGCATCCGGAGATCTGACTCATGCCGACCACTGAGGGCCACAAGCGAATGGAACCCCGGATGGCTCGCGGCTCCTGGAAGTTCAGCGCCTGGTCAGCCGCCGGGCTGGCCTTGATCGGTGCTCTGCTCGCCTTCAACAAGCTCTGGCCGGAAAGAGGCTTCGACGCCGTCTCTTTCTGGATCTACACGGCCATGTTTGCGATTGGCGCGATCCAACTCCTGCATCTGCTCCGGGTCCGGAGAAGCGATGCACCATTCTGGGACGCGGAAGAGGCCCGCCGAGCCGACTGGGACCAACGGGGCCGGCAGCTGCAGGACCGGCTCCGGCCGCACAGCAGACCTGGCACTCAACGCGGCAAGGATCTCCAGCTGCGGCCCTGGAAGGCCAGCACAATGGTCCAGGCGATCGGCACCAGCGGGGAGGCGGACTCACCCAGGAATGCGAGGACCGCAAAAACGATCCAGAGCCCGCCGGTGATGACGGAGAGGACGACAAGCGCCTTGCGGGTCATCACGAAGGCGGGCATGTCGACACCTTCGGCTCGCAGGGCGCGGGTTTCAGCGGCTGCTCCCCGGATCAGGGGGACGAAGACCGCGGCCAAGGCGGCAGCGAACACCACGGACCGCCACGGCTCGGGTATGCCCGCTGCGCTCAGGACGCCCTGCAGGACACCGCTCAAAAGGAAGAGCCACAGCAACCCCCAGACGACCAGCCGGCGGCGCTTCGGCGGCATTCCCTCCAGTGAGTCGGACGGCCACGATTGCCACTCGTACGTTCTACCGCCATCACCGCTTCCCGAGGTCATGGCGACAGACTACGCGCACCCGTCCCGGCCGTAGTCGATGTCCTGGAACAGCCACGCCTCGCAACGCGAAAGGGATCGAGAGCAGCATTTACGGTCGGCATCAGTAGTCCCTCCACCGCGCGAGTCCCTCCACCACATGTTGGGCTGGGTCCGATGCGCTGAGTTGAGTCCATACAGGCTCGTTAGCCTCACTGGCCCGTGACTTTGATTCCGGCGACCGCCCCGGTCCAGGCGCCGGTCGGGTCCGGGCGGGTCAACTGGGCACTGACGTAGCCCTTCTGCAGTTGGACGACCTGCGATTGGGTTCGCGAGCAATCGACCTCGAACACCGTGTGCTCTGTTCCGGCCAGCGAGTTCTGGGAGAGGAAGATCTGGGCATGGGGGATGCCCACGCACGCCGCGGTGACTGTGTGCGGACCGGCGGTCGTCACCGTTGCGGCTTTGGTGAAGCCAACCCCTGGCCCGTCCGCCGGACCGGCGTCAGAGAGGAGGACGGACCCTGGCGCCTCGGCCAGACGCTTGTGCAGCTCGGCGTAGTTGCTCGCTTCCACGCCCAGCACCCCCGGATCTTTGGTCGGGGCGGCGGGCGCCGGCCGGTGGCTTTGCCCGGCCGCCGTCGGCCGGGGATCGCCCTCGTCCTCGTAGGCGCAGGAGGCCAAACTACCGGCGAGCAGCAGGCCAACAACGTATGCCGCAGCGCAGCGGACTGTTTTCGTTCCCCCAGGACCAGACATGGGCCGAGTCTACGGTCAGTGCCCTAAATGGCAAGTCATCCCGGGCCGGCCGGTCGGGAGGACTTAGCCAACCTCATTACGAGTCTGGTCTGCGGCACCAGCCCGGATCCGGCTTGTCGCGGCGTCGTCGCCGGCCTTTCGCCAACAAAAAAAACCCCGCCTCGCAGGCCGCTAAGCCTGTAAGACGGGGTTTCTCGCTTGTGCACCCCCCGGGACTCGAACCCGGAACCCATTGATTAAGAGTCAATTGCTCTGCCAGTTGAGCTAGAGGTGCATCTGTTGTTTTCGTTCACCGGGGCTTTTTATTTCCCGCGTTGTTCTCCGCAACGACATGAAACTCTACACGAGATTGGCTGTCGTGTGAAATCGAGGGGCGCGGGATGGTCCGGGTCAGCCGGGGAGGTTCAAAATCAGCGCGAAATCAGGGTTTTGCCCGTTGCTGAGGAGCCACAGGCGCCCGTCAGGAGCGAGTGAAACGTTGCGCACCCGGCCGTACTTTCCTGTGAAATAGCTCACAGGATCTCCGGCGAATTCGCCGTTGAGGGGAACGACCCAGAGCCTTTGGCCGCGCAGGGCGCCCAGGTAGGCGGTGCTGCCGACAATTTCGAGTCCGCTGGGGGAAGACTCCGCCGTCGACGGCCACACCACCTTGGCGTCCAGGAAGCCGGGGCGGTGCGGGGCGCCCGTCACCTCGGGCCAGCCGTAGTTGCCGCCCGGCACGATCAGGTTGAGCTCGTCGTTGACGTCCGGGCCGAATTCGCTGGCCCAGAGCCGGCCCGCGCTGTCCCAGGCCAGTCCCTGGACGTTCCTGTGGCCAAAGCTGTAGACCGGGTTATCGCCAAACGGGTTTCCTGGTGCCGGCCTGCCATCCGGAGTGAGGCGGAGGATCTTCCCGCCCAGCGCCGCGCGGTCCTGCGGCTGCTCCCGGCGCTGGGAGTCGCCCGTCCCCACATACAGGAAACCGTCGGGCCCAAAGCGGATCCGGCCGCCGTTGTGCGTGCCGGCCTTGGAAATGCCGGTGAAAACCGGTTCCAAGGCGCCGAGCTCCAGCCTGCCGCCACGTTCCTCCAGCCGCATGCGGGCGATTCTGTTGTCCGCCGCCGCGGTGAAGTAGGCGTAGAGGTAACGGTCCGACGCGAAGTTGGGGGAAAGGGCAAGGCCCAGGAGGCCGCCTTCGCCGCCGGGCACGACGCCGGGCACTTTGCCGACCGTACCGAGCTGTCCGTTTTTGATGGTCCTGAGCAGTGCTGTGTCGCGCTCGGAGATGACCGCGGTGCCGTCGGGTAGATGGACCGTGGACCACGGCAGTTGCAGCCCATTAACCCGGCCCGCAACCGTGGGCTCACCCGGTGACCCGGCCGTACCCGCTGCGCCGGTGGCAGTGCGGTCTCCCGGCTGAACCACGGGCGAGGTTGAGCCGCCGGTGCAGGCGCTCAAGAAAAACAGGACAACGGCAAGCGCCACGGCCCGGGCCGCTGCCCTGCCAGCGAAGCGCCTGCCGGTAAAACGCGGGAGTATCAAGGGACGCGTTGAGGGGGGATGGGTCGGCCGCCCGGACCGCCGGCTACTGCCGTGTCCGGCGGGGCGGTCGAAACCCGGCTGCTTCGGCGTGGGCCGGGGAGGCAAACCACACCTCAGCCCGGGTTTCTTCATACGCCGGGCTGGTCTCGTCGTGGTAGATCATTGACGAGGCATTGCCCTTGACTGTGAAACCCTCAGGGCCGCTTCCGTCGGCCGCCGGAGCCGCTGATCCCTCGCCGTAGGGCTGTTCGGTGGCCAAGTGGCCGGTGGGCTCGGCCGTTTGGCTGGCGGAGGCCTCGGCCCCTGCCGGCGAGGCTGCCATCTGCGTCGTTTCCGTGTCAGCGGGACCTGCGGGCTGTGTCCCGGCGTCGGGCACTCCGGGCATCGCCGTGCCGATGGCGGTACCAGCGCCAGTGCTGGTTGAAGTGGCCGTGCCGGTAACGGTGTCCTCGTCGTCGGCCGGTTCCGCGGCTGCCGATTCCGCCCCGGGCAGAGTCGGCGCGTGGGGCTCAGTGTATTCGGGGTGGTGGACGGGCAGGCCCGCCGCGCCAGTCTCCGCAGCAGCGCCAAGCTCGGCGGCCGTCACGGCGTGCGCACCGCGGGCCGGCTCAGCGTGGGCCGCGGCGGTGTGTGTCTCCGCCGGCGGGGCGGTCTCGGACCACTGGGTCTCCCACTCGGCATTGCCCGGGGCGCCCGTTGCTTCCGGGGCGGCTTCGGCGCCCGGCTCGATGGTTGGGGCCGCTGCGGGCTCGGTCGCCTCGGGGGCAGCCGTGGCCTCCCGGGCCGCTGCGTCCGGCTCAGGCGCAGGCGCTGCCTCGGGCGCGGCCATCGCGGCACCGGCGGCACCCGCCGTCGGACCCGCGGCCCCGGCCGCTGCCGGGCCAACCGGACTGGCCGCCGCCGTCGAACTGGCCGCCGAACCGCTCGCCGCGCCAGACACCGGCGTCGAACCGGCGGGGCTGCCAGAAGAAGTGCCGGCAGAGGTGCCGGTGCTGGTGCCTGCGGCGGATGAGGAATCTGCGCCCGGGCGGCTCTTGTTGCGGTTCAGCAGCCGCCAGACCACAGCGACCACCACGATGATGACAACGAGCCAGACGATCCAGTCCATAGCAGAGCCTTTCAGTCCGTATTCAGCCCATGAGGCATGGTTGCCGATGCTTGACGTTACGTCCGGGCAAAGCCGGCTGTCCACCCTCCCGGCGGCCAAATGCCGGGCATTCCTGGAGCGGATCCCCGGCCCGGTGAGCAACCCGGAACCGGAATCAAACCCGGCCCGGCGTGTAGCCTCGCCTCATGGATTTCAAGCGACTGCAGATACTGCGTGAACTCGCCGGCCGCGGGACCGTAGGCGCCACGGCCGAGGCCATGAAGGTCACGCCATCTGCAGTGTCGCAGCAGCTGAAGACCCTGCAGGAGGAACTGGGCGTCGTCCTGGTGGAGAAGTCCGGCAGGGGAGTGCGCCTTACCGAGGCAGGGCTGGCCATGGCAGGCGCCGCCGCCGACGTGTCGACGGCCATGGCGCGGGCGGAAGCAACCATCGACACGTACCGGCGCGGCTGGCAGACGCGGGTGGTGGCAGCCTTCTTTCCCAGCGCCGCGGAGATGTTCCTGCCGGGCATGCTGCACCGGGTCAAGGCCGTCGAGGGGCTGCGGTTCGAGGCGCATTTCGAGGACCCGGGCGTTGCAGGGTTCGCCGGGCTGACCGCGGACTACGACATCGTCCTGGCGCACAGTGTCGACGGTCCGGAAGTCTTCGGCGGCCAGGGCCTGACGGTGGTGCCGCTGCTGGACGAACCCCTGGACGTGGCTTTGCCGGCCGGGCACGCTTTGGCCGGCAAAGCCACACTGTGCGCCGAGGACGTCGTCGGCTTTCCGTGGATGGGAGTCCCGGAGGGTTTTCCCTTCGACACCGTGCTGCGCCAGATCGAGGTGCGGGCCGACTCGCAGGCGGTCCGGGCCCAGCAGTTCCCGGATTTGCGCGTCCTGGAAGCCCTGGTCAGTGCCGGGCACGGGCTGAGCCTGCTGCCGCGGTACACGGCGGTCAGCAACCAGGGCCGGGGGTTCGTCCTGCGCCCGCTCGAGGGCGTGAAGGCCAGCCGGAGCATCGTGGCGCTGGCCCGTCCGGACGTCGCGGCCCGGACCACCATCCAGCAGGTCCTGGCGATGCTCAAGGCCGAGGCCCAAGGTGTCGCCGAGGCCCCGGAACTGCGTGACGCGGCTCACCGGGCCTAGGTCAAAGGGGGCCCCGGTTTCATGATGTGAGACGAGAGTCCACTATTTGATCGAAATATTCCCGGTTTTCCGCTTAACGGTCCGTTCTTGGGTCGTTGGCGCCTGTAGCAGAGCCCTAGACTTTGAGCCATGAGTCAGGACACCCACACAGCAGCAGACACCAAGCCGGACATCAAGCCCCGCAGCCGGGTCGTTACCGATGGAATCCACGCCGCCCCCGCGCGCGGCATGTTCCGGGCGGTCGGCATGGGCGACGACGACTTCGCCAAGCCGCAGATCGGCGTGGCGAGCTCGTGGAACGAGATCACCCCCTGCAATCTTTCGTTGAACCGGCTCGCCCAGGGCGCCAAGGAAGGCGTCCACGCCGGCGGCGGGTTCCCCATGCAGTTCGGCACCATCTCCGTCTCGGACGGCATCTCCATGGGCCACGAAGGCATGCACTTCTCCCTGGTCTCCCGCGAAGTCATCGCCGACTCCGTCGAGACGGTCATGCAGGCCGAGCGGATCGACGGCTCTGTGCTCCTGGCCGGCTGCGACAAGTCGCTGCCCGGCATGCTGATGGCCGCGGCCCGCCTGGACCTGGCCGCCGTGTTCCTCTACGCCGGCTCCATCATGCCCGGCTGGGTCAAGCTCGAGGACGGCTCCGAAAAGGAAGTCACCCTCATCGACGCGTTTGAGGCCGTCGGCGCGTGCGCCGCCGGCAAGATGAGCCGCGAGGACCTGGACCGCATCGAAAAGGCCATCTGCCCGGGTGAGGGCGCCTGCGGCGGCATGTACACCGCCAACACCATGGCCTGCATCGGCGAGGCCCTGGGCATGTCCCTGCCAGGCTCGGCCGCACCGCCCTCCGCGGACCGCCGCCGCGACGCCTTTGCGCACAAGTCCGGCGAAGCCGTGGTCAACCTCCTGCGCCTGGGCATCACCGCCCGCGACATCATGACGCGCAAGGCGTTCGAGAACGCCATCGCCGTCACGATGGCCTTTGGCGGTTCCACCAACGCCGTGCTGCACCTGCTCGCGATCGCCCGCGAAGCCGAGGTGGAGCTGACGCTGGAGGACTTCAACCGGATTGGCGACAAGATCCCGCACCTGGGCGACCTCAAGCCGTTCGGCCGCTACGTCATGACCGACGTCGACAAGATCGGCGGCGTGCCGGTGATCATGAAGGCACTGCTCGACGCCGGCCTGCTGCACGGTGACTGCCTCACAGTCACCGGCAAGACCGTGGCGGAGAACCTCGCCGCGATCAACCCGCCGGACCTGGACGGCAAGATCCTGCGCGCACTGGACAACCCGATCCACAAGACCGGCGGCATCACCATCCTGCACGGCTCGATGGCCCCGGAAGGCGCTGTCGTCAAGAGCGCCGGCTTCGACGCCGACGTCTTCGAGGGCACGGCCCGCGTGTTCGAACGCGAACAGGGCGCGCTCGATGCCCTGGACAAGGGTGAGATCCACAAGGGCGACGTCGTCGTGATCCGCTACGAAGGCCCCAAGGGCGGCCCCGGCATGCGCGAGATGCTCGCCATCACCGGCGCCATCAAGGGCGCGGGCCTGGGCAAGGACGTCCTGCTGCTGACCGACGGACGGTTCTCCGGCGGAACCACCGGCCTGTGCATCGGCCACGTCGCGCCGGAAGCCGTCGACGGCGGCCCCATCGCGTTCGTCAAGGACGGTGACCGGATCCGCGTGGACATCGCGGCGCGCACCTTCGACCTCTTGGTCGACGCCGCCGAGCTCGAGGCCCGCAAGGTCGGCTGGGAGCCGCTCCCGGCCAAGTTCACGAAGGGCGTGCTCGCCAAGTACGCCAAGCTCGTCCACAGCGCCTCCACGGGCGCGTATTGCGGCTGATCCGCCGGGCCTGGGTGACCAGGCTTAATAAGGGAAGCTCCGAGGGGCCCCGAACGCACGGCGTCCGCGCCGGGTGTTCGGGGTAGGAGATTCCCGCCTGCCGCCAAAGTGGGCGGCTCGCCGTTCGGTGTCGGGGGCAAGGGGAGACCAAAAGGACCAGCTAGTGGACACCGTTGTCCAAATAGTGAGACACAGGCCGGGCTCGTTGACACCCGTCTCACTCAGAGGGAAAACTGAACGCATGATCGAGATCGTTACAGCCGGAGTCACTGAATTTGAGTGCACTGCAGTCGAGAGCGCTGCAGGTGTTTCCGTCGTACTTACCAAGCGCGTGGCTCATTAGCCTTCACTGGTAACGAACCGACACGCGCAACCCCTCGAAGAGCCCGCCGGCTGAGGGGTTTTTTTATTTCCCGCAGCACCAGAACAATCCAGTAGTTCCACGATCACCGAAGATCCACAAAGGAAGAGTCCGATGAGCAAAGGATCGCCGATCAGCCCCTCGCTGATGGCCACCAAGTCCACTGGAGCCCACAAGGCTCCGGAACGCGTCGAACGTCCGGCTGACGCCGGCGTCGACTCTGCTGCCGTCTCTCCTGTCCTCGGACCGAACAACGTCGTACCCCCGACGGTCATGACCGGTTCGCAAGCAATTGTCCGCTCGCTCGAAGAACTCGGCGTCCAGGACATTTTCGGTTTGCCCGGTGGCGCGATCCTGCCCACCTACGACCCCTTGATGGCCTCCAAAATGAACCACGTTCTGGTCCGTCACGAACAGGGAGCCGGCCACGCCGCGCAAGGCTACGCCATGGTTACCGGACGGGTTGGCGTCTGCATCGCCACCTCGGGCCCGGGTGCCACCAACCTCGTTACCGCCATCATGGACGCCCACATGGACTCCGTGCCGATAGTGGCCATTACCGGCCAGGTCTCCAGCGGGGTGATCGGCACCGACGCCTTCCAGGAAGCGGACATCGTCGGGATCACCATGCCGATCACGAAGCACTCCTTCCTGGTCACGGACCCCAACGACATCCCGCACGTGATGGCCGAGGCGTTCCACCTGGCGTCCACCGGACGCCCGGGCCCGGTCCTCGTGGACGTCGCCAAGGACGCCCAGCAGGGCGAGATGACGTTCTCCTGGCCACCCAAGATCGATCTCCCGGGATACCGGCCGGTGGTGCGCGGCCACAGCAAGCAGGTCCGCGAGGCCGCCCGGCTCATTTCCGGTGCCAGCAAGCCCGTGCTCTACGTCGGCGGCGGAGTGGTCAAGGCCCACGCCTCGGCCGAGCTGCGCGAACTGGCCGAGCTGACCGGCGCCCCCGTGGTCACCACCCTGATGGCCCGGGGCGTGTTCCCGGACTCCCACCCGCAGCACGTGGGCATGCCGGGCATGCACGGCACGGTTTCCGCCGTGACAGCCCTGCAGCAGTCGGACCTGCTGATCACCCTGGGCGCCCGGTTCGATGACCGCGTGACCGGCATCCTGAAGTCCTTCGCCCCGAACGCCAAGGTCATCCACGCCGACATCGATCCGGCGGAAATCTCCAAGAACCGCACGGCCGACGTCCCGATTGTCGGCTCGGTCAAGGAGATCATCCCGGAGCTGACCGAGGCCCTGCGCCTGCAGTTCGAAGCCTTCGGCACCCCGGACCTGACCACCTGGTGGGCCTTCCTTAACAACCTCAAGGAAACCTACCCGCTCGGCTGGACCGAACCCGAGGACGGCCTCAGCGCCCCGCAGCGCGTCATCGAACGCATCGGCGCCCTGACCGGTCCCGAGGGCGTCTATGTCGCCGGCGTCGGACAGCACCAGATGTGGGCCTCGCAGTTCATCAAGTACGAACGCCCGCACGCCTGGCTCAACTCCGGCGGCGCCGGCACCATGGGCTACGCCGTGCCGGCGGCCATGGGCGCCAAGGTGGGCGAACCGGACCGCGTGGTCTGGGCGATCGACGGCGACGGCTGCTTCCAGATGACCAACCAGGAACTGGCCACCTGCGCGATCAACAAGATCCCCATCAAGGTCGCCATCATCAACAACTCCTCCCTGGGCATGGTCCGGCAGTGGCAGACCCTCTTCTACGAGGGCCGCTACTCCAACACCGACCTGAACACGGGACATGACACGGTCCGTATCCCGGACTTCGTCAAGCTGGCGGACGCCTACGGCTGCGCTGCCTTCCGGTGCGAACGCGACGAGGACATCGACGCCACCATCCAGAAGGCACTGGAGATCAATGACCGCCCGGTGGTCATCGACTTCGTCGTCAGCCCCAACTCGATGGTGTGGCCGATGGTCCCCGCGGGGGTCAGCAACGACCAGATCCAGGTTGCCCGCAACATGACCCCGGAATGGGAAGAGGAGGACTGAACATGACCCGCCACACATTGTCCGTTCTGGTCGAAGACAAGCCCGGTGTGCTGACCCGCGTCGCCAGCCTCTTCGCCCGCCGGGCCTTCAACATCAATTCCCTGGCCGTCGGCCCCACCGAGGTCCCGGGCATGTCCCGGATGACCGTGGTGGTCGACGCCGATGGCGAGCTGATCGAACAGGTCACGAAGCAGCTGAACAAGCTGGTCAACGTGATCAAGATCGTCGAGCTCACCTCCGAATCTTCCGTACAGCGTGACCACATCCTGGTCAAGGTACGTGCGGATGCCGCAACACGCCTGCAGGTCACCCAGGCTGCAGACCTGTTCCGCGCTTCAGTGGTCGACGTCTCCACAGAGTCGGTGGTCATTGAGGCAACGGGCCACCCCGAGAAGCTCACGGCACTCTTGTCAGTGCTGGAGCCTTTCGGCATCCGCGAAATCGTGCAGTCCGGCACCTTGGCCGTTGGGCGGGGATCCCGCTCCATGAGTGACAGGGCCCTCCGCAGCGCGTAACACCGCCGGAGCCGCCCCGTTGTACCGCAGCACCACAGACAATATCTACGAAGAATCCACTCAAAAGGAGACACTCCAGTGACTGAAATGTTTTACGACGACGACGCCGACCTGTCGATCATCCAGGGCCGCACCGTCGCCGTCATCGGTTACGGCTCCCAGGGCCACGCCCACGCCCTCAGCCTCCGCGATTCCGGCGTTGACGTCCGCGTCGGCCTGAAGGAAGGCTCGAAGTCCCGCGCCAAGGCCGAGGCCGAGGGCCTGCGGGTCCTGAACGTTGCCGACGCCGTCGCCGAGGCCGACCTCATCATGGTCCTGACCCCGGACCAGGTCCAGCGCCACGTGTACGCCGAGGACATCGCCCCGAACCTGCAGCCGGGCGACGCCCTGTTCTTCGGCCACGGCTTCAACATCCGCTACGGCTACATCCAGCCCCCGGCCGACGTCGACGTCGCCCTCGTCGCCCCCAAGGGCCCGGGCCACATCGTGCGCCGCGAGTTCGAAGCCGGCCGCGGCGTGCCGGACCTGATCGCCGTCGAACAGAACCCGTCCGGCAAGGCTAAGGAACTGGCCCTGTCCTACGCCAAGGCGATCGGCGGCACCCGTGCGGGCGTCATCGAGACCACCTTCACCGAAGAGACCGAAACCGACCTCTTCGGCGAGCAGGCTGTCCTCTGCGGCGGCGCCTCGCAGCTGATCCAGTACGGCTTCGAAACCCTCACCGAGGCTGGCTACAAGCCCGAGGTCGCCTACTTCGAGGTGCTGCACGAGCTCAAGCTGATCGTCGATCTCATGGTCGAGGGCGGCATCGCCAAGCAGCGCTGGAGCGTCTCGGACACCGCGGAATACGGCGACTACGTCTCCGGCCCCCGCGTCATCACCCCGCAGGTGAAGGAAAACATGAAGGCTGTCCTCGCGGACATCCAGGACGGCACCTTCGCCAAGCGCTTCATCGACGACCAGGACGCCGGCGCGCCGGAGTTCAAGGCGCTGCGCAAGAAGGGTGAGGACCACCCGATCGAGGCCACCGGCCGCGAACTGCGCAAGCTGTTCTCCTGGATCAAGAACGAAGACGACTACACCGAAGGAACAGTGGCCCGCTAGGCATTGCCCGGCAGGGGAGCCGGACACCACATCCTGGGGTCCGGCTTCCCTGCTGTCCAGCACCACCCGCACCACCCGATTCACCAAAATCCCCACCAGATACACAAGAGAGCTAAAGAGGTCACCGGTGACAAGCACCAAACCTGTCGTACTCCTCGCTGAGGAACTTTCGCCCGCCACAGTCGAGGCCCTCGGCCCGGACTTTGAAATCCGCCAGACTGATGGCTCCGACCGTTCCCAGCTGCTCTCCGCGATCGCCGACGTCGACGCGATCCTGGTCCGCTCCGCCACCCAGCTGGACGCCGAGGCCATCGCCGCCGCCAAGAACCTCAAGGTCATCGCCCGCGCCGGCGTCGGCCTGGACAACGTGGACATCAAGGCGGCCACCCAGGCCGGGGTCATGGTGGTCAACGCGCCGACCTCCAACATCGTCTCCGCCGCCGAACTGACCGTCGGGCACATCCTGAGCCTCGCCCGCCACATCCCTCAGGCCAGCTCCGCCCTCAAGGACGGGGAGTGGAAGCGCTCCAAGTACACCGGCATCGAGCTCTTCGAGAAGAAGATCGGCATCATCGGCCTGGGCCGGATCGGCGCCCTGGTCGCGGCCCGCCTGAAGGGCTTCGACACCAAGATCCTCGCGTACGACCCCTACATCACCTCCGCCCGCGCCGCCCAGCTCGGCGTGCAGCTGGTGACGCTCGACGAGCTCCTGGCCCAGTCGGACTTCATCACCATCCACATGCCCAAGACCCCGGAAACCGTCGGCATGCTCGGCGCCGAGGCGTTCAAGAAGATGAAGAGCACGGCGTACGTCGTCAACGTCGCCCGCGGCGGCCTGGTGGACGAGGAAGCCCTCTACACCGCGCTGCAGGCCGGTGACATCGCCGGCGCCGGCGTCGACGTCTTCTCCAAGGAACCCAGCACCGACCTGCCGTTCTTCAAACTCGACAACGTCGTGGTGACCCCGCACCTGGGCGCCTCCACCGACGAGGCCCAGGAAAAGGCCGGCGTCTCCGTCGCCAAGTCCGTCCGCCTGGCCCTGGCCGGCGAACTGGTCCCCGACGCCGTCAACGTCGCCGGCGGTGTCATCGCACCGGACGTCCGCCCCGGCATCCCGCTGATGGAAAAGCTGGGCCGCATCTTCACCGCGCTGACCCATGCCTCCCTCACCCAGTTCGACGTCGAGGTGGCCGGCGAGATCTCCTCGCTCGATGTCAAGGTCCTGGAACTCGCGGCGCTCAAGGGCATCTTCGCCGACGTCGTGACCGAGCAGGTCTCCTACGTCAACGCACCCGTCATCGCCGAGCAGCGCGGCATCAACGTCCGCCTCATCACCACGCCGGACACCGAGTCGTACCGCAACGTCCTGACCCTGCGCGGCGCCCTCAGCGACGGCAGCCAGATCTCCGTCGCCGGAACCCTGACGGGCCCGAAGCAGATCCAGAAACTGGTCGGCGTCAACGGCTACGAGGTGGAAATCCCGATCAGCGAACACCTCGTGGTGGTTGCCTACTCGGACCGCCCTGGCGTGATCGGCACGATCGGCCACATCCTGGGCATGAACAACATCAACATCGCCGGCATGCAGGTGGCACGCCAGACGGAAGGTGGCCAGGTGCTGGCCCTGCTGACCATCGACAGCTCCGTTCCCCAGCAGGTCCTTGACGCGATCAAGGCCGGGATCGGCGCTGACATGGTCCGCGAGGTTGACCTCGAGGACTGAAATCCTCCCCGCGTGACCCCGGCGGCGGCATGACCGCCGCCGGCGGCCACGAGAGGCCGGCCGGTCTGCGTACAATGGCTAGGACCGAATTTCGGGTCTTGGCCGGCAGACCGGCCTTTACTTTTGCACGCCCGGCACGGGACGCCTTCACTTCCTCAGGAAATGAACTGCGGCGTGCGCACGCAATCCAGCTTTCAGGAGCCCAATGAACGCCGTCCAGAGGTTCATCAGAAGCAGAGTGCTTTTGCTGACCGCGTCCATTTTGATCGTGGCCATGTGCCTGTCCGTGCTCGTCCAGGGTCAGTCCCAGGCGGCGCTGAGCAGGACCGTGGACCAAAACTCCCGGGGGCTCTATGACGTCCTGGTGCAGGCAAAGGCGAAGGATAACGGCGGCCTGATGCAGCCGGACATCGCCACCGGCCAGGGCGGCATCAGCTTCGAGCAGCTGGATTCGATCCGCAAGCTCTCCGGCACCTCTGTGGCCGCCCCCATCAGCCTGGTCTCGCGCGTGACGCAGAACCTGGAGTCGCCGCGGCTGGACGCCACCGACTACCTGGGCTTCAACGCGGGCCTCGCGGGCACCTCCGGCGACCCGACCGCCACGGATCCGAGCAAGTGGCCGGCCGCGGAGTCGGTACTGAGCGACACGCCAAAGAAATACCGCCTCACGGCCAGCGCCGTCAGCTCCGACGGCCACTCCGACCAGACCCTGTTCAAGACCACGGCCGAGGGCTCCCTCGGCAAGGCGAAGCTGGTCGAGGAACAGGTCGACGGCGGCAAGAACGTCCGCATCCAGGGCCCGGAGGGTGAGACCGGCATCAAGTTCCCCACCCCGGCCGGCGGCTCCGAACACAACCTCTTCAACCTCTCCGTTTCCCTGCCGATGGCCCCGCAGGTGACCGAGTCCGTCGTCGCCGTCGACCCCGTCTCCGAACGCGCGCTGCTCGGCACGGCCGGTGACTTCCTGTCCCCGCTGGAGAAGGCCCCGCCCGCGGACGCCCGCAACGCCGGCGCGATCGGCCGGCACTTCGAGAGCCTCTTCACCAACGGCATCAGCATGGACGAACTCAAGGAAGGCCCGGACTTCCTCGGCGTCAAGCTCAAGTACTGGGCACCGCTGATGACCCAGTACCAGCAGGCCAAGCGCGACGGCCAGCTCACCGAGGATTCCCAGGCCATCCCGCTGATCGTGCGCTCGGGCACCGCCCTGGACCTGAAGTACTCGGTCAAAATCGAGGAAATCGACGACTCCGGCAACGTCACCAAGGACGTCGGCACCGTGACCCGCTCGCTGGACAAGGACTACCTGCCGTTCGTTTCCAAGTCCCCGTTCGCCCTCGCCTGGCCCGGGTCCAAGGACCTCTCCCAGCTCATGGGCGACACCGGATCCTTCAGCCAGGGCCTCTACAACCCGGCCACCTGGACCACCAACTTCGCCGCCGCCCCGACATACAAGGACGGCGAAACCGCCGCCAACGGCGCCGTTGACAAGAGCGCCACGCCCGGAGACTGGGTCACCGTGAACCGGCTGCCGGACAAGGCCGCCAACGGCGAGGCCGTCGACCAGACCCAGCGCGAACCTGTAGACGAGCGCTCGTACCGCCAGAACCTCGAAACCGGCAAGAAGCTGGCGACGCCGCTGGCCATGGTCTACGGCACCTTCGACGCCGCGAACGTCAAGGAAGCTGCCGGTGACGTGAACCGGCTGCCCCTGGGCGGCTATGACCCCGCGCCGTTCACCCTGACCAAAGACGCGTCGGGCAAGGACGTCAACACCGAACTCAAGCCGTCGCTGAGCGCCACGGGCCTGGTCAGCCAGTCCGCCGGAGCCATCACCGACTACTACGGCCTCGCCGCCGCCCGCGGCTACGATGCGAACGCCAACGTGATCGACGCCGTCCGGGTCCGCGCCAAGGTCCCGGGCAGCTGGAAGCAGGCGCAGCCCGAGGTGGAGAAGCTCGCCAACGAGATCCGCGACATGGGCTTGCAGGCCACCGTGGTGGCCGGTTCGGCCCGCGAAGACGCCAGCATCGCCGTTCCCGGCTACTCCAAGGACGACGCCGGCAAGGAATCGCCGCTGGGCACCGTGCAGCAGTCGTGGGTCCGCCAGGACGCCGCGGACGCCGTGTCCGGCTCGCTGACCGCCACGAACCTGACCCTGCTGTTCCTGACCCTCTGCGGTGCTGCCCTCCTGACCGGTGCCTCCACCGTCAGCTACATCCGCAAACGGCGCAGCGAGGCCGGTACCCTGCGCGCCATGGGCTGGACCCAGCGCAAGATCCGTTCCTGGGTGCTGGCCGAATTCGGCGTCGGCGCCGCGCTGCTGGCCGTCGTCGGAATCGTCCTGAGCCTGATCAGCTGGAGCACCGCCACCGCGGTGGTCTCGGCGTCGGTCCTGGTGCTGTACGCCGGTGCCGCGTTCATCGCGGCGCAGCAGCTGCGCCACCGCGACGTCGTGGACCAGGAGCCGCAACACGATGAACGGCTCATCGCGGTCGATTCCCCGCTGACCTTCGCCAACCGGCAGCTGAGCACCAACAAGTTCAACACCATCTCGCTGGCCGTTGCCGTCGGTGTCTTCGCCGCGGCCGTCGGCGGACTCGTCGCCCTGCTGATCGACATTCCGCGGGCCGCCGGCGCCAGCGCCCTCAGCGGGCTGGCCGCGGCCAGCATCGCCCTGCCCAGCATCATCCTGGGCGTGTCCGGTGTTGCCGTCGGGCTGCTGCTGACCATGGTCACCGGCCGCTTCGAGCTGCAGGCCAAGCGCCAGTACCTGGGCACGCTGCGGGCCATGGGCTGGAACCCTGACATGCTGGGCCAGGTCCGCTTCTTTGAAAACGCCATGGTGGGAACCGTCGCGCTGCCGCTGGGTGTTGTGGGCGCCCTCGGCATCGGCCTCCTCCTGGCCCCCTACGCCGCGCTGTGGGCCGCAATTGCCGGTCTCGTAGCTGTACTTTGCTGGATTCCGATTGCAACGAAAGTGGTCCAATGACTAACGAGCTGAACCTTGACCGGGAGGCACACGACCGGATGACCGCCAGCACCCGTCGCGGTGCGCACAAGACCCGCGCCAACACGATCGTGAAGGCCACGGACCACGCCACCCCGCTGGAACTGAGCAACATCACCATCCACTACGGCGGCGGCAAGGGCGGTGCCGAGGCCGTCAACGTCGTGGACGACTTCAACATGACCCTGCACGCCGGCGAAATGCACTGCGTCGCGGGCCGCTCCGGCTCGGGCAAGACCAGCATCCTGACCGTCGGCGCGGGACTGACCCTGCCGACGTCGGGCCGGGTGTTCTGGGAAGGCGACTCGCTCGAGACCATGGGCGACGACGAGATCGCCGACCGCCGCCGGGCCCTGATCGGCTACGTCGACCAAGGCGGTGCGCTGATCGACGGGATGAGCGCGCTCGAGAACGTTCTGTTGCCGGCCGTGCCGGACGGCGAGGTCGAGAAGCGCCGTGACATGGCCAAGGACCTCCTGGACCTCGTGGGCCTGGGCCGGCGCATGCGTCACCGTCCGGCGCAGCTTTCCGGCGGTGAACGCCAGCGCGTCGCGATCGCCCGGGCGCTCATCCTCGGCACCCGCGTCCTGGTGGTCGACGAGCCCACGGCCAGCCTGGACCGGGCCGCGGCCAACCGCATCATCAGCATCCTCAAGGACACCACCTCGGACGGCATTGCCGTGCTGGTGGCTTCACATGACCACGAACTGGTCCGCCAGAGCGATACCCTCACAGAACTGATCTAGATTTAGACCGTGACTTCAACTGACAAGACCCCGTTCTACATCACCACGGCCATCACGTACCCCAACGGGGTACCGCACATCGGCCATGCGTACGAGTACATCGCCACCGATGCGATGGCCCGCTTCAAGCGTCTGGACGGGTACGACGTCTTCTTCCTCACCGGAACCGACGAGCACGGCATGAAGATCGCCCAGGCCGCCGAGAAGGAGGGCGTCACGCCGAAGGAGCTGGTGGACCGGAACGCCGAGATCTACAAGGCGGCGCACGCGGCCCTGGGGGTCTCGTACGACCGTTTCATCCGCACCACGGACGCCGACCACTACGCAGCGTCGCAGGCCATCTGGAAGAAGATGGAAGCCAACGGGGACATCTATCTGTCCAAGTACGAAGGCTGGTACTCGGTCCGCGACGAGGCGTTCTACGTCGAGGACGAGACCGTGGTCAAGGACGACGGGATCCGCTACTCACGCGAATCCGACACCGAGGTCACCTGGACGGCCGAGGAGAGCTACTTCTTCCGGCTCTCCTCCTATCAGGACAAACTGCTGGCGCTCTACGAGGCCCACCCGGAATTCGGGGCCCCGCAGTCCCGGTTCAACGAGGTCATCAGCTTCGTCCGGCGCGGTCTGGAGGATCTGTCCATCAGCCGCACCACGTTCGACTGGGGCGTTCCCGTACCCGGCAACGACAAGCACGTCATGTACGTGTGGGTCGATGCGCTGACCAACTACCTGACCGGCGTCGGCTACCCGGACGTCGACTCGGACTCCTTCAAGAAGTTCTGGCCGGCCGACGTCCACGTGATCGGCAAGGACATCTCCCGCTTCCACGCCATCTACTGGCCGGCGTTCCTCATGAGCGCCGGACTGGAGCTGCCGAAGCGCATCATGATCCACGGCTTCCTGCAGAACAACGGCGTCAAGATGTCCAAGTCGCTCGGAAACGTGGTGGCCCCCGCGGACTTCGTGGCCCAGTACGGCCTGGACCAGGTGCGCTACTTCTTCCTGCGCGAGGTCCCCTTCGGCGCGGACGGCAACTACAACCACGAGGCAATCGTGGGCCGGATGAATTCGGACCTCGCCAACAACTTCGGCAACCTGGCCCAGCGGTCGCTGTCCATGGTGGCCAAGAACTGCGAGGGCCGCGTGCCCGCGCCCGGCGCATTTTCCGCCGAGGACACCGCGATTCTGGCCCAGGCCAACGGACTGCTTGACGCCGCCCGGGCCGCGTTCGAGAAGCAGGAGTTCAGCCGCGCACTGGAGGCCATCTGGGCTGTCCTGGGGGACACCAACGCCTACTTCGCCGAGCAAGCCCCGTGGGTGCTGCGCAAGACCGACGTCGAACGCATGAACACGGTGCTCTACGTGACGCTCGAGGTGCTGCGGATCGTCGCGATCCTGGCCCAGCCGGTCATGCCGGTGGCGACGGCGGCGATCCTGCACACGCTCGGCCAGCCCGAGGGCGGGGCGCGCCAGTTCTCGGCCCTGGGCACACCGATCGCCGCCGGCACGGAACTGCCAGCCCCGGCCCCGGTGTTCCCGAAGTACGAGGAACCCGCCGAAGCCTGAGCCCCTGCGGCCCTGACGCCCCCGCACCCCCTGATCCGGGGGAGCGGGGGCGTTTTGCTTACCCGGGCAACGGGGGTGATCGAATAGTGAGACAACTTGACCAGAATGTGGATCACTTGGCTACGCTGAAAATATGAGCGCATCCACGATTGATCTGGCAGTCATCCCGGGCGACGGCATCGGCCCGGAGGTCACCGCCGAAGCCCTGAAGGTCCTTGAAAAGGCCGCGGCCGCAGAAGGGATCGTGCTCCAGCAGACCCACTACAAGCTGGGGGCGGAGCACTGGCTCGCGACGGGGGAGACCCTCCCCGCGGCCACCCTCGCCGACCTCCGCACCCGCGACGCCATCTTGTTCGGCGCCGTCGGCGCGGCCCCCGGCGACACCCGGATCCCCTCCGGCATCATCGAGCGCGAGCTCCTGCTGAAGCTGCGCTTCAGCCTGGACCACTTCGTCAACCTGCGGCCCTCCCGCCTGTACACCGGCGTCGGCAGCCCGCTCGCGAACCCCGGCGAGATCGACTTCATCGTGGTCCGCGAAGGCACCGAGGGCCCCTACGTGGGCAACGGCGGCACGCTGCGCGCCGGCACCCCCCACGAGGTGGCCACCGAGGTGTCCCTGAACACCGCCCACGGCGTGGAGCGCGTGGTCCGCGACGCGTTCCGCCGGGCCAACGACCGCCCCCGCAAGAAGCTCACCCTGGTGCACAAGCACAACGTCCTGGTCTTCGCCGGCCAGCTCTGGAAGCGCACGGTCGAGGCCGTGGCCCAGGAGTTCCCCGACGTCACGCACGACTACCTCCACGTCGACGCCGCCACGATTTTCATGGTTACCGATCCGGCCCGCTTCGACGTGATCGTCACCGACAACCTGTTCGGCGACATCATCACCGACCTCGCGGCGGCCGTGACCGGCGGGATCGGCCTCGCCGCCTCCGGCAACCTCAACATGGACCGCACCGCGCCGTCCATGTTCGAACCGGTCCACGGGTCCGCCCCGGACATCGCCGGCCAGCAGAAGGCCGACCCCACCGCCGCCATCCTCTCCGCGGCGCTCCTGCTCGACCACCTCGGCTTCGCCACCGCTGCCCGGAAGATCGAGGCGGCCGTCACGGCCGACGTCGAAGCCCGCGACGGCGCCGTCCGCACCACCAGCGCGATCGGCGACGCCATCGCGGCGGCGCTGTAGGCCCCGCCTGCATTTCCTGCACGGCAGGCGACTGCAGACACCGCAAAACCGTGCTGCCAACGGGCGTAAGCTTGTTTCGAATCACCAATATGCTGCCGTGGTCCGAGGGTGAACCACGTTCCCACACCAGGCAGCCGATCGTGGAGGAACCATGACTCAGACTGCCCATGGCGTCGAATTCACCCAGCACCTGTCGGAGACCCCGAAGTCTGCTGAAGAGCGTGCCGCCATCCTGGCAAACCCGGGATTCGGCGACTATTTCACCGACCACACCGCGATTGTGGACTACAGCGTCGACGCCGCCGGCAACGGCGGCTGGCACGACGCGCGCGTTGAGCCCTACGGCCCGATTTCCCTGGACCCGTCCGCCGCCGTGCTGCACTACGGCCAGGAGATCTTCGAGGGCCTCAAGGCCTACCGCCACGCCGACGGCTCGGTCTGGACGTTCCGGCCCGAGGCCAACGCCGCCCGGCTGAACAAGTCCGCCCGGCGCCTGGCCCTGCCCGAACTCCCGGAAGAATACTTCCTCGGCGCCATCCGCGAACTCGTCGCGGCAGACAAGGACTGGGTCCCCGCCGGCGACGGCGAAGCCCTGTACCTGCGGCCCTTCATGATCGCCACCGAGGCGTTCCTGGGCGTGCGGGCAGCGCGCGAGGTCTCCTTCCGCGTGATCGCCTCCCCGGCCGGCAACTACTTCGGCGGCGAACTCAAGCCCGTCTCCATCTGGATCTCGCGCGAATACGCCCGCGCCGGCCGCGGCGGAACAGGCGCCGCCAAGTGCGGCGGCAACTACGCTGCCTCGCTGATCGCCCAGCAGGAGGCCGAGGCCAACGGCTGCAAGCAGGTCCTCTTCCTGGACCAGTTCAACGACAACGCTGTCGAGGAACTCGGCGGCATGAACGTCTTCTTCGTCATGAAGGACGGCTCGCTCGTCACCCCGGCGCTCTCCGGCACCATCCTGGAGGGGATCACCCGGATGTCCGTGATCCAGGTGGCCCGGGACATGGGCCGGGAAGTCACCGAACGCAAGATCACCCTGGATGAGTGGCGCGACGGTGTTGCCTCGGGAGACATTGCCGAGGTCTTCGCCTGCGGCACCGCCGCGGTCATCACCCCCATCGGCGTGCTCAAGGACACCACCGAGTTCATCGGTTCCGAGGACGCCACGGCGGGGGAGACCACCCTGGCCATCCGCGCCCAGCTGCTCGGGATCCAGACCGGCACCGTGGAGGACACCCACGGCTGGCTGACCCGGCTGGCCTAGCCACAGAACGTCTTAGTGCACGACGGCGGTCCCCACCTTCGGGTGAGGGCCGCCGTCGGCGTCTGTGGTCCCGGGCTGGGGCCAACGAAGCCCGATTCAATGCAAGGATGGGTCCGTGACCTCCGAGACATCCCGCGGCATTGTCCGCAGCAGTGAGCTGACCCGGTTCCGCCTCGCCCCGAATCCGGGCCCCATGAGCCTGGATGGAACCAACTCCTATCTCATTGGCGCCCCGGGGGCGGCGGCAAGGGTCGCCGTCGACCCCGGGCCCCTCGACGGGCCGCACCTTCAGGCGCTGGCCGGCGAGGGACCGGTCGAACTCATCCTGATCACGCACCGGCACGCGGACCACACCGCGGCCGCCGAGAGGTTTTCGGCCTTGACGGGCGCACCGGTCCGGGCCGCGGACCCCGCCCACTGCCACGGCGCACCCCCGCTGCAGGACGGCGAAACCATCCGGGCGGCCGGAACTGACATCCGGGTTCTGGCGACGCCGGGCCACACCTCGGATTCGCTGTGCTTCCACCTGCCGCAGGATGGCCCGCACGGCTCGGTGCTGACCGGGGACACGATTCTGGGCTCCGGAACCACGGTGCTGGACTACCCCGACGGCACCCTCCGGGACTACCTCGACTCGCTGGACCGGCTCGAACGCCTCGGGCCCGCCACGGTGCTGCCGGCCCACGGCCCGGTGCTGCCGGCCCTGGACGCCGTCGCCCGCGCCTACCGGGACCACCGGCGGGGCCGGCTCGGACAGGTCCGGGCAGCCCTCGCGGCACTGGGCGCCGACGCCGATGTCCGCGCCGTCACGGACGCCGTGTACGCCGACGTCGACCCCTCCGTCCGCCGCGCCGCGGAGCTCTCCGTCGCAGCGCAGCTGGACTACCTGCGCACCGAGGGGACGGTAGGCTAGGAACCATGCGTATCGCCCGGTTTGTAGTCGATTCTGATCCCCTCTACGGCATCGTGGAAGGTGAGCCCGGCAGTGAGGAAGTCACTGTCATCAAGGGCGACCCCTTCTTCCACGGCGTGGAACGAACCCCCATGAAGCACAAGCTGGAGGACGTCCGCCTGCTGGCGCCGATCATCCCGCGCAGCAAGGTCATCGGGGTCGGCCGCAACTTCGCGGAGCACGCCCGGGAACTCGGCAACGAGGTCCCGGCACAGCCCCTGCTGTTCCTCAAGCCCAACACGTCCGTGATCGGGCCGAACGATCCCATTGTCCTGCCGGAGTTTTCCGAGGACGTCTCCTTCGAGGCCGAGCTGTGCGTCGTCATTGGCCGGATCTGCAAGGACGTGCCCGAGGACCGGGTCGATGACGTGATCTTCGGCTACACCTGCGGCAACGACCTCACCGCCCGCGACGTCCAGAAGACGGACCTGCAGTGGGCCCGGGCCAAGGGCTTCGACACCTCGGCCCCGCTCGGGCCGTGGATCGAGACCGAGCTCGACACCGAGGACCTGCAGATCCAGGGCCGGCTCAATGGCGAACTGCGCCAGGACGGCAGCACCAACCAGATGATCCGCGGCGTCCGGGAGCTCGTCTCCATCGTCTCGCAGGCCTTCACCCTGCTGCCGGGCGACGTCATCATGACCGGTACCCCGGCCGGCGTCGGCTCCGTGCAGGCAGGCGACCGCTACGAGGTCGAGATCGAGGGCATCGGAAGGCTCTCCAACCCGGTGGTCCGCCGCTAACGGTTCTTCGCGCCGATTTCAGACAGCCGCCCCGTGGATCCACGGGGCGGCTGTCCGTTTCCGCAGCGGAAATCCGGACAAGTGGCGGTTGTAGAGATTGGTAATGTTGGTACCACTATGACTACTGTTCCCAGCTCCGCCCTTGCTGCCTCCACCGGTGAAGTCACCGCTGACACCCCGGTCCGTGTCCGGTTCTGCCCGTCACCCACGGGGACCCCGCACGTCGGCCTGATCCGCACCGCCCTGTTCAACTGGGCCCACGCCCGGCACACGAAGGGCACCTTTGTGTTCCGGATCGAGGACACGGACGCGGCCCGCGACTCGGAGGAGAGCTACCAGCAGCTGCTCGAGGCCCTCAAATGGCTCGGCATCACCTGGGAAGAGGGCGTGGAAGTCGGCGGCCCGCACGAGCCCTACCGCCAGTCGCAGCGCCTGGACCTCTACAAGGACGTCGTGGCCAAGCTGATCGACGCCGGTTACGCCTACGAGTGCTACTCCTCGCCGGAAGAAGTTGAAGCCCGCCACCGCGCCGCCGGCCGCGACCCGAAGCTCGGCTACGACAACTTCGACCGCGAACTCTCCGAGGACCAGCTCGCCGCGTTCAAGGCCGAGGGCCGCCAGCCTGTGCTGCGCGTCCGGATGCCCGACGAGGACGTCACGTTCACGGACATGGTCCGCGGCGAGATCACCTTCAAGGCCGGCAGCATCCCGGACTACGTCATTGTCCGCGCCGACGGCTCCCCGCTCTACACCCTGGTCAACCCCGTGGACGACGCCCTCATGGGCATCACCCACGTGCTCCGCGGCGAGGACCTGCTCTCCTCCACGCCCCGTCAGGTGGTGCTGATCCAGGCGCTGATGGACATCGGCGTCGCCAGCTACATGCCGGCCTTCGGCCACCTGCCGTACGTCATGGGCGAGGGCAACAAGAAGCTCTCCAAGCGCGACCCCCAGTCCAACCTGTTCCTGCTCCGGGACCGCGGCTTCATCCCCGAGGGCCTGCTGAACTACCTGTCCCTGCTCGGCTGGAGCCTCTCCGCCGACGAGGACATCTTCACCGTGGACCAGCTGATCGAGCACTTCGACGTCAACGACGTGCTGGCCAACCCGGCACGCTTCGACATCAAGAAGGCCGAAGCCATCAACGGCACCCACATCCGCATGCTCGGCGCCGAGGACTTCCGCGGCCGCCTGGTGCCCTACCTGCAGGCCGCCGGCTTCGTGGGGGAGAGCCTCACGGACCGCGATGAGGAGATCCTGGCCGAGGCCGCACCGCTGATCCAGGAGCGCATCTCCCTGCTGGGCGAGGCCCCCGAAATGATCGCGTTCCTGTTCAAAGCCGACGACGCCATCGACGTCGCCGACGACGCCCGCAAGGGCCTGCCGGAGAACCTCACCGAGGTGCTCGACGCCGCCCTGGCCGCCCTGGAGCCCGTTGCCGACTGGACGGCCGAGAACATCCAGGCCGCCCTGAAGGAAGCCCTCGTGGAAGGCCTCGGCGTCAAGCCGCGCCTGGCGTTCGGCCCGGTCCGCACGGCTGTCTCGGGCCGGCGGATCTCCCCGCCGCTGTTCGAGTCCATGGTCATCCTGGGCAAGGATTCCTCCCTGGCCCGCCTGCGCGCTTTCCGCGGCTGACATGCTGGCAGCGGGCCTGGACGGCGGCGCTGTCCAGGGGGTTCTGTTCGACATCGATGACACCCTCGTGGACCTCGAATTCGCCATGACGGCGGCCCTCCGCGACGTCAGCGAGCACCTTCTGCCCGGCCTGGACGAGGCCGGGTGGGAGAGGTTCGGGCGGATCTTCACCCGCGAGACCACCCATTTCTACGACCGCTACCTGGCCGGCGAGATCACGTTCAATGAACAGCGCCTGCTCCGCGGCCGGGCGGCGCTGGGGTACTTCGGCGTCGAACTTGCCGACGGCGAACAGGCCCACCACTGGGTGAGTTCCTACGCGAGCCGCCAGCACGGCTACATCCGGGCGTTCGACGACGTCGGGCCCCTGCTGGACGCCCTGGACGCGGCCGGCATTCCCTACGGCGCCGTGAGCAACAACGTCCACGACTATCAGCGCGTGAAGCTGGATGCGGCCGGGCTGGAACGGATTACCGTTCTGGTTGGCACCGACACCGTTGGCGCCGCAAAGCCGGACCCGGCGATCTACCTCGAGGGTGTCCGGCGGATCGGTACGGGTCCCGGCCAAACGCTGTACGTCGGTGACAACCGGCTGCTCGATGCGGAAGGTTCGACGGCGGCCGGCCTCCTCGGCGTCTGGCTGAACCGCGGCGGGGAACCGGCCCCGGGCTTCCTGGGCCGCGAGGTCGGCTCCCTGCTGGACCTGCTGGCGCAACCCCCGCTGTAACGGGCGCCGCAACCGGCACCGGAAGTTACCGTGGTCCGGCCTGCCTCTTCCGCAGCGCCAGGAAGGCGCCAACGGCGCCAAGGGCCAGCACCGCGACGAGTCCCAGTGCCGTGGCGGCGTCGGACCGCCGGAGCAAGCTGGTGGGCGACACCGCGGCAGCTCCGGAATACAGCGTGCCGGTGCCATCGGCAATCCGGGCGTTGCCGTCCGCGAGCTTATCCGCCCCCGTGGCCAGCTGCGAGGAGCCGGACGCCAGCTTGGTGCTGCCGGCCGAGAGTTCTGAGGCCCCGGAAGCCAGGGCCTGGGAGCCGCCCAGCAGGCCGGGGTTGGCAGGATCGGCCGGATTGCCCTTGATCCCGGCGTTCAGGGCCACGGTTCCGTCGGCCAGGCGAGAGCTGCCCTCGGTCATCCGGGCGGCGGCCTTGAGCAGGCCCGGGTGCTCGGGGTCGCCGGGGACCCCGTCCATCCCGACCCGGATCTTGGACGTGCCGTCGGCCAGAAGCCGGGTGCCAAGCACCACGCCCGGGCTGCCGGGGTCCTGGCTGTTGAGCTTCCCGGCCAGCGTCGCGAATCCGGCCTTGAGCTTGCCCGTTCCTGCGTTCAGCTGGCCCGCGCCGTCCTGCAGCCGCTGCGCGCCGGCCTGCAGCTGGCTGGCACCGGCGTCGAGCTTGCGCGCGCCCGCGGTGATCTTGGCGATCTTGTCCTTCACCACCGAAAGCGGAACGAGCCCCTTGACCGGGTCATCCGCCGCCGCCTCCAGCAGTTCCAGAGCCTGAGCCAGGGCCGCGGTCCCGGTTCCGGCCTCCGGATTGCCGTTGGCGCCGCGGTAGCCCTTGAGCTGGTCCGTGCCGCCTGCCAGCGCTGCGGTGCCGCCGGCCAGCCGGGCCGCGCCGCCGTCGAGCCGGGTGGCCCCGTCGGCGAGGTTGTTCTCTGCGTTGCCCGCCGGCGTCGGCGTCAGCGCGGTCGAAAGCTGCACGGCCCCCGCCGCGAGCTTCTGCGCACCGTCGTCGACTTTGTAGACGCCGGGGGCCAGCTTGCTGGTGACATCGGCTTCGATCTTGACGGCGCCTTCGGCCAACTGGCCGGCACCGGCCTGGAGCTTGTCCGCCCCGGGTGCCAGCTTGGTGCTGATGCCCGAGGAGATCTTTTCCGCCCCCGCGGAAAGTTTTCCAGCCCCGGTATCGGCCAGGCTGGCGCCGTTGGCGAGTTTCCCGGCGCCGTCGTCCAGCTTGCCGGCTCCGGCGGACGCCTGGGCGGCCCCGTCCTTGAGCTTGGCCGAACCGTCCGTGATGCGGCCCGTGACGAGGGTATAGAACCCCAGCAGGGCCATGAGCAGCAACGCCAGGGTGGCGATGGCGATTTGCTGCGCACGGGTCCGGGTCTTGCTGATAGCGGCACGACTCTGTGGCACATGATTCCTCTCGACGTTCCCGCCGGCAGCGGCTCTGCTGTCGGCCACCCCAGCAGCTGTGACGCAGCTAACACCGGAAAATGAGCGCAAAGCTGCCCGCAACGGAGTGGGGGAGGGGTGGTTACTCGTTGGTAACTTACCGAGCGTAAACGTGTTTCCGCCGGATTGGCAAGGGCTGGCGCGGGTATTGCGGCCATCGACGCCGCGCGCGGCCCGCCCCGGCGGCCCGATCCCGCCGCCGTACGCCCGATTTGTGGAAGTGAAAACTCTCGGGTAAAGTAATTACTCGTGCTGAGGCGCCGGGAGCGAGGGTTTAGGCCCAAACATCCGGAGCGAAAGTGCCTTTGGGATATGGTGTAATTGGCAACACTACGGTTTCTGGTACCGTCATTCTAGGTTCGAGTCCTGGTATCCCAGCTCTGGAGTTCCGCGGGTTTCCGCTGAAATTCGGAAGTTTTGAATCGGCCGGTCCGATTTGAAACGGCGGCCAAATGTATGAAACAATCATTTGGCTTGAATGGCAGAAATGCCGTTCAGGAAGTACGCGGCCCCATCGTATAGCGGCCTAGTACGCTGCCCTCTCACGGCGGTAACGCGGGTTCGAATCCCGCTGGGGTCACAATGAAAACGGTCCCGGGCATCAGCCCGGGGCCGTTTTTCGTTTCCCGGAATGGCTGGGCTTCCAGGCGAGACTCGTCCGCCGGCGTCTTGCCGGGCGCTCCGAGTCCCGCTATGYGCTGCGCATGGCGCTTTGGTTGAACGCAGCGGCGCCCCCGCAGGAACCACGTTCTGAACTGGCATGATGATGCAGTGAGCTCCCATGAAACCGGCCCCGGGGCCGCAACCGGCGTGGCCCTCCTGGAGTCAGTGCGGCAGGACCTCGCTGCCCTCCGGCTGCCGCTCGCCCTGCCCGGGACGGACCAAACGCGCCTGGACCTTCGAAGGGCCGTGGCTCAACTCGATGACTACATCCTGCCCCGGTACCGCAGCCTCGACGCGCCTCTGCTGGCCGTGGTGGGCGGTTCCACCGGGGCCGGAAAATCCACCCTGGTCAACGCCCTGGTGGGCCACCCCGTCACGCGGGCCGGTGCGATCCGCCCCACCACCCGCCAGCCCATCCTGCTGCACCATCCCGCCGACGCCGCTTGGTTTGAGGGCCAGCGGGTGCTGCCGGCCCTGGGCCGCATCCGGGGTGCCCTCGTGGACGGCCGGGCGCCGGCCCCGGCTGATGCGGCGTTGGATCCCGGCCCGGTGACCTCCCTGGTCCTGGTCTCCGACTCCGCGGTCCCGCCCGGAATCGCCCTGGTCGACGCGCCCGACGTCGACTCCATTTCCGAGAACAACCGGCAGCTGGCCGGGCAGTTGCTTGCCGCCGCAGACCTCTGGGTGTTTGTCACCACAGCCAACCGGTATGCCGACGCCGTGCCCTGGCGCCTGCTCCTGGATGCGGCCTCCCGCGACATCATGGTGGCCGTGGTCCTGGACCGGGTGCCGCCAGCGGCGGAAGCGGAGGTTAGCGCCGATCTGCAGGCCATGCTCAGCCGGGAAGGGCTGGGGGCCGCCAAACTGTTTGTGGTTCCGGAGCTGCCGCTGGATGCCGCGGGGATGCTTCCGGCAGAGGCCGTCGAGCCGCTGCGCGTTTGGCTCGGGAAGCTGGCCGGGGACGCCGCGGGACGGGCCGGAATCGCCCGGCGCACCCTCAACGGCACCCTCCTCGCCCTCGCCCACCGCGCCGACATGGCGGAGCGGGCGCTGTCCGAACAGCAGCACGCAGCCGATGTTCTCGCAGCCGACGCCCGCAACGCCTATGACGACGCCGTAGCCAGGATCCTCGAGGCCACCCGCGACGGCGCACTGCTGCGCGGCGAAGTGCTGGCGCGCTGGCAGGACTTCGTCGGGACCGGGGAGTTCTTCCGCGCCATGGAACAGAACATCGGACGCTTCCGTGACCGCGTGGGCGCGTTCGTCCGGGGTGAACCGGCGCCTGCGGTCAGGGTGGAAACCGCGATCGAAACGGGACTGCAGGCGGTCATTGTCGATCAAGCCGCCAAGGCCGCCGAGCACACCGACCAGCGGTGGCGTTCAGACCCCGCCGGAAGGCAGGTGCTGGGCACCGACGATCTTTCCGGTGCCTCCAAGGGCTTCGCGGATGCTGTGGCGGCCGAAATCCGCGCTTGGCAGGGGAGCCTGATGGAACTCATCCGCACCGAAGGCCAGGGCAAGCGCACCCAGGCCCGCTGGTTGTCCTTCGGAATCAACGGCCTCGGCGCTGCCTTGATGATTGTGGTGTTCTCCATGACCGCGGGCCTGACCGGGCTTGAGATCGGAGTTGCCGGCGGCACCGCCGTCGTGGGTCAGCGCCTCCTGGAGGCAGTATTCGGGGAGGACGCCGTCCGCCGGCTGGCCCGGACCGCGCGCGAAGACCTGCATCTGCGGTGCCAGGGCCTGCTGGCTGCGGAGTGCCGGCGGTTCTTGACCCGGCTGGAGGTCGACGTCGGCGTGCCGCCCTCAGCCATTGCCGGGCATGCGGCGGCACTGCGCCGGCTGGCGGCCACGTCATGAGCCGTCATGCGGCCGCCCGCGAGACGTCCCAGCTCGATCGCAGACTGGAAGCGCTCAACAGCGCCACGGAGCTCGCATCCGGAGTCCTCCCGGAGGAGATCCTGGCCGGTGTCCTGCAGGTGCTCGACCGCGCGAGTTCGCGGCGGTCGCTGTCCGGAGACCACACGGTGGTCGGGTTTTTTGGAGCCACCGGCAGCGGCAAGTCCTCGCTTTTCAATGCCGTAAGCGGCGAGGAGATCGCGACGGCGGCCGTGCGCAGGCCGACCACCACCGAGCCGCTGGCGGGCATTTGGGGCGTCCAGGGCAGCGATGCGCTGCTGGATTGGCTGGAGGTCCGAAAGCGCCACGCTGCGGCAGCGATCAAAGGGTTCGCCGACGACGACACCGGGCTGATCCTTCTGGACCTGCCGGACTTTGACTCGACCAGGGCCGCCAACCGTGAGATTGTGCAGCGGATGGTGGGCATCGTGGACGTCCTCGTCTGGGTCCTCGATCCGCAGAAATATGCCGACGCCGCCGTGCACAACGATTTCCTGGCCCCGCTGTCCTCGCACGGGGCCGTGACGATCGTGGTGCTCAACCAAATCGACAGGCTCCCGGAGCACGAGGTCCGGCCGGTCCTGGAATCCCTCACAGCTATCCTGGCGCGGGACGGGCTGGACAAAGTTCAGGTCCTCGGGGCTTCCGCCGTGCTGGGGACGGGGGTGGACAAGGTGCGGGCCGCGATCCGGCAGGTGGCGATGCAGCGTAAAGCGATGTCACAGCGACTTGCGGCAGATGTCACGCTGGCCGCCGCCCGGCTTGCCGAGGCGTCCGGCCTGCCCACGGGTGGCACGACGGCCGCTGGTGGCACGACGGCCGCCGGTGCGACGGCGGCGGCCAAGGCCCGGCTGGCGGGGGAGTTGGCTGTGGCCGCCAATGTGCCGTTGGTGGTCGACGCCGTCGCCCGGTCCTACCGGCTGGAGGCAACCCGGCGCACGGGCTGGCCCGTGACCCGCTGGCTGGCCAGATTCCGGCCGGATCCGCTGCGGCGTCTGAACCTGCGCCGCGAGGGCGCCAAGCCTGAGCTGAACCGGACCTCGCTGCCGCCTGCCGGGGCGCCGGAACAGGCGCGGACCGATGCCGCCGTCCGGGAATTCGCTGAGGCGGCGTCCGCCGGTGCCCCTGGCCCGTGGCGGGCGGCCATCCGCGGCGCCGCCCGGGAAGTAAACGACCGGCTGCCGGATGCACTGGACCAGGCAATTGCCTCCACAGAGTTGTCCGCTGGCAGGAAGTCCTGGTGGTGGGGTGGGTTCAACGCGGTTCAGTGGCTCGCCTTGGTGACGGCCCTGGCCGGGTTCGCGTGGCTGGGAGTCCTGGCTGCGCTCGGCTACCTGCAACTGCCGGTGCCAGAGGTCCCACGGGTCCAGGGCTGGCCGGTTCCTACGGTGATGATCGCCGGGGGAGTGCTGCTGGGCATCGTCCTGGCGATTGGGGCGCGGTTCATCTCCGGAGCCGCGGCAGCGTCACGCAGTGCCGTGGCACGGAAGCGACTGACAGCCGCCGTCGCCGCCGTCGCGGGGGAACTCGTCGTGGCGCCCGTGGAACGTGAGCTCAGCCGCCTGGCGAAGTTCACGGCCGCGCTGAAGGCCGCCGCGGGTCGGCAGTGAGCCGTCCGTGCGGGTCCGGCCGGATGCGGCCTGCCTAAATCCCGGCCGCGGCGTCGCGGACCTTGATCATGGTGCGGAGGTTGCGTGTGGTGGTGGCAGCCTTGTACTTCGCCTTCGAGGAGAGCTTGCTGAAAGGGCTGTCCAGAGTGCCGCCGGCGGGGGCGAGCCAGGCCAGGGCTTCCGGGCCCAGCCGGGTGAGCTCGGCCCCGTCCAAGGCCCTGCCTGCCTCGAGCAGCTCCGAGAGGACCTCTTCATCAGAGGCGAGCGTCAGGTACGTATGGGTGGACGCGTCGTCGGCCGGGTAGGGGCAGGCCTCCACCAGGGCTGCCACACGGCCCGCGGTGAGCACCACCACCCAGGCGTCGTAGCCGAAGGTTTCCCGCAGGCACGCCTCGAATTCCTTTTTGACGCCGGCCGGATCCAGCTCGCTGGCCAGCACGACGTTGCCGCTGGCCAACAGGGTCACGACACCCGAAAATGGCCGGGACTTCAGGGCGTTCTTGAGATCGGCCATCTTGATATTGATGCCGCCCACGTTGATGCCCCGCAGGAAGACCGCATAGCTGTTCATGGGCACAGCATACTTAGTCGTTGGTCTTGCGCAGCGCTTCCGTCAGGACACGGCCGGCGTTGCAGACCACTTCGGCGTGCAGGCGCCCCGGTTGGCGGGTCAGGCGCTCGATCGGGCCGGAGATGGACACCGCGGCAATCACGCGGCCGGACGGCCCGCGGACGGGGGCCGAAACGGAGGCGACACCGGGCTCGCGTTCGCCGAGGCTCTGGCCCCAGCCCCGGCGTCGTACTCCGGCCAGGACGGTGGGGGTGAAGCGGGCGGACTGGAGGCCTTCCAGGAGGCGGTCGTGGTCCTCCCACGCCAGCAGCACCTGGGCGGCGGAGCCGGCCTTCATGGACAGCTGGGTGCCGACGGGGATGGTGTCGCGCAGCCCGATCGGGCGTTCGGCGGAGGCCACGCAGACGCGCCAGTCACCCTGGCGGCGGAAGATCTGGGCGCTTTCGCCGGTGGCGTCGCGCAGCTGCATGAGCACGGGGCCGGCGGAGGCGATGAGGCGGTCCTCGCCGGCGGCGGAGGCCAGTTCCACCAGACGGCTCCCGAGCACGAAGCGGCCCTGGATATCGCGGCTCACGAGCCTGTGGTGCACCAGCGCGAGAGCCAGCCGGTGCACGGTGGGCCGGGCCAGTCCCGTGGCCGCCACGAGCTGCGCCAGGGTGGTGGGGCCGGCCTCAAGTGCGTCAAGCACATGGGCCGCTTTATCGATGACACCGACTCCACTAGAATTGTCCATGTAATGATATTGACGTCTCATTATCTGAGATGCAAGTCAACGCGCTGGCGTATTACTTGGCTGTGCTGGTTCAGTGGAGGAGATAGTCCGTCGGAACGCACAATACTTACCGCAGTGAAGGGAGCAGGCCGTGGCAAAGACACTGGCCGAGAAGGTCTGGGACGCGCACGTAGTGCGCAAGGGGGACGGCGAAGGAGCCAACGCCCAGCCGGATCTCCTCTTCATTGACCTCCACCTGGTGCACGAGGTGACGTCGCCGCAGGCCTTTGAAGGTCTGCGGCTCGCCGGCCGCAAGCTGCGCCGTCCGGACCTCACCATCGCCACCGAGGACCACAACACTCCCACGCTGGATATCGACAAGCCAATTGCCGATCTCACCAGCCGGACCCAGATCCAGACCCTGCGCAACAACTGCCAGGAGTTTGGCGTCCGCCTGCACTCCCTCGGCGACGCCGAACAGGGAATCGTGCACGTGGTGGGCCCCCAGCTGGGCCTCACACAGCCCGGCATGACCGTGGTCTGCGGTGACTCGCACACCTCAACCCACGGCGCCTTCGGAGCGCTCGCCATGGGCATCGGCACCTCCGAGGTGGAGCACGTCATGGCCACCCAGACGCTGTCCCTGAAGCCGTTCAAGACCATGGCGATCAATGTTGAGGGCACGCTGCGCCCCGGCGTGAGCGCCAAGGACATCATCCTGGCCGTCATCGCCAAGATCGGCACCGGCGGCGGGCAGGGCTACGTGCTGGAATACCGCGGCTCCGCCATCCGTGCGCTGTCCATGGAAGCCCGGATGACCATCTGCAACATGTCCATCGAGGCCGGCGCCCGCGCCGGGCTGGTGGCTCCGGACCAGACCACTTACGACTACATGCACGGCCGCCCGCATGCGCCCGAGGGCGCCGACTGGGATGCCGCCGTCGAATACTGGAACACGCTGCACACCGACGACGACGCAGCGTTCGACGTCGAGGTGGACCTCGACGCCGACACCCTGGAACCGTTCGTGACGTGGGGAACCAACCCGGGCCAGGGCGTGTCGCTGTCCGCAAAGGTGCCTTCGCCCGATGACTTCGGCGATGAAAACGCCAAGGCCGCCGCCGAACGCGCCCTGCAGTACATGGGGCTCGAGGCCGGCACCCCGATGAAGGACATCCGGGTGGACACGGTGTTCCTGGGCTCCTGCACGAACTCCCGGATGGAGGACCTCCGGGCCGCCGCCGACATCATCCGGGGCCGGACCAAGGACCCGGCCGTGCGCATGCTGGTGGTGCCCGGCTCCGCCCGCGTCCGGCTCGAGGCTGAAGCCGAGGGCCTGGACAAGGTCTTCAAGGACTTCGGGGCCGAGTGGCGCTTCGCCGGCTGCTCCATGTGCCTGGGCATGAACCCGGACCAGCTGGAGGTGGGGGAGCGCTGCGCCTCCACATCCAACCGCAACTTCGAGGGGCGCCAGGGCAAGGGCGGCCGCACCCACCTCGTCTCGCCCGTGGTCGCTGCGGCAACGGCAGTCCGAGGCACCCTGAGTTCGCCGTCGGATCTGGACCCTGCTCCGGAGTCCGCGGCGGTCCGAGTCGGCGCCGCGTAGTCTCCGCCTTTCCCGCCCAGATCCGAAGCCTCGCTCCACACAGCCTCGATCCACACAGTCCCGAAGGATCCGCCATGGAAAAGTTCACCACTCACACCGGAATCGGTGTCCCGCTGCGCCAGAGCAACGTCGACACGGACCAGATCATCCCCGCCGTGTACCTCAAGCGCATCACGCGCACCGGCTTTGAGGACGCGCTCTTCGCCGCGTGGCGCAAGGACCCGTCCTTCATCCTGAACCAGGCGCCGTTCAATGCAGGATCCGTTCTGGTGGCCGGTCCCGACTTCGGCACCGGCTCCTCCCGCGAGCACGCCGTCTGGGCGCTGAAGGACTTCGGCTTCAAGACGGTCCTGTCCTCCCGCTTTGCCGACATCTTCCGCGGCAACTCCGGCAAGCAGGGCCTGCTTGCCGCCGAAGTCGCCCAGGATGACATCGAGCTCATTTGGAAAGAACTTGAAAACGCCCCGGGTACCGAGGTGACGGTGGACCTCGTGTCCAAGACCGTGCAGTGCGGCAACATTGTGGCGCCGTTCGAGATTGATGACTACACGCGGTGGCGCCTCCTCGAGGGCCTGGACGACATCGGGCTGACCCTGAAGCACGAACCCGACATCACCGCGTACGAGGCCACCCGGCCTTCCTTCAAGCCCAAGACGCTGCCCGCCCGGTTGTCGTAAGGGTCCAGACCTGAGGCTCCCGACCTGAGGCTCCTGGGCCGAGGGCCGGGGGCCGGGGCCCCGTGACGCGCCTAGGAACGACGTGCCGCCGGTCGCGGGGGCATCAAGTGATGTTGATCGTGGCCGCGACGCTGGGAACCCCATGGCCGTCCAAGGCGAACAGCATATAAGTGCCCGGCACCAGCACGCCGCGATCCGCTGGCAACTGCAGCGACGCGATGTTGCCTGATACCGCGGTGGCTGTGACAGGGATCCTCCGCTGGTCGGTGTTTACGGTGTGGGTTACTGTGCTCATCCGCACCAGAGAAAACTTGGTGACAGGCGCTCCCGTGGTCACAGCAATCGTGCTGCCGGCCTTGGCCGTGGCGGGTGCGGTCACAATTTTCGGCCTGGTGCTGGCACTGCCGTCGGCGTTGAGCAGATACGGCGGGGTAAAGATCTCGCCGTCCAGATGATTGGTGGTGGTGCAGTTGGTGCACAGCCCGCCACCGCCGACGAAAACCCGGCCGTCAGGAAGAAGCGTGGCGACGCTGTGGTAGGTCCGGGGGATGGCCATCGGGGCCAGCGTGGTCCACTTTCCGGTTGCCGGGTTCCAGATTTCCGGAGACATCCTGGCATCGGTGTCGGTGAACACGCGGGGGTTGGGCTGGCCGCCGACCACGAGCACCTGGCCGTCGGGGAGTGCGACCCCGCTCGCGAATGATCGGCTGAATGCCATGTCCGCGGTCCTGGACACCGTGGCAGTCTTGTTGATGTCGATTGTGTAGGCCCTCGCCGTGGCTATGCCATTATCGTAGGCGGTTGCCCCGCCCACGGTCAGGATCTTTCCGACGTCGTACATCACGGCGTCACCATTCATCGCGTCCGGACTGTCCGAGCGCAGGCCAGCGGACGTTATGCTGCCCGTACCGGTGGTGGAGATCCAGTTCATCTGGCGGCTCGGCCCTGCCTGGAACACCCGGCCACCGGAAGTGGCAAACAACCAGGCGTGGTTGTCGGAACGGTACCCGCCGCGGGGATCGGCCGTCAGGATGCTGTCAACAGGCACATTGGGCAAGGTACGCCAGCCACCGGCCGCGGACCATATTTCCCCGTTTTTGCCGCCGATACCGCCTGACCACGATCCGCCGATGGTGAACACCTCACCGGTGGATGTGGTCACGTTGCTTTGATAGCCGCGGGCGATCTTCATGTCCGGCCCAGAGCTCCACTTGTTGGTCACCGGGTTGTAAATCGTGGTCTTCGAGCTGTTGGCACCCCCGCTGACCATGATCCTCCCATCCGCCAGTATCGAGACCCCGGGGCAGAACATGTCGTGGCCGGTGTTGACGACCGTGGCCGGGCTCACCTCACCGGTGGAGAGGTTCAGGATAGAGGTTTGTGTGTAGCCATTGCTGCCGCCGTAAGTGGTAGCGGAATAGGCCGACCAGGTCAGCAGCCGGTTGCCCGGCAAAACTGCTGCCGCGACCGGGACGAGCGGGAAGTTGATAGTTGGACCCCAGGACCCTTGCGACGGGCCAAGGAGGTTGATCTCGGCGGCGCTGCTCCACGGACCGCGGTTACCGGCCTCGGTGGTTGCCGTCAGCCGAACGTAGCGGGCGCTGACCGTGGTGAAGGTCACCGTCTTTTCCGCAATGGTGTCCGGCCACGTCCCACTGGCTACCGCGCGCCAGGTGATGCTGTCGGAGCTGACTCCGATCGTGTATTTGCCGATCCACCCGTTCCGGCTGTCGGCACGCGGGAGGTAGCGGAAACCCCCGATGCTTCGCGTCGCCTTGGTGTCGATCGTGATGGTGTGCGGCAGAGGCGCCGCGGGCGCCGGCGACCACCTGCTGTGCCAGATCGTCGCAGCACTGCCGTCGAGCACATTGCTGGCGCGGCCGTTGGTACGGATGACCTCTTCATCGCTAGCCGAAGCCGTCCAGCCGGTCCGGGGCAGCACACCGGAGGGGGTGACCGTTTGTCCAGCGAGCAGGTTGATCTCGGCGGCGCTGCTCCACGGGCCGCGGTTGCCGGCCTCGGAGGTCGCAATCAGCCGGACATAGCGGGCGCTGACCGCAATGAAGCTCACCGTCTTCTCCGTGCCGCTGTCCGGCAACGTTCCGCGAGCCACCGGTGCGCTCCACGTGGTCCCGTCGGTGCTCACCCGGATCTCGAAGCCGCCGACCCGTCCGTTCACGCCCACAGAGCGCGGGAGATAGCGGAGTCCTCCGATGCTCCGCGTCGCTTTAGTGTCGATCGTGATGGAGTGCGGCAATGGCGCCGCCGGCGCCGGGTACCATCGGCTGTGCCACATCGTGGTGGCACTTCCGTCCAGCACATTGCTGGCTTGGCCGTTCACACGGACGCTTTCCTCGTCGCTGGCGGAAGCGGTCCATCCGGTCCGTGGCAGGGCAGCCGGGGCCGCCTCCGTGACGGCAGCTGGCAGCGCCGCGTTGTGAATGTGCGCACCGGTCACGTCCGCGGAGCTGTCCGGAATCCCCGCCGTTGCCGGCAGCCCAGCGCTGTGAAGGTGCGAGCCGGTTGCGCCCGCGGGCACATGCAGAGCCAGCGCCAGCAGGGCCATCGTCAGGACTGATTCGACCAGAACGAAGAACACGCGGCGGATATTTGCGCGCACCATCCGGGGGATCGAGGGCCGTAGCTGCAGCCGGAACGCGGCACGGCTGCCTCCCGGCGTGACTTCCCATCTCCCGGGAGCTGGATTTCTACTAGACTCCAAGAACCTGCCGGCCGGTGGGGTTCCATGCCGAGTGTTCCTGCCGTGCTCTCTGTGTGTCATCCAACGATCCATTTGCGCCTCCCAGCAGCACATTCCCCCCTGGCAAGACAGACTCTAGGGAGGGCAACATTGGAAAACCTTGGGTGGACCTCGATCGCGCAAAGTGCGGCAACGATGGCGCGGGCGTGCATGGATGCTCACCCTGGCGCAACTCCGCATGGGCGGGCCGGTAGCTGCGTGAGCCGGACAGGCGGGACCCGGTCAGCGCCCCCCAGTGGCGCACCTGCCCAACCATCAGGCACGTCTGGGCTCCGCCGGTGCTCCACTTTCCTTGCGCAAAGCCCGCAGGCCCGCAAGCGCCGCCGCATCCGTGCCGAAAGGGCCAACACGGGGCCCCTGGAACCGCTCCGTATTTCAGATCGGTAACGGATGCTCCTATGCTTAGCTGGAGCCTTTGTAAGGATTTGGGGGCGAGTAGTCGTGAGGAAACCGGTATATGAGTAGTGTTCTGACAATCCGCGGAGGCGTCCCGCTAACTGGCCGCGTCACCGTTCGCGGGGCCAAGAATCTTGTCCCCAAGGCCATGGTTGCCGCCCTTTTGGGCAATGAGCCATCGGTGTTGCGCAACGTGCCTGAAATTAAGGACGTCGAGGTTGTCACGAGCCTGCTCCAGCTGCACGGCGTCAGGGTGGACAAGGATCCCGTGACCGGCGATCTGACGCTTGACCCGAAGGGCGCCAAGACGGCCTCCAGCACGGCCATCGACGCCCACGCCGGCGATTCGCGCATCCCGATCCTGCTGTGCGGGCCGCTGATCCATGCCATCGGCGAGGCCTTCATCCCGGACCTGGGTGGCTGCAAGATCGGCGACCGTCCGATCGATTACCACCTCAATGTCCTGCGCCAGTTCGGCGCCGTCGTGGAAAAGCGCCCCGGCGGCATCCACATCTCCGCGCCCAACGGGCTCAAGGGCGCCAAGATTGCGCTGCCCTACCCGTCCGTGGGCGCCACCGAGCAGGTCCTGCTGAGCGCCACGCGCGCCGAAGGCATCACCGAACTCTCCGGGGCGGCCACCGAGCCGGAAATTGTGGACCTCATCGCGGTGCTGCAGAAGATGGGCGCCATCATCAGCGTCCAAACTGACCGCACCATCCGCATCGAAGGCGTCCGGGACCTCGGCGGCTACAACCACCGCGCCCTCTCGGACCGCAACGAGTCCGCCTCCTGGGCTTCCGCGGCCTTGGTCACCCGCGGAGACATCTTTGTCGAAGGCGCCACCCAGCGCGACATGATGACCTTCCTGAACACGTACCGCAAGGTCGGCGGCGGCATGGACATCGGCGACGACGGCATCCGCTTCTACCACCGCGGCGGCAAGCTCAACCCCCTGGTCCTCGAAACAGACGTGCACCCCGGATTCATGACGGACTGGCAGCAGCCGCTCATCGTCGCCCTGACCCAGGCCGAGGGCGTTTCGATTGTCCACGAGACCGTGTACGAGAACCGGTTCGGCTTTACCGATGCACTGATCCGCATGGGCGCCAATATCCAGGTCCACCGCGAGTGCCTCGGCAGCGTGCCGTGCCGCTTCGGCCAGCGCAACTTCCTGCACTCCGCCGTCATCTCCGGTCCGGCGCAGCTCAAGGGCACCGACATCGACGTCCCGGACCTGCGCGGCGGATTCAGCCACCTCATTGCCGCCCTGGCCGCCACCGGCACGTCCCGCGTCACGGGAATCGACATCATCAACCGCGGATACGAGCGCTTTACCGAGAAGCTCGCGGGCCTCGGCGCCGATTTCGACATCACCTCGTCCAAGTAGCGGGGGATCCGTGAAGGAATCGGCCAAGAGCCACGTCACATTCGTGACAGTCGCCGGGATCATCCGGCCCGTGATGAACCTCCTCATGGGAAAAAAGTGGGAAGGCCTCGAAAAGCTCCCCGCCGGCGGCTTCATCGCCGCGCCCAACCACTGCACAGAAATCGACCCGCTGGTGGTGGGGCACATGCTCTACAACCAGAAACGGATGCCGCATTTCCTCGCCAAGGCCGGCCTGTTCAAGGTGCCGGTGCTTGGCGCTGTCCTGCGCTCCACCAAGCAGATCCCGGTGGAGCGTTCGACGACGGGGGCGAACCGTTCGCTGCAACTCGCCAAAGAGATCGTGAATGAAGGCGGGGCGATCATCATCTACCCTGAGGGAACCCTGACCCGGGACCCGGGACTCTGGCCGATGAAAGGGCACACCGGTGCCGCGCGGATGGCATTGGAGAGCGGCATTCCCGTGGTGCCCATCGCCCACTGGGGTGCCCAGGAGGTCTTCCCGCGGTATGCGAAACGTTTCTACATTTTCCCCCGCAAGACCTCCCGCCTGGTGGTCGGGGATCCCGTGGACCTGAGCGTCTTTGAGGGCCACCCGCTGGACAAGGCGACGCTCGACGCAGCCACGAATGCAATCATGGACGCGATCACCGGCCTCCTGGCAGGACTGCGTGGAGAACAGCCGCCCGCGCAGCGGTGGAACCCAGCGGCGCACAACCAGTCCAAACAGGGCCGCTTCGTCGAACGGGGCGGCGCCGAAGGTAAAGCCATCCAAGAGGGTGGCGCATCGAACGAGAACATTGGGGACAGCACCGGATGACGATTAACTTTGAACGAGCAGCATCCGCCACCAACGTGGCCGTTCTGGGGGCAGGCTCCTGGGGTACGACCTTCGCCAAGGTTGTTGCTGACGCCGCCACGGCCTCCGGGGTCGAACGAAACATCCGCCTCTGGGGCCGGCGCCCCGAAATCGTGGACCAGATCAACACCCTGCACCGCAATGAGCAGTACCTGAACGGCATCACGCTGCCGTCCAGCATCACTGCATCGAAGGACGTTTCCGAGGTGCTCTCGGGGGCGGAACTGGTCATCCTGGCCGTGCCGGCGCAAACCCTGCGGCCGCAACTGCAGGCCTGGAAAGAACATCTTGCGCCCGGCGCCGTCGTGGTGTCCCTCATGAAGGGCCTCGAGCTGCACACCGATGCCCGCATGAGCGAGGTCATCAGCGCCGAGCTGGACCTGCCTGCCGACCGGGTCGCCGTGGTTTCCGGCCCCAACCTGGCCATGGAGATCGCGCGGGAGGAGCCAACAGCCTCGGTGGTGGCCTGCACGGACCCGATCACGGCAGGCTGGATCGCCCGCAGCTGCACTGCCCCCTACTTCCGCCCCTACACCACAACCGACGTGATCGGCGTCGAAATCGGCGGCATCGTCAAGAACGTGATCGCCCTGGCCGTGGGAATCTGCGAAGGAAAGAAGATGGGGGACAACACCAAAGCCTCCGTCATCACGCGCGGCTTGGCCGAAACCTCACGGCTGACACTCGCCCTTGGCGGCGAAGCCCGAACCATGGCGGGGCTCGCAGGCCTGGGCGATCTCGTGGCGACCTGTTCCTCCCCGCTGTCCCGAAACCACACGGCCGGCAGGCTGCTCGGCAAGGGGCTGACCCTTGACCAGGTCACCGCCGAAATGAAGCAGACGGCTGAAGGCATCAAGTCCAGTCAGGCTGTCAACGAACTCGCCGGAAAGCTCGGCGTCGACATGCCGATCACGGCCGCCGTCGTGGCGGTCCTTGCCGGAAAACTGTCCGTCGATGAACTGGGTCCGCTGCTGCTGTCCCGGGACCTGAAAGCCGAAGGCGACCACTGAGAGTGTCAGGGAACATGACCACAGAAGACCGTCCGGTCCAGTCCAAACCCCGCGTGGCGGTGCTGTTTGGCGGCCGCTCCAGCGAGCACGCCGTCAGCTGCGTGACAGCCGCCGGCGTCCTGGGAGCCATCGACAAGGACAAATACGACGTCATCCCGATCGGGATCGCCAAGACCGGCCAGTGGGTTTTGGCGTCCGGCGGAACCGACGAGTGGTCGCTCTCCGCCTCGTCGCTGCCCGAGGTGGCCCCCTCGGCGCAGACCGTCACCCTGGCCGAGATCGGCGGCGAGCACCAGCTGATCGTCGCAGCCCCGAACACCGTCCCGCAGGAGCTCGGCGGCGTCGACGTCGTCTTCCCGCTGCTGCACGGGCCCTTCGGCGAAGACGGCACCATCCAGGGCCTCCTGGAACTGTCCGACACCCGCTACGTGGGCGCGGGCGTGCTCGCGTCCGCCGTCGGCATGGACAAGCACTTCATGAAGGTGGTCTTTGAATCGGCCGGGCTCCACGTGGGACCCTACATCGCCGTGACTGACCGGCAGTGGCGCAACGATCCCGAGACCGTCCGCAAGCGCGTGGACCAGCTCGGCTTCCCGGTATTCGTCAAGCCGGCCCGGGCAGGGTCTTCCATGGGAATCTCCAAGGTGGACTCCCTCGAGGGCCTCGACGCCGCCATAGAGATCGCCCGCGAGCACGACCCCAAGCTGGTCATCGAAGCCGGCATCACGGGCCGCGAGATCGAATGTGCCGTGCTGGAGGGCCGGGGGACCGATGCTCCCCGGACGTCTATGCCGGGCGAGATCTCCGTCGCGGGCGGCGGCCATGAATTCTATGACTTCAACGCCAAATATGTGGACGACGCCGCAGCCCTCAGCTGCCCGGCCGACCTCCCCGAAGAAGCGATCACCCGTGTCCGGGAACTGGCCGCGGTCGCCTTTGACGCCGTCGGAGGCGAGGGACTGAGTCGGGTTGACTTCTTCTACACCCCTGATGGCGAACTGATCATCAACGAGATCAACACCATGCCCGGGTTTACGCCCAAGAGCATGTACCCGCAGATGTGGAAGGCCTCAGGACTGGGCTACGCCGACCTGATTGACGAGCTGATCCACCTGGCCCTGCACCGCAAGACCGGCCTGCGCTAGAACCGCGCTGCGCTAGAACCGGGCGGGCGCGGACGCGCCTGCCCGGGCCTACTTGCTGGTGGGGAGGTTCTGCAGATCCTCTTGACCCACACATTTCCGGGTTGCCGGAATCTTCAGCGCGGCGGCGGAGAGGTCCGCCAGCACGGTGGCCGAACTGATCTTGTCCGGATCCATCAGGATCTCCGTGGCCGGTTCGCGGCCGAAAGTGGTCAGCGTCCACACGGGGTCGCCTTCCTTGATGACCCAGTCGACGTCGTTGACGCTGACACAGCGGTCCGTCGTGGGTCCGGGAACGTTGACGCCGCAGCGCAGAATCACTTGGGACGGATCGCCCCAAGCCGCAGTGGCCTGTGCGTTGGTCTTCCGCAGCTTGGCATCGCCGATTGCGTCCGGCAGGGCCAGCATCATCGGCGCGCATGCCGCGTTCGCGGCATCCTTGGCGGGCGTGACGTCGACCACCGGGGAACACGAGGTCAACGCCAGGCCGGCTGCGGCGGCCGCCACAGTCAAGGACAGGCGCGCGGAAACCAGACGGCTGAAAGGGAGCATTGATCCAGCTTATCCCGGTCCGCGTGGCGCTATGGTCACGGCCCGGGCTGCCCTATATCATGGCCCGGTGGCACTGAGGTGAACAGCTTGTCTCACCGTCAAGTAGACTGGGGGGACCGTGCACCGCTGGGGTTTTGCCGACAACGACGTTAGTGATGGCCACGACCGCACAAACTTGATTCAATCTCGCACCTGGGGGAGGGCCTGTCGATGACGTCGCGCAGCCAAAAACTGAAGTCAGCACGTGTCGGGCTGGGAGCACTGCTCCTGGCCCTCTCCGTCGCGGGAACGGCCGTTCCAGCCCACGCTGATGATCTGGGTCTTCCGGTCCCACCAGTAGTAGCGCCGGCCGAGCCGCCTCCTGCTCCGGCTCCCGATCCTGCCCCTGAACCCGTCCCTGCCCCGGAGCAGCCTGCTGACCCCGCTCCCGAGCCGACGCCCGCACCGGCACCGGCTCCCGCGCCGGCTCCCGCTCCCGCGCCCGCTCCCGCTCCCGTACCCGCGGCGCCCGCTCCCGCTCCCGCTCCTGCCCCCGTAACCGTGCCCACCGCGGCAAATCCCGCGCCGGTTCCCGGAGTAACCGCGCCGCCAGCGCTGGCACCGGCGCTCGCACCGCCCGCGGCCAACCCCGCGCCAGTGGAAGAGGCCACAGCCGAAGCGTCGGCAACACCGACGCCCTCACCTTCGCCGACACCTGCGCCGTCGACGGCCCCTGCGGTGATCGCCACCCCCAGCGAGCCACCCGTCATGGTGAAGTCTGAAGTCAAGGCCGCGGTTGCGGTAGCCACCGGCAGCCCGCTGGGGATTCAGCTGGTCACAGTCCTGATCCTGCTCGGCGCGGGTTTGGCCTACTTCCGTTTCCTCGGAGGGAAGACTATGGTCCGTTCCCGCCAGGGCGGGAAAGTAACACCCTAGACATGCGCCACGAATTTGTTGACCGCACACCACAAGGGACGCAGGCCGAGAGCCTTCGGATAACCCTGCTGACCCACTCCTACTGGCCGGAACAGAGCCCTCCCCAGCGCCGCTGGACCGCCATGATCAAGGAATTTTCGGCATCCGGCTGGGATGTCGACGTCGTGACACCCGTTGCGCACTATCCTTTCGGCCGGCGGGCGCTGCCCCGCAAGATGGCCGGGAGGCCTTTCCAGCCGCAAAAAGGGCAGTTTACCGAGAAGATACTCCGCGTCCCCTACCTCCGCCACGGCAACTCCCGGGCGGCACGTTTGCTGGATCAGTGCTTTTCCGCGGCACTGTCGATTCCGGCCGGTTTCATGGTCCGCAAGCCCGACGTCGTCATTGTCACGGCGCCGGGTCTGCCTTCCTTGGGAGCCGGCTACATTCTGGCCAAGGCCCGCGGCGTCCCCCTGATCGTGGAAATGCGGGATGCGTGGCCGGACCTGGCCCGCGACGCCCGGCTGGTCCAGGGCAGCGTGAAAGGCGTCGTTGAGCGCGTCGTGGATTTTGTCCAGCACCGCGCCGACCTCGTGGTCACCGTGACCGAGGGATTCGCCGCGACGCTTCGGGCGCGCGGCATCCGCAACGTAGCAACCGTGAGCAACGGCGTGCACCTGGACTCCATACCAGTCATGGGACCGCCGGAACTCGACCGCGACGTTTTCGAAGCTTTGTACCTGGGGAACCACGGCGAGAGCCAGCGGCTGGACGTGGCCATCCGGGCAAGCGCCCTCGTGGGGGACTCCATGCACCTGCACTTGGTGGGCCACGGGACTCAGCGGCCGGCGCTGGAGAAACTGGCGCGGGAGCTGAAGGCCCCGGTCACGTTTCACGCACCCCTGACCGGGGACGCCATGCTCGAGCGCTATGCGTCGGCCGACACCTGCCTGGTGTCCCTTCGAGACGACTGGAAGTCCTTCGACACCACCGTTCCATCCAAGACCTACGAAGTTCTGGCCATCGGCCGCCACATCACTGCTGTGGTGCGTGGCGAAGCGGCCCGCATTGTCATGGACGCGGAAGCCGGGGACATTGTTGCCAGTTCTCCGGAAGCTGTGGCAGATCTGTGGCGCGAGCTCGCAGCCGACCGAAGCAGGCTGGTCCGCAACGGCGACAGCCGTCAGTGGGTTAAATCCAACGCAGAATATGGACACCTCGCCAGCCGCTACATGCAACTCATCTCCGAGCTTCTGGCGGACGTTCCCAGCAAATGATCCAGCTCCTCAAGAATGCGCGGCTCGCCGCGAGTGTCATCAGCCAACACCTGGTTGATGACCCGGTTCTCCTGTACCTGCAAGCTGCCCGCCGTCTGCCCGCCGTCGTGCGCCCCTTCGGCCGGGTTGTCACCGCCATCTTTCCGAGGAACTCGGTGGCGGCTCCCGTCATCCTCGCCGCGCTCAGCAACGGAAACGACGCCGATGCCAAGCGCCGCCTCGAACTGGCCGCGGATGGCCCCACCCGGGGGGAACCGGCCCGGCGCCTGGCGGACATTGCCCTGTCTGCCGGCCTGCTGGAGATATCGGACGACTTATTGGCCAAAGCAGGAAATGCTCGCGGCCTGAAGTCTGCGCGGGCCCGCAGATTGTGGCATGACGGGGACCTCAGCGGGGCCGTCAAGGCCCTCGACGGCTCCGGCGCTGCAGGACGGCGGCAGCAGGCACGCCTCGCCGGTGAGGCGGCGGTCTACGCCGGCGCGGCCCCGGTGCTCCGTCGGCAGGATTTCGAACCGGTTCCCGGCCGGGTCCTGCATTTGCTCACCAATTCACTGCCCCACACCGCCAGCGGCTACGCCCAGAGATCCCACTCCATCATGGTGGCCCAGCGGGAAGCGGGCTGGGGCGTCCTGGCGGTCACGCGGCTCGGGTACCCCGTGCAGGTCGGCCAATTCCTGGCGCGGGCCACCGACGTGGTGGATGGCGTCCGTTACCGGCGCCTCCTCCCGTCGCGGCTGGCCCGCACCATGGACGCGCGTCTGCAGCAACAGGCTGAGGAATTACTGCGGGTGGCCCTGCAATTCAGGCCGAGCGTTCTGCACACCACCACACACTTCGTCAATGGATTGGTGGTCCGGGCCGTGGCCGATGCCCTGGGCATCCCGTGGGTGTACGAGGTCCGTGGCCAGCTGGCAGACACGTGGGCCGCCACGCGGGGACCTGCGGCACGGGACAGCGAAAAGTACGCGCAATTCCAGGCCCGGGAAACCGAAGTCATGCGCGACGCCGATTTGGTGGTGACGCTGGGCCATGCCATGAAAGCCAATATTGTGGCCGCGGGCATTCCGGGCGGCAAGATCGTCATCGCTCCCAATGCCGTGGGCGGGGCGTTCCTCGACCAGCCCGGCGGCGCCGCCGACGCGCGCCGCGAACTCGGCCTGCCCGGGGACGGACTCTACATCGGCACGGTCAGCAGCCTGGTCGCGTATGAAGGCCTGGATGACCTGGTCAGCGCGTTCGCGCTCCTGGCGCCGGAATTTCCGCAGCTGCGCCTGCTGATTGTTGGGGACGGCGTGGCCGGTCCCGCCCTGCGGGAGCAGGTCCGGGGCCTCGGCCTGGCCGGGCGGGCGATCTTCACGGGCAGGGTGCCCCGGGATCAGACCCCGCTTTATCATCAGGCCCTGGACGTGTTCGTGGTGCCGCGCAAGGACCTGGACGTGACCCGTGCCGTGACCCCGCTCAAGCCGGTCGAGGCGCTGGCGAGTGCACGGCCGGTGGTTGGAAGCGACCTGCCCGCACTTCGGGAGATAATAGACGACGGCGGCAACGGGCTTCTGGTCCCTGCCGCGTCACCGGTCGAGCTTGCGCGCACGATCTCGGCGCTGTTGCTCGACGCGAGCCGACGGGCGTCGATGGGGCGCGCGGGCCGGGCCGCAGTCCTGGCCGAGAGGACCTGGGCGGCCAACGCCGAGGCGCTGGCCGCGCGTTACGCTGGGCTGCACCATGAACATGAGGAGATCGAGTAGTGTCCGCAGATAGTGCAATAGACCCGGAGCCGGTGGCTGTGCAGCCCCTCTCCGTGGACATGCGGCGGCTGACCCGTGTCGGTTCGCGGCCCAACTTCCTGGACTATCTTGTTCAGCTCTGGGACTTCCGGCAGTTCATTTTTTACGATGCCCGCGCCCGGGTGCAAAGCGGAACGCGGCGAGATCGACTGGGCAGCGCATGGCTGCTCCTGAACCCCATTTTCAACGGCCTGACCTACTTTCTGATTTTCGGGTTGTTGCTCAAGACCAGCCGCGGTGTTGAGAACTTCGTGGGATACCTGGTGGTAGGAATTTTCGTGTTCCAGTTCAGTTCCGGTGCCATCACCTCCGGCGCGCGCTCCATCAGGAGCAACAAGTCCGTTGTTCAGGCGTTCAACTTCCCGCGTGCCGCACTTCCCATCGGCGCCAACGTTCGGGAGTTGTTGTCGGCCGTGCCCCTCATGCTCGCCATGCTCCTGATCGTGGTGGTGCTGCCTCCAGCTGAGAACATCACCTGGCTGTGGGTATTGGTGATACCGGCCATACTCCTGCAATCGCTATTCAACCTGGGGGTGGGGCTCATCCTGGCCCGGATTATCTCCCGCGTTCACGACGTCACGCACCTGCTGCCCTTCGCGCTCCGGGCGTGGATGTACGGATCGGCGATCTTCTACACCTATGAGCGCTTCGTCACCCATCCCCAAATGCTTGCCGCCATCAAGCTCAACCCCTTGTTCAACGTCATCGACATAGTCCGGGATTGCGTCCTCTATGCCCGGGTTCCCCAGTGGCAGTCGTGGGCAATACTCGCTGCCTGGGCTTTGGGGGCTCTTGCTGTTGGGCTTGTCTACTTCTGGAAGGGGGAGGAATCCTATGGACGCGGGTGAGAAGGAAATCTTCATCGAGGGACATCCCTGCGTAGTGGTGGACAGCGTACGGATGCGCTATCGCGTCGCCTCGAGTGCGTCGTCTGACGCGGAGCCCGACACGACCAAGCCCCGGTTCCTGCGCCGCGCCGTCAACAAGCCCAACATGGTCACCGTACAGGCCCTGAATGAGCTCTCCCTGGTGGTGGAACGCGGTGAATCCGTCGGCATCATCGGCCGCAACGGATCCGGGAAAAGCACGCTAATGAAGATCATCAGCGGCCAATCCAAGCCGACGTCGGGGGCCGTGTATGCCTCCAGCACACCGATCATGCTCGGCGTTAACGCAGCCTTGGTCCAAGACCTGTCTGGGGATCAGAATGTCATCCTTGGGTGCCTTGCCATGGGCATGAGCCGGGCCGAGGTAGACGAGAAGTACAACAGTATTGTCGAACTGTCCGGACTCGAGAAGTCCATTCACTTACCGATGAAGTCTTATTCTTCGGGCATGGCGTCACGCCTCCGGTTTGCCATCGCCGCGAGCGTCGATCCCGAGATTCTACTGGTGGATGAGGCGCTCAATACCGGTGATGCCCAGTTTGGTGACCGCAGCAAATTGCGGATGGACGAGCTCCGCGAGCAGGCAGGCTGCGTCTTCCTGGTCAGCCACAGCCTGGACACGATCAAGGCCATGTGCACAAGGGTGATTTGGCTCGACAAGGGCGATCTCATCATGGACGGTGAGCCGGAAATCGCCATCAAGGCCTATCAGGACTTCACCCGGCACCTGTCAAAGGGCAACAACATTTCAGCCGCCAAGATTCTCGACGACGCCAAAGCGAACCTTGTGGCCACCGAGGTCCGTGGGCGGTCCTCACGCCGGAGCCGAGGCTGATGCCGGGCCTCCGGGAGCTCCGGAAAGGCCTGTGGCATTTGCGCAGGGGCGGTTTGGCACAGTACAAGACCTGGCGGTCCCGTGAGCGGACCGAACAGGGCTTCGCCGCGCCCCGCAACGTGCAGGGCGTGGAAGCGGCCTGGACGGGGCGGGGGCGCAAACGCCGGCTCTCGCTGATTCCGGCCGCCCTCCCACAGCACCAACCGGCCCGGCCCGACGTCCGGGCCGCAGTGATCCTGGACGACTTTTCCGCCTTGGCCTTCGGCTACGAGTGGGCCACCAGCGCCGTGCACCCCCACACCTGGCGCAGCGACCTCGCATCCGACGCCGTCGACCTCCTCTTTGTCGAGTCGGCCTGGGCGGGCAACGGCGGCCTGTGGCGTGGAAAGCTGACCGGCCCCAGCGGGCCCAGCAACGAGTTCCGGGAGCTGGTCCAGTGGTGCCGGGACCAAGGGATTCCCACGGTTTTCTGGAACAAGGAAGACCCGCCGCACTACGACGACTTCCTTCCCGCTGCCCGGCTGTTTGACCACGTCTTCACCTCTGACTCCGGCCGCATAGCCCAATACACCGAGGATCTCGGGCATGACCGCGTCGCCGTGCTCCCGTTCGCGGCCCAGCCGGCCATCCACAACCCCGTGCGGCCAGGACACGGCCGGCACCAGCGGGACGTTGCCTTTGCCGGGATGTACTTTGCCCACAAATATCCCGAACGTCGTGCCCAGATGGACCTCCTGCTCGGCGGGGCGCTGGACGCGTCCACCCGGATGAAGACGGGGCTGGAAATCTTCTCCCGCCAGCTCGGCGGCAACGCCGAGTACCAGTTCCCGGCACCGCTGGACTCGCACGTGGTCGGTTCGCTGACGTACGCGCAGACGCTGTCCGCCTACAAGGCCTACAAGGTCTTCCTCAACGTCAATTCCGTTGTGGACTCGCCCAGCATGTGCGCCCGGCGCATCTTTGAAATCTCGGCGTCCGGGACACCGGTGATCACCGCGCCCAGCCAGGCCATGGGACAGTTTTTCACCCCCGCGGCCGTGCCCGTGGCCGCCACCCGCAAGGAAGCGGAGCACCTCACCCGGGCGCTGGTTTCCAACCCGGAGCTGAACGACCGCACGGCCCATCTGGCCCAACGCACCATCTGGTCGCATCACACGTATTCCCATCGGGCGGCCACTGTCTTGCACCATGCTGTGCCAGCAATCGCGGCGGGCGCGTCGCGGCCGTCAGTGTCCGTTCTGTTGCCGACCATCCGGCCCCAAAACCTGGAACATGTCTTCCGGACCCTGGCCGGCCAGCGCGGGGTGGAGCCGGAGCTGGTGCTCCTCACCCACGGCTTCCAGCTCTCCGCCGAACGCCTGGCGGAGCTGTCAGAAGAGTCCGGGCTCCGCAACGTCGTGCTTCTTGAGGCACCGCGGGACGTGTCACTGGGGGAGTGCCTGAACATGTGCGTCGCCGCGGCCAGCGGGCAGGTCCTCACCAAGATGGACGACGACGACCACTACGGCCCGCACTATCTGAGTGACCAGCTCCATGCCCTGTCGTACTCCGGCGCGGATGTTGTGGGGAAACAGGCCCACTACATGCATCTTGAGACGACGAACGCCGCGATCCTGCGGTTCGCGGTCCGGGAACACCGGTACACCGACTTCGTGATGGGGCCAACAATCATGGCCCACAGGGAAGTTTTCACGGACCACCCCTTCCTTCATGTCAGCATCGGCGAGGACACAGGATTTCTCCGTGCCGCCCATGCCGCCGGTAGGATCATTTACTCGGCGGACCGCTTCAACTACTTCCAGGTCCGCACCGGTGACGGACACACCTGGCAGGTGGAGGACTCAGAGCTGCTCGCGTCCGGAGACTTGAAATTCTATGGAAAGTTAAATGAACATGTTGACATCTAAGGCTGCCGAGACCGAGGCATCTATCAGGACAGTCGCCGTCGTCGGACTTGGTTACATCGGGCTGCCCACGGCGGCCATCCTGGCCACCAACGGTCTCGAGGTGATCGGCGTCGACGTCAATCCGGGCACCGTGACCGCCATCAACAACGGCGACGTGCCCTTCGTGGAACCTGACCTGGGCGTCCACGTCGCGGGCGCGGTGAGCCAGGGGCGGCTCCGGGCCCAGCTCGAAACGCCCGCCGCGGATGCCTACATTGTGGCCGTGCCGACCCCGTTCAAGGCGGACAAGTCGGCCGACATGTCCTACATTGCTGCCGCCGCCCGCGCTATCGCCCCGCAGCTGAGCGGCGGGGAACTGGTGATCCTGGAGTCGACGTCGCCTCCCGGCAGCACGCGCCGGCTCGCCGAGCTGATCCTTGGGCTGCGCCCGGACCTCAGCCTGGACGGCCACGACGGGAAGCCGAAGCTTTTGGTGGCGCACTGCCCTGAAAGGGTGCTTCCGGGCCGGATCATGATCGAGCTGGTGACCAACGACCGGGTGGTGGGCGGTCTTACATCTGAGGCTGCGGAAGCCGCCGCCGCCCTGTACGCAGTGTTCTGCCAGGGCGAAATCCATCTCACGGACGCCGCAACGGCGGAAATGTCCAAGCTCGTCGAGAACGCCTACCGCGACGTCAACATTGCCTTCGCGAACGAGTTGTCCGTTATCAGCGACAACCTGGACATCGATGTGTGGGAACTCATCCGCTTAGCCAATCACCATCCCCGGGTCAACATCCTCCAGCCCGGCCCCGGCGTTGGCGGCCACTGCATCGCCGTGGACCCCTGGTTCATCGTGGCCGCCGACCCCGAGAATTCGAGGCTGATCCGGACCGCCCGCGAGGTCAACGACGGCAAGCCTGGCTACATTGTGGAACAGGTCCGGAAGGCTGTCGGCGACGACAGCCGTCCGACAATTGCCTGCCTGGGCCTGGCGTTCAAAGCAAATATCGACGACGTCCGGGAATCTCCGGCCGTGGAGATCGTCCGGCGTGTGGCTGTGCAGCATCCGGATGCCGAGATTCTGGTTGCTGCACCGCACAAGGATCACCTGCCGCAGGAACTCGCCGTGATTGAGAACATCCGGCTGGTGGAAACGGACAAAGCCATTGAGGCTGCCGAGGTAGTGGTGCTGCTGGTGGACCACGACAAATTCCGCGACATCGAGCCCAGCAGCCTCGAGGGCAAGCGGCTCATTGATACGCGCGGTTTCTGGCGCTGAGCTATGAAGACAGGCAAGGGGCAGCCATGAAATCCACTGGCACAGGAGGGCCACACCAACTCCGGCTGGCTCCCCGGCTGCGACGCATGACGTCCCGGCTCAGCGGGGCCATGCATCCGGCTGACAAGTCGCGGCTCCATCGCCTGATCCGAGGCCGGCACAAGCAGCTCGGGCGGGTGTCAGTGATTGTGCCCGTATTCAATGTCGAGCCCTATCTGGCCGACTGTCTGGCAAGCATCGTCGCGCAAAGCTACCCGTATTTGGAAGTCATCGTCATAAATGACGGATCCACGGATGGTTCACGGGCCATTGCCGAGGATTTCGCCCGTCGCGACCGAAGGATCCGCGTTCTCGACGTTGCCCACGGAGGGAACGGCCGCGCGAGGAACGCGGGCATTGAACGGGCCACGGGCAAGTTCATCACCTTTGCGGATTCCGACGACGTTGTGGCCCCTGATGCCTACAGCGTCATGATCACGAAGCTGCATGAAACGTCGTCCCAGTTCGTCGTGGGCTCCTCCGCCCGGCTGCTCGGACGGAAGCGGTCAACAGTGAAGATGATGGACAGGCTCCACGCCATCCCGCGGGACGCGATTGGCCTGGTTGATTACCCAGACATCATGTCGGACGTCTTCCTGTGGAACAAAATGTTCCGCAAAGACTTTTGGGACTCGGCTGTGGGCCCCATTCCCGAGGATGTCCTCTACGAGGATCAGGAAACTACGGCCCGGGCATATGCGCGGGCAGTAGCGTTCGACATAATTCCAGACGCGGTATACAACTGGCGGATCCGTCAGGACGGATCTTCCATTACGCAGAACAAGCACTCCCTTCGGGACTTGGAAGATCGCCTCTGCGTTGTGGATTCCGTCAGCCAGCTGCTGGTAGCCGAAAGCGGGCCGGATGCCCTGCTGGCCTGGTTCACGAGAGTTCTGGGATCGGACCTCGTGCCTTACTTCGAACAGGTACCGTATGCCGGGGACGACTACTGGGCTACACTTCACTCTGGTCTTGCAAAAATCCTCTCCTCGGTCCGGAACCTGGGCGACGGATTTTCGACAACTGTGCTGAGGAACATCGGGCCGCACGAGCAGATCCTGTGCAGCCTGGCGGCACAAGGGGCGCGCGCTGACCTCGAAGACGTGCTCATCCATCGGTCCGAAAATGGCACTGGCTTTGAGACCCAGATCCGCAATGACAAATTCTTTGCCCGGCTCGAATATCTGGACTCGCTGGCCACGCGTTTCCCGGGCCAGGTCCTGGAATTCCCCTCCGCAACATTGGCGCCGGATTCGCACGTGCGAAGCGCCGGGTGGTCCAAGGATGGGGCCCTAGTGTTGGCCGGACATTTCTTCTTACCGGGCCTCGATTCGGCAGCCTATCCCGGTCAGATTAGGGTCCTGGTCGAGGACAGCGCGGGCAGGCTCCGGGACCTGGACGTCCACCGCGTCCAGGATCCCCATCTGGACGTACTGGGCAATGATCCGCATGCCAGCCACGCCGGGTCGGGATTCAGGTGCAGCATCGGCGCCGAGCGCCTCGGCGACGTTCTCACCGCGCCGATCGAGGTGGTCATCAGACTGGCTATTGGCCAAGAAGTCTTTGAGCGCCGGCACGTGGTGAGTCCACCGCTGCGGGACGGCCTCGGCGCCGGGACGGGCTCCGCACCCCCTCACCCCGTGGTCACCGACGTCACCTTTGACATAGAGCGGGACGAGTTCAGCGTGTGCGTTCGGGTTCCGCGCGCAATGGCGCCGGCTCTGGCTACTTTTGACCTCGCCTTGGTCACGGCCCGGAATACTGTGCGTCCGACGTCGGTCCGACAGCTCCGCCCGGACACCATGGTATTTACGTTCCCACTGAAGCAGACCGCGTGGGGCCGGGAAGCGGCTGCGCCTATCCCCGGCGCTTACACACTGCGGTACGTGAGCGGGGGAGGCAGCCTGGATCAGTCGTCGATGCCGGTTATGACCGATGTCCAATGGACGGACCTTCTGCCCTTGGAACACCGATATCCGCACGCCACTGTAAGGGTTTTCCAGGTCACCTCTGGAGCCTGCGCTGTGGGAATTGCTGCGCCCCTTCAACCGTCGGAGCGCGGCAAGTACAACCAGCGCCGGCTCCGCGACGAATACGCGGACGCACGAGGTTCGCGTGCACTCACGGAGATTGTCATGTTTGAGAGTTTTGCTGGCAAGAGCTGCACTGACAGTCCACGCGCTATCTCCGACGCACTGCACGCGAAAGCACCCGACTTGCCCATCCACTGGTCCATCGCTGACTTCTCCGTGGAATTTCCCGAATATGCGGTACCGGTCCTACGAGGCTCCCGCGAATGGTTCATCATGCTTGGGACCTCAAGAACGATCGTCAACAACAACAATTTTCCGTCCTATTTCAGAAAATCCGAAGGTCAGCTCTACGTGCAAACGTGGCACGGCACACCACTGAAAAAGCTGGCACGGCACGCTCCGACCCGTTATCTCTCGGCTTCCTACCGCAGGCTCATGGAACGGGAGTCACAGATGTGGGACGTCCTGTTCGCGCAAAACGCTTTTGCCGCGGATGTCTTGCCTGACGCGTTTGGCTACGGCGGCGACGTCCTGACGTTAGGCTATCCGCGCAACGACGCTTTAGCAGCGCCGGGCCGGGCAAGCCGTGCAGAACGAGTGCGGCGAGATCTAGGCATAACGCCGGAGAAGATCGTGGTCTTGTACGCGCCCACCTGGCGTGATAACGCCAAAGATGTATCAGCGCGCCACACCATGGTGAACCACTTGGATTTTGCCACGGCACTGACGTCACTTGGACCGCAATATGTGTTCCTAGTTCGTGGGCACCACAATGTTTCTGGAGGCGCATCCACTCAAATTGGGGCCAATCTAATAGACGTATCCATGTATCCGGAGATCAACGATCTGATCCTTGCTTCGGATCTTCTGGTGACGGATTACTCGTCGATATCCTTCGACTATTGCGTGACCGACAAGCCAATGTACTTCCTGGTCCCTGATCTAGATCAGTACAGGAATGAGGTCCGCGGATTGTACCTCGACTGGGAGGCCATAGCTCCTGGGCCGCTGTGCTCAGATACAGGACAGCTGTGTGAAGCCATCCGGTCAGGTATTCAGGTCCCTGAAGCCGTCTATCGCCGGTTTAAAGAGACTTATGCAGCGCTGGATGACGGAGGAGCAGCAGACCGGGTCGTAGGCGAAATTTGGCCCGCTGAAGTGACCTCGCACATTTAGAACCGGGGTAGGCCGGTGCGGGCCATCTGCGACGCCGTTGCGGCGGTCACGGTGACAGCGTCCGACGGCCATGGGGCGAGCAACCCGCTGGAGGCCTGGTCGGGCGGCGGTGAATCGCTGGTCTGCCTTGTTGGCACCGTAAACTTTAGGGATGGACAGGGTCGGCGGCGTGTCTGCTCGGCGGTTCTCTTAACATGGAGGAAATTAATGATTGGTTGGCAACTCGGCTATTGGGGCGGTCGCGAGTTCGAGAAACGAGGCAACTGGAAATCAGCTGCCTCCGTCTATCAGCGGCTCTGGGACCAGGGGGAATCTACCAACGCCAGGATCGCTTTCAAACTCGGTCACGCCTACTTCAGGCTGGAAAACCTGGACCTTGCCCGGAAATACATCTCCATTGCCGTACAGCTGGATCCCAAAATCGCCGCCTGGCACTACCGCCTCGGGTTCATCTTGGAGCGTCAGAAACTGTGGGCAGAGGCGTTGCACTCGTATGGCTCCGCCACAGATTTGGACCCCGAGCGAGCCGAATGGTTTTACCGGAAAGCCCAGTGCGAACAGTCCCTTGGCGAAAAGCTAGCGGCGCAGGCGTCGTTGCGCTCAGCTATTCATCTCGACCCGCGGAACGCCAAGTTCCATAAGGCGCTGGGAAAGCAACTGGGCGAGGGCGCTGCGCGGTGGCAGGAGATCGAAGCGCTTGAGGACGGACTGTCGCTCCACAATCAAGACGCGGATTGGCTGATCAAGCTAGCGCAGGCGTACTTCGAAATGGAACGCTTCCCAGAGGCCGCGAAACTCTATGAGCGCGCACTCGTACTACGACCGGATGATGCAGGGTTGCTGTTCGCTGCCGGCCGCGCTCACGCTGGCAAGGGCGATCATGGCGCTGCCCAACGATGGTTCGCCCGCGCAGTCGACGCTGACAGTGAGTTGGACGCAACCCGACTTGGACACGGCGTCTTCTTCGAGGCCCTGCAGGACTGGAACAGTGCGGCCAGCGCGTATCTGGACCAGCTCGAGCACCGACCCTTGGATTCTAAGCTGCATTACCGCCATGGATTTTCTAGCGACAGGGGCTACAGATGGGCCGACGCGGCCTCGTCGTATCAGGCAGCAGTCGCGCTGAAGCCGGATGAAGCGTATTGGCACTACCGGCTTGGCTTTGTGCAGGAGCGGTCGCATAACCTGCAGGAGGCCGCGGATTCGTATGAAGCAGCCATACGAGTAAGTGAAAACAAAAAGCCCTATTGGCTATTCCGGAGGGCTTATGTTCTCCACGAATTGGGTCTTTTTGAGGAAGCGATTGATTCGTATATTGCCGCTGCAAACCTGACGCCGCTGGATCAAATATTCGGTGATTCGGTCGAGTCGAATACCATAGCCGTGAGGGACAGGCTTCTGGGTCTCGTTAGGCAGCTTGCGAGTTCAATAAAGAGCATGCTCGACGCACAATCCTTTTTTGACGTCGGCATGGATGCCGAAAAACTGGGGGACTGGCAGGGTGCAGCAGAGCTTTATCACCAGGCTGTGCTTCGTAGCAATGATCACCGACCTGCTTGGTACAACCGACTTGGCCATGCGCTCGCGAAATCCGGTCAGGCCGAGAAAGCCTGCGACGCCTTCCGGGCGAGTCGGATATTCGCGCGACCGTATGGAGTGAGTGAACGAGGATACTCGAAGAACCCTGGCACAAAAACCGTTATTGAATACATTGAATATTACGAGACGCTGCCGATAGCCAACAAGACGGTTCTCTATGAGAGCAACCTGGGCGGTTCCATCGATTGCAACCCCTTGTCCATTTTTGAAAAGATCGTCGATGATCCGAAGTATTCGGAATACACGCACATCTGGACCGTTGCTGACGGAGGCGTCTCCTTGCCCGGCAGCCTCCTGGGACGCGCAAACGTTCTCATCGTGGTCAAACAATCCGATTTGTATCTGCGCTACCTGGCGACAGCCGAGTACCTCATCAACAATTCGACTTTCCCGTCGTACTTCATCCGAAGAGACGGCCAGTCATATTTGAACACCTGGCACGGCACGCCCTTGAAGAAGATGGGAACGGACGTGGAAGGGGCTGCCCTGGAGCACGCCAACGTTACCCGCAACTTGCTGCAGGCTACACACCTGCTCAGTTCGAACGATCACACGACAGATGTTCTCACACGGGCCTTTGGCGTAGATCAACTTTTCACCGGACGCATTGGGCTTACGGGCTACCCTCGTATCGACAAAACGGTAAATTCTTCAGCCGCGAGCCGTGACGCCGTCCTGAGCCTGCTGGGGCTGGATCCCGAGGATCACAAGCCTGTCGTGCTGTATGCACCCACGTGGCGAGGCAGCATGAACGCCAAGGTCCTCGACGCGGAGGCCATGGCCCGCGACATTGGAGCCCTCGCGTCGGCTTCCGACTTCCACCTTGTGGTGCGTGCCCACCACTACACCGAAGAGCTCCTGGTCAACGGAGAACAGTCAATCACCGTCGTCCCCCGGACGCTCACCACCAACGACCTGCTGTCCGTTGTCGACGTCCTCATCACGGACTACTCGAGCGTTGTCGTCGACTACATGGCTACCGGGAGACCGATCGTTTTCTACGTCCCGGACCTTGACGAGTACGCTCTGGAACGGGGGCTGTACTTCGACATGAACAGCCTCCCCGGTCCTGTTTGCCGAAACGTTGACGAGGCACTCGCCGGCATTCGAATCGGACTCGCGGCGGATCACGTACACCCAACGTATGCGGCAAACCAGAAACGGTTCACGCCGGTCGAGCACGGAAACGCTGCAGCGAGAGCGGTCGCCTTCTTCTTCGAGGGTGATTCCAGCCTCGAGGTATCGCTTCCGAAAAAGGAAAACTCGCTGCTGTTCAGGCACGGCATGAATCCCAATGGCATGACAGCCTCTCTGCTCAACTTGCTTCAGGCGCTGGACTCGGAACGCCACGCCATGACGCTGTTGATCGATGCGGCCAGCGTTTCAAATGATTCCCAACGGCTGGCCGCTTTCAAGTCTCTTCCAGAAAGCGTTCGAACTGTTGGACGGGTGGGCCGTCAAAGCGCCTCTGTTGAGGAACGATGGATAATTTCAACATTCAATAGATCGAATGCTTTTTCAGCGGATGAGAAGAAGAGAATATACTTCAATGCCTACCGCCGGGAATTCCGTCGACTGTTTGGCAACTCTGCTTTCGACGCTCTCGTGGAATTTGACGGTTACTCGCCGTTTATGGCATCGATACTGCTCGGTGGCCGCGACGGCGTGAACAAGAGTGAGATTTTCCTGCACAACGATATGCTGGCCGAGTCGAGCTCCAAGTACCCGTACTTGCGCGAAATGTTTGCCCTTTATCCGGAGTTTGATGGAGTGGTTTCCGTCTCGAAAGCTCTCAGCAAAGTCAACTCGGCAAAGTTGTCAGACACCTTCGGCATCCCGAGCGAAAAGTTTGGCTATACGCCCAATGTCGTGCTCCCTGAGCAAATCGTTGCGCGCGCCTCGGAGCCAGTTGACGCCACGTTGGCCAAGTGGATGTCCGGGCCGGGCAAGGTCTTCACGATGAGTGCCCGCCTCTCGCCGGAAAAGGACCACGCAAAACTACTGCGGGCGTTCAAGCAGATAGTTGACGAAGCCCCGGATACGCGACTGGTGCTGATCGGTGACGGGGTGCTGGCAGGAGACCTCCGGAGACTGTCCAGCGAGCTCCGCCTGGATGGGTGCGTCCTATTTGCAGGAATGCAGGACAACCCATTCGCGATCTTGCGCATGAGCGACTGTTTTATCCTCTCGTCCAACCATGAGGGCCAGCCAATGGTCCTGCTGGAAGCGATGGTTCTTGGCATGTCGATAATTGCGACCGACATAGACGGTTCCCGAGGTGTTCTCGCTGGTCCGGACGGCGAGCACGGGCTTCTCGTGCCGAACTCGGTGGACGGGCTTGTCAGCGGCATGCGCGCGTACCTGGCGGGGAATGTTCATCCGGCACAGTTCGACGCCGAGCAGTACGTCGCCGGGGCCTTAGCCAAGTTTGAAAGCATAGTTGGCGCTGATGTTGCGCTGACCAGATGACCCACTGACACGAAAGCGGCTAACGGAGGTTCTCTATCCGTTAGCCGCTTTCATTTGGTCACGTTCCGCCGGCGGCAGTCCAAGATCGTCAGGACCCCGCCGAGTGGGCAGCTGCCCTAGTCTTGCCGGGAGTTCTCCTTGCCGAGTTCGAGAATGCGGGAAACGACCATCTCGGACGACCGTGGGTTGTCCCACGGGTTGAACTCTTTGGTCCAGTCGGCATAAGCGCTATCGTGCTTCTGCCTGCTTTCCGGCAGTTCGCGGAGGGCATCAATAACCTCCTGCCGGGAATGGCACAGGGGACCTGGGGCCTTGTCTGCCAAATTGAAATATACTCCCCGGCCGGATCCCGTGTAGTCATCCCAGTCGGGAACGAAGAAGATCACTGGTTTTCGAGTCACGCTGAAGTCGAACATAATGGACGAATAATCAGTCACCAGCACGTCGGCGGCGGCCATAAGGTCCGTGGGATCGTTGAATGTAGTGACGTCAATGACTCCCGCGGCCCGCACATTCTCGCCACGTCGAAGGCTGACGGAGTGCCCGCGAACGAGGACAGTGAAGTTCGGCCCAAGCGTACTGGCCATGGCGCCGGCATCTAAGAGATCAGATGATCCCGCATTGCCTTCCCTCCATGTTGGCGCGTAAAGGATGACTGTATTGTCGTCTGGAATGTTCAGAGAGTTGCGAACATCCTTCCTGAGAATCTCACTGTCGAACAACGCGTCGTTGCGCGGATACCCGGACTCCATGATCTCCCCACGATAGGCGTATGCCTGTCGGAAGACCGCCGTGCTGTGTCGGTTCTGTGAAAGCAAAAGGCTCCATTGGTTCGCGTCCTTCTCCAGTTTCGCCACCCGACTTGCTTTTTCCTTCGACCCGGGGCGGTCCAACCCCAGAAGCTTCAGCGGAGTTCCGTGCCACGTCTGGACCAAGACTTGTTCCTTGTGCAGCTGAAACCGATCTGGCGCCCAGCAGTTGGTGACCACGTACTTGGAATCGGCCAAGACCCGCCACCACTGCGTGCTGTTACGGATCACGCGTATGGCCCCATCCGGCACTGAGACCGACAGGTCCGCGACGCCCACGTACAGTTTTGCATCGGGAAAGCGCCGTCTTACCTCTTTATAGAGGGCCAGGGGACTGTCTGAAAAGTTCTTACCGAACCAACTTTCAAAGTAGAAATCATCTTTCTGTATTTGCCTTCTGTTGCGGCTCGCGGTGCTGAGTTTGCGCTGATTAAATTCACCCAATTCATTTGCACCGAGTGGGGCAGCTACATTGACGTAAATTTCGTTTGCGGGCGAGCGCTCCAGCCGCACATTGACCTGGTCAGACGAATGTCTCCTGTACAGCCCCGCGATAAGGGGCCGGGTCGGGCGCAGATATTCGTGTGACCCGTCAGCGAACTCAACAGTCGCACGGTAGCCGCCTGATGGAACGGACAGCGGCCCGCTTTCTGAGGTCAGAACGAGCGGAACGGAAAAGACAAAGCGGCCCGCATTATTGGTAATAAGACTCGCCTCAACGCGGCTGCGTGGGCCCTCGAGAGAAAGAGCCAATGGTTTGGAAGTCACATCCGCATATGAACCCGAGATAACAATGTGCGGGGTGGGTCGCGGGTAAAAGTCGACAGTATCTGCTTCAATATGCTGTCGCACGCGATCCAAGCGTACGACACCGCTCGGACCGGCTGTCAGAATTACTCCAGCTGCAAGTTCAGTGACGGTCGCAGGCATCGTGGACCAATGGAGAAGCCGACGTTCTCCAGCCTCGCCCTGGAGATAGAAACGCCACGGCTCCTGTTTTTCTCCCGCATACTCCGGCAGGTCTGCTAAATCGAAGGCGACTTCAACCCAACTGCCCTCACGATTGAACGTTGAAGCCGGGACTTCGCGGTCCGCATCGTCCTTCAAGACCGCCAGCGTGGGGATGAAGGAGCCATTTGTCTTTACCCAGAAGCTAAGCTCACTTCCGACAAACGATTGTGCGTGTGCCACTGCGATGCGCTCGGCAACCTTGAATTGCAAGCCTTGGGCGCTCCACGAAGGCACGACGTGTATGCCGTTCGGAAACCCCGACGCATCGAGGGCGCCGGCGGACCCCCAACGGTATCTATTTGTCAATTTTGATTCGTATGAGTGCTGACCGTCAGAAATGGACAGATGAACCGTCAGTATTTTGCCCTGTGCGGTTGCGGCTGCCAGATGGCTATCAAAGTCAAAGACCACTTCCAGTGCGCTCTTGGAAACGTCAACTGAGGTATTGGCGCTTCCTTCGTTGGCGGCGGGGTCCTCACAGGGGCGAACCAGTGCATGGGTGCGATTCCCCTGTTCGTCCTGTAGCCAGACCTCCACCTTCGCCGGCGGCGATTTCGAGATTTGGGGGAGCAGATATGCCCAGAGTTTTATGGTGTAAGTCCGGGCGCCCGTCCAGGTGGCCGCGCGAAGCTCGGCCCTCGCGGGAAGAGCCGGTGTTTCTTCCTTATTCATCGTGAGAAATTCGCCTTTGGTAGGTTCATCGGTCGTCGGTCTAGATTCTATCGCGGATCGACCTTTTGCCTTGGTGGCTAGAGGCCACACAAGCGTGCCTGGCCACTACGGGTCGGCTGCTCCCCGCTCTGTCCACACAAGTCTGGGAGCCTTGGGACAGCCCGATGGGATGAGCACACCGTCAGCCCGGGTGGCGACAGCACGGAGGCGCGAGCACGGACGTTCATGGAATGGCTTTGTGACGGACCACCGAGGCCGTTCTGGCCGACGCGAGAAAAATAGTCCCGCGTTCCAATCTGCCAGACAGGTTCGGGTTCCAAGTACATCCGACGGTTCTTCCCCACGCGGGCGTTCTTCGGCTTGGTCTGCAGAACGGCCGACGGGGGTGGCTGGGAATATTCAAGGGCTGTAGTGGGATGATTCGCCACCGGGTTCTGGTTGGACTTGTAGCCTGACTGCTTTCGCGAAGGTGCTCCAGGAAGTACCCAGCCGCACCTCCATAGACTTCGTCGATTTCCTACAGAAACGCTCGGCCGGGATTTCTCCCAGCCGAGCGCCTGCACGAGCTACCCCATTTGACTTCAGCCGCCGAAGGCTAGGGCAGGCCGACCGTAGCAAACTGCATATTGTGGTCCGACGGAATCGTCCCGACATAGCTTCCGAGAGCGTCGATTTTGGCGACGTTCTCGTAGAGCGAGACTCTCATCTTCGATGTGAAAATGTAGTCAATGTATGCCCCACTGGTTCCGGGATCACCTTGGCGGACGACTCGCTCAAAGCCGTTCCAGCTGTTGACTCGTCGGTTCACCACCTTTTCAGCAGTGGCCGCACCACTCGGATACCAGCTCTTGTAAGTATTGCCTAGGGGATCCACGAGCCCCCGGCTTGTAATCACGTCGTAGGGGCCGTTGGAGGGCTCATTCCACTTGTTGGAATTCATATCGCTAACAAGGACGACCGGGAGAGCGCTTGTGTTCTTGCTCTTGATTGTGTCCATGACAGTTTGTGCCTGCAGCTTGCGGAGGTCGTTGGACGCGGCGTCCTTGCCGACCTCTAGGTGAGCATCCGCAAAAAACACATGCTTGCCAGTCGAGAGTTGCACTGCTTCGGCCCATGCAACGAAACGCGGGATGTCTGACGCTGCAGTCGCCGGAAGTTCCTTCGAACCGGACCTGATCAATTTAACAGTGTTGCCGTTGTAAAAGATCTTCGTCCCTGCCGAGGCGCCTTTATCGGCGTAAACACAGTTCGTGGGAAGCCTTGAGTCGACACAGTTGTTTCGGTCCGAATCGGAGAGCTTATACACACCGCCCGCTGCGTTCAGCCGGTCCCTAAGGTCTTCAAACTGTGTGTAGCCTCCCGGCCGATTGTCCATCCAAGTCTGAGAGGCCTCCTGAACGCCGATGATGTCCGGCATCTTGGAAATGATGGTCTGAACCACCGCGCCTCGACGGTTGGTCCACGGCGTTTCCTCGGGCATTCCATCGTTGCAGGTGAAGCAGTGCACGTTGAAGGACGCCACTGAGAGTGGTTTGGCAATTGCCGGCAACACGACAACGGCCGCGGTGGTTGCCTTCACAACGGCGGAGTAGGACGTGATACCGGTGCCGGTTGCCGAAATCACGCGGACCTGCGCATAGTAGGCCGTCGCCGGGGACAATCCCCGCATTTCGCCAGCCGCACTGGTAGAGGTCAGGTAGGACGCCGAAGTCATGTCAGCTTTGCTGCTCAGCGCGAGCCGATATTGCGGGGCGTTGGGAACCGCGCCCCAGGTGAAAGTCAACGTTGTAGTGCTTTGGGCTGTGGACTTCAGACCTGCCGGGGGAGCCGGAGGGGCAGCCAGTGTTCTCGCTATTACAGCGGAGGAATAGGCGGTGAGATCCCCGCCGGCCGAGTTCAAGGCTTTGACCTTGACGTAGTAGGCGGTTGACGGCGTCAATCCCCCGTACCCACCGGTCGTGCCGGAGGCGATGTTGCGGTAGAAAGGCGTACTCATGTCTGATTTCGTGGAGTACATGAGTCGATAGCCGACCGCTCCTGACACGGGGTTCCAAGCCATGGTCAGGTAGTTGGAAGTTTGCGATGTGGCCCTCAGTCCGGTGGGAGGAGCGGGCTGGGCAGGCAAGGTTTTGGCCACAACAGCAGCGGAGTAAGCGGTGAGGTCCGCACCCGTTGAGCTTAAGGCTTTGACCTTAACGTAGTAGGTGGTTGCCGGGGTCAATCCTCCGTAGCCGCCGGTCGTGCCGGAAGCGATGTTGCGGTAGAAAGGCGTACTCATGTCGGACTTATTTGAATACATAAGCCGGTACCCGACCGCTCCGGTAACTGGGCTCCAGGACATGCTCAGGTAAGTGGACGTGGTCAGGGACGTGGACTTCAGCCCCGTGGGAGGTGCCGTCGCGGCGACAGCCCCCTGCGTCCCTACACCCAAAATAAGCACTAATGTCATGAGGATAGCGGCCGCACCCGATCTCGGGCGCCGTCCTGTTCGCAAACGCTTCAACATCTCAAACCCTTCCGTTGTGCCTATTTGGAGTGCAAGACTTCTGCCGCCGTCGAATGCCGTGGTGTGGGCCATCGCGGACCTCACCATCTATAAGGAATCGAGGCAACGCTTACACAGGGTACTTTCGGCAGGATTCGAAGTTTCGTTAGTAACCGAGGCTGGAAAGACGGCTTGCGCCGCAAACCTGGCGGCTGGCCTGTTCCGACGATGACTTTGCCGCATACGGTGGTCAGCGGAGTGACGGAGCCGGCGCGCCGTAGTCGAGCAGCTTCAAGATGCTGGTGGCAGCGCAAGGCGATACCAGTTCCGCACCAGGTCGAATGGGTGTCGCCAGAGTGGTCCGAGAGGCGAGCCCGAGCGGGCGGCATGAATTACATTTGAATTAGTGTTGTTAGTCGATCTGGTTCATCCCTGATCGGATCGGGATTCCGTACAAGTGCATATTCATAAGCGTCGTAGCTGTGTTTACAGTCCGCGGCCCAACATCAGGATGATCTTTGATTTCAGGGTTTCGGGAATTGAAAAATGAAATATGGTCGAGGAGTGGACGCACCAGAATATCCGATATGTATACGAACTGCGGTGAGAAGTCTGAACATATAACAGACCAGCGACTGTAGGTGCCCGAAACTCTGGCGCCACCATCGACTACGGTATTGATCAGTTCTCGGAAAACACTTTGCTTTGAAGCAGGAAAAATGCCACCGGTTGTGAAATGCGAATCGCGGTGTTGCTCTTCGTAGTAAGCGTCGGACACGATCGGATCGACTGCAACGCAACGGTATCCGCCTTTGAGGGCGTGATAAAGGGCGCCGGTTCCGCCCTTGGATACGCCGTACAGAACGACTGAATCGTGGCCTATTTTGTGCTGATTGACCACGGAGGTCAAGAGTCGTTGGATTGCCGAAACATTGTCCCGCAGATATGACGTGTTCAAGTAAAAAGCGCCCGCAACCCCGCCGAGGTCTGCGATTCGAAGCACTGCGGTGTCGCTCGGCAGGTACTTCTGGACAGTCGGAAAATTCTGCATGAAGTGACGCATGAGACTGGTTGTATACATGTTCGAATGAATGGACGAAAAGACAACAAACAGGCGCTTTGGCGCTAGGCCGGAAGCGGGCGGTGTGTACGAGTAGACGACACCGTCCTCAGTGATGCTGTATTCGCCGTCCTTCACTTTTAGCCATAGGCCCGGCACGCGGTCATACCTTACGAGACGAGTGGCATTGTCCTTCGTGACGTACGAATGAAAACCATGTTTCGTAAGGCCCACCAGGGTGGACTTTGCCTCCGGGATCTTCCTCGCCAGACGGATGAGGTTCATGTCCTCTGGATGACCCTCCGCCAGCGCCACGTGGACAAACTTCGTATTATCGCCGATCTCGCGGGCGGTGGCTTCCCACGGGTTGTCGTAGGAAATTTTGATGACGGCGTCACTCATGATGCTTCCAGTCTGCTCGGTGTACCACCGTCACGCGGTAGTTGTCAGGGCCAGAGGAACGATAGCAGACGCGGATACGTCCAGGTCGTTTTCGCTGGGCAGTGCGGATGCCATGAACTGGGCGTGTGCCTCCTGCTGATACTTCGAAATATCAAAGACTCGTTGGGGGACGCCGCCGTCCGTGTACGTGGTCAGTCCCTTAGTCAAACCTTCCACCGAATTTTCGACTAGGAGGCCGTAACCGTCCTGAAGAACGTACTTTGCGCCGATGATGTCTGTAGAGATGATGGGCTTCTTCAGCGTCAAGGCTTCCAGGAGCACCATGGGCTGTCCCTCGTGGTTGGAGGACAGCACGAAGCAATCGGCACGCGCGAGAGCCGGGAAGGGATTGCTTCGTAGACCGGCGAGGAAGACGCTGTCTCTCATGTCGAGGTCCGCTATGAGTCGTTCGAGCGTTGGCCGGAGTGGTCCGTCCCCTAGAATCACCAGGCGACTGGTCGGGCTTACGTTATGGAACTGGTGGAAGGCGCGGATCAGCTTTTCATGATCCTTTTCCGGGGACATTCTGCCCATGGTAATAAAGGTTTCGAAGTGCGGGGAAAACCAGGCTAGAAGGTCTTCGTCTAAGTCTCCATCGGCTAATTCGAGTGTTTTCGACGGATTTATTTGGTTTACTGCATGCACGAACTTGTGGTCTTCTAGAGATAAAAGAGATCCGAGATGATCGCGGTTTTCCTCGCTGATAACTTCGGAAACTGAAGTGAGAGCATCATATGAAGGGTATATGCGGAAGATGGCTTCAAGGTGCGGAAATCTACCCAACCATTCACTACGCATATCGTTGTGCAAGAAAGCTACTCGACGAGAAGGTTCCGGAGCGGCCGCCATGACTGCAGTCCAGAATGTTGAATAGCCCTCAAATTCTATTACCGAGGTGAATTTATGGGATCCAAAGATCCTGGTAAATTCCCGTTCAAATGCTCGCCGATAAATTTTCATCTGCTCATCATTTGTAAAAATCCGGTGCTTGTTGAGGCGGTCGACGACCCATTTCTCCTCTGGCGTGAAGAGTTGCCGGCCGACCCTGCCGATGACGCGCACATTTGCGGGGATCTCCTCGAACTTCTCCACTCTTTCCGGATGGGCAGCGGTGTCGTCTGCTGGGACAACGACTGTGACGTCGTATTCGTCGGTGTCGATGTGGCTTAGTAGGTTTAGCAACGACGAGGTTATTCCGTTCGGAATGAAGCTGTGGTGGAACAGGATGGATTTCTTGGCCTGCGTCTGTCGTATCAGCTGATGCGAATCATCACCGAAGAAGAAGAAATCTACGGCTCGTTCGGACGCCCGGCCGTCTTCGCGCGGACAGTAGTTCTCGAGTAGATCGGAATGCGCACCCTCTCGTACGCCATTCGATATTTGCTGGGAGACAGTCTCAATAAGCTCGTCTATGTTGTTGGCGGTCGGGAGACCCAGCGTGCTGGGATCTATGTACAGACCGCGTTCCGTCTTGTACTCATCGAGGTCGTAGGTGTACATGGTTACGGGTTTGCCCGTAGGAAGGAAGTCAAAGACAATGCTTGAGTAATCAGTGATGAGGACGTCGACGACTGCCAGGAGTTCGTTAGTCTCGATAGAATCCGGCGCGATCGTTACGCTCAGATTTGCTCCGGACAGAAGCTCCTGCGTTCTGTGATGGGCGCGGAAGATTACGTTGCAGTCCAAGGCTGCAAGCTTTGACAGATCGGATGTGAGCCGCTCCAAATCGAAATGCGTACTGTCCAATCCCCCCCGCCAGGTGGGGGCGTACAGAACCACCGGTCGCCGATCTGCTGCACGGATTCCAAGCGTCTGCTTCAAATTGATGCGCGTTGCCTCCGATGCGTTGAGGGTTCTGTCGACCCGCGGGTAGCCGGTAACCGCAACGCTCCCGGACATCATGGTGTCCACATCGTAGCGACGCGTCAAGACGTCGGCCGTGAACTGATTTCCAGCCAGAATGTGAGTTGCGTGCAGGAAGTTCCTCGCCACGTTCTTGTGTTCAAGGAATCCTGTCCCGATGTCCTTGCCGAGGGTCTTTAGAGGCGTGCCGTGCCACGTGTTCAGATATTGCTGGCCGGGACGAGCTACAAAAAATGCGGGGAAGGTGACGTTGTTAATGAGATATTTTGCGGTCGCAAGGTGCCGTCTGTAGCCTGCACTGTTACGTCTGATGATTGCGACGTTGCGGTGTTTCCTGATGGCGTCCGGTACATGAGTTTTGTCATTGGCAACCCACACGTGGAGATAGCCATCAAATTCCGCACGTCGGGAAAGCTCCTCGAAAATCGCCAACGGATTGCAACTGACGGAATCCCCGTGGAAGCTTTCGTAGAGAATGACGTTTTCCCTAAGCGGCACACTTTCCCGCCATGAGGTGTAGTACATGACGTCTCGGAGCCCTCTATCTTTCCGGTACGCCGTCGTGTCGACCCCGTGGGCATCGTCGAATACTCTAGTCATGCGAAAACTTGCTGCCGCTGCCTTGAAGTCTTTGGCAAGTGTCAGAGCATAACCAAGCTTGTAGTACCAGTCCGCAAGCACTTCATTGCTGCGATCGATGGCTGCTTGGTATGCGGTTGCGGCTTGTCGGTGCAGGCCCAGGGACGCAGCTTTCTCTGCCACGCTGAAGCTGATCTGAGGAGATGGATTGCAAAGAGCCAGCGCTAGGGCCTCGGCGATGTACCTTTGCGCGTAACCTGAAGGTTTAGTTTCAGCAGTGCCGCGGGAGCCGGCGTCGATTAATTCAGGCTTTGCTTTTAGGTGGGCTTGGCAGGCCTCCTCATAGCGTTCCAGGCGCTCAAGCACGAATCCGAGACGGTAAGACCAATATGGTGAAGGTGCCGGGCCGGCGGTCAGGCCATATGCATATGCTTCGGCAGCTTTTGCCCACTGCCCCAAACGCTCATAAACGAAGCCGCGTCGATAGTGCCACGAGGTCTCAGTGATGTCCAGAGCCGTTGCCTGGCGGTACATCTCTGCCGAGGCTTCCCAGTCATAGCATTTTTCGAGCGCCAGCGCTGCACGATACGAAAGCGCCGCGTTCCGTGGCTGTCGGGCAAATTCTCGAGTGTACGCACCGGCCGCCCCCGCCCAGTCTCCACGCTGTTGGTAGAAGACTCCAACTCCGAAAGCGGCAGCACCGAGTTTCTTGTCGAGTGTGACAGACTTGGCGAAAAGCGCCTCCGCCGCCTCCAAATCGCCTATTCGCGACCTGCAGTAGCCCTCCCTGAAATGCACATCGGCGCTGCGAGGATCGAGACGGTTGGCTTCGCCATATGCTTCAGCGGCTTGCTCAAAACGGTTCATGGCCTGGCACGCCTCGCCAAGTCTAATTTGCCACAAGGCACTTCCACCATGGAGTTTGAGACCCGCTTCAAGCGCTTGGATTTCTTGCCAGCGCTGGCCGGAGCGTCTGTGTTCGTCTGCGAGAGCTGAGTGATCAACAGGAGCACAGTTAGATTCGGAGGCGGCAGGGTTGCCTGTCACTGCGTCGGCTCGCCCGCGTTGTACGGGTTCGGGCGCTGCTGTACTCGAATCTGCAGTTGGCTTCGCTGCGGCGGCAGTGAAGCCTGGTGCGCTACGCAGAAGCGCAAGTCGTTCCCGCCAGCGTTTGTTGTCCGGCTCCATGGCGAGGGCCTCTTCGAGAAGCGTTTCGGCCTCCTGCATCGCGCCGAGCTGAAGCATGGCTAGTCCGTAGTGGAAGACGACGGCACTGTCTCCGCCACACCCGTTGTGATAGAGATCTCGGTATCCTTCGAGGGCGGCCGGCCAATCTCCGGCTCTCTCAAAATGGCGCGCGGCAGCGAACGCGGCTTCCCAGGTACTCATTGAATCTCCGTAGCGGTTTCCAGCACTGACAGTCGGCTGTGTGGTTTCGGTCGTAATTAACCCACCGCGTGGCTGGAGAAACCAGCCACGCGGTTCGGATCAGTTTCGCGGCACCGTTGACGCGCAGGATAGTTGGGTTATCTGTCTCAGAGGCTGGCGTTGGCGCGGACCAGGTCGTCCGGGAAATCGACCTCCACGGCGTAGAACTCGCTGATGTCCACAGGGGTCCACTTGACGTCGTCCTGCTTGATGGTAAGTTCGATGGCTCCCTCGAAGTAATCCTGATCGTCGACTTCAATCAGTCGCTTGAGGAACTTCTTCTTATCCTTGGAGCTAACGTAGTTGATGCCGACAGCCTCGCCTTGGGCGACATCTGCCGGCACCCTCTTGGAGAGTTCGAGGATCTTGCCATCTGAGTCGGTGGTGTACTTCACTTCCTCGTCGGAAACCGAGGAGACATCAACTGTGATGAAAGATTCATCGCGCTTGATGTACGGGTCCAACATTTCCAGAATGTCCGGGTCGAATACGACGTCGCCGTTCATCCAGAGCACGCCGCCCTTGGCGGAGTTGCGGATCGCCTTCAAGAGGCTCTTCGAGGTATTGGTCTGGTCAAAGTTTTCGTTGTACACAAACGACGCATTGGGAACGTGCTCGAGGATCATCTCAAGCTTGAAGCCCACAGCCACGGTGAGTCGCAGCCTCTTGCCGAATTTATTCTGCAAGTTCTGGACCTGCTGGTGCATGATGGTCCGGCCATCACTGAGCTCGGTCATTGGCTTCGGATGAGGGCGCGCCAGCCGTGTTCCCATTCCGGCGGCAAGAATTACGGCCTGGACTTTCATATGTTTATTCCTCTTCTACGAGCGATCCTGGTGGCGGGAGCGGCGAGCCATTGCATCGCTAGAGTTCGCCCCAGGACCGTAAGGACGGGCCAGAGGGCGCTTCCCCCGCGTCCAAGCATAAGGGTTCAGCCACGGGACGCCCAATGATGCTGGTTACCGCACGTTAAGCGTGTGTTAACTCTCCCGTGGTGCCTCCGCCCGCCGGCTCTGTAACCCGGGTTTGCGGGCCCGGGCCGGGTCGGCCGACGGGGCAGGGGCGTTAGAAGGGTTTTCGCACTATCAAATCGACGTTCTGGTCGATGTCGCGTCCCAGCATTCTCTCCCGGTCAAGGCCGGGCCGATTGCCCGAAAGCTCGAGGCTCAGTGCCGCCAGGGACGGTGCAGACTGGGGTCCTTCATGGATGACGCTTTCCGGGGATGAATGATCCACCAAGGTGGCCGCAATAGAGAGAGTCCCGTCGCCGTTGTCCAGGAGTTCAATAATTCTTGACTGTTGTGGATAGTCAATGAGGGACGCCGTCGTGATTTCCCAAAATCCGCCGGTTTCGTATTTCGCCTTGTGAGGGGTGACCCTGTGCCTGTGTATGTGGCCGTTCATCCACGCGACCACATTGGGAAAACGGGAAATGAGCTCCAAGACAGCGGGCCGGTTCAACGGCTGTGGTCCGCTGGCGGACGAGGGCTCATCCTTCTCAAAGGAGGACAGCGGATGGTGGCTGAACAACATGACAAGACGATCTTTGGCATCCGACTTGGTGAGCTTGCCCTTTGCGCTGTAGTAGCTCTGGGATACGCGCCGAAGTTGGTCTTCCAGCCACTCCGCCTGGCTGGCGTCCAGCGCCGCTTTTATGGTCCCGTCTGGACTGGCGGTGTTTAGCATAATGCCCATGACATCTGGTGAAATGTCGAAGGTGTAGTACGGGGCGATGCTGGATCTGCCGCCGAGGTCGGACCATGAATGGGACTGGGCTGCATTCGCCGGTAAAGCATTGACAAATTCAGCCTTGCTGAACGGGCGGCGGAGCGTGGACGAGCGCACCGGGCGGGACGGCATCGACTCGATGAGAGACCTGCGTTCGCTGCCACTGGCACCGTCGACAATATTCCAAAATTCCGAGGTGTCCATGCCATGGGGCAGCCTGATCGGAAGACGGTTGCCGACTCTGAGAGCGTCGACGAATTCGTTCTTCGGCGAAACGAACGATCGTCCGGATTCATCGTGATTGCCGAAGCCGATATACCAGGGGAAGTTCGCCCCTTCCGCTGCTATCGGCTCGACTGCGGCCGCTAGGAGTCCGGGAACCGTGGGGTAGCCATGAAGCGTTTTCCAGTCGTCTGGGGGTAACAACGACGTTTCGGGTTCGGGATGCCAGATGCTCTTGGACAGATCGAGAGGGGCCGGTCCGTCATCCTGAACACCCTGGTAACCGCCACCCGGGTGAGAGGTCACCCGACGGCCTTCGAATACACCGATTGCTGCCGACAGTTCACTGACGGCATAAGCGTTCGTGAGGTCCCCCGTGGTCACGAGACAGTCCAAAGACCGTTTACAAATGGGGCCTCGCCGGACGGCGTTAAGTTTCCGAATTGTGGCGTCTAACACGTGGACGGTGAAAAGGTCTTGTGGTCGAAACCGCGTTGAGCTGGGAAATTCATCCGAGAAGTCGTAGTACTGCCAAAGAAACGTCAGCCGACCCGGGTTGGCTGCATCGAGCACATGCGTGTCGGTCAAGTGGCCGAAAGTGGCCAGCGCTGTGCGGTGGGTTTCCAGGGTGCTTTTCCGGGTCGACAATTCTTCCCGTAATACTGTCTGAGCGGCCGGCCCCCATGAGAGTCGGCGGTACGGCAGATTCTGCACACGCAGAGGCCCGAAAGTGACTGTGGCGTCCAAAGTTGTTAGCGGTACGGCAAGGTCCAGCTTCGCGGGAAGTGTCCCTGGCGCCTCCGGTGGCAACACGCCTGTCGACTCGGACAGTGCCAGAACGGTGGTCCCGATGGCGGCAGTGGCCGCCCAGCGAATTGCGTCACGTCGTGATGGTTGCATCCTGCCCCGCTATTGCACTTGTCAATATAGCCTTTACTCGCCCGAAGGCACACGTTGGACCGGACCAGTTCGTCCGGCAATACGGCACCGCCTAGGCGCCGTCGAATTCGCCAATCCGGGACCCCACGCCCACCAGTTCTTCGATGGCTGCGACGGTGCGCGCGGCGGCGTTGCCGTCCCCATACGGGTTCACGGCGTTGGCCATCGCGGCGAAGTGCCCCTGATCGTGGATCAGCCGGGACACTTCGGAAACTATCCGTTCCTCGTCGGTGCCGATCAGCAGCACCGTCCCCGCATCCACGGCCTCGGGCCGCTCGGTGTTTTCCCGCATCACCAGGACCGGTTTGCCCAGGCTTGGGGCTTCTTCCTGGACGCCGCCCGAATCCGTCAACACAACGTGGGCAACGGACAGCAGGCGGGTGAACTCGCCGTAGGCCAGCGGTTCGGTGACGAGCACGTTGGGTTTGCCGTCCAGCGCGGGCAGCACCGCCTCGCGCACCACCGGGTTCTTGTGCGCGGGAAGGACAATCGTCAGTTCCGGCTCGGCATCGGCGATCCGGGCCAGCGCGCGTCCCATATTGCGCATGGCATCGCCCTGGTTTTCGCGGCGGTGGGTGGTCACCAGCAGGATTCGGCGGCCGCTGGTGGCCAGCTCTTCCAGCCTGGGGTCCGTGAAGGGGAGTTGCTTGTCCACCGTGGCCAGAAGGGCATCAATCACCGTGTTGCCGGTCACGACGATGTCTTCCGGGCTGACGCCTTCCCGCAACAGGTTTTCCCTGCTGGTGGAGGTGGGGGCCAGATGCAGGCGGGCGATCTGGCTGGTGATCTTGCGGTTGGCTTCTTCGGGAAACGGCGAGAGCAGGTCTCCGCTGCGCAGCCCGGCTTCGACGTGCACCACGGGGATGCCGTGGTAGAAGGCCGCGATGGCGGCGGCCGTGGACGTGGTGGTATCGCCCTGGACCACGACGGCGTCCGGCCTCGACCCGGCAAAGAGTGTCTCCAGGCCGTCGATGGTGCGCGTCATGATGGCGGACAAGGTCTGGCCCTGCCGCAGGATATTGAGGTCGTGGTCCGGGACGATGCCGAACAGTTCGTTGACCTGGTCCAGCATCTCGCGGTGCTGGCCGGTGACCGTCACGATGCAGTCGAAGTGCGCGGACTCCTGCAGGGCGCTGACGATCGGGGCCATCTTGATGGCTTCCGGCCTGGTTCCAAAGATCGGCATGATGCTGTGCATGGACTATCCCCCAAAAGGTTGGTTGTGGTGTAACGGCTGGCCGGGCGGGTTCAGCCCAGCAGCAACAAGGCGATCACGAGGGCCGGGACGCTGACCACCACGACCAGAACGGCAATCAGTGCCGTAAGGCGCTTGCGGCGGTAGGCCATTTCTTCGTCGGTGGGGTCCAGTTCGGCGGCCCGCTTGGCCGAGGCTGGACGATCCCGGGGCGATGCTTCTTCGGCCGCCCGTTCACGCGCTGCGCGGCCTGCGGACAGCGGAAGCGGCTCGGCGTCCGGGACCAGGAGTGTATCTGGAATGTCCTCGTGCAGGCGGCGCCGGCGCAAGTGCCGCGGTGCTGCGGTCAGTGGGGGAGCGCCGTCGGCAGGGTTCTCCAACGTATCGTCCTCCTCAGTTCAATGAATCGTCCGGCTTCGACCTGACGGCTTCAATTCTTACATTTTCGCTCACTGATTGGCGCATTCCGGCCGCAAGGAAGCGTCGATCAGTCCTCCGGTTTCGATCACAAACCGCCGCAGCCATTGGGTCAAATCCAGGTCCGGATGTGAGGCAATCATCTGTACGTCCGCCGTCGTGCACTGGCCAATCAGGCGCCCCGCGCGGGTGAGGTGATAACTGGACGTCACTACGGTGACGGACTTCCAGCCGTTGGCCTTGACCAGGCCGGAGATTGCCAGTGCTTCGCCGCGGGTGTCCAGGTCCGGGGGGCGGAAGCAGATGACGGCCGCGTTGGGGAAGGCGGCCGAATTGCACGCCTCATCCGCCGCCCGGTTGCCGAACGTGTCCGTGTGCGAGATCACGAGGACCGGAACGTGGAAATCGGCCTGGAACTGGCGCGCCACCGGCAGGCGTTCGGACGCCGCGCCGCCCAGCATGATGACGGCGTCCGTCCGGTGCACGCTGAGCGGGTCCACGTTGACGAACAGTTGGAGGGCGATGATCAGCCACAGCAGGAGACCTCCGACGGCGACGGCGAGCACCCTGCGGGTGGCGGTATTCACCGCGGCAACGGAAGGAAGCACGGCTAAGAGTTTGGCACGCGGTATTCAGGTGGCGAAATGGTGCGCCGGTACTGCGCCAAAACTTGCACAAAAGAATGCGTGATGCAGTTGTGATTTTGGAGATCAAAGTTACTGGGGTGACAGATGTGGATTGCCGTTTATGCTGTAGGCAACTTACGTCGCTCCCACCAACAGGTCTCCACCTGCGGTCTCACCCCTAAGCGAGCAATCTTGCGAAAACTAAACATAACGGCAACCGTGATTGCCGCCGTGATGCTGGCAGCAACCTTGCCGCAGGCCGCCGTGGCCGCTGTCGAGGTGCCGGCCGCCGGACAGGTGTCCGCCGGAGCGCTGGCGCCGTCGGCTGTCATGCAGACTGGTGCCGTGCCGGCGGTGTCGGATCCAAGCCCGCAGGGGCAGGTGGATGACTTTGTGCGCCCGGAACCTCCCGCAGGCAGGGCAAAGTCCGAGTACACCTACGTCAGCGCGCCGCTGGCCGGCACGTTGAAAACCACATTGGTGACGGTGCAGCTGGCCGACAAGACTGCAGCCGAAACGGACGCGGCCGTCCCCATGGCCGCGGCGAAGGCCTCGCTCAGCGCCGCTAACCGCTACTGGGCCTACGCCACCGCGGGCCGGGTGGACATTGCGCTGGCCTCGTCGCGCCAGCTGCACAAGTCCGCCGCGACCTCCAAGCAGTCGCCGGCGCAGATTGTGGACATCGTCTCCCAGGAGCTGGGCTGGACGCAGAGTTCTTACACGGCACTGGTCATGTTCATCCCCGGCGCATACCTCACCAACGGCGCCGCGGGCATGACCTACAGCAACGGCAACATTGGCGGCCGCATCCTGATGCCGCAGAACAGCCGGCTCTCCACGCCGGTCCTGGCACATGAATTCGGGCACGCCCTCGGCATGGACCATGCCAACAGCCTGCTGTGCGGCAGCGGCGCCATGGACGTGGCCTCCGGGTCGTTCGCCGGGTTTGCGGATGCCACCTGCAGCATCAAGACCTACGGCGACAACCTGGACCTCATGGGTATCTCGCACTTCGACCTCATGCCGGAAATCAGCGCCAGCTTCTGGGAAATGGGCCGGTTCGGCAACGGTAACGAGATCGCCAACCTGGGCACGGTATCCGCCCCCCGTACGGTGAACCTCAAGCCTTGGGCCGGAGCAGGCGCCAGCCGCGCAGCGAAGTTCACGGACCCGAAATCCGGCGAGGTGTACTTCCTGGAACTCCGCACCCCGGTCGGTTACGACTCAGTCATTGCTCAAAACGGAAACCGCGGCGTGAAGATCACCCAGCAGGGCGGAGGCAACTCCTCGATCCTGCTTCCTCCCAATACCCGGGCAACCGCCTTCAACGGCTACTACAGCAACACCCAGGCCTGGCAGGCCGGCCAGACCTTCACAACGCACGCCGGCACCAAGGTCTCTATTGACGCTGTCAGCAACACCGCGGCCACCGTGACGATCCGTCCGCCGGGTGCGCCCGCGAAGGGCTACGTCGAGTCCATGGGCATCACCAGCTCCGGCACCACAGCCCGCCTGAACGTCGCCGGCTGGGCGTACGACTCGGCCAAGTCCTCCGAATCGTCCACGGTCCACATCTATGTGACGCCGCCCGGCGGTACTGCCACGGGCTACGCCGTGGCGGCCAATCAGGCCCGCCCGGATGTAAACAAAATCATGCAGGTGACCGGCAACCACGGGTTCACCCGCTCGTTCAACCTGACCGCCGCCGGGGTATACAAAGTCTGCGTGTACGCCCTGGGCAGTGTCGAAACCGTGGATCTGGGCTGCCGGTCCCTGAGCCTGGCCGGGTCGGCGCCCACAGCCGGGTATCTCGAGTCGCTGGGGCTCACCAGGGTCACCGGGGTGACAGTTCTGCGGGCGACGGGTTGGAGCTACGATCCCGGGACGCCCACCGCGTCCATCCCGGTCCGTCTTGAGGTGACGGATCCGGCCGGTAAGACGACGACGAAGGCCATCACGGCCAACAAGGCCCGAAGTGACGTGAACCTGGTGATGGCTGTGACCGGAAGCCACGGATTCGCCTCGGACATCCCCGTGACCATGAGCGGCAAGTACAAGGTGTGCGCCTACGGCGTGGCCGTCAGCCCGTTCAGCCAGGGCACAAGCCTCCTGGGCTGTAAATACGTGACGCCGCAGGCAACACCGGCGCCGATCGGATATCTGGACAGTACCGTAGTCAAGACGGACGCAGCGACGGCAACCGTCACGGTCGCCGGGTGGAGCCTGGATCCCGGAAGTCCGGCCGCATCCGTTCCGGTGCACCTCTACGTCACCGACCCCAAGGGGGTGACGACGAGCGCGGCCTATACCGCCAACAAGTCGCGCACGGACGTCAACCAGGTCATGGGGGTCACCGGGAACCACGGTTTCCGCGTGGCACTGCCGGTCGAGACACCGGGCAGCTACAAGGTCTGCGCCTACGGGATCGCCATCAGCGTCTTCCCGCTGGGCAACAGCCTGCTTGGCTGCTCGACGGTGCGTGTTGCAGCCACACCGGCGCCGATCGGATATCTGGAGTCCCTCAAGGTCCAACTCGGCGGTACGGGATCGGCCATTGTGGCCACCGGCTGGGGACTGGACCCGGGCATGACAGGGGCGAGCATTCCCGTACACCTCTACGTCACGTCTCCCGACGGCACCACGAAGGGGACGGCCTATGTGGCCAACGGGTCGAGGCCCGACGTCAACTCGGTCTTCGGAGTCTCCGGCAACCACGGATACCGGATTGTCTTTCCGGTGACGAAACGCGGTGTGTACACCGTGTGCGCTTGGGGGCTGGGCGTGGCCGGGATGTCGTCCGGCAACACCCAGTTTGGCTGCCTCAAGACCACGTTCTAGACGGCTCGCTGCAGCTGCCGGTCACCCTCACGACCCGCCATCAGTTTTACTGATGGCGGGTCGCCCTTTTTAAGGGCGGCCCTTCAGGTCTGCGAATGCCGGACCTGAGGGTCCGCCGGAATATGTAAGCCAGTCTCCGGGTGCCGTTAGCCGTCAGTTCACCTTGGACCCCAATTCTCTTTATCTGGGACACCTAGCTTCGATGAGGAAACAAAAGTATTCACCTTCTTTTGGCGGAGTGTAGCGAGAGGAACTGATGGGCATCGTCGGCGACATGCGAAATAGCCTGTGGCATTTGAGAACACGTTGCAAGGCCCACTTTCAAAGGCGGAGGCCACACCGGAGAACAGAACGGACCCACGCCGTTTCGCCCGGGACGAATGGTTCAGCGGGCCAGTGGGCGGGGCGGGGGCCAAACCGGCAGCTGCAGTTCACCCCATACGAAGCTTCCGGTCCGGGACCGCGGCGCCCGGACCTGAGCGTGGGCGTGATCCTGGACGATTTCACCCGCACGTCCTTTGCGTTCGAATGGAACCTGCTCGAACTGCGCAAGGAACTGTGGCGTGACCAACTGGGAGCGACCCGCATCGATTTCCTGTTCGTGGAATCTGCCTGGAACGGAAATTCCGGCTCCTGGCAATACCAGCTCACCGGCTCCAAGGGGCCGGGCGTCGAGCTGGTCCGGCTTGTGGAGTGGTGCCGTGCCCGCGGCATTCCGACCGTCTTCTGGAACAAGGAGGACCCACCGCATTACGACGACTTTCTTCCGGCAGCAAAGTTGTTTGACCACGTCTTCACCAGTGATTCGGACCGCATTCCTGATTACGTGAGGGACTTGGGCCACCACAGGGTGGGCACCCTTCCCTTTGCCGCGCAGCCCGCCCTCCACAACCCCGTCCGGCCAGGACACGGATGGCACTCGCGAGGCGTGGCTTTCGCCGGAATGTATTTCGCCCACAAGTATCCCCAACGCCGCGCCCAGATGGACATGCTCCTGGGCGCGGCCATGACCGAAGCCGGAACCGGCGGCGCCGAACTGGAAATATTCTCCCGCCAGCTGGGCGGGGACCAGAACTACCAGTTCCCGGAGCCGTTCGACCAGCACGTAGTCGGCTCATTGAATTACGCCCAGATGCTGACGGCATACCGGGCGTACAAGGCGTTCCTGAACGTCAACTCGGTGATCGAATCGCCCAGCATGTGCGCCCGCCGGATCTTCGAGATCTCCGCCTCGGGCACACCGGTCGTCTCCGCTCCCAGCGCGGCCATAGCGCAGTTCTTCGAGGACGATGAGGTTCTGGTCGCCGCAGCCCAGCCGGAGGCGGAAATCATGCTGCGCAAGCTGACGTCCAACCCGGAGTTCAACGAACGGGTGGTCCACAAGGCCCAGCGCCGGATCTGGGGAGCGCATACGTACGCGCACCGGGCAGAATCCATTGTCCGGGCGGTCGCGCCGGAGCGATGCCGGCCCGTGGCCCTTCCCTCCGTCAGTGCGCTGGTGAGCACAACTCGTCCGCAACAGCTGGACCAAATATTTCAGACCGCCGGCGGCCAGGCCGGCGTCGACCTGGAGCTCATCGTGCTGACCCACGGCTTTGCGGCCGCCGACGGTCTCTGCGCCGAGCTGGCGCACGCCCACGGCGTGGCGAAGTACCAGGTGCTCGCCGCCCCGGCCGCACTGAGCCTCGGCGAGTGCCTCAACCGGTGCGTTGAAGCATCCACGGGTGCGGTGCTCACCAGAATGGACGACGCCGACTATTACGCGCCAAACTACGTCGCCGATCTGCTGTACGCGCTCAGCTATTCCGGGGCGGCCGTGGTGGGGAAGCAGTCCCACTACACGCACCTGCGTTCCAGCCGGACCACCATGCTCCGCGCCGCACACCAGGAGCACCGGTTCGGCCGGCGGGTGATGGGACCAACCATCACTGCACACAGGGAGGTCTTCGAGGCGCACCCGTTTGAGGCGCTGGACCGGGGCGAGGACACCGCCTTCCTGGCGTCCGTCGCGGCTTCCCAGGGCTCCATCTACGCAGCCGACAGGTTCAACTACTGCCAGATCCGCCCCGGCACGGCGAACGGGCCGGGCGTACCGGCCGGGGAGCCCGCAACGGACGGCGAGATTCAAATTTTCGACAATCCACGTGAATTCATCACGCTTTGATAGGGGTTACCAGATTGACTGACTTTCGGACCATCGCCGTCATTGGACTGGGGTACATCGGGCTGCCCACAGCCGCGATACTGGCAACCAACGGCCTTGACGTCATCGGCGTTGACGTCAATCAGCGGACGGTGGACGCAGTCAACGAGGGGCGTGTGCCCTTCGTCGAGCCAGACCTGGGGATCCACGTCGCCGGTGCCGTCAGCCAGGGCCGGCTCAAGGCAACCACCGAAACGCCCGCCGCTGATGCGTTCATAGTCGCCGTTCCGACGCCGTTCACGGCGGACAAGAGGGCTGACCTGAGCTACATCGAGGCGGCCGCACGCGGGATCGCGCCGGTGTTGCAAGGTGGCGAACTGATCATCCTTGAGTCCACGTCGCCCCCGGGGGCAACCCGCCATCTGGGCGAGTACATCGTCTCGCTCCGGCCGGACCTATCGCTGGACGGCGCCGACGGCAGGCCCGCGATTCTCCTGGCCCATTGCCCCGAGCGCGTCTTGCCCGGCAAAGTCATGATCGAGCTTGTCACCAACGACAGGATTGTTGGCGGGATCACCCGGCGCGCCGCCGATCTCGCGAAAGACCTGTATGCGGTGTTTTGCCAGGGCGAGATCCTGATCACCGACGACGTGACGGCGGAAATGGCCAAGCTGGTGGAAAACTCCTACCGCGACGTCAACATAGCGTTTGCGAATGAGCTTTCGGTCATCAGCGAAAAGTTGGGCATCAACGTCTGGGAACTGATCCGGCTGGCAAACCACCACCCCCGCGTCGACATCCTGCAGCCGGGACCCGGCGTCGGGGGTCACTGCATCGCCGTCGATCCCTGGTTCATCGTCGCCGCAGCACCTGCCGAGTCGCGCTTGATCAGAGCGGCCCGGACCGTCAACGACGAGAAGCAGCGCTGGGTCCTGGACCAGGTGCGTGACGCGTTTGCCGGCCTGCCCAGGAACGCCGAGATTGCCGTCCTGGGGCTCGCGTTCAAGGCAAACATTGACGACCTGCGTGAGTCTCCCGCCATTGACATTGCCCAAGGCATCGCCGAATCGATGCCGGCCACCCGGATCAACGTCGCCGAGCCCCACATCGACAGCCTGCCCGGGCGCCTGCAGCACCGGGAGAACGTCCGGCTGGTGCCCTTGGAGGAAGCAGTGAACCGTTCCTCGCTCGTGGTGGTGCTTGTCGACCACGACGCCGTCCGGGCCCTGCCCGCCGAAGCCTTGGCCGGCAAGCTCCTCGTCGATACCCGGGGAGTCTTCAGCTCATGATCGATCGGCTCGTTCAGACACTGCGCACAGCCTTCAAAAGCCGGGTGGTCATGGCGATGGCCTTCTGCGGCGCGGCCGCAGTACTCAGTGGAATCCTCTGCCTCGTGCTCAGGCAGCCGGCGCTCGCGGTTCTGCCCCTGGCACTCTTCGCACTCATGGCGGTGATGGCCGTCTCGCAGCTGGTCAGTATGCGGTGGCTGCAGGAAACCGAAGCCCGGAAGGCCCACTCGCGCAACAGGGAACTGCACGAGCTGGTACGCGGGCTGTCCGCACCGGCGGCGAAGGCCAGTGCCCCCGCGGCGAAGGCCACGGCTCCCGCGGCGGAGCGCACAAAGTCCGTTCCCACCGCGGCTCCGACTGCCGGACGGGCAGTCGGCCGGCTCGCGGCCGCTGTGACAGATGACCGGGACCGCCAGGCCAAAATCCTCCGCTACCTCGGAGCGCCTGTAACGGCGCCGTGGGGCGGACGGGTTGTCTACTCGATCATGGGCCAGGAGCTTTACCGGTACTTGGGCGATGCCCACGCCCTGGAACCACTGCGGCCGAGCACCATCGCGGCCCAGATCGCGAACGGCCGGGGGTCCGCGCTGGTTATCGATGACAGCGCCTTCACGGCCGGAATCTGGTTCGGAGCCGATTCCGCTGCAGGGACGCTGCTTGCCAACGAAATACTCCGTGCCCTCGCTGAGTGCAGGTCCCAAGGGATGYCGGCCTATTTTGTGAGAACACGGTTGGAATCAGATATCTACACCACGGATTTCGAAGCAGCGTCGGATGTGGTGTTTTCGGAGCGTTCATCCCTGGCGGAGTGGACCGAAGACTACCGGTTCGGATTGCTCACTTCGCTGGAAACTTTTGCCAAAATGAACAGAGGAGCGCTCATTGGCTCGCCCTGATACCACCGGGTCCATGCGGAAGATCCTCCTCTACGGGGACGTCGACCTCAACATCATCGACGGGTCCGCGGTCTGGCTCGTCTCCATGGCCGAGGCGTTATCCCGAACGGGCTCCGAAGTCTGCGTACTTCTCAAGACCCAAGTGTCGAAGACGCGGCTGCTTGACCGGATAGCTGACATGCCCGGCGTGGAAATCGCCCAACCTGGCGAGAGCGCGGACATCGAGGCGCTGCAGCCCCGCACCGCAGCCCAGCGCATGGCCCAGCTTGACGCGCAGCGGCCGTTCGACGTCGTGATCGCCCGAGGCACCCAGGTCGCGGCGCACGTCGCAAACTCCAAAGTCCTGGGTCCCAAGTCGTGGCTCTACATCACGGACATCGCCCATCCCGGCTCCCGGCTTTCCGAAAAAGACCGCGCGGTGCTCAGAAGGACCGTCGGACAATGCCGGCGCTTCTTCGTGCAGACTGAGGCCGCACGCTCCTACGTTGAGGCGACGATTCCCGAGGCCGCGGGAAAGACCCTGGTCCTCACGCCCATGGTGCCCGATGAATACTTTGACCTGCGGGGAGGCTCATCCGGCACCGGCCGGAAACTGAGTGCGGTCTACTCCGGCAAGTTCGCCAGGAAATGGCGGACCCTGGAAATGTGCTCCCTCCCGGTGACGGCCGGGGAACACAACCTTCCCCTGGCGTTGACGATGATCGGTGACAAGTTCCAGCACGACCTCCAGGACCCGCAGTGGTCGGCCACGATGGAGGCGGCGGTGGGCTCGTCGGGGATCGACTGGCTGGGCGGGATGTCCCGTGATGAGGCCGCAAAGGAAGTCAGCCGGCACGACGTCGGGTTGAGCTGGCGGGATCGAAGCATGGACGCCAGCCTCGAAATTTCGACCAAGGTGCTCGAGTACGCGGCCCTTGGGGTGCCGCCGATGGTGAACCGCAATGCTCAGCACCTGGAGCTTTTCGGCGCGGACTATCCGCTGTATGTCGACGACGATTCGGCGGAGGGCGTTCTCAGCACGCTTCTGGCGGCGAGGGGATCCCTTGCCGAGCTGAAGGAGGAAGTGTCCAATCGTGTCCGGTACTACTCGATTTCAGCATCGGCGGCCCGGCTGAAGGCCTATTTCGAACGGTCCGAAGGCGACTACGCCCGCAGCCCGCGGTCCAGGCAAAAGACGCGGGTGCTGATTGCCGGTCACGACCTAAAGTTTGCGGGCGAGCTGGTGTCCGTCCTCGAGATGCGGGACGACATCGAACTCGCCTTCGACCACTGGACCTCACTTCATCAGCACGACGTCAAGGAGTCCGAGCGGCTCAGGGACTGGGCCGACGTGATCATCTGTGAATGGTGCGGGCCCAACGCCGTCTGGTACTCGAACAACAAACGGCGGAGGCAGAAGCTCATTGTGCGTCTTCACATGTTCGAGCTCAACGGCCCCTGGATGAGCGACGTGGCCGCCGAAAACATTGACTCCCTGATCTGCGTCTCGCAGCTCTACGTGGATCGCACCCGTGCAAGTACCGGCTGGACCGGCACCGCCATCCGGGTCATCCCGAACGCCGTGGACGTCATGGACCTCCGCAGATCCAAGGAACCGGATCATCGCTTCCGGCTGGGGCTGGTGGGCATCGTCCCCATGCGCAAGCGCCTGGACCGCGCCCTTGACCTGCTCGAGGAGCTGTTGGATGAGGACCCCAGGTACACCCTGCATGTCCGCGGACGAATGCCGTGGGAGTATCCGTACGAATGGAAGAAGCCGTTCCAACGCGAGGCGTACCTGGAGATCTTTGATCGTATCGGCAGGTCCCCGGCGCTGCGGGATGCCGTGGTCTTCGAACCGTTTGGCCCCGACATGGCCTCCTGGCTGCGCAAGATCGGATATGTCCTATCGCCCAGCTCGGACGAGAGCTTTCACCTCGCCCCCGCCGAGGGCATGGCATCAGGCGCCGTACCGCTGTTCTGGCAGAGGCCCGGAGCGGATGAAATATTCAGCAACCGCTGGACCCGGGGGACAACGTCCCAGATCCGGGCCCTGGTCTCGGCCCTCAACGGTTCGCCCCAAGCGTATGCAGAGGAGTCACGGGCCGCCGCCGAATACGTCGGGCGGTTCGATATGCGGTCCACAGGCGAGGCCTGGCTGGAGGAAATACTCAGCACGTGAAGCCACGGCCCGGCACGGTCAGTCCCTCGCGGTAGCGTAGGGCTGTGCCTGAAACTGTGCCCGAACCTGTGCCCGAAACCGCTGTCCCCGAAACCGCTGTCCCCGAAACCGCCGTGCCCCATGCCCTGCCCGCGGACGCCGCACTGACCGTTGCCGGCCTCTCGGAGTCCCAGCTGCTGGGACGCATCTTTCCGCGGCTGACGATCCCGCAGCCCAATGGCGGACCGGCGGCGGCGTCGTACTTGCTGCTGGGGCCGGGGGACGACGCCGCGATTGTCGCCGCGCCGGACGGGCGGACCGTGCTGAGCATCGACACCCAGGTGGCGGACCAGGATTTCCGGCTCGAATGGAACAACGGCTACCGGACCACCGGGTACGACGTCGGCTGGAAGGCCGCGGCGCAAAACCTCAGCGACATCAACGCCATGGGCGCCCGGGCCACGTCCGTTGTGGTCAGCCTGACCATGCCGCCGGAGACCCTCGTCTCTTGGGTGGAGGATTTCGCGGACGGCCTCGTGGCCGGCATCAGGGGCCTGGGGGCTCCGGCCTGCGCGGTGGCGGGCGGCGACCTCGGCCGCGGCCGCGAACTGGCGGTCAGCGTGGCGATCCTGGGGACCCTTGACGGCAAGGAGCCCGTCCTGCGCTCCGGGGCCCGGCCGGGGGACACCGTGGCCCTGGCGGGAACAGTGGGCCGGGCCGCCGCCGGGCTGGCGTTGCTGGAGTCGAGCGTCCCGGTGGGCGCCCTGACCGCCGGGCAGCGTTCCCTCCTGGACACCCAGTGCAGGCCGCAGCCGCCGCTCGCCGCCGGACCGCTGGCCCGTGAGGCGGGGGCGTCCGCCATGATGGACATCTCGGACGGCCTGGTCCGGGACGGAAACCGCATGGCGGCCGCCAGCCGCGCAATGCTGAACCTGGACGCCGCCGCCCTGAAGGAGCTGGCCGCCCCGCTGCTGCCGGCGTCGGAGCTGCTGGGGGCAGACCCGATGGCCTGGGTCCTCGGCGGCGGTGAAGACCATGGGCTGCTCGCCACTTTCCCGGCAGGGGTTCCGCTCCCTCCCGGGTTCACTGCGATAGGCTCGGTAGAGGCCCCTGCACCAACCGAAAGCACGGGAGTAACGATCGCGGGCAGGCCCGCTGACGCTGTGGGATGGGATCACTTTGCAGACTAAGATTGCCGCCAACGCGCAAGCGATGAAGCGGTGGTTGGGCAAGGCGGAAACCACGCTCGGCAACCACAGCGACCGCCTGAACGCCATCAATATCTTTCCGGTAGCCGACGGCGACACCGGCACCAACCTCTACCTGACTGTCCGCGCCGCGGCCCACGCCGCGGACGCCGCCGTGCCGGGACACCCGGACGGGGCGGCGCACGCGGCGCCGGACCCGACCCTGCATGACGTTGGCGCCGTCCTGGCGCAGGCCGGCCAGGTTGCCATGGAGCAGGCCCGCGGCAACTCGGGAACCCTGTTCGCCGTCTTCCTCTGCGCTGCCGCCGAACCCCTGGCCGGGCACACCCGGATCAGCTCACCCCTGCTGGCTGCGGCCCTGAACCGGGCCCAGATCCGGGCCTGGTCCGCGCTGAGTGATCCCGTGCCCGGCACCATGCTCTCCGTCATGGAGGCTGCCGCCCGGGCCGCGGCCGCCGTGGACTCCGCACACGACGGCGATGACAGCAACCAGACCCTGGGCCTGGCCCTGGACGCCGCCGTCGAGGCGGCCCTGGCCGCCGTGGTCCGCACGGAGGAGCAGCTCGCTGCCCTGCAGGCCGCCCACGTGGTGGACGCCGGCGGCGTGGGCATGCTGCTCATCCTGGACTGCCTCCGTTCGGCCGTGCTGGGCGAGGAGCTCCAGAGCGAACTGCTGGACGGACTGCACGGCTACGACGTCCAGGATCCGCATATCCACGTCGGCATGCCGCGCGACGAAGGTGTCGAAGTCATGTGCACCATTTCCCTGTCCCCGCTGGACGCCGCCATGATGCGCCAACGGCTCGACGAAATGGGCGACTCGGTGATCATGAGCCAGGTCGGCGGCGGCGCCGACGCCGCCGGGCTCTACCGCTGGCGCGTCCACGTCCACGTCCTGGATGCGGACCTCGCCGTCGCGCTGATCCGTTCCCTGGGCGAGCCCACGGACATTTCCGTGAGCGAGCTCGCAGTCCCGCGCGACCCGGAGGCACCGGCCGCCACAGTTGCCGCCACCGCAGCCCCTTCAGTTGCCACTGCGCGTGCCGCCGAAACCCGAAACCCCGACGGACATGCACGCTGAACTTGAACTGGGCCTGGAGCGCCGCATCGGCAAGCGCTCCGCGGCTGTCATCGAAAAACACCTTGGCATCACCACTGTCGGCGGGCTCCTGAACTATTTTCCCCGCCGCTACCTCAGCCGCGGCGAGCTCACACCCATCAGCGAGGTCCCGCTGGACGAGGAAGTGACCCTGATCGCCCGGGTGGTCTCCAACAGCACCCGGCCCATGCGCGCCCGGCGTGGTTCCCTCACCGACGTCGTGATCTCCGACGACGCCGGCGGTGCCGCTTCCACGCGGGCCGCCGGCGCGCTGCCGGGCACGCTCAAGGTCAGTTTCTTCAACGGGTTCCGGGCCAAGGCCGAGCTGCAGCCGGGCCGGCGCGCCATGTTTTCCGGCAAAGTCACGCGCTACGCCGGATCCCTCGGCCTGACCAACCCGGATTTCCTGCTGCTGGACGAGGACCCCGAAACGCCGGGCATTGACCCCGAGAAGCTCGCCGCCATGCCGATCCCGGTGTACCCGGCCACGGCGAAACTGACCAGCTGGTCCATCCAGAAGGTCATCTCGACGCTGCTGGACACCGTGGAACTGGAAACCCTCGGCGACCCGCTGCCCGCCGAGATCGCGGCGCGGGAGAAGTTCCTGCCGGTCGCGGACGCCTACCGGCTGATCCACGCCCCGCAAACCCCGGCGGACTACCAGCGGGCCCGCGACCGGTTCCGCTACCAGGAAGCCCTGGTGCTCCAGTCGGCCCTGGCCCGCCGCCGCGCCCAACTCGCCGCCGAGGAAGCGACCGCCCGCCGCCCGGCACCGGACGGGCTGCTGCCCGCCTTCGACCGCCAGCTCCCGTTTACGCTGACCGCCGGCCAGGCCGCCGTCGGTAAGACGCTCTCCGATGAGCTCGCCCAGGACTCGCCCATGAACCGGCTGCTGCAGGGCGAGGTGGGCTCCGGCAAGACGATCGTGGCACTGCGCGCCATGCTGCAGGTGGTGGACGCCGGGGGACAGGCTGCCCTGCTGGCGCCCACCGAAGTCCTCGCCGCCCAGCACTATGAATCCATCCGGCGCACGCTCGGACCGCTCTCCCGGGACGGGATGCTCGGCGGGTTCGGCCCGGACGCCGTCCAGGTCACCCTGCTCACCGGCTCCATGCCCACCGCGGCGCGGAAGCAGGCCATGCTCGACGCCGCCTCCGGAACGGCCGGAATCGTGATCGGCACCCACGCCCTGCTCAGCGACAACGTCTCCTTCTACGACCTTGGCCTGATCGTGGTGGACGAACAGCACCGCTTCGGCGTCGAACAGCGCGACGCCCTCCGGGCCAAGGCCAGCAAACCGCCGCACCTGCTGGTCATGACCGCCACCCCGATTCCCCGGACCGTGGCCATGACCGTGTTCGGCGACCTCGAAACCTCCGTGCTCGATGAGCTCCCCGCCGGCCGCGCCCCGATCTCCACCCACGTGGTGGGGCTCGCGGAACACCCGGGGTGGGCCACCCGGATCTGGTCCCGTTCGCGGGAGGAGATCGACGCCGGCAACCAGGTCTACGTCGTTTGCCCCAAGATCGGCACGGACGACGACGGCGACTTCACCCCGGGCGAGGCCGCACCGTCCGCCGCGGACCTCGAAGGCGAGAACGGTTCCCGGGAACTCGCCTCGGTCACCGGCGTCGTGGAACATCTCCAGGACGAACCGGCCTTGGCCGGGGTGGCTGTGGCGCCCCTGCACGGCCGGCAGGACCCCGTCCTGAAGTCCGAAACCATGGCCTCCTTCACGGCCAACCAGACCAAACTGCTGGTCTCCACCACCGTGATCGAAGTCGGCGTGGACGTCCACAACGCCACGCTCATGGTGATCCTGGACGCTGACCGTTTTGGCATCTCCCAGCTCCACCAGCTGCGCGGCAGGGTGGGCCGCGGCGGGCTGCCCGGAACCTGCCTGCTGGTCACCACCCTGGAGCCGGGCCATCCGAGCCGGCGCCGCCTGGATGCCGTAGCCGCCACCACCGACGGCTTCGAACTGTCCCAGGAGGACCTCAAGCTCCGCAGGGAAGGCGACATCCTGGGCGCCTCGCAGTCCGGCGGGCGCTCTACGCTGAAGCTGCTGCGCGTCCTCGAACACGAGGACGTGATCGCCCGGGCCCGGCAGGACGCCCAGCGGATCGTGGCCGCCGATCCGGCGCTGGCGGGCCAGCCCCGGCTTGCGGCCGCGATCGATGAATACCTGAACCCCGAGAAGGAGGCGTTCCTTGAACGCGGCTAGGACCACGAGCCAGGCAAACACGTCCGCGGGGGTCCGCGCATGAGCCGGATCATTGCCGGTGCGGCCGGCGGCAGCACGCTGAACAGCGTGCCCGGGAACCTGACACGGCCCACCACCGACCGTGTCAAGGAGGCCCTGTTCTCCAGGCTGGACGCCTTCAACGTCATTGCCGGCGCCCGCGTGCTCGATTTGTACGCGGGATCCGGCTCGCTGGGGGTGGAGAGCGGCAGCCGCGGCGCGGACTCCGTGGACCTGGTCGAATTCGACGCCAAGGCAAGCGCCGTCTGCCAGCGGAACGCCGATCTTGTCAACACCGTCACGGGCCGCAAGGTGGTCTCCGTGCACCGCTCTAAGGTCGAATCGTTCCTCGACCGGGCCGCCGGCTCCGCGATCTGGGACCTGGTGTTCCTGGACCCGCCCTACCCCCTGGACGAGCCGGCCCTCGCTGCCGTGCTGGCCAAGCTGGTGCCGCACCTGGGCGAGGGAGCGGTCGTGGTGGTGGAACGGTCGTCCCGGAGCCCCGAACCGGCATGGCCCCAGGGGATGGAACGGTTTGCCGAGAAGAAGTACGGCGAAACCCGGCTGTGGTTCACCGAGCCCGGCGTGGAAGCCGCGGACGCTGTGGAAGCCGTGGACCTGGAAGCAGGGGACTAGCCGGCCAGCGCGTCCAAATCGACGCCGGCGAGCAGCCGGGCCGGATGCGGACCGCGCGCCGTGAGCGCCGCCGTCCAGACCTCCGGCCACGGCCCCTGCGTCCCGGTCAGGATGATGTTCCCGGGGTACCGGCCAGTGAACATTCCGGCCTCCGCGAAGGCCGAGACGTCGGCCATGGCCCGGCGCATGGCCGCGATCTGGCTCCGGACCAGGGTCAGTCCGGGTTCGTCGCCCACGTTGACGATCAACACGCCGCGCAGCGTCAGCCGGGCCGCCGCCTCCTGGTAGAACCCGGTACACGCGATGTGTTCCGGCGCCTCCGGCCCGGAGAAGATGTCCAGGATCACGACGTCGAAGCGCAGGTCCGCCGGAAGCCCGGCGAGAGCGTCGCGGGCATCGCCGATCACCGTGTGCAGCTCGGTTCCCTCCGGCAGGGGCAGCTGCGCGAGCACGAAGTCCAGCAGTTCCCGCTCCAGCTCCACGGCGTACTGAACCGAGCCGGGCCGGGTGGCCTGGATGTAGCGGGCCAGCGTCAGGGCCCCGGCGCCCAGGTGCAGCGCCGTGATCGGCTCGCCCCACGGGGCGGCGAGGTCTACCACGTGCCCGATCCTGCGCAGGTATTCGTAGAAGATGTCCGCGGGGTCGGCCAGGTTGACGTGGGACTGCTCGGCGCCGCCGATGCTCAGCACGAAGCCGCCGTCGGTAAAGGGATCCGGTTCGATTACGGCGTGCTGCCCGGTGGTCCGCAGGAACCGCGAGGCCCCGGGTTGCTGCCCGGCCATGTTCACAGCCTGTCGCGCAAGGTCGCCAGCCGCTCGGCGGCCTCCTCCAGAACGTGCAGCTGCTTGCAGAACGCGAAGCGGAGCAGGCTGCGGGTGCGTTCGGCGCCGTCGGCGTGGCAGAAGACGGGCACCGGGATCGCGGCGACGCCCACGAGGGCCGGCAGCCTGCGGGCCAGCTCCACGGAATCGGTGATCCCCAGCGGTGAGGTGTCCACGTTGACGAAGTAGGTCCCCTGCGGGGTCAGCACGTCGAGGCCGGCCGCGCGCAGTCCCTCGCTGAGGATGTCGCGCTTGTACCGGAGGGTGTCGGCGATGCCGGCGTAAAACTCGTCCGGAAGCCCCAGGCCCACCGCGATCGCGGCCTGGAAGGGCGTGCCGGAACTGTAGCTCAGGAACTGCTTGACCGTCCGGGCGGCGGCCACGAGCTCCTCCGGCCCGGAGAGCCAGCCGATCTTCCAGCCGGTGAAGGAGAACGTCTTGCCGGCCGAGGAAATGGTCAGCGTGCGCTCCGCCGCCCCGGGCAGCGTCGCGATCGGGATGTGCCGCACACCGAACGTCAGGTGCTCGTACACTTCGTCTGTGACGATGACGGTGTCGTATTTCGCGGCCAGTTCGACGACGCGCTCGAGCACCTCGCGGGGGAACACCGCTCCGGTCGGGTTGTGCGGATTGTTGATCAGCACCACCTTGGTGCGGTTGCTGAACGCGGCCTCGAGTGCGGCCAGGTCCGGCATGAAATCCGGGGCCAGGAGCGGGGCGGTGACGTGCGTGGCGCCGGAGAGCCCGATGATGGCGCCGTAGGAGTCGTAGAACGGCTCGAAGGTGAGCACTTCATCTCCCGGACCTACCAGCGCGAGCAGGGCGGCGGCGATGGCCTCCGTGGCGCCGGTCGTGACGATGATTTCGGTCTGCGGATCCGGGTCCAGCCCGTAGAACCGCTGCTGGTGCACCGAGATCGCCTCCCGCAGCGGCAGGATGCCCTTGCCGGGCGCATACTGGTTGGCTCCGGCGGCGATCGCGGCCTGGGCGGCCTCCTTGATCTCCACGGGGCCGTCCTCGTCCGGGAAGCCCTGGCCAAGGTTGATGGCGCCCGTGCTCAGGGCCAGGGTGGTCATCTCCTCGAAGATCGTCACGCCCAGCGAGCCATCGGGGGAGAGCAGGTTGGCGCCGGTTGCGGCGCGCTGCCACGGCAACGGCATGAGGGGGCTCATCGGGTGCCCGCCTTCTCGTCCCGGCCGGTGAAGCTGTCCATGGTGGTGTAGATCCCAAAGACCTTTCCGCCCACGAAGTCCCACGCCCGCACCGGCAGTATGCCCTTGAGTACTTTCCCCAGCGTGGCCATGGCGGGGGCGATCAGCAGCGGCCGCCCGGCGGCCGTAGCGCGCCATGCCCTGTCCACGGCGTCCTCGGGCGTCATGAGCGGGGTCAGCAGGGGACCGCGGGCTCCCTCGAACATGCCGGTGGAAATGTAGCTGGGGCAGAAGGTGGTGACTTTCAGGTGGCCGTAGCCCTGCTGTTCAAGCTCGAGCCGGAGCGAGTCGCTCCAGCCGATGACGGCCCATTTCGAGGCCGCGTACACGCTCATCCGCGGATTCGAGACCGTGCCGGCGGCGGAGGCAACGTTGAGGATCCGGCGCGGGCGGCCGGCGGCGGCCATCATGTCCGGCAGGAACTCCAGGGTGACGTACATGGGGGCGAGGGCGTTGATGTCCATGGTCAGGGCGATGTCACGGTCCGGGGCGTGGTCCCAGAAGTACGCGCCGCGGACAATCCCGGCGTTGTTCACCAGCAGCGCCAGCGGCCCCTCGGCCCGGGCCTCCCGGGCGGCGCCGGCAATCGCGGCGCGATCCGCCAGGTCCACCGTGCGGGGGACGGCGCGGGCGCCCAGGGCGGCAACTTCAGCGGCGGTGCCGGCCAGGGCATCGGCGTCGACGTCCCAGAGGATCACCACACCGGCGCCTTCCCGGGCGGCGCGGAGGGCGTAGAGCCGGCCCATGCCGCTGGCGGCACCGGTGACCAGGACCACGCCGCCGTCCACGGTGAAAGGCGGCGCAGTGACAGGCTGCACAGTGACAGGCCGCACAGTGAAAGGAGAAGTCGCGCGATTGTTCGATGCTGACATTCAGCCATGTTATCCCGGGCTGCGGCGCGGATACGGTAGGTTCGGAGCATGAGACGCGCTGTTTGCCCTGGCTCTTTTGACCCCATCCACAATGGACACCTGGAAGTCATTGCGCGTGCCGCGGGCCTCTTCGACGAGGTGATCGTGGCCGTGTCCACGAACTATTCCAAGAAGTACCGCTTCAGCCTGGAGGAGCGGATCGACATGGCCAGGGAAACGTTCGCGTCCTTGCGCGGGATCGTGGTTGAACCCGTGGGGGAGGGTCTCCTGGCCGAGTACTGCCGGCAGCGCGGTGTGTCGGCGATCGTCAAGGGCCTGCGTTCGTCCTCGGACTTCGACTACGAACTGCCGATGGCCACGATGAACCGGCAGCTGACCGGTGTCGAGACGGTGTTCCTGCCGGCGGAAAGCCACTACCTGCACCTGTCCTCCACCCTCATCAAAGAGGTCTTCGCCCTCGGCGGGGACGTCTCGGACTTTGTTCCCCGCTCCGTGCTGAAACGGCTGGCCCCGGGCGAGCCGGTCCCGAACCGGGCGCGCAAAGTGTAAGCTTGACCGGTACTCGGCGGCCTGCTGCCGGTTGCGAGGCCCGAATCCGAGGCCGCTTGTGGTGTGAACCGCCGGCGTGCCCCCGGTTTGAGTCCGTCCGGAAGTTCAGGCTAAGATAGTACGTCGGTCATATGTTCAACAGGAGTTCTCATTAAACGAGATGCTAGTTCGCCCTTGGCGTTCGACGTCAAGGACCTCGGACGCAGTCCGGGAAGCATGCGGACGCTGACGGAACATGTACCCGCGCCAAGTGATCTTGGCGTGGCGCTCATTGGCGTGCAGGAAGGCTCGGATGTCGAGCTGGACCTGCGGCTTGAGGCCGTACACGAAGGAATTCTGGTATCAGGAACCGCGCACGTTGAAGTTACTGGCGAATGCGGCCGATGCCTGGATCCCCTTGCGTATGACCAAGAGGTTGATGTGCAAGAACTTTTCTTCTACGAGGATGCTGTGTTCTCCGACGAAGAAGACGAAGAAGAGCAACGTCGAGTCGAGCACGATCTGATCGATCTTGAGCCGGTGTTGCGGGACGCAGTTGTCACCATACTGCCGTTCCAGCCGGTGTGCCGGGAAGACTGCCAGGGCCTTTGCTCCGAATGTGGAGTGCGCCTGGAAGACGAGCCGGGGCATCACCACGAGGTCGTAGATCCTCGCTGGGCCGCCCTGGCTGACTTGGCTAAGCCTGACCGGCAAAACTGATTTGTAAGTGTTTTTCTAGAGAGAAATGAGTTAGCCGTGGCTGTCCCGAAGCGGAAAATGTCTCGCTCGAATACCCGCGCCCGCCGCTCCCAGTGGAAGGCAACTGCCCCCCACCTGGTGAAGACTGTCGAGAACGGCCAGGTCACGTACAGCCTGCCGCACCAGGCAAAGGTCGTTACCGACTCGGCTGGCACTGCGCTGTTCCTTGAGTACAAGGGCCGCAAGGTCGCAGACGTCTAATCCGCCAACAGGCTGAAAAAGATGTCTTCAACTGAAGAGCTTCTGAAGCGTCTCGGTGTCACTATTGACGCCGGGACGCTTCGTCTTGCGCTCACACACCGTTCCTACGCCTACGAAAACGGCGGCATCCCCACCAACGAACGGCTCGAGTTCCTGGGCGACTCCATCCTGGGGTTCTCCGTAACGGACGCGCTGTACCGTGACAACCCCACGCTGCCCGAAGGCGACCTGGCCAAGCGCCGCTCCGCCGTCGTCAGCACCCGGGCGCTGGCCGGCATCGGCCGCAGCATCGGGCTGGGGGAGTACATCTACCTTGGACAGGGCGAAAAGCTCACCGAAGGCAAGAACAAGGCCTCCATCCTGGCGGACACCATGGAGGCGCTGATCGGCGCCACCTACCTCTCCAACGACATCGAGACTGCCCGGCAGCTGGTCATGCGGCTGGTCGGCCCGCTGTTGAAGGACGCCGCCGCCCTCGGCGCGGGCACCGACTGGAAGACTTCCATCCAGGAGCTCGCCGCCAGCCGGCAGCTTGGGACCATCAACTACGCGGTCGACGGCTCCGGGCCGGACCACGCCCGGACGTTCGAGGCCGTGCTGCGGATCGGCGGCACGGACTACGGCACCGGCACCGGCAACTCCAAGAAAGAGGCCGAACAGGAAGCCGCCGCCGACGCCTGGCGCCGGCTGACCGCCCCGTCCGCGCCGGATCCGCAGCAGCTGCAGTCCCAGACCGGCAGCTAGGCAGCGGCGTTGCCTGAACTGCCCGAGGTCGAGGTGGTCCGGCGCGGCCTGGTGAGCTGGGTGCGCGGCCGGACCATCACCTCCGTCGAGGTGCTGGACCCGCGCTCCCTGCGCCGGCACGCCCTGGGACCGGACGACTTTGCCGGCAACCTTGAAGGCGCGCGGGTCCTGGACGTGGTCCGCCGCGGCAAATTCCTGTGGATGCCGCTGGCGGACACGCCCGCCCCGCCCGGAAACGGTACCCCGGCCGGCGGGCCCGCCCCCGCTGTCGCGCTTATGGCCCATCTGGGCATGTCCGGCCAGCTGCTTATGCAGGACCCCGGCGTTCCGGACGAAAAACACCTGAAGGTCAGGCTGAGGCTCAGCCCAGCCGACGGCATGCCCGAACAGCTCCGGTTCGTGGACCAGCGCATCTTCGGCGGCCTGTTCCTGACCTCGCTGATCCCCACCGACGACGGCGGCCCTGGCGGCCTCGCCGAAGTGCCGCTGCCGCTCATCGCCGAGGAAGCCGCGCACATTGCCCGTGACCCGCTGGATCCCTGGTTCTCCTTCGAGACCTTCTACCGGCGCCTGCGGGCCCGTAAAACCGGGCTCAAGCGGGCGCTGCTGGACCAGGGCCTGGTGTCGGGGATCGGCAACATCTACGCGGACGAGGCCCTCTGGACGGCGCGGCTGCATTACGCCCGGCCCACCGACACCCTGCGCCGACCCGATGCGCTGCGGGTCCTCGACGCTGCCCGTGCGGTCATGACGGATGCCCTGGCCGCCGGCGGCACGAGCTTCGATTCGCTCTACGTCAACGTCAACGGAGCCTCCGGGTACTTCGACCGTTCCCTGAACGCCTACGGCCGGGAGGGGCTCGAGTGCAAGCGCTGCGCCGCCGCCGGCCGGGTCAGCCGGCTCCTGCGGGAACAGTTCATGAACCGGTCCTCGTACACCTGCCCCGTCTGCCAGCCCCGGCCGCGGAACGGACGCTGGTAGGGGGCGTCCGGGCGTAGTGCCCGGCCAGCCTCGCCAGGCCCTCGTCAAGCGAAACGGCGGGGGCCCAGTTGAGGAGTTCACGGGTCTCGCGCTGGTCGAACCAGTGGGCCGTGGAGAGCTGCTCAGCGAGGAATCTGGTCATCGGCGGCTCCCCGGCCCGGCCGGACCTGGACCACACCTTCTCCACCACCGATCCCGCAGCCCGCGCGAGGCTGCCCGGCACCGTCCACGACGGCGCAGGGACGCCGCCCGCGGCGCAAATGCCCGCCAGCAGCTCACCGACCGGGCGGGGTTCGCCGTTGCTGACCACGAGCGCCCGGCCGTGGATGTGCTCCATCCGGTCAAGCGCGGCGACGATGGCCGAAGCGGCGTTGTCCACGTAGGTCGTGTCGATCAGGGCCGCACCGGCGTCGAGCAGCGGCAGGCGGCCGCGGCTGGCACGTTCCAGCACCCGTTCCACCAGCTGGGTGTCACCCGGGCCCCAGACGATGTGCGGGCGCACCGCCGTGACCCGGAAACCTGGCGAGTCCGCGGCCAGCGCCAGCAGTTCGGCCTCGGCCTTCGTGCGGGAGTAGTCACCGTGCGCGCGGGCCGGGTCCGCCGCCTCGGCGCCCAGCCCGGCGATGGCGGCCCCGGAATTGGCCACGGACGGGGAGGAGACAAACACCAGCTCCCGCACACCGGCCTCGCGGGCGGCCCGGAGCAGGCGGCGCGTGCCTTCGACATTGACCTCGTCGAACTCCGCGGCACGGCCCGTGAAGGACACCTTCGCGGCCAGGTGGATGACGCCCTCGGCGCCGGAGACGGCGCGGCGCACGGCGGCCTCGTCCGCAACGGACCCTTGGAGGTCCGTTACGCCGTCGACGCCGGAGGGGCGGCGCTGGAACGTGCTGACGGCATGGCCCTGCCGCACCAGCAGCCGTGCCACCTCCCGCCCGAGCAGCCCGCTCGCGCCGGTGACGAGGACCCTCATGGCGTGCCCGGACGGCCGCCGGCCAGCACCGCCGAAGCCCACCGGGCCAGGCGGCTCCGGTCGATCTTGGCGTTGTGGCGGATGTCGGTCGGCTGGGAGGGGACAGCGAGCACGGCGGAGACACTGACCCCTGCCGCGCGGGCGGCGTCCCGCACGCGGCCCGCCAGCTGCGGCGCGGCGGGACCGGCCCGGCGGACCGGCGGAACGGTTTCGACGACGGCGACGACAGCCTGCGTCCCGGACGGACCGACCCCGACGACGGCTGCCATCCCGACGTCGTCCAGGCGTTCGATGGCCTGCTCGGCGCCCACCGGCGTCACCACGGCGCCCGGGGCCGTCACGACGTGCACGAGGCGTCCTTCCACCCAGAGCCGGCCGGCGGCGTCGAGGTGCCCCACGTCGCCGGTGCGGTGCCATCCGGCCGTGCGGACGCTCTCGCGCTGGGTCAGCCAGAGCCGGTCGTAGGCTTCTTTCACGTGCGGGGCGCTGACGAGGATCTCCCCGCTCACTCCGGCCTCCCTGACGGGCTCGTTCCCGGGTGCGGTGCCGTCCGCGGCCAGCGGGATGATGGCCACGCGGGCGCCCTGCACCGGCCGGCCCACGCACACGCCGTTGCCGGCGCCTGCCATGGTTCCGGCGGCGGCGTCGGCCGCGGCGGCACGGATCTGTTCGAGGCTGATGTCCGTGACGGGCAGCGCCTCGGTCATCCCGTACGGGGTGTGCAGCGAGGCGCGCGGCAGCAGCCGCTGCACCTCTGCGAGGAGGGTTTCAGGGACCGGCGCGCCGGCGGAGAGCAGCAGCTCCACGCGCCCCAGCGCCTCGTGTCCGGCCCGGCTCAGGCCGGCCCGGGTGGCCAGGACGTTGCGCAGCGCCGCGGGCGAGGCGAAGACCACCGTGGCGTCGATGGCTGCTGCGGCGTGCGCCAGCGCGCTTGCCGTCAAGGTGCGGGGGGCGGTGACGTCCATGGCGGGCGTCACTGAAACGGCTCCGAGCGCCGGTCCCAGCAGGGCGAACGGCGCGAAGCCCGCCACCAGGCGTGCGCCCGGGCGGATCTCCAGCGTCGCGGCCACGGCATCGCGCATCGCTGCCAGCCGCCGGTGCGTGTAGACCACGCCCTTGGCGGGCCCGGTGGAACCGGAGGTGAACAGCACCGCGGCGGGGGCGCCCGGGTCCGGAACCGGGGCCGTGCCCGGGCGGGGGAGTCCGGGGCTGAGGCCGGCTCCGCGGCGGGCAAGGGCAGCGAGGGAGGTCTCGACGGCGAGGAGCCGGCGGCGGCGGGCCGGCAGGTCCCGCACACTGATGCGCCGCCCCGGCCAGCCAAGTACCGAGGCGGCCGCCAGGGCCTTGTCGATTCCAATGAGGAAGTCCGGGGTGGCGCCCTTCACCGCACGGCTCAGGCCGCGGGTGCCCAGGCCGGCGTCGGCCACGATGACCACCGCGCCGAGCCGCAGGCAGGCGTAGAGGACCACGGTCAGGTCCACGCCCGGGGGAACCATCAGGCTCACCCGGGTGCCGTTCCCTACACCGGCGTCCTGCAGGCCCGCCGCGAGGGCGGCGATGTTCTGTTCGAGCTCCTGCCAGCTGAGCGAACGGGCGACGCTGCCGTCCGTGACCATTTCCGCGACGGCGGTATCCCCGGCCGCCGGTCCCGCCGCCAGCTCGGCGAGGGGCGCCCAAAGGGGCGGGACCCCGGCGCCGGGCTCCAGGGGCCCGGCCCCGAATTCCAGCATCGAGTCGTCGGCCGGGCCGTCGGCCGGCCCGCTGTCCGGCCCGCACTCGGCCAGCCACTCGAAGACGGGCGCGGCGATGTCCCGGTCTTCCGCGACCAGGTGGCCGGCACCCTCGAAGCGGTGAACTTTCGCGTCCGGCAGCCGGCCGATGAGGTCCTTGAGGTACCGGTCGGAAAAGATCGGATCGCGCGGGCCCCAGAGCATCAGGGCCGGAACCCCCAGCCCGCGCACCCCTTCCGCGACGCGGCTGAGCGTCGGAAAGCTGGGATGGGACGCGTCGGCGGGAATGTCCGCGACAAAGTTCCCCACGCCGGCGCGTCGGCCGGCGCCGCGATAGGGGGCCATGAAGGCGCCACGGACATCCGCGGTGAGCGGCGGGCGGGCCAGGGCATGCGTCACGCGCAGGAAGCTGTCCGTCCCCGTCGTTCCCCAGCGGTGCACGGCAGGGTGCAAGGCAAACCGCAGCGCAGGCGGGATGCGGGCGCCGGAGGGCTGGTGCACGGCCGTGTTGGTCAGCACCACGCCGGCGAGCTGCTGCAGATGGGCCACGGCCCAGCCCAGGCTGATCACGCCGCCCCAGTCGTGGCCGACGGTGACGACCGGCCCGTCCAGGCCGAGCGCCGCGGTGAGGTCGCCCAGGTCGTTGATCCGGTCCTCCAGGCGCCGGAACGTGCCGGTGCGCTCGGAGAAGCCCATGTCCAGCTGGTCCACGGCCACCACGCGCCACGGATGTGCGGGGTCGGATCCGGCGGCCAACAGGGTCCGCCACAGGTAGGACCACGTCGGGTTGCCGTGCACGCACAGCAGGGTGCCGGCAGGAGTCAGGCCGCGGCGCGTGAGCTGGGCACCGTTGTCCAGCAGGTGCCAGCGGCGCACGGTGCCGGGCTCATCCGCGGCGGAGGTGGACGCCACATCGATCTCGCGCGACCATTCGGGGTCGACGCCGGGCCAGTCGGCGGCTACCAAACGATTTCCACCATGGCGGTGTTCAAGCCGGAACCGACGCCCATGCACAGCACGCGGTCCCCGGCGGCGAGAGTCTGCGCTTCGGCCGCGAGGGTCATGGGGAGGGAGGCCGGGCCCACATTGCCCCAATGCGGGAACGTGATCGGCACCTTGTCCGGGTCCAGGTCAATGGCGTTGATGATGGCCTGGGTATAGGCATTGCTCACCTGGTGCGTGACGTACCGGTCCATCGAGGCCCAGTCCCACTCCGGCTGGGCCTCGTGCCAGGCATCGACCACGAGCTGCAGGCCGCCGTCGAGCAGGCCTTTGGTGTCGGTGGCCATGCCGTCAATGCTGCCCACGCACAGTTCATGGTGCTCGGTTCCGGCACGCATCACGCCGCCGAGGACCCGGTGCGCCCCGGGGTGCTCGTCCGCCGGGCCCAGGACGGCCGCAGCGGCTCCGGAGCCGAGCGTCAGTGTGGCGAACTCGCGGTTGAAGTCCTCGCGGGTCGTCTCGGGCCGCTGCAGCCGGGCCAGGGTGGCCTCCTGCGTTGGCTGGGCGTCTTCACCGTTGACGATCATCGCGTACTTGATCTGGCCGGAGTCGATCATGTTGGCCGCCAGCGTCATGCCGTTGACGAATCCAAGGCAGGCGTTGGCCAGATCAAAGTTCATGGCCGACGAAGGCAGGCGCAGTCCGTGGTGGATCTTCACCGCGACGGACGGTTCGAGGTTGCGCCGCGTCACGGAGGTGTTGATCAGCAGGCCAATCTCGGACGCTTCGATGCCGGACTCGGCCAGGGCCTTTGCCCCCGCCTCGATGGCTGCGTCGTCGAACGATGTCCCGGGGGCCCACCAGCGCCGGTGCGTGATGCCCGCGACCCGTTCGAGCAGCTTCGGGGGGACCCTCAGCCGCCGCAGGGTCGAAGCCAGCCTGCGGTCGAAATCCATGGAACTGACGATCGTCGGAGCTTCGACGCTGCTTACCGAAAGTAGAGCGGTGTTGCTGTGCCGGAATGTTGCATTGCCTACCAATTCAAGCCCCTCTTCATGTCCGTCCTGCGCTCCGGCGGTGGCCGCTCACAAGCCCGAGAGCTTAACTATGCCCCGTGCAGGTCAATTCCCGCATATGCGGCCTCAGCCATCTGCGGCGGCTTCGCGCTGGTTCTGCGCGGAATGGCCGCAGATGCGCAGTAGATTGTAAGTATCCGGGGCCGCCCCGGAACCCCCGTGTCCGTCCGAATCATGCTTTCGCCGGACAGCGGACCAGTCCGCCGACCAGGAGAACCGAAGCGCCTTGCACCTGAAAAGTTTGACCGTCCGGGGATTCAAGTCGTTCGCCTCGGCGACGACCTTTGAATTCGAACCGGGCGTCACCGCCGTGGTGGGCCCCAACGGCTCGGGCAAATCCAACGTGGTGGACGCGCTGGCGTGGGTCATGGGCGAACAGGGAGCCAAGACCCTCCGCGGCGGCAAGATGGAAGACGTGATCTTCGCCGGCACCTCGGGCCGGCCGCCCCTGGGGAGGGCGCACGTCTCGCTGACCATCGACAACAGCGACGGCGCCCTCCCGATCGAATACAGCGAGGTCACGATCTCGCGCACGCTGTTCCGGACCGGCGGCTCGGAATACGCCATCAACGGCGCGGGATGCCGGCTGCTCGATATCCAGGAGCTGCTCTCTGACTCGGGCCTGGGCCGCGAGATGCACGTGATTGTCGGCCAGGGCCAGCTGGACAAGGTCCTGCACGCCACCCCCGAGGACCGGCGCGGCTTCATTGAGGAGGCCGCCGGCATCCTCAAACACCGCCGCCGCAAGGAAAAAACGGTCCGCAAACTCGAAGCCATGCAGGCCAACTTGTCCCGGCTCAGCGACCTCACCGGYGAAATCCGGCGGCAGCTGACCCCGCTGGGCAAACAGGCCGAGGTGGCCCGGCGCGCCCAGAGCGTCCAGTTCGAGGTCCGTGACGCCCGCTCACGGCTCCTGGCCGACGACCTCGTTGCGCTGCAGTCCGCGCTGGCGCAGGACGTGGCGGATGAATCCGCGCTCAAGGCACGCCGCGCCGTCGTCGAACACGACCTCGAGGCCGGGCGGCAGCGCCAGGCCGTCCTCGAAGGGCTCGCAGCCGAGGCCACGCCCGCGCTGAACGCCGCGCGGGAGAACTGGTATTCGCTCTCCACCGGGCGCGAACGGCTCCGTTCCCTCGGTTCGCTCGCCGAGGAACGCCGCCGCCTGCTCGGCGCCGCGGACGTGGTTCCGGACACCGGCCGGGACCCGGACCAGCTGGAGCAGCAGGCCGCCCGCGTCCGCGACGAGCAGGCCGGGCTGGAACGGCAGATCCTGGACCGCACCGAGGCCCTGGACGCCGCGACAGCCGCCAAACACGACGCCGAACAGGCCGCCGCCGCCGAGGACAAGCGGCTCGCGGCCCTGCTCCGCGCCGCCGCGGACCGGCGTGAAGGCCTGGCCAAGCTCGCCGGGCAGGTCGGCGCGGCACGGTCCCGCGTCGAGTCTGCCCAGTCCGAGCTCGGCCGCCTCCGCGAATCGCAAAAGGCCGGCGAGGAGCGCCGCCGGCAGGCGCACAGCGAGTTCACGGCCCTGGAAGCGCAGGTCGCAGGGGTCGAGGACGGCGAGGAATCGCTCGACGCCGATTACGAGGCCGCGAGCGAGGCCCTCGAAACCATCATCGCCGAAATTGACGCCCTGAAGGCGGCCGAGCGCGAAGGCGAGCGGGAACGCGGCGCCCTCATGGCCCGCCGCGATGCCCTCCAGCTGGGCCTGAACCGCAAAGACGGCTCCGGGCATGTGCTCGGTGCGGCGGCCGGGGACCTGGCCGACGGGGTCCTGGGATCGCTGGCATCCATGATCACCGTGGATCCAGGATTCGAGGCCGCCGTCGCCGCCGCACTCGGCAGCGCGTCCGACGCCGTGGTGGTCCGGGACCAGCAGACGGCCGCCGCTGCCGTGCGGCTGCTGCGCGCGGACGACGCCGGCCGTGCCGCGCTGCTGCTGGCCGGCCCCCCGGCCGGGTCCCCGCCGCCGGTGGCCGATGCGCTGACGGCCGATGCATTAACCAGCGGCAGCACGCTTCCCGCGGGCGCGCGCTGGGCTGTGGATCTGGTGGATCTTGTGTCGGCTGCGGCACCGGACGCCGCCGGCCTGCCGCTGGCCGCCCTGCTGGCCGGCGTCGCCGTCGTCGAGGACCTGGATGCCGCAGCCCAGCTGATCGCCGCGCGTCCCGAGCTGACCGCCGTGACCCGGACCGGGGACGTCTTCACGGCGCTGACCGTGACCGGCGGGTCCGCGTCGGCGCCGTCGCTGCTGGAAGTCCAGGCCGCCGTCGACGACGCCGCGTCGAAGCTGGCCGCCGTCACCGCCGCGCTCGAACGCAACCGCTTCGCACTCTCCACCGCCCGGACCCGGCGCGCCGAAGCCCAGGACCGTGCCGACGCGGCCCTCGCGAAACTCCACGATTCCGACGCGAAACTCGCGGCCGTCGCCGAACGCCTGGGCCACCTGAACGCGGTGCTGCGCAGCGCCGTCGCCGAAAGTGAGCGGCTGGCCGCGTCCCTGGCCAGGGCTGAGGCCCAGATTGTCAGCGAACAAGGTGCGCTGGAAGCGGTGGCGGCCCGGCTCGCCGCGGCCCAGGAAGCGCCCGCGGAGCAGGAACCCTCCTCGGAGCACCGGGATGCCTTGGCCCTGGCCGCCTCGCTGGCCCGCACGGCCGAAATGGAGGCCAGGCTCGCCCTGCGCAGCGCCGAGGAACAGCTCACCGCCACCCGCAACCGGGCGGCGTCGCTGGAACGGGCCGCCGCCACCGAACGCCGCGCCCGCGAGGAAGCCGCGGAACGGGCCCGCCGCCGCCGGCTCCAGGCCCGGCGCGCCGCCGCCGTCGCCGGCGCCGTGCAGCAGGTCATCGGATTCATCGACGTGTCCGTGGAACTGGCCCGCCGCGAGCGGGACAGCGCCGAGGAACGCAGGGACGCCATGGACCTTGAGCTGGCCGGGGTCCGCAGCGGCAACGACGCGCTGGCCCGCGAACTGGCCGAACTCACCGACTCCGTGCACCGCGACGAGCTCGCCCGCACGCAGCAGCGGCTGCGGATCGAGGCGCTGGAACTGAAGAGCGTGGAGGAGCTCGGGCTGACTGCCGGACAGCTCGTGGCCGACTACGGACCGGACCTGCCCGTCCCGGTCCCTGCCGGCGACTCGGCGGACAAATGGGCCGCACTGCGCGCCCCGGTGGACGAGGACGGACGCGAGATTTCCGACGGCAAGCCCTTCGTCCGTGCGGAACAGGAAAAGCGGCTCAAACGCGCCGAACGCGACCTCGCGGCCCTGGGGAAGGTCAACCCGCTGGCGCTCGAGGAGTTCGCCGCGCTTGAGGAGCGCCACCAGTTCCTCAGCACCCAGCTCGAAGACCTGAAGGCCAGCCGCAAAGACCTGTTGGACATCATCAAGGAAGTCGACGACCGCGTCCAGAAGGTCTTCGCCGAGGCCTTCGAGGACACCTCCCGGCAGTTCGTCCGCGTCTTCGCCCGGCTGTTCCCCGGCGGCGAGGGCCGGCTGGTCCTGACCGACCCCACCGACATGCTCACCACCGGCATCGAGGTCGAAGCCCGCCCGGCCGGCAAGAAAATCAAGCGGCTCTCGCTGCTTTCCGGCGGCGAACGCTCCCTGACGGCCGTGGCGCTGCTGGTGGCCATCTTCAAGGCACGGCCCTCGCCCTTCTACGTCATGGACGAGGTCGAGGCCGCGCTCGATGACACCAACCTGGGCCGGCTCATCACCATCTTCGAAGAACTCCGCGAATCCAGCCAGCTGATCGTCATCACGCACCAGAAACGCACCATGGAAGTCGCCGACGCCCTCTATGGCGTCACAATGCGCGGCGACGGCGTCTCCACGGTGATCAGCCAGCGGCTCAGTGCGGAGATCTAGGCAAACGTCCAGGTCCCGGCACGACGGCGTCCGCGCGCAACAAAAGCGCTGGCCACGGCCCATTTGGGGTTTGTGAGAAGCTAGGGGAGTGAACGATATCCTCCCCATCATTCTGCCCATTTTCGCTGTCCTGGTGGTCCTCGGTGTGCTGATCCCGGTGCTCATGAAGACCCGGAAGAGCGCCAAGACCTACACCGGCCCGCGTGACGCAAACGACCCCGTGCAGGCCCCGGGAGCCGGAACCCTTGTGGAGGACCGTCCCGCGCAGGCGCCGGCACCGGCACGGACCTCGCCGGACGGCGTCGAACTCGAAGAACCAACCCTCGAAGTTCCGGACGACGCAGCCGGGCTGGAAACCGTCCCGGTGGAAACCCCGCTGCCGGTGGCCGGGCGGCTGATGCGGCTGCGCGAGCGGCTGGTCAAGTCCAACAACATCCTCGGCAAGGGGCTCCTGGCCCTGCTCTCGGCAGACAAGATCGATGAAAACGTCTGGGATGAGGTCGAGGAAACCCTGCTGCTGGCCGATCTCGGCACCGAACCGACCATGCAGCTCGTGGACTCGCTCCGCGAACGCGTCAAGGTGATGGGCACGCGGGACCCTGAGCACGTCAAGGCCCTGCTCCGGGAGGAACTCATCAAGCTCGTGGATCCGACCATGGACCGGAGCCTGAACGTCGAGCGCCACGGCGACAAGCCCGCCGTCATGATGGTTGTCGGCGTCAACGGCGTTGGCAAGACCACCACCGTGGGCAAGCTGGCCCGCGTGCTCGTGGCCGAGGACAAGGACGTGCTGCTGGGCGCGGCGGACACCTTCCGCGCCGCCGCCGCCGAGCAGCTGGCCACGTGGGGCCAGCGCGTCGGCGTGCCCACCGTGAAGTCGGACATCGACGGCGCGGACCCGGCCTCGGTGGCCTACGAGGCCGTCAAGGCCGGCATCGACCAGGAAGTCGACGTCGTCATGATCGACACCGCGGGGCGCCTGCAGAACAAGGTGGGCCTCATGGACGAGCTCAGCAAGGTCAAGCGGGTCATCGAAAAGCTGGCCGAGGTGGACGAGGTGCTGCTGGTCCTGGACGCCACCACCGGCCAGAACGGACTCAACCAGGCCCGGGTGTTCTCCGAGGTCGTGAACATCACCGGGATCGTCCTGACCAAGCTGGACGGCACCGCCAAGGGCGGGATCGTCGTCGCCATCCAGAAATCCCTCGGAGTCCCGGTGAAGCTGATCGGCCTGGGCGAAGGCGCCGACGACCTCGCGCCGTTCGACGCCGAAGGCTTCGTGGATGCGCTGCTGAACTAGCCCGCACCGCAACAAAAAGAGTGCCCCGGTCCTGTCTGGCCAGTTCAGACGGGACCGGGGCACTCTTTGTTCAAGTGGCTAGTACTTGAAGTTCAGGACCGTCACTGTGCCGGCCGTCAGATTGAACTGCTGCGTCTGGGACTTGAACGCGAAGCCGGGCACCGTGGCGCGCTTGGCGAGGGGCGTGGGCTCGGTCTTGGCGCCATCGATGACGCTCTGGTCCTCGGCTGCGTAGCTGGGTCCGCTGAGCTGGGTCATGGTCCCGGTGACCGGTTTGCCCGGAAGGTTCAGGGTGACGGAAGTCTGCGCGGCCTTTTCGGGGTCGTTTTCGTTGATGATCACCACGCTGGTGCTGCCGTCGGCGTTCTGCAGCGCGTAGCTGAACGCCGGGCCGCCTCCGGCGCTGTTCACTTTCATGAACTTGCCGGCCTCCAGCTCGGCCACCATGGAGATGCCGAAGAAGTTGGCCCGGCCGGACATCTGGCCATTGCCGAACGGGTAGGCCCCGGCGCTGCAGATGGCGGATAGGGGCGGGCCGCCCTTGCAGGTCAGCAGCGAGCTGTGGAAGCCGATTCGGGTGATGCCCAGCTGGGCGGCGGTGAGGGCATAGTCTGCCGCCCAGAGCGCAGATGCGTGGGTGCGGGAGGTCTCATTGGAACCGGGGCACGCCGAGATCCCGGTTTCCGGAATCCAGGTTTCCAGGCCGGCGGCCTGACCCACCGCGAGGGCCGCCTTCTGGTAGTTGACGCCACGGTCGTGCATCGTTCGGCTCATCGCGTTTGCCAAGGTAGGCGAGTCCTGGGGCAAGCTGCCGTCACAGTTGGAGAGCGGGTAGTGGTGGAACGTCAGGATCTTCTTCTGCGGGAGGTCCGCATCGACGAACGGCTGCCACCACTTCTGGTCGTAGGCGCCCGGTCCGGAGATGGGCACATTCGGCGCCACTGCATAGATCGCGTTGGCGTAGTCCTTCAATTCCCGAATGTACTGATCCAGGCTGTAGCCACTGCCGGACTTCACATCGTTGAACACGAAGCCGTTGGGCTCATTGCCCACGGTGATGCTCAGCAGCCGGTCGCCAAGGATTGCCGAGGCGTTTTTGGCCATGTCCGCAGCCCGCGCCGGGTTGTAGTGGCCCAGGTCCACTGTGAGGCTCACCCTGGCGTCGCCGGCCTCCAGCAGGGTCTTGAGCCGGACCAGGTCTGCCGGGCCCACGGCCTTGACCGGGTGCGTCTTGTCACCCTTGTAGTCGGCGGGGACGGCCTCGCCGGTGGAGGTCCAGAAGAAACGCCGGTCCACGGCGTTGCCGCCGAAGCGCAGAACCGGCTGGTCGATCTCCTTGAGCAGCTTGACCATCGACGCGTTGTCGCTGCTGAGGTCGGGATCGGCCAGATCCGTGGCCTCCAGGGAAATTCCCGCCATGCCCTTGTTCAGGGAAGTGCCCACGAGGTCGCTGGAGACATCGACCTTGAGGGGCTCAACCTTTTCCAGCGGCGATCCGGCCGGCGGACCCGGCTGCGCGTAATAGGTGACGGTCGGGCCCACCTCGGCAGGGGCGAGCGCCGGTGCCGACTGGGCCGGGGAAGAAGCGGCCGGCGGGGCCGGCGTCGGGTTTCCGAGGGCGAGGGGAACCAGTACTGCTGCGGCGACGGCGACAATTCCGGCGCCGGCGATCAGCCCTGCGCGCTTCCTGTTTCCCGCGCTTGTGCCCGCACTCTTACCGGGGTTTGCGGGTTGGGCGGGGTCGGGGCTTTCGGCTTTCCCGGGGGAAGAGTCGAATTTGGCCATGGGGGATTACCTCCGGAAGTTTGTGGCACGTGCCCCCAGCTTAGCCAAGGGCGGAGGCCGCCGCTGACCGGAAGCCCCTGGACAACGTCCCGTGCACGGTCCCGGACAAGATCCCGGCGGAGGCGCCGCCCGGAGCGGAACAGCGGCGGCAACGCCGCAGGTCAGGCGCGGTCCGGGGCCGGCCGGCGGAACGTTTCGCGGGCCGGCAACCACACTGCGGCGGCGGCCAACAGGATGCCGCCAGTGACCCCAAAGGCCCAGCCGTAGCCCAGCCGGTCCGCCAGCAGCCCGGCCACCACCGGTCCGACAATTGCGCCGCTGTCGGAAGCCATCTGGAAGACGGCCAGGACGCGGCCGCCCGAGCGCTCGTTGCCGATCACGTCGGCGATGGCGGCCTGCTGGGCCGGTCCGAGCAGCCCGGAGCCGATCCCGGCGCAGGCGGAGGCGAGCAGGAACCAGGGCAGCTGGTGGGTGAAGCCGATGGCCGCCGTGGCGGTGCCGGTGACCAGCAGCCCGGCCAGCAGGAGCGGCTTGCGGCCGAGGCTGTCCGCGAGCCGGCCGGAAAACGTCAGCGCCACCGCGTTGCCGCCGGCAAACACCGCCAGCGCCCAGCCGGCCGATTCCGGACCGGCGCCGAGCGCAACGACGGCGAAGAGCGGCACTGTGGCCATCCGAACCCCGAAAGTGGCCCAGCCGTTGGCAAAGCTCGAAAACAGGCCGGCCCGGTAGGCGCTGTCCCGCAGCGCGTCCCGCAGTTCCATCGCAGGGGCCGTGGCGCCGGGCTGCCGCGAGGCGGCGGGGACATGGCTGAGCTGGGTCTGCACCACGACGGCGGCCAGCACCAGGGCCCCCGCGTAGGCCAGGAACGGCACCCGCAAGCCGAAGCTGGCGAGCATCCCGCCGACGATGGGGCCGCAGACGTTGCCGATCAGGAAGGCGGAGGCATAGGCCCCGGAGACCCGGCCGCGGCTTTCCGGCGGCGCGAGCCGGACCACGAGCGCCATGGACGCCACCGTGAACATCACCGAGCCAGCCCCGCCGAGGCCGCGGAAGACCAGCAGCTGCCAGTAATTCTGGGCGAAGGCGCAGGCGGCCGTGGACACCGCGACGATCAGCAGCCCGGCCACATAGACCGGCCGTTCGCCCAGCTTCACGATCAGGGTGCCCGCGGCCGGTGCGAAGACGAGCCGCATGAAAGCGAAGATGCTCACGATCACGGCCGCGGCGGTCGCCCCGACGTCGAACGTGGTGGCGAACTGGGGCAGAACCGGTGCCACGAGGCCGAAGCCGATCGCAATCAGGAAGGCCGCCACCAGCATCACCTTGATGTCCCGGGGCAGCCGGGAACGGCCCGGGGCCCGGGAGGGCACCTCGGCTGCGGCGTCGCCGGCGGGGCGGGAGGTCTTGCTCATAATGCGTTCGTCCTTGGGAAGATGCGGTGCCGGCTGGCGGCGGGTCCAACAAGTGCGGGAATAATCCGCTGAAACATAACCGTAACAAGTGTGAGATGCACCATTTACGTCCGGGAGGTTCTTGTAACAACCCGGCAATGTAAATCCTCCGCCAGCGAAACACGGCCCCGCGAAACTCTTTCTAGAACGCAAATAAATGCGTTGGGACCGGCGGACTACTCCGCACCTAATAGCAAGAGAGGACGTAGACCATGGAACTCACCGCAGGTCTCGTTTGGCTCCTGGTCGCCGCGGCACTCGTGCTGTTCATGACCCCGGGCCTGGCATTCTTCTACGGCGGCATGACCCGCGCCAAGTCGGCTTTGAACATGATGATGATGAGCTTCGTCGCCATTGGAACCGTCGGCATCATGTGGATCCTGTGGGGCGCTTCGATGGCTACGACCAACGAAGACAACTTCTACCAGATCTTCGCCAACCCGTTCAGCCACTTCGGCCTGCACAACTTCACCGAACCGGCCGACCTGCTCAAGGTCGGCTACGCGGCCACGTTCGCGATCATCACGGTGGCCCTGATCTCCGGTGCGGTCGCCGACCGCGCCAAGTTCTCCGCATGGGTGGTCTTCACCCCCATCTGGGCCACCCTGGTCTACGCGCCGATGGCCTTCATGGTCTGGGGCGGCGGACTCTTCTCCGCGAATGGCTGGTTCGGCCAGACGTTCGCGCCGGTCATCGACTTTGCCGGCGGCACCGTGGTCCACATCAACGCCGGCGTCGCGGGCCTGATCCTGGTCCTGATCATCGGTAACCGCAAGGGCTTCGGCAAGGACCCGAACCACCGCCCGCACAACATTCCGTTCGTCATGCTCGGTGCCGCAATCCTGTGGTTCGGCTGGTTCGGCTTCAACGCCGGTGCCGCTGCCACTGTGGAGCAGGCCGGCCTGATCTGGATCAACACCCTGGCCGCCCCGGCCGCAGCCATGCTCGGCTGGCTCGCCGTGGAGCGCTTCCGCGACGGTCACCCGACCTCTCTCGGTGCCGCGTCCGGCGTGGTCGCCGGCCTGGTCGCCATCACCCCGGCCTGCGCCAACGTCTCCCCGCTGGGTGCGATCGCCCTCGGCGTCGTTGCCGGTGTGGCTTCGGCGCTCGCCGTCGGCCTGAAGTTCAAGTTCGGCTACGACGACTCGCTCGACGTCGTCGGCGTCCACCTCGTCTCCGGTGTTGTCGGCACGGTCGCAATCGGCTTCCTGGCCACCCCGACCCAGGGCGCCGCGGGCCTGTTCTACGGCGGCGGCACCACGCAGCTGGTCGCCCAGACCCTCGCGGCAATGATGGCCATCGTCTTCACCGCCGTGATGACCTTCATCATTGCCTTCCCGATCCACAAGCTCATGGGCTTCCGGGTTTCCCAGGAACAGGAAGTTGTCGGTGTGGACCTGAGCCTGCACGCAGAGACCGCCTACGAGTTCGGCGTCGGCGGGCACGGCGGCAGCTTCCAGCCGCTGCACGAACTGATCACGGGCAAGCCGATGGGCGGCGAGCCGCAGGAGGAAGGCGCAGCCGCTGAAGTGCCGGTGGGCGCCGCGTCCAACGGCAAGCAGAACGCAACGGGCAAGGAAAGTGTGGGGGCATGAAACTGATCACGGCAATCGTCCGACCGGAAAAACTTGAGGCTATTCGCGAAGGCCTGGAGGCCTACGGTGTGCAGGGCCTCACCGTCAGCGCAGCCAGCGGCTACGGCCGGCAGCGCGGCTACACCGAGGTGTACCGCGGGGCCGAGTACAACGTGGACCTGCTGCCCAAGATCCGGGTGGAAGTCCTGGCCACCGACGAACAGGCGGACGACATCCTGGATGTCATCATCGCCAGTTCCAACACCGGCCGGGCCGGCGACGGCAAAGTCTGGACGATGGATGTGTTCGAGGCTGTCAGGGTCCGTACCGGAGAGCGTGGTTCGGCAGCGATCTAGCTGCCCCCGCTCCATGCCGCTAGGGCCAACAGACACAGCGGCGTTGACACGGCACTGACACAGCGGGCCGGATACCTGAGAAGGTATCCGGCCCGCTGTGTCGTTGCTGCTTGGTCGTTGCTGCTGTGTCGGCCCGGCGCGCCGCGGGATCCGCGCTGGCCCTGCCGCGACGAATCTAGGCCGGCCAGCCCTCCGGCCCCGGGGTCCCGGCCGGATATTCCTCCAGCGGGACATGTCCGGCGGTCCAGGATTTCAGCACCGGCGCCAGGATGCGCCAGCAGTCCTCGGCGGTATCGGCACGCACGGACAGCAGCGGATCCCCGGTCAGCACGCCCTCGAGCACTTCACCGTAGGGGAGGAGTTCGGAGGCGCTCAGTTCGGCCTGCAGCGTGGCCCGGTCCAGGCTCAGGACATTGCCCGGGCCGTTCACGTCGACGTCGAACTGCAGCGTGTCCGGGCCAAAGCCGATCCTCAGCTGGTTGGGGGCGTCCACACCGGTGAACCCCTTCGGAAGGTGCGGCACCGGCCGGAAGGTCACCACGGCCTCCTTGCGTTTCTGGCCCAGCGCCTTGCCTGAGCGCAGGATGAACGGCACGCCCTGCCAGCGCCAGTTGTCGATCTCCACCTGCACCTCGGCGAGGGTTTCAGTAGCCCTGGACGCGTCCACGCCCTCCTCCTCGGCGTAGTCCGGGATGTCCCGGCCGTTGATCGAACCCGCCGTGTACCGGGCCCGGCGGCTGCTTTGCCGGTAGGGGGCCTTGATGCTGCTGGCCCGCAGCACGGTGGCCACGGCATCGCGGAGATCGCGTTCGTCCACGGATGCCGGCGGCTCGATTGCCATGAGGGCCATGATCTGAAGCAGGTGGCTTTGGATCATGTCACGGAGCGCCCCGGCGCCGTCGTAGTAGCGGGCGCGGCCTTCGAGGGCGAGGTCCTCGTCGAAGATGATCTCGATTTTTTCGATGTTCTGCCGGTTCCACACCGGCTCCAGGAACGTGTTCGCGAAGCGCAGGCCAAGGATGTTCAGGACCGTTGCCTTGCCGAGGAAGTGGTCCACGCGGTGGATGTGGTCCTCCGGGACCAGCGCGGCCAGCGTCTTGTTCAGGTGGCGCGCCGACTGCTCGTCGGAGCCGAACGGCTTCTCCATGACCAGCCGGGTGCCGGCGGGCACGTCCTCCGGCGCCAGGGCCTCGCACGCGAGCTGGCTGACCCGCGGCGGCAGGGCGAAGTAGACCGCCACAGGTCCCTCCAGTTGCGCCAGGAGCCCGGCGAGCTGGCCCTCGGCCGTGACATCGAGCTGGTGGTAGGTGCTCTCCTTGCGGATACGCTTGAGCTCCCGCTTGCCGTGGGCGTCGGCTTTGGAGTCCTCGTCCGCGAACGACTCCTCGATCCGGCCAAGCCACTGCTCCGGCGTCCAGGGGTCCGATCCCGCTCCCGCCAGGGCGAGGCCGTCGGCGCGGCCCCGGGCCACCAGGCGGGCAAGCCCCGGTAACAGGAGCCTTCCGGTGAGATCGCCGGAAGCGCCCAGGATGAGCAGGGTTTTTACAGTTGTTTGGCTGGTCACCTACGCCAGCATGCCATCTTGAAGGCGCATCTTGGTACCCTAGATAGTCGAGTCCTGTTGTCGTGGCGGTTCGTCCAGGCGAATACCAGTCGCGACGCTGGCGTGCCGCACCGGCCGCCACCTGTAGATCCACTGAAAGAAGTGCACGGCGCGTGTTCAATTCACTCTCTGACCGGTTGACAGCAACCTTCAAGAATCTGCGTGGCAAGGGCCGCCTGACCGAGGCGGACGTTGACGCCACAGTCCGCGAGATCCGGCGTGCCCTCCTGGACGCCGATGTCGCTGTGCCCGTGGTCCGGGAATTCACCGGCCGCGTGCGCGAGCGGGCCCTCGGCGCCGAGGTCTCCGGGGCGCTGAACCCGAGCCAGCAGATCGTGAAGATCGTCAACGAGGAACTCGTCGAGATCCTCGGCGGCGAGACCCGCCGGATCCGCCTGGCCAAGACCGGACCCACCATCATCATGCTGGCGGGCCTCCAGGGCGCCGGCAAGACCACCCTGGCCGGCAAGCTCGCCAAGTGGCTCAAGTCCCAGGGCCACAGCCCCATGCTGGTGGCCTGCGACCTCCAGCGGCCCAACGCCGTCACTCAGCTGCAGGTGGTCGGCCAGCGCGCCGGCGTACCCGTGTTCGCCCCGCACCCGGGCGCCACGTCCACCGAACTGGACCACCCTGCCGGAGACCCCGTCGCCGTCGCCCGTGACGGCGTCGAGGAAGCCAAGCGCACCCTGCACGACGTCGTGATCGTGGACACCGCCGGCCGTCTCGGCGTCGACGCCGAGATGATGGAGCAGGCGCGCCAGATCCGCCGCGCGATCGTCCCGAACGAAGTCCTGTTCGTGATCGACTCCATGATCGGCCAGGACGCCGTCAACACTGCCCTGGCCTTTGACGAGGGCGTCAACTTCACCGGCATCGTGCTCTCCAAGCTCGACGGCGACGCCCGCGGCGGCGCCGCGCTCTCCGTCGCGTCGGTGACCGGCAAGCCGGTCATGTTCGCCTCCACCGGCGAAGGCGTGGACGACTTCGAGCTCTTCCACCCGGACCGCATGGCCTCGCGCATCCTCGACATGGGTGACGTCCTCACCCTGATCGAGCAGGCCGAGAAGTCCTGGGACAAGGATGAAGCCGCCCGGATGGCGAAGAAGTTCGCCGACCAGGAAGACTTCACCCTCGATGACTTCCTCGCCCAGATGCAGCAGATCCGCAACATGGGCTCCATGAAGAAGATGCTCATGATGATGCCGGGTGCGCAGAACATCCGCCAGCAGTTGGAGCAGTTCGACGAGCGCGAGATCGACCGCGTCGAGGCCATTGTCCGCTCGATGACCCCGCACGAGCGCGTGGCTCCGAAGATCATCAACGGCTCCCGCCGGGCCCGTATTGCCCGCGGTTCCGGCGTGCACGTCTCCGAGGTCAACGGACTGCTGGAACGGTTTGCCCAGGCCCAGAAGATGATGAAGAAGATGGCCGCCGGCGGCGGGATGCCCGGCATGCCGGGGATGCCCGGCATGGGCGGCGGGGGCGGAGCCCGCAAGGGAGCCAAGTCCGCGCCCAAGAAGAAGGCCCGCTCCGGCAACCCGGCCAAGGCGGCGCAGGAACTGCGCGACGCCGAGGCCCGGCGTGCCGCCGGCCCCAAGGCGCTGCCCACCGGCGCGTCGTTCGGCCAGCAGGGCGGCGACTTCGATCCGTCCCAGCTGAACCTGCCGAAGGGTTTCGACAAGTTCCTCGGCGGCAGCAAGTAGCCGCAAGTGCTGACGGCCGCCGGCACTGTGTCGCCGGCAGCATCAGCACTGAAGTGCCATAGGGTTAGACAATGTTCAAGCAGCGCGTAGTCTTCGTCCACGGGGACGGCAGCTTCGGCGCCGCCGCGTGGCCAAAACAGCACGGAATGGCGCTGGACTACGACGCCCTGTTCCTGCGGCGGCACGGGTTTGACGCCGTCGCGGAACCGCTCGAATCCAGCTTCGCCGCCGACGCCGCCATCGTGCTCGCCTCGCTGGCAGACGACGGCCGCGGCGAGGCCGGCGGCCATGTCGTGGCCCATTCGCAGGGCGCGATCGCTGCGATGATGGCCGCCGTCGAACGGCCCGACCTCGTCCAGTCGCTGACCCTGGTGGAACCGGCCTGCCTGTCCCTGACCGCGGAGCTCCCGGCCACCGCCGCGCACCGGGCCCTGATGCAGCCGCTCTTCGACGTCCGCCACAACCTCAGCGACGACGACTTCCAGCGAGAGTTCATCCGCCGCGCGTTCGCGGCGGACGCCCCCGGGGCCACGACGCCGGAGGCCCTCCGGGCTGCGCGCCGGCTCCGCCTGCAGGCGCCGCCGTGGGAAGCCCCGCTGCAGATCGTGCCGGGCGTGCCGACCCTGGTCCTGACCGGCGGCTGGGAACCGCTGTATGAGGAAATCGCCGGCTACCTGCGCGAGACCGGCGCCCTGCACCGCACGGCGCCGGGAGGGCACCGGCCCCAGGATTCAGCCGAAGGGGACCGGGCCATCCGCTCCTACATTGCCGAGGTCAGCCGGCACCAGCACGCCCGGGCGTCCTAAGAAGCTGCGGGTTCTCCCACCGAGGGCTGCGGCAGGTAGACCTTGCCGCCCGAGGCGAGGAACTCGTTGCTCTTCGCCCGCATTCCGGCCGCCATCTGCGCTAGGGCCGCCTGCGAATCTGCTGATCCGTATTCGTCCCGGATGTCCTGGCTGATCCGCATGGAGCAGAACTTCGGACCGCACATCGAGCAGAAGTGGGCTGTCTTGGCCGGCTCCGCGGGAAGCGTCTCATCATGGAAGGCCTCGGCCGTGACCGGGTCCAGGGACAGCGCGAACTGGTCCCGCCAGCGGAACTCGAACCTTGCCTTGGACAGGGCATCGTCGCGTTCGTGCGCGCCGGGGTGGCCCTTGGCGAGGTCCGCGGCATGGGCGGCGATCTTGTAAGTGATCACGCCCGTCTTCACATCGTCCTTGTTCGGCAGCCCGAGGTGTTCCTTGGGCGTGACGTAGCAGAGCATGGCAGTGCCGTAGCGGGCGATCTCGGTGGCGCCGATCGCCGAGGTGATGTGGTCATAGCCCGGTGCGATGTCCGTGACGAGCGGCCCGAGTGTGTAAAACGGGGCGCCCTTGCAGAGTTCCTGCTGGCGCTCCACGTTTTCCCGGACGAGGTGGAAGGGCACATGCCCGGGGCCCTCCACCATGACTTGCACGTCGAAGTCCCAGGCCCGCTGCGTGAGCTCGGCCAGGGTGTCCAGTTCGGCGAACTGTGCCGCGTCGTTGGCATCCGCCGTCGCGCCCGGCCGCAGCCCGTCGCCCAGCGAGAACGCGACGTCGTAGCGGGCGAAGATCTCGCACAGCTCATCGAAGTGGGTGTACAGAAAGTTCTCCCGGTGGTGCGCCAGGCACCAGCCGGCCATGATGGAACCGCCGCGGGACACGATGCCGGTGACCCGGTTGGCCGTCAGGGGCACATACCGCAGCAGCACGCCCGCGTGGATGGTCATGTAGTCCACGCCCTGCTCGCACTGTTCGATCACGGTGTCCCGGAAGATCTCCCAGGTCAGGGCGTTCGCCTCACCGTTGACCTTCTCCAGCGCCTGGTAGATCGGGACCGTTCCGATGGGGACGGGGGAATTACGGATGATCCACTCGCGCGTGGTGTGGATGTCGTCCCCGGTGGAGAGGTCCATGACGGTGTCCGCGCCCCACTGCGTGGCCCACTGAAGTTTGTCGACCTCCTCGGCGATGGAGCTGGTCACGGCGGAGTTGCCGATATTGGCGTTGATTTTCACCAGGAACGCCTTGCCGATGATCATCGGCTCGGATTCGGGATGGTTGACGTTGTTGGGAATGATCGCGCGGCCCGCGGCCACCTCGCTGCGCACCAGCTCCACATCGCAGTTCTCGCGCAGCGCGACGAACCGCATTTCCTGGGTGATGACACCGTCCCGGGCGTAGCGCATCTGCGTGACGGTCCTGCCCTCAGCGGCCCGGCGCGGCACCGGCCGGCCGCCCCGCCACTCGGCCGACGCCGCACCGCGGCGCACCGCCGATTTGCCGTCGTCGAGCAGCTCCCGTTCACGGCCGGCGTAGGGTTCGGTGTCCGCCCTGGCCTCAATCCAGGGGGTGCGGAACGGCTCCAGCCCGCGGACCGGATCGCTGCCCGGGCCGGCAGTGCGGTACACCCGGAACGGCGGGTTCCGGATGCCGCCCGGGGAGGGTTCCAGGGCGATCTCGGTCACCGGCACGCGGATGCCATGCTCCGGATCCGTGCTGAAGGCCAGCGAGTGGGACTTCAGCGACTGCGTGGTGGCTGCGGACTGAATTTGGACAGGGCTGTGCTGTGTCACTTGGGTGTTCACGGAAAAGCTCACTTCCTTCGCCGGCATTACCCGGACAGGTTCAACGGTCGCAGGCTGCGTCAGCCCGATCTCAGCCCCTGCAGGGGCACCCGTGTGGTCGTAGACGAAACTACCACGCACCTCCGGCCGGCCCTCGAGTGTGACGCGGACGGCGGACCGCGGTGTTAGCGTGGCACGGTGACTCTGCCCAAGGCGCTGCCCCGCATCCGGACGGCGACGCCGGAAGATATCCCGGCGCTGCCGGTTCTCGAGGCCTCAGCAGACCGCATCCTCGAAGCGGAGCTGGGGAACCAGACGCTCCCGGCTCCGGAGTTGACGACGCCGGTTGAGCCGCTCTTCATACTTGTCGCCGGAAACCCGCCCGTAGGGTTTGCCCGCATTGACGAGGTCGGCGGCCAGGCCCATCTGGAACAACTCTCCGTGCAGCCGGACTCCGCCGGGCGGGGGATAGGACGGTCCCTGGTGGAGGCGGCCCTTGATGCGGCCCGGAGCCGTGGCTATTTATCGATGACGCTTTGCACCTTCGCAGGCGTCCCGTTCAATGCGCCGTTTTATGCGAGCTGCGGTTTCGAGGAACTCGCCCAGCCAGGACAGGCGTTGGGCGCCCTGCGGATCCACGAAGCGCAGCTGGGGCTGGACGGTCTTGGCCGGCGGATCGTCATGCGGATTAGGCTTTAGGTCATGACCGGCATCATCGAGTTCAGCGGCCCCATCCTCACCGCGGCGGACCAGGAACGCCGCGGGCTCTGGTCGGTGGGCGGCCTGCTAACCTTCCGCCGTCCGGCCGCCGCGCCTGACCTCGTGCTGGACGGCTGGGTCATGCCCGGCCTCGTGGACGCACACTGCCACATCGGCCTCGGCCCGGGCGGGGACGTTACCGAGGACACCGCGGAATCCCAGGCCCTGGCGGACCGCAACGCCGGGACGCTCCTGGTCCGCGACGCCGGCGCCGTCCACAACACACGCTGGCTCCAGCAACGCGCGGACCTGCCCCGGATCATCCGCTCCGGCAGGCACCTCGCCAGGACCCGGCGGTACCTGCCTGGCCTGGCCGTCGAGGTCGAACCGGAGGATCTCGTCGAGGCCGTGCGCAAGCAGGCCCGCGCGGGCGACGGCTGGGTCAAGCTCGTGGGGGACTGGATCGACCGCGACGCCGGCGATCTCGCCGCCAGTTTTCCCGCCCGGACGGTCAAGGACGCCGTCCGGGCCGCCCACGATGAGGGGGCCCGCGTCACCGCACACTGCTTCGCCGAAGACACCCTCGATGACATGCTCGACGCCGGGATCGACTGCATCGAGCACGCCACCGGGCTGCTGCCGCGGCACCTGCCGCGCTTCCTCGAACAGGGTGTTCCGATCGTGCCCACCCTGATCAACATCGCCACGTTCCCGGACATCGCCGCCCGGGCGGCGGCCAAGTTCCCCCGCTACGCAGCCCACATGCGCTCGCTGTGGGAGCGCCGGGCGGAGCGGATCCTCGAAGCCCACGAGACCGGGCTGGCGATCTATGCCGGTACCGACGCCGGCAGCGTGATCAGCCATGGCAGGATCGTGGACGAGATCCAGGCCCTGCACGCCGCCGGCCTTTCCGCCGCTGCCGCCCTCAACGCCGCGAGCTGGTCTGCGCGGACCTGGCTCGGCGCGGAGTCCATCGGTGAAGGGGCAAGCGCTGACGTCCTCGTCACCGCCGAGGATCCGCGGAGCAATCCGGCCACGCTCCGCCAGATCCGGCATATCGTGCTGCGGGGGCAGCCGGTAGACCGGGCGCCAGTCCATGTTTTGGAATAAATTGAAGCTTCAAGTAATTTATCTTTATGTAGAGTCGCCGAAGGCCGGTGGCTACAGAATCCACGGAGCATTGCCATGACCGCAGAAGCCAGCACCCAGGACCTCCTTCCTGCCGAACTCACCATGGGCACCGTGATGCTCAAGGTCGGCGACATGAAGCTCATGACCGACTACTACCAGCGCGCCCTCGGCCTGGAGACTGTGGCCGAACAGGACGGCGGGCTCTACCTTGGGCGCCAGCAGAAGCCGCTGGTGCATCTGGCGCCTGCCCCGGGCCTGAATCTACCTTCCCGCGGCGAGGCCGGGCTCTTCCACACCGCCCTCCTCTTCGAGGACCAGCACTCCCTGGCGGCCACCATCGCCACCGCGGCCCAGTACCAGCCCCAGTCCTTCACCGGCAGCGCGGACCACCTCGTCAGCGAGGCGTTCTACTTCAACGACCCCGAAGGCAACGGCATCGAGCTGTACTGGGACCGGCCGCGGGCGGCGTGGTCCTGGGAGGGCAGGAACGTCGTCATGGACAGTCTCGCCCTGCCGCCGCAGCGCTACCTGCAGCAATACCTGACCGAGGAGTCCGTGGCCGGCCAGCGCCAGGCCGCCGCCGGCGTCGGGCATGTCCACCTGCAGGTCGGCGACGTCCAGTCGGCGCATGATTTCTATGTCGGCACGCTCGGCTTCGAAAAGACCGCGGGCTGGCACGGCCAGGCGCTGTTCGTCTCGGCCGGCGGCTACCACCACCACATGGCCATGAACGTATGGAACAGCCGCGGCGCGGGCCCGCGGCGCGACACGCTGGGCCTGGGCGAGGTCCTCATCGAGGTGCCCTCCGGCGACGACGTCGCGGCCCTGGCCGACCGGCTCAAGGTTGCCGGCGTCGAATCGCACCACACCGGCGCCGAACTGCGCTTCGAGGACCCGTGGCGCAACCGGATCCGCGTCGCCGTGCGCTAGAAGTTCTCCCCAGGCAAGCTGGTCGCTGGACATGTCCAGCGCGCACAGCTTCCCCCGGACATGTCCACTCTTCGCCGGCGGGAACGCTGGGCATGTCCACTGCGCGGAGCCGGGACTCCGGAACATGTCCATTGCTCGCAGCCGGGAATGGACATAGTTGCCATATGTCCAGTGCTCAGGGCCAGGGGAGGGCATGCCCATCGGGCCTTGGTCGGGTTCCCGGGCCAGCGAGGGACATGTCCACTCTTCGCCAGCAGGAGACTGGAACATGTCCATTGCTCGCAGCCGGGAATGGACATAGTTGCCATATGTCCAGTGCTCAGGGCCAGGGGAGGGCATGCTCATCGGGCCTTGGTCGGGTTCCCGGGCCAGCGAGGGACATGTCCACTCTTCGCCAGCAGGACACTGGAACATGTCCATTGCTCGCAGCCGGAAATGGACATAGTTGCCACATGTCCAGTGCTCACGGCCAGCGAGGGACATGTCCACTGTTTCCAGGCAGGACGTCGGAGCATGTCCATTGCTCGCAGCCGGGAATGGACATAGTGGCCATATGTCCAGTGCTCAGGGTCAGGGGAGGGCATGCCCATCGGGCGGGGCGGGGCCGTGCTGAAGCGGCTAGGCTGAAGCGACGCCGAAAACAGCGGTCTGCGGACCGCCGAACCCTAAGGACCAGCTGCATGGGATTCACCGAACTCTTTGTGTCCACCCACGAAGAAGCCCTCAAGCGCGCCGGCGCACTGGAAGGTGGCGGCCCGGCCGCCCCGGGCGCCGTCCGCATCCCGGAGATCAGCGATTTCGAGGTGGAGCGGCTGGGAGACCTCGCCGGCGTCGCCGTGCACGCCCCGGGCGCGGACTATGAACTGGCCATGGTCGACGTGGCCAGCGACTCGCTGCTCGGCGTCCCGGCGGCAATGGTCCGCACGCTGGCGGAACTGCTCAGCTATGAAACCGAAGGGGAGGGCGAGGTCCTGGAGGATGTCGCCGCCAACTGGGCCGCCGAGGAGGACATGCCCTTCGGCCCCGACGAGGCCCGGGACTATGTCCGCCGGATCGCCGAGCTCGCCGCCGGCGTCGACCCCGCCACCAGGTCCGGCCTCTACGTCTGGACGTCCTGACCGGCCCTCGAGGCCGCTTCCAGGCCGCGCGCTGGTGCGCCGGGCACGTGTCAAGTCGAAATCCTGCCGGTGATCTGGCACAATGAACAGGTACTCGATCTGCGTGGCCCCTCTCTCCGCGTCTGGATCTTGTCCTTTAGAACCCCCAAGTACGGCCCGCCCCACGGGTGCAGAACGCCGGGCTCGACCCCGTTTCAGAAACAGGAGTGACCACAAAAGTGGCCGTAAAGATTCGCCTTAAGCGCTTCGGTAAGATGCGCGCACCGTACTACCGCATCGTCGTCATGGACTCACGCTCCAAGCGTGATGGCCGTGCTATCGAAGAGATCGGCAAGTACCACCCGACCGAAGAGCCCTCGTACATCGAGGTCGACACGGACCGTGCCCAGTACTGGCTCGGCGTCGGCGCACAGCCGTCCGAGCAGGTCGCCGCGATCCTGAAGATCACCGGTGACTGGCAGAAGTTCAAGGGTCTCCCGGGCCAGGAGGGAACCTTGAAGACCAAGGCTCCCAAGGCTGCCTTCGTTACCCCGGAAAAGGGTTCCGTGATCATCCCGGAAGCCATCACCAAGAAGGCCAAGAAGGACGAAGCTGCCGAGGCTCCCGCCGACGCCGCCGAAGCAGAGACCACCGAGGCTGAGTAAATTGCTGGCAGAAGCGCTCGAACACCTGGTCCGCGGGATTGTTGACAGCCCCGAGGACGTCAAGGTCAGTGCGAAGAACAACCGCCGCGGGGAAACCCTCGAGGTGCGCGTTCATCAGGACGACCTCGGACGGGTGATCGGCCGGCAGGGCCGGACCGCACGCGCATTGCGCACTGTGGTTGCGGCGCTGGCGGACGGCGAGCCGGTCAGGGTCGACGTCGTCGACACCGACCGCCGCCGGTAACGCTTTCAGCACTACTTGTCTTGAGTCCGGCCCCTTCACCAGATAATGGTGGAGGGGCCGGACTGTTTTCCCGTAATTCCGCACCAGAGAATACAGAATCACCAACCCCGAACAGAGGAACAGATGCAGCTCCAGGTGGCACGAATCGGCAAGCCCCACGGCATCCGCGGCGAAGTGACCGTCCAGGTGCTCACCGACGCGCCCGGCGACCGTTTTGTCCCCGGCACCCAGTTCATCGTTGAACCCGCCTCGGCCGGGCCGCTGACGGTGTTCAGCGCCCGCTGGAACAAGGACATCCTGTTGCTGGCCTTTGACGAGATCGAGACCCGCAACGAGGCCGAGGGCCTGCGCGGCGCCAAGCTGTTCATCGAAACCGAAGACATCGGCGCCGAGGACGACGACGAGGGCTGGTACGAGCACGAGCTCGTGGGCCTGGAGGTCCGCGTAGGCGGCAATGTGGTCGGCAAGGTCTCGGCGCTGCACACGCTGCCCGTCCAGGACCTGCTGGTGGTCGCCACGGATGAGGGCAAGGAAGTCCTGATCCCCTTCGTCGAGCAGATTGTGCCCGAGGTCAACGTGGCTGAAAAATACGTCCTCGTCACCCCGCCGCCCGGACTGTTCGAAGTCAACACGGACGAGGCGCCCGAGGCCCAAAACCCCGAGGCCCAAGACCTCGAGGCCCAAAACCCCGCAGCCCAGGCTCCGAAAGCCGAGGGCGCCGCGGCCCGGAACTCCGAAGAGCAGGGCATCGCCTAGATGAGAATCGACGTCGTCAGCATCTTTCCGGAGTACCTGGCCCCGCTGGAGCTGTCGCTGATCGGCAAGGCCCGCCAGGACGGCCTGCTGGACCTCAAGGTCCATGACCTGCGGGACTTCACCACCGACCGGCACCGCACGGTCGATGACACCCCCTACGGCGGCGGCGCCGGCATGGTCATGAAGCCCGAACCCTGGGCTCAGGCCCTCACCGCCGTGGCCGCCGGGCGGTCCGGGGACGCAAGGGACGCCGGCGCACCTGACGACGCCGGCACCCCCGGCACTCCAGAGCCTGCCGGCCCGGAAGATGCCGCCAAGCCTGTCCTGATCGTCCCGTCGCCGGCGGGGGAGCGCTTCACCCAGGCCACCGCCCACGAACTGGCCGAGGAGGACCAGCTGGTCTTCGCCTGCGGGCGCTATGAGGGCATCGATGAACGGGTCCTGGAATGGGCCGCGGAGCACTTCACGGTGCGCCCGATGAGCCTGGGGGACTACGTCCTCAACGGCGGCGAAGTCGCCGTGCTGGCCATGGTTGAGGCCATCGGCCGGCTGCTGCCCGGCGTCGTCGGCAACCCCGAGTCCCTCGTGGAGGAATCCCACTCCGACGGGCTGCTCGAGTACCCCGTCTATACCAAGCCCTCCAGCTGGCGGGACCGCGACGTCCCGGCCGTGCTGCTGAGCGGCAACCACGGAAAGATCGCCCAGTGGCGCCGGCACGAGCAGTACCGGCGTACCGCCGAACGCCGCCCCGACCTCCTCGCGGAGTTCGACGCCGGCAAGCTGCCGCGCGCGGACCGTACGGCCTTCTCCGACCTGGGGTACGACGTCGTCGACGGCCGCCTGCTGCGCCGTCCCGACGCCTAACCGCCGGGATTGGGCTAACCCGCACAAAATGTGGCAAAATTAGTCCTTGTGCCTGCTGGGTTGCGAACCTGCCACAGGGGGAGCGCTACCAACAGCCCGGCACCCCGGCCCCGTCTACTCCTGACAGGGCCGGATTGACAAACTTTCGGCGGAAATTTCCGGGCGGCGCATGCCACCGGCCCTGACCGCCGTAACCCAACGTGAGTGACCTGTGGCGTTCACCAGGAGTGGATCAATGCATATCCTCGATTCCGTAGATGCAGCCTCGCTGCGCACCGATGTTCCCGAGTTCCGCGCGGGTGACACCATCAAGGTTCACGTGAACATCATCGAAGGCAAGAACTCCCGCGTCCAGGTCTTCCAGGGCTTCGTCCTTGGCCGCCAGGGCGATGGCGTCCGCGAAACCTTCACCGTCCGCAAGGTCTCCTTCGGGGTCGGCGTAGAGCGTACCTTCCCGGTGCACTCCCCGATCATCGACAAGGTCGAGCTCGTCTCCAAGGGTGACGTGCGCCGCGCCAAGCTTTACTACATGCGCAACCTGCGTGGTAAGGCCGCGAAGATCAAGGAAAAGCGCGACTTCCAGACCGCCAAGTAAGCCTTTTTCGTCTTCCACGACAGGCTTCCACCGCGGATCCACGGACCGTATCCGGTGCGTCAGCTAGTGCGGCGCCGGAGCTATCCGCAACAGCGCACATTAGTTCACGACAGCGCCAGGGGATACGGAACATGGAACAGCCAAAACGCCAGCCCAGGAAACCGGGCTGGCGTTTTGCGTTGCTGGCCCTGGTGCTCGCCGTGGCCATCAGCGCCGTGGTCCGCTCCCTGTGGGTGGACATCTTCTTTATCCCGTCCGCCTCCATGGAGCCGCTCCTGCACACGGGGGACCGGATCGTCGTGGCGCGGACCGGCTTCCAAGCTAAGCCCTTGGGCCGGGGCGACGTCGTCGTCTTTGACGGCCGCGGTTCCTTTGCCCCGCTCAACAGTGGCAACGGCCCCGTGGTGGATGCCCTCGCCGAAGCCGGACGCTGGCTTGGCCTTGCGGGCAGCGACACAACGTATGTCAAGCGCGTCATCGGACTGCCCGGCGACCGTGTGGTCTGCTGCGACGCCGGCGGCCGGCTCACAGTCAACGGCCAGCAAGTTGCGGAACCGTATGTGTATCCGGGGGACACCCCGAGCGATGTGAAGTTCGCCGTCCAGGTGCCTGCCGGGCGGCTCTGGCTCATGGGGGACCACCGCTCGATGTCCGCCGACTCCCGGAGCCTCCTGGGCGCCCCTGGCGGGGGCATGGTGCCGCTGGAACGCGTCATTGGCAGGCCGGTACAGATCATCTGGCCGCTTGATAGATTTGCAGCAGTAGCGCGGCCCGAACCGGCTGCGACAACGACGACGACGAACGGACAGTAGATGCCCGAGACCGAACCGCGCACTCCTGATCCGCAGGGCCAGGACCGACCCCGGGTTACCGCCTCGGCGATTCCCGCGGATGAGCCGGCGGATCCACCGGCTGGTGCGCCGGCTCCTGCTCCGGCTCCTGCGTCGCAGGACGACAGCGCCGGTGCGCAGCGCGCTGGTCGTATCCAGGCTGCCCGTATCGAGACTGCCCCTACCGCGGCTGGGCCTACCGCGGCTGGGCCTACCGCGGCTGGGCCGACCACGCCTGGGCCGACCGGGAGGGAGCGGGCCGACGGCCCCGCCCACGCCGATCCGACCTCCCGCCGGGCCAGGAAGGCCAAGGCCCGTGAAGGGCACAGCCCGCTCTTCCTGTGGCTCAAGGAGGTTGCCACGGTGGTCGTCGTGGCGATCGTGCTGTCCTTCCTGATCAAGACCTTCCTGTTCCGGGCCTTTTACATCCCGTCCGAATCCATGGTCAACACCCTCGATGTGAACGACCGCATCTTCGTGAACCTGCTCGTGCCCGAGCCCATGGTGCTCCAGCGCGGGGACGTGGTGGTGTTCCGGGACAGCCAGGGCTGGCTCGCCCCCGCGGCCCCGAAGGCCAAGGGCCCCTTCACCTGGGTGCAGGACGGGCTGACGTTCGTCGGTTTGCTGCCGGACAACTCGGAACAGCACCTGGTCAAGCGCGTCATCGGGCTCCCGGGTGACCACGTGGTCTGCTGCGACGCCGGCGGACAGCTCACCGTCAATGGCGCGCCGCTGGACGAGAAATACATCAATGCCGCAGAGATTCCCCAGGTCCGCGACTTTGACGTCGTCGTGCCCGCGGGCAAGGTCTGGGTCATGGGCGACAACCGAAACCACTCCGCGGATTCCCGCGCCCATATGGACACCAACGGCGGCTTCGTCAACGAATCCGACATTGAAGGCAAGGCCGCCGTCATCGCTTGGCCGCTGAACAGGATGTCGGCCCTGGACAACTACCCGGACGTCTTCCGCAGCGTCCCCGCCCCGTCCGGAAAGTAAGCCGCCCGTCATGTCAGCAGCCCCCACCCTCGACTACGAACGCCGCTTCCGCAGCTCCGGCGCACGGCTCCTCGCGGGCATCGACGAGGTCGGCCGCGGCGCCCTGGCCGGTCCCGTCAGCGTGGGGATCGCCGTCGTCGACCTGCAGCAACAGAAGCTCCTGGCCGATGTCCGGGACAGCAAGCTGCTCAAGGTCGCGGACCGGGAGCGGCTGGTGCCGCTGGTCCGGGACTGGAGTGTCGCCTCCGCCGTGGGGCATGCGTCCGCGAACGAGATCGACGAACTCGGGATCATCGCGGCGCTCCGTCTTGCCGGGAACCGGGCCTGGTTTGCCGTGCTCGCCGCCGGCGTCAGGCCCGAGGTTGTCCTGCTGGACGGCAGCCACAACTGGCTCTCGCCGGATCTGCAGCCGTCCTTGTTTGACGATGCCCCCGCCGAACCCGGTTGCGATGCCCCGGTGCACACACTGGTCAAAGCCGACATGCAGTGCCTCAGCGTCGCCGCGGCCAGCATCATCGCCAAGGTCGAGCGCGATGCGATGATGTGCGAGCTGCACACCCAGTACCCGGCCTACGGCTGGGACGTGAACAAGGGCTACGGCACCGCAGCGCACAAGGAGGCGCTGCGGACCTCCGGTCCCACGCCGTACCACCGGGTCAGCTGGCAGCTGCTCTAGCTGTTCTGGCCGCTCGGGCGCGACGGCCGGTGGCGCGCGGCCGGCGCCGGATGGTGCAAGATGGAACCATGAGTGCCGAGGACCTTGAAAACTATGAGACCGACATGGAGCTACAGCTCTACCGCGAATACCGCGACGTCGTCGGGTTGTTCAGCTATGTGGTCGAGACCGAGCGGCGTTTCTATCTTGCCAACCATGTTGACCTGCAGGCCCGCAGCGCCGACGGCGAGGTCTACTTCGATCTGACCCTGCAGGACGCCTGGGTGTGGGATGTCTACCGCTCCGCCCGGTTCGTCAAGAGCGTCCGCGTCATCACGTTCAAGGACGTCAACGTCGAGGAACTGCCCCGCAGCGAGGAACTCGCCCTGCCCAAGGTCGAGGACCTGGGCAACTGACCTTCGTTTCCTAGCCCCTGAGTGGCGCAGGGTTTCCGTTGCGGTCCAGGGCAATGCCCTGCTGCCGCAGCAGGTCCAGCACACTCTCCGGATACGAACCGCAGCCATCCGTGTTCGCGGATCCCCGCTCGGCCGCGTGGTCGGACGCCGTGTCGCCGATGCCAATGGTTGCGACGGCCGCCTTCCATCCGCCGAGCCCCTCGATCTGCTTGGGGACCCACACGTTGGCCGCACCGTTGACGTAGTCCCACACTTTGGGGTGGACCCACGGGCCCAGATAGATGCCGCCTCCCGCCGCCCGGGTGACGAGTGTGGGCAGTGGCAGGACCCCCATCAATTGCGCGGCCTGATACTCGGACATGTTCCACGGGGGTTCGTCGAAGTAGTACCAGCTCGCCGCGCAGATGCCGTACAGCTTCGGGCCGAACTGCGCATAGTTCAGATACAGCTCCATGATCCGTTGCGGGGTCAGGGTGAGGCTGAACTCGGTCGCAAGCCCGGCCTCCAGCCCCTTCCTCAGGGCATTCGCATCAGGCCACAGGAAGATGTTCTTGACCAGCTGCTGCGGGACCGTGGAACCGCTTGGGTCATCCTTGCCCTGCAGGTAGGCGACGGCCCTGTCCCGGAACTCATCGACGGAGAACGCGCCAACACGCGTTCCCAGCTGTTGGTCCTCGTGGGCGACGGCCGCGGCGATGACATAGCGGCTGATGTGGTTCAGGGACACGTACTGGTAGGCGATCGGGCCGCCGGTCTGCAGCATGTAGGCAGTGCGCGGGGGAGCGAACCAGATGAAGGAGACGGCGGCCAGCTCCGTGATGACCACCATGGCGAGGGCGAACTTGAAGATCCTGGCGAGCAGCCGCCGGATCCGGTGCGTACGTCTTCCCGCCGGAGCCGCCGGCTCAGGCTCCGGGGCGGGGCCGGGCTCTGACCGCACTGGCGCGGGCCCGGATCCTGGCGCAAGCCGCGCTGGTGCGGGCCCGGATCCTGGCTCGGGCCGCGGTGCGGTCTCGGTCTCAGGACGCGCTGGTGGGGGCCAGCTGGGGCCCGCCTGCCCGCCGGGCGGACCTGGTTCCGTAAGCTGCTGCGTTCCCAGCGGCTGGGCCGCTCGATATTCCATACGCCGATCCTTCGGCCGATCCTCAGGAGAGACTACGGACGCCCCGCGGAATTCGAGGGGGTTGGGAAAAGCCTAGGTGGGCCGTGCGGGCATTGGCTACGTTTCGTTGCCTGACAATCGCATCAACACGTCCTGTCAATGCCGCCACGGATTTGATCGCCGGAAGTGGCCGCCCGGGATCCGCCCAGATCCGGGGCCGTCGGCAGGCGTCGCGGCGAAGTGTCCCAACGTTGGTAGATGTGCACTCATGGGTTATCTCCACTGTTGAGAAATTCGGTTACCTGCTGCGCGATCTCGTCGGTGATTCCCGTCTGCCAGGCGGTCTTGAACAGGGGCTGATCGGCATAGAAGTCTGAGTCATCGTCGACGATTGCATACCGCGCAACTTCCGGATGCCGGTCCAGCCACATCTTCACTTCCTCGCCACGAAAACCTGTGTCCGCTGTCGGAGTAACGTCAAAGGTCTTGCAAACGTGTCTGTCGACTTCTTCACGGCCGCCGGGGATATGCCGCCATGTGGACGTTAGAACAACGGCTGCGTCCGTGTCGAAGATGATCTTGCAGACCTTGGACGCCAGGAAAGGATCGATGCCCATGAAGCCGCGAAAGCTCTGTCTCGTACCAACGCGGTTGACGACACCGTCAATGTCGAGGAAAAGTACCTTCATTCCTTGTTCCTCCTGCAGTTCTTTCGTTCTGCCTTGATTATGCGATCAGCAGTGCTGAGCGGGCTGCGGATACTATTCTCATCTGGCTTGTGACCCCTTTAGCCACTGCTGGATGTGGTGCAGGCTCTCGTCGGCGTCGAACTGATCGGCCGGCTAGCTCGTTCATGATGAGATAGGCCGATCCCTTGGCTTTTAACTCGAAGATCCCGCGGTGGTTGCAGTACTCTGCCAACTTCTCGTCAGTGGTGTGACCGTGGACGATATGGCTCAGCTCGCGCTGCATCGTCTTGAACAGATAGGCCGCGACGGGATTGATGGCGAACTCTTTGTTCCGTGAGTATCCCCGGTTGTTGCCGCATATCTGTTAATGGTGCGGCCGGAATCCGGTTTGGAGATCTTAGATGCGTTGAGGCGTGTAGGGTCTAGTCATCATCATCTGGGGGATAAATGAAAAGGTCTATTAAGCGCTGTCGTTCCACTGTATTTGTCCTAGCGGCCGCAATGACATTGATTGTTGGTTCAGTGGCACCGTCTGTAGCCGTAGGTACTAGCGAGTCACCATCACTAACGGATATCAGAATGCTTTCGCCTGCGGTGATGTACCCGGACCAAGACATAAACCAAGACCAAGTCGTGGTCAGGGTCGGGGCAATCGGTTACGGCAACCTCTTCTACGGAGACAGCCTCGGCGCCACACATGACGTCTGCTTTGATGAGTGCGGGGCGGGGTATGCAAACACAGCAGTTGGCGATCTGAATGGATGGCCGCTGGGTCCTGTCTCGCTCTCTCATATCGAGGTGAGGTCATGGCCCGATGACAAACGTGTCGTGTACTGGCGTGACGGGAGAGTCGAGAAATTCCCGTCGGACATGAAGGATCCCGCCCCAGTCGCGATTGACTGGGCAAGCCTAGATTTCAGGTTGGATCCTCTCCGCGAGTATTCCAATTCACCGAAGCTCCAGGTAGAAGGTCCGCCTTCCGTGGGGTTTACGTTGAAGATGGAACTCGCAGCACTAGACCCTAAGCCAACCAGAGTCGAGTACGGGTGGATGCATCTGGACTCCCTGCAACAGCTAATCGGCAGTAGTCCTACCTACATGACTAGGGCCGCCGACATCGGGCACAGCATCGTGGCACGGGTGCGGGCGTACAACCGAGGCTACGTCACCTACGAAAGTTTCAGCACGCCCACAACGCCCGTCGCCACCCCGGTCCAAGTGACTCCTGCCCCTATCGTGATGACGGACAGGGACGGCACGGCTAACGATACGTACACCATCCCCGAGACGGTCGGCATTGACTACCTCGTCGGTGGCGCCGGTCTTCAAAAGGTTGTATCTGCGGGCACGTATTCGTATTCGTATTCGACCGACGGGATTTTCTTCGCAGGCGCGCGGGCGAAGCCCGATTACATCCTGGCTCCTGGTGCCGTAGCAACCTGGTGGATGAGGTTCAAGAACACCCCATTTCTGGTCGCTCCCGCGGCCGTCACTTTCACGGACAAGGACGGGACGAACGAGGATACCTACAGCGTTCCAGCCACGACCGGCATCGACTACCTCGTCGGCGGCAAGGTCGTGGCTGCGGGTAAGTATCCGGCCATAGGCAAGGTCACGGCAACAGCGCGGCCGAAAACCGATTACGCCCTGGCTCCTGGTGCCTTGGCATCATGGTCGACGACGTTTAAGGCGACCCCGTTCCTGGTCTCTCCCGCGGCAGTGACTTTCACTGACAAGGCCGGGACAAAGGACGACACCTACACGGTTCCCGCCACGACCGGTGTCGAGTACCTTGTGGACGGGCAAGTCGTGGCTGCGGGTACGTATCCCGGGAGCTGGGTCGTCATCGTGAGCGCGCGGGCGAAGAAAGACTATGCCTTGGCCCCAGGCGCGCCGGCCCTGTGGGTGGCAGCGTTCAAGGGTTCCCTTTCGGGGGCGGTCCCTACCATCACTGGTGCCGCGAAGGTCGGTTCGACGCTTACCGCCGTCCCCGGAACCTGGGGTCCGGCACCGGTGAGCCTGGCCTACCAGTGGAAGGCCGGCGGCGTCGTCATTCTCGGAGCGACAAGCAGTACCTATAAGCCGACCAGCGCCTACGTTGGCAAGGCCCTGACAGTGACCGTGACCGGGTCTGAGGCCGGTTTCGCCAACTTGGCCAAGACCTCCACAGCTACCACTGCGGTGGTTAAGGGYTCGTTGGTCGGGCCGGCGCCGAAGATCACGGGTRCCGCCAAGGTCGGGTCGACCCTCACCGCCAACCTTGGCACCTGGTCRCCGTCCACGATCAGTCCCCGCTAYCAGTGGTACCGCTCCGGCGTGGCGATCACCGGCGCGACCGCCGTAGCTTACAAACCCACCAGCGCCGACGTCGGCAAGGCCATGACGGTCARGGTCACAGCGTACAAAACCGGCTACATCACCGCGGTGAAGACCTCMGCCGCGACAGCGGTGGTGGTCAAATAAGAACCAAATGGCCCGAAAAGAGCCCGCGGCCATCAGCGTTTGGCAAATGAACCCCGCCAGCATGGATGAGCTGCTCCCCGGAAGTTGAACTGAGAAATCAGTTCTGACTTTGGGCGAGCAGTTCAGGATAGCTGGCGGGGTTTCATGCCCAGTCATCTGGGTAGGAATAGTCATTTAGGTAGGGATAATGGCAACAGGCCGACCCCAGCGTGCGGAACCAGTTGCGCCGGGCACGGCCGGTACTCCTCATCCCGCCGGGCAGCCGGCTGGGGGGCCTGTCACTCAGCCGACGCGTATCTCCTTTGCCAGAGACCACCCGAAAGTTTCCCATTCAGGTTTCCCACATAGCCAAAGTGTGCCCTGTGCCCGTCCCCGGCGCCCCTTCACGCTGGTGTCATGAGAGCCAAGGATGTGCTGGGACGGCGCGGGGAGGAACTCGCCGCCGGGTATCTTGAATCGCTCGGTATGCGGGTTGTGGACCGGAACTGGCGCTGCCCCGAGGGCGAGATCGACATTGTCGCGCTCGACGGCGACGCTCTGGTCATCGCCGAGGTGAAAACCCGGAGATCCCTTGCGTACGGGCATCCCTTCGAGGCGGTCGGCGCAGACAAGCTGGCCCGCCTCCACCGCCTCGGGTCGGCGTGGTGCCGGGACCATGAGCTGCGGATGCCTCTCCGCCGCGTGGACGTGATCGCGGTGTTGGACGACGGCGTCGGGGAACCCGCCGTCGAACACCTCAAGGGGGTGGGGTAGATGGCCCTGGGCCGGACCTATTCCGTCGCGCTCGTGGGCCTCAACGGCTATATCGTCGAGGTCGAGGCCGACATCGGCCAGACCCTCCCGGCTTTCGTGATCCTTGGCCTGCCGGACGCCTCCCTGAACGAGGCCAAGGAACGGATCCGCTCCGCGGCCCAGAACTCGGGGATCCCGCTGAGCCGCCGGAAGATCACGGCCAACCTCATCCCGGCGTCCCTGCCCAAACGTGGCTCGGGCTTCGACCTCGCCATCGCCATGGCCGTGCTGCTGGCGGCGGACGACATTCGGCCCACGGGCCGCACCGTCTTTATCGCCGAGCTCGGCCTGGACGGCCGGTTGCGGCCTGTGCGGGGCATCCTTCCGGCCGTGATGGCCGCGGTCCGGGCCGGCTATCCCGAGATCGTGGTGGCCCGGGCAAACGTGGCGGAAGCCGAGCTCGTCCCCGGCGCACAGGTCCGGGGCTACGGCACACTGGCCCGGCTCGCGTTCGATTGCGGCGCGGACCCGCAGGACCTGGCGCTCGACTTCGAACCCGAACCGGACGACGCGGACGGCCCCGGTAGAGACACCGGTCCCGCACTGGCGCCGGACATGTGCGATGTCTCCGGCCAGGCAGCGGCGCGGCACGCCCTGGAAGTGGCCGCTGCCGGCGCCCACCACCTCCTGCTGACGGGACCGCCCGGCGCCGGGAAGACCATGCTCGCCGAGCGGCTGCCGGGCCTGCTGCCGGACCTCGGCGACACCGAAGCCATGGAAGTCACCGCCATCCACTCCCTGTGTTCGCTGCCTTCGGGCTCCGTGCAGCTCTTGCGCCGGCCACCCTACGAGAACCCGCATCACACCGCGACAGCAGTGGCCATCATTGGTGGCGGGTCCGGGCTGCCGCGGCCCGGGGCGGCGTCCCGGGCCCACCGCGGGGTGCTCTTCCTGGACGAAGCCCCGGAGTACGACCGCGGCGTCCTGGACGCCCTGCGGCAGCCGCTGGAAAGCGGCGAGCTGGTCATCCACCGCTCAGCCGGATCGGCAGCCTATCCCGCCCGGTTTCAGCTGGTCCTCGCGGCCAACCCGTGTCCCTGCGGCAAGGCTACGGGCAAGGGGGTGGACTGCATCTGCACCCCCACCATGCGCCGCCGATACCAGGCCCGGATGTCGGGGCCGCTGCTGGACCGGGTCGACATCCAGCTGGAAGTCGAGCGGGTGTCGCTCGCCGGCTTCGGCCAGCCTGCACCCGAGGAGGGCACCGCCAGCATCGCAGAACGGGTCCGGGCGGCCAGGGGCCGACAGCTCGAGCGGCTGCTGCCATTCGGGATGGAGACCAACGCGCAGGTGCCGGGGCGGCTGCTGCGCGGGGCTCTCCGGCTCGATGCCCCCACCACCCGCATTTTGGACTACGCGCTGGAGCGCGGTGTGCTGACCGCCCGCGGCTACGACCGCGTGCTGCGCCTCGCCTGGACACTTGCGGATCTCTCCCGGCGCGACGTGCCGGACGGGGATGACGTCGGGCAAGCGCTGGGCCTCCGCCAGGCCGCCGCGGCTTCACCGTGAGCCTGCCCGCACAACATGCGCCGCACGTGCCCCCCCCCCCCCGCGAAAGGAACCACCATGATTGATGACGAACGAACAGCCCGCGCCGCCCTGGCCCGCCTGTTCGAGCCGCAGGACGCCGCGGCCCTGGCACTGGTCCAGGCAGTGGGGGCGCAGGACGCCCTGCGGATTGCCAGCGGCGCGCTGGCCGCCGGTCCCGGGCTCGAACAGGAGATCACTGGAATCCTGGCGGACAGCGGGTGCGGCAGCGGCTGGTCCGGGCTCAGCGAGGCGCTGAAGCGTTGGGCCCCGCGCGTGCCCGACCTCGCGCCGAAGCGGGACCTGGCCACCATGCACCGGCTCGGCGGACGCCTCATCATTCCCACGGATGGCTTGTGGCCGCGGCAGCTGGCGGACCTCGGACTGCAGGAGCCCCTGTGCCTGTGGTGGCGCGGCGTGGAACAGGAGCTGCCACCGGCGGCCCGGTCCGTAGCCCTCGTGGGCTCCCGGGACAGCACCAGCTACGGGGCATCGGTAACGGGCGACCTCGCCTATTCCCTGGCCCAGCGCGGCTTCACGATCGTCTCCGGCGGGGCCTACGGGATTGATGCCCACGCCCACAGGGCGGCCCTGGCCGGAAGCGCGGGCGGCGTGCCCACCATTGCCGTCATGGCCGGGGGAGTGGACCGCTTCTACCCCGCCGGCAATGAGGACCTTCTGCGGACCGTGGCGAACCGCGGCGCGGTCCTGGCCGAGGTTCCGCCCGGGTCCGCTCCCACCCGCTACCGGTTCCTGCAGCGGAACCGGCTCATTGCGGCGTTGGCCTCCGTCACGGTCGTGGTCGAGGCCCGGTGGCGCTCCGGCGCCCTCAACACGGCCCACCATGCCGAAAGCCTGGGCAGGGCCGTAGGCGCCGTGCCCGGATCCATCCACAGCGCCAACTCCGCCGGCTGCCACCGGCTTCTCCGTGAGGGCGGCGCGGTATGCGTCACGGATGCAGGGGAGATCGCCGAGCTCGCCTCCCCAAGCGGCGAGGCGATGCCCCCGGACAAGGCAGGCCGGTCCGAGGCCCACGATGGCCTGACCCTGGAGGACCTGATCCTGCTCGATGCCCTGCCGCTGCGGACCACCACCACGGTCGAGAAGCTTGCCGCGGTGGCCGGGCTGAGCCCGGATTCGGTCCGCGCAGGTCTTGGCCGGCTCGGGCTACTGGGGCTGGCCGAATCCCGGCATGGCGGCTGGAAACGCTCCGGGAAGGCGGACTGAGATGGCTTGCTTCACCGGGAAGAAACGGCTCGCCGACCGGCTCCTTGAATGCGGGGGGAATACTGCCAGAGTAAGAGGGTGTCTACACAGGATCCCCCCGCTGCCCCGCCCGCCGCGCTCGACGGCGGTATCCAGCTCGCCGCCGCACGCTTCGGCCGCTACCTGGCAGCGGAGCGGGGCAGGTCCGCCCATACCGTGCGGGCCTATCTCTCCGATGTCGAAAGCCTGCTGGCGCACGCCGCAACCGAGGGCGTCCACGACCTTGCCGGGCTGGAGCTCGGGACTCTGCGGCGCTGGCTTGGTGCCCAGAGCGAGTCCGGGAAGTCCCGCGCCACCCTGGCCCGCCGCGCCGCCACCGCCAGAGCCTTCACCGCCTGGGCTGTCCGTGAGGAGCTGATCGAAGCCGACCCCGCCCTGCGGCTCAAGGCGCCAAAGCGGGAGAAGTCCCTGCCCGGCGTCTTGCACCAGCAACAGGTCCGGCGGCTCGTGGACGACGCCGAATCCGCCTCGGCCGAGGGGGAACCGCTGGCCTTGCGCAACCGTGCCATGGTGGAGCTGCTCTACGCCACCGGTGTCCGGGTTGGCGAGCTGGCCGGCATGGACGTCGACGACCTCGACCCGGACCGCAGGACCCTCCGGGTGCTTGGCAAGGGCAACAAGGAACGCACGGTGCCCTACGGGCTGCCGGCGGCGCTCGCCGTCGACGACTGGCTCCGCCGCGGCCGGCCGGCCCTCGCCACCGGGACCAGCGGCCCGGCGCTCTTCCTGGGCGCGCGCGGCGGAAGAGTGGACCAGCGCCAGATCCGCAGCGTGGTCAAGGAGATGCTGGAACGGCTGGGAGACACCGCCGCCACCGGGCCGCATGCCCTGCGGCACTCCGCAGCGACCCACCTGCTCGACGGCGGGGCGGATCTGCGCGCCGTGCAGGAAATCCTGGGGCACAGCAGCCTTGCCACCACGCAGATCTACACCCACGTGTCCGTTGAGAGGCTCCGGCAGAGCTACCAGCAGGCACACCCCCGGGCCTGAGGATTACCGGTCCGGCGCGTCCGGCCGGCCGGAAAAGGCACACAATTCGGCCCGGATTCCTGCCCCGGATTCGGCCCTCGGACCTGCCCGGCGCCAAGCGGACCAGGGTCCATCTGCAGGACTGCCGAACCATGCACGGCGCGTCGGAAAAGACGCGCCGAATCGCACTGGCGTAATTAGGAGGGGTAGGGCAGAATAAAACTCACGCCCGGGAAGTTTCAAGTTGAACTTGAAGCTGGAATGCATCACGTCCCAGCTTTGAACCCGGCTGTATATTAGTAGTCTGGCAGGGACCGCCGGCATAAATTCGGATCCGCGCAACAGACAGACATCCAGGCACAGGTCGTTGGGGAAGACGTACCTACAGCTATGGAGGATGGAATGTCTGTTGCACTGACCCGAGGTGTGTTGTTCGTTCACTCGGCCCCGACTGCCTTGTGCCCCCACGTCGAGTGGGCCATAGGGTCTGTCGTGGACAAGCGGACGGACCTGGAGTGGACCGCTCAGCCTGCCGCGCCCGGAATGTTCCGGGCCGAGCTGTCGTGGACCGGAACGCCGGGCACGGGGGCTCAATTGGCGTCGGCTCTGCGCGGCTGGGCGCATCTGCGCTACGAAGTCACCGAGGAACCGAGCCAGGGAGTCGACGGCGGCCGCTGGTCGCACACCCCGGAGCTGGGGATCTTCCACGCCACCACCGATGTCCACGGCAACATCATGGTCTCCGAGGACCGCATCCGCTACGCCTACGAATCCGGCGCCGGCGACCCCTCGGCCGTCTACCACGAACTCTCGCTCGCCCTCGGTGAGGCCTGGGACGAGGAACTCGAACCCTTCCGGCACGCCGCCGAAGGCGCCCCCGTGCGCTGGCTCCACCAGGTCGGCTAAAGCCTCACAAGGCGCAACACCGCACATCCATAGCTAGGCGCCACATGAAGGATGGCGGCAGTGTTCATTACGAACACTGCCGCCATCGCTCGTTCCGGCAGGTGGCAGGACGTCTGTCGTAGGATCTTCACACCGCTTCAGCAACCATGATCGGAGAGAAGATGCGCGAACTCGTTTACTACGTCGCAGTGAGCCTGGACGGCTACATCGCGGCACCAGACCATAGCTTTGATGCGTTTCCTGTCGAGGGCGACCACATGGAGACAATTCTGCGGGACTACACCGACGCCCTTCCGGCGCCTGCCCTGGCCGCGCTGGGACTGACACCCACACTTTCCCGATTCGACACCGTCCTGATGGGCTGGAACACGTACGCCGTGGGACTGCCGCTCGGCCTCGACAACCCCTATCCGCACCTGCGGCAATATGTGTTCACTCGGACGCAGACCGCCGCCCCTGAGGAGATCACCAGCACCGCGGAGGAGCCGGCCGGCGTCGTCACGGCGCTCAAGGCCGAGCCTGGTGGTGCGGACATCTGGTTGTGCGGGGGCGGGCAATTGGCCTCGGCACTGGCAGGAGAGATCGACCGGCTGGTCCTGAAGGTCAACCCAGTGATGTTCGGTGCGGGTATCCCGCTCTTCGCTGACCGGGGCTACTCACCCTGGAATGCGGAACTGACGGCGAGCCAGCGCTTCCAATCCGGCGTCGTGATTAACGATTACCGACTCAACTAGGCGCCAAAAGGCAGATGGCGGCAATGTTCATGAAGAACATTGCCGCCATCTGCCGTCCCGGCGTGCTGCGGGCGTGCTGCTGGTCGTGCAGCTAGACGCTGCGTACCGCGATCACGGCGTTGTGGCCGCCGAAGCCGAACGAGTTGCTCAGCGCGGCGATGCTGCCGGCCGGCAGGTCGCGGGCGGTCGTGACGACGTCGAGCGGGATTTCCGGATCCTGGTTCTCGAGGTTGATGGTCACCGGCGCCTTGCGGTCGTAGATGGCCATGACGGTCAGCACGGCCTCCACGGCACCGGAGGCGCCGAGCAGGTGCCCCATCTGGGACTTGGTGGCCGAGACCGCGACGGAGTCCACGTGCTTGCCCAGGGCGGCCTTGAGGGCCGCGTACTCGGGCTTGTCGCCGACCGGGGTGGAGGTGGCGTGCGCGTTGACGTGCACGATGTCTTCGGGCTGGATGCGGCCATCGAACATCGCAGCCTTCAGCGCGCGGGTAGCGCCCAGGCCCTGGGGGTCCGGGGCGGTGATGTGGTAAGCGTCGGCGGTGACCGAGGTGCCCGCCAGTTCGGCGTAGATCCGGGCGCCGCGGGCCAGGGCGTGTTCCTCGGCCTCGAGCACCAGGGCGCCGGCGCCCTCGCCCATGACGAAGCCGTCGCGGTCACGGTCGTAGGGGCGTGAGGCGTGCTCGGGATCGTCGTTGCGGCGTGAGAGGGCCTGCATGGAGGCAAAGGCGGCGATCGGCATCGGGTGAATGGCGGCTTCGGCGCCGCCGCACACGACGACGTCGGCCTTGCCGGCGCGGATGAGGTCCAGGCCCACGTGGACGGCCTCGGTGCCGGACGCGCAGGCGGAAACGGGGGTGTGGGCGCCGGCGCGGGCACCCAGGTCCAGGCTTACCGCGGCGGCCGGGCCGTTGGGCATCAGCATGGGCACGGTCATGGGCAGGACGCGGCGGGGACCCTTTTCGCGCAGGGTGTCCCAGGCATCCAGGAGGGTCCAGACGCCGCCGATGCCGGTCGCGAACGCCACCGCCAGACGGTCGTGGTCGATTTCAGTGATGCCGGAGTCGGCCCACGCCTCACGGGATGCGACCACGGCGAACTGGGTGGACGGGTCCATGCGCTTGGCCTCGACCCGGGTTAGGACGTCCAGGGCAGGGGTGGAGGCGCGTGCAGCGAAGTGGACGGGCAGCTCGTACTTGGCCACCCAGTCGTCCTCAAGCGTGTGCGCGCCGGAGACGCCCTTGAGCGCGTTCTTCCACATCGTGGGGACATCGCCGCCGATGGGTGTGGTGGCACCCAGACCGGTAATGACTACTTTGCGTGCCATGGGATCACTCTCTGTCGGTGCGCCTGCCGTATCCGGAACCGCGAACGGGATGGCCGGGGCCTGCGAGGGGAAAACTTTCGGGTGGTGCATTTCGTGGTGGTGCTGGTGGTCCGGTCCGGGCGCTGCTGCAGCGCCCGGACCGGACACCGGGGTCCGCCGATACTGGCGGAAGCCAGACTAGGCCTGGGCGTTGGCGATGAAGCTGACGGCGTCGCCGACGGTCTTGAGGTTCTTGACCTCTTCGTCCGGGATGCGGACGCCGAACTTCTCTTCGGCGTTGACCACGATCGTCATCATCGAGATGGAGTCGATGTCCAGATCCTCGGTGAAGGACTTGTCCATTTCGACAGCCTCCGTGGCCAGGCCGGTCTCTTCGTTGACGATTTCAGCCAGGCCGGCCAGGATTTCTTCGTTGCTAGCCATTGATGGCTCCTTTTCTGGTTGTTGCCCTCGGCTGCCGGTGGAATGCCGGCAGCCTAAGGGCGGAAATGATTCAAACCGAGGGTTCGGCTTGGTGCGGGAATGCTTGCGAGCACAGCATGCGGGGCGGGCCCTGAAATTGAAGGACATGCGGTGCAAGGGTGAAACGGGTGGAACGTATTTAGTTCGGAAAAGCGGTGGCTGCCTAAGGAAGCACGACCACCTGGGCGCCGAAGACCAGACCGGCTCCGAAGCCGATCTGCAGCGCCAGCCCGCCGCTGAGCTCGGGGTTTTCCTCAAGCAGGCGGTGGGTGGCGAGGGGGATGGACGCCGCCGACGTATTTCCGGCGTCGGCGATGTCGCGGGCGATCTTGACGGTCTCGGGCAGCTGCAGCTTCTTGGCCATCTCGTCGATGATGCGCATGTTGGCCTGGTGCGGGATGAACGCTGCGAGGTCCTCGGACCGGATGCCGGCTGCGTCCAGGGCCTGCTGGGCCACCTTGGCCATCTCCCACACGGCCCAGCGGAAGACAGTCTGGCCGTCCTGGCGCAGGGTCGGCCACAGGGAAGCGTCGGTCACGGCCGCTTCCTCATCGCTGACGGCGGCGCCGTGCTTGCCGGTCAGGGCGAGCTCGCGGATGTCCAGCATGGAGTGGGTCATGCCGATGGCATCCCACTTGCTGCCGTCCGAACCCCACACCGAGGGGCCGATGCCGGGCGTGTCAGAGGGGCCGATCACGACTGCGCCCGCGCCGTCGCCAAGCAGGAAGGAGATGGTCCGTTCCGTGTTGTCGATGACGTCGGAGAGCTTCTCGGCACCGACCACCAGGACGTAGGAGGCCGCGCCGGAACGCACCAGGGCGTCGCCCTGGGCGATGCCATAGCAGTAGCCGGCGCATGCCGCGGAGATGTCGAAGGCCGGGGCCGGCGTCGCGCCGAGGCGGTCGGCGAGGCTCGCTGCGGCGGACGGGGTCGCATACGGGTGGGTGACCGTGGAAACGATCACGGCGCCGAGCTGGGAGGCCTCGATGCCGGCCTTCTGCAGTGCTTCACGTGCGGCGCCCTCGGCCATGTCAATCACGCTGACATCGGCGGGCGCGCGGTGCCGGGTGATGATGCCCGTGCGCTGGCGGATCCACTCATCCGAGGAGTCGATCCACTGGCACACGTCCTCGTTGGTCACGATCACGCTGGGCCGGTAAGCCCCGATACCCATGATGCGGGTGTTGGCCTGCACCGGTGCCTGCTTCAGAGTGGGAACGCTCATGCCCCTCCCTCCAGTTCTGCAAATAGGGCCAGGGCCGCGGAAAGATCGTCCGGGGTCTTGACGGTGACTGTCTTGACGCCGGGCATGCCGCGCTTGGCCAGGCCCGCCAGTGTTCCGGCGGGAGCCAGCTCGATCACGCCGGTCACCCCGCGCTGCACCATCGTCTCCATGCACTGGTCCCAGCGGACCGGCCGGGAGACCTGGGCGATCAGGCTGTCGACGGCGGCGGCGCCGTCGGTGACTTCCGCGCCGTCGAAGTTGGACAGCAACGGCACCTGCGGGTCCTTCGGGTGCAGCGACGGACGCAGGGCCTGCAGGGCCGCGCCCGCGGGGGCCATGTGCGAGGTGTGGAACGCGCCCGCGACCTTCAGCGGAATAACCCGGGCCTTGGCCGGCGGGTTCTCCGCCAGGGCCTTCAGCTGCTCCAGGGTGCCTGCGGCGACGGTCTGGCCGGCCCCGTTGACGTTGGCGGCCGTGGCCCCGGCGGCAGCAATGGCTGCCAGGACCTCCGCGGGGTCGCCGCCCACGACGGCACTCATGCCGGTCGGGGTGGCGGCGGCAGCGGCTGCCATGCTGTTGGCGCGTTCGCGGACAAATGTCATGGCTTCGGATTCCGACAGGACACCGGCGAGGGAAGCCGCGGTGATTTCGCCGACGGAGTGGCCGGCAAGGATGACGGGAAGCGTGCCGAGTTCGACGTCGAACAGCGACTTCGCCGTCACCAGGCCCGCAGCAACGATCAGGGGCTGCGCGACTGCGGTGTCCTTGATGGTCTCCTCATCGGAGGTGGTGCCGTGGGCGGTGAGGTCGATGCCTGCTATTTCGCTGAGGGAGGCCAGGAGGCCTGCGACGGGTGGCAGTTCCAGCCAAGGGGCCAGAAAACCAGGGGTCTGGGAGCCCTGTCCAGGGCAAACGATTRCAAGCACGTAACCAGCTTTCCAAATTACCGCGTGAACATTCGTGTTTTCATGCACCAAGCTCACTGGGTCAGTTTGTAGGAAGTCTACAACGGTTCAGGAGCCGTTGCGGGGAGGTTGCCGCTCCGTGGGGGCCTTCGGCGGGGCAGAAAGCCGGCCCACGACGAGGGCGGTCTGGAGCACGAACGCCTCCCGCGGCAGCAGCGGATCCCAGCCGGTGACGTCGCAGACGCGCTTGAGCCGGTAGCGCACTGTGTTGGCATGGACGAAGAGTTCCCGGGCCGTGGCCTCGAGTGAATGGCCCAGTTCGAGGTACGTGCCGAGGGTCTCCACCAGCCCGTTGGAGGCGGCCAGAAGCGGGCGGTAGATGTTTTTGACCAGCGAGCGGCGGGCGGCGTCGTCGCCGGAGATCACCCGCTCCGGGAGCAGGTCATCGGCCGCCACCGGGCGCGGCGCGGAAGGCCACGCGCGGGCCGCGGTGAGGCCGGCAAAGGCGGACTGGGCGGAGCCGCTGGCCTCGAGGAGGGACCCGGCCTCCGGGCCGTAGACCACCGGGCCGGGGGCAAAGAGTTCGCTGAGTTTCAGGTATGCGGTCTCCCGGTCGTGGACCCCGCCCAGGATCAGGATGAGGCGGTCGCCCTGGATCCCCACAAGGGCGTCCTCGGCGAAGCGCCCCGCCGTGCGCCGCAGTTCGCTGACGTAGCTGGCGCTTGGTTCGGACGGGGAATTCCCGACCATGACCGTGAAGCGCTCCTGTGCTTTCCAGCCCAGGGCCGCGATCCTGGACCGCAGCGCGTCGGTGTTTTCGCCACGGAGGATGGCATCGACAATCAGGGCTTCCAGCCGGGTATCCCAGGAGCCGCGGGATTCCGCGGCGCGGGCATAGACGTCGGCGGCCGCGAACGCGACCTCCCGCGAGTAGCGCAGCACGGCCTCCCGGAGGGCCCCCTGGTCCGCTTCCGGGGCGATCACCGGGACCTGGTCCTCGACGACTTCCACCACGATCCGGATCAGCTGGAGCGCCTTCTGCAGGCTGATGGAGCGGGTCAGTTCGGTGGGTGCGGTGCCGAAGACGTCGGAGAGGATCCACGACGGCGAACTTGGCCGTTCGTACCAGGTGACGAAAGCCGCGATGCCGTTCTGGGCCACCATGCCCAGGGCGGAACGTTCATCCGAGTTCAGCCGGCCGTACCACGGCAGGGACTTCTCCAACTGGCGCAGCGTCGTCGTCGACAGCTGGCCCACGCTGGCCCGGAGCTTCTTGAGGGTTTCGGCTTTCTCCGGAGTCATCGCCCTCGAGCTCGGCTTGCGTTTTTCGGGAGTGGTGATCGGCTCTGCCATGCATTGAGCATACGGGGCGGGCCGCCCAAGCTCCATTTGTGCGAAGGCTACAACTGTCCTTGTCCTGCATCACAGCGGCCCGCGGGAGTCCAGAGCGTCCCCGGAGGGAGGCCGGAGGGAGGCGGGGCGGTTAAACGCCCGACGGCGGCCCCCACCTTTCGGTGGGAGCCGCCGTCGAACGTTCGCTCTTGCGCTGAGGCGCGGTTAGGAGTCGCCGCCTGCGTTGCCGGTGGTGCCGGCGTTCACGTTGTGCAGGCGGTACTTCTCGATGGCCTGGGCAGGTGCCTGGGCATCCACTTCGCCCCGGCGGGCCAGCATCTGAAGGGAACGGACCACAACCGAGTGGATGTCGTTCTTGAAGAAGCGGCGTGCCGCGGCGCGGGTGTCCGAGAAGCCGAAGCCGTCCGCGCCGAGCGAGRCAAACTCGTTCGGCAGGAACTGGCGGATCTGGTCCGGCACGGCCTTCATGTAGTCAGTGACCGCGACGATGGGGCCGGTGGCGCCGGCGAGCTGCTGGGTCACGAACGGGACGCGGGCGGGCTGGTCGGGGTTGAGGAAGGAGTCTTCCTCGGCGGCCATGGCGTCGCGGCGCAGTTCGGTCCAGGAGGTCACGGACCAGACATCCGCCGAGACGCCCCAGTCCTCGGCGAGGACCCGCTGGGCTTCGAGGGCCCAGGGAACCGACACACCCGAGGCAAGGATCTGCGTGCGCGGGCCGTCAATCTTGGCCGGCGCCAGCAGGTAGATGCCCTTGATGATGCCCTCGACATCGAGTTCCGCCGGTGCGGGCGGCTGCACGATCGGCTCGTTGTAGACAGTGATGTAGTACATCACGTTCCGCGACGGATCGTTGTCGGCAATTTCTTTCCCGGCTTCGCCGGGCCCATACATCCGGTTGAGGCCGTCACGCATGATGACGCCCATCTCGTAGCCGTATGCCGGGTCGTAGGTGATGACGGCCGGGTTGGTTGCCGCCAGTATCGGGGAGTGGCCGTCGGCGTGCTGCAGGCCTTCGCCGGTCAGCGTGGTGCGTCCGGCGGTGGCGCCGATGATGAACCCGCGGGTCATCTGGTCGGCGGCGGCCCAGAAGGAATCGCCGGTGCGCTGGAAGCCGAACATCGAGTAGAAGACGTAGACCGGGATGAGCGGTTCGCCGTGGGTGGCGTAGGACGTGCCGGCGGCGGTGAAGGCTGCCACGGATCCGGCCTCGTTGATGCCGGCGTGTACGATCTGGCCGGAGATGGACTCCTTGTACGCCAGGACGAGCTCGCGGTCCACGGAGAGGTAGTTCTGGCCGTTCGGGTTGTAGATCTTCGCCGTCGGGAAGAACGCGTCCATGCCGAAGGTGCGTGCCTCATCGGGGATGATCGGCACAATCCGCTTGCCGAACTCCTTGTCCCGCATGAGGTCCTTGAGCAGGCGTACAAAGGCCATGGTGGTGGCGGCGTGCTGCTTGCCGGAGCCGCGGTTGGCGACTTCGTAGACCTTCTCGTCCGGGAGGGTGACGTCGGCGTGCTTGGAGCGCCGCTCGGGGACGAAGCCGCCGAGTTGCTTGCGGCGGTCCATCAGGTACTGGATCTCCGGGGAGTCCATGCCGGGGTGGTAGTACGGCGGCCGGTAGAGGTCCGCTTCGAGCTGGTCGTCCGTGATCGGGATGCGCAGGTGGTCGCGGAAGGCCTTGAGGTCCGCGAGGGTGAGCTTCTTCATCTGGTGGGTCGCGTTGCGGCCCTCGAAGTGGGTGCCCAGGCCGTAGCCCTTGACCGTGTGCGCCAGGATGACCGTGGGCTTGCCCTTGAACTCGGTGGCGGCCTTGTAGGCGGCGTAGACCTTGTTGTAGTCGTGGCCGCCGCGCTTGAGGTTCCAGATCTGGTCGTCGGTCAGGTCCTGGACCATTTCCTTGGTCTGCGGGGTCTTGCCGAAGAAGTGCTCGCGGACGAACGCGCCGGATTCGGCCTTGTACGTCTGGTAGTCGCCGTCGACGGTCTCGTTCATGATCTTCACGAGCGAGCCGTCCTCGTCCTTGGCCAGCAGGTCATCCCACTCCCGGCCCCAGACGACCTTGATGACGTTCCAGCCGGCACCGCGGAAGAACGCTTCGAGTTCCTGCATGATCTTGCCGTTGCCGCGGACGGGACCGTCGAGGCGCTGGAGGTTGCAGTTGATGACGAAGTTGAGGTTGTCGAGCTTGTCGTTGGCCGCCAGCTGCAGCAGGCCGCGGGACTCGGGCTCGTCCATTTCGCCGTCGCCCAGGAACGCCCAGACCTGCTGGTCCGAGGTGTCCTTGATGCCGCGGTTGTGCAGGTACCGGTTGGACTGGGCCTGGTAGATGGCGTTCATCGGGCCGATGCCCATCGAGACGGTGGGGAATTCCCAGAACTCCGGCATCAGGCGCGGGTGCGGATAGGAGGACAGGGCGTGCCCTTCCTTGGACTTCTCCTGGCGGAACCCGTCCAGGTCCTCCTCGGAGAGCCGGCCTTCCATGAAGGCGCGGGCGTACATGCCGGGGGAGGCRTGGCCCTGGAAGAAGACCTGGTCGCCGCCGCCGGGGTGRTCCTTGCCGCGGAAGAAGTGGTTGAAGCCGACCTCGTACAGGGTCGCGGCGCCGGCGTARGTGGAGATRTGGCCTCCGACGCCGATGTCYGCCCGCTGCGCCCGGTGCACCATCACGGCGGCATTCCAGCGCAGCCAGGCRCGGTATTTGCGTTCGATCTCTTCRTCGCCAGGGAATGCCGCTTCCTGGTCGACMGGGATGGTGTTGACGTAGTCCGTGGTGGTGACCATCGGAACACCCACGCTCTGCGCGCCGGCCCGCTGGAGCAGGCTTCGCATAATGTACTGGGCACGTTCGGTGCCTTGTTCCTGAATCAGGGTATCCAGGGACTCCAGCCATTCGGCGGTCTCTTCCGGATCACGATCAGGCAGCTGGTTTGTCAACCCGCTGAGGATATGGGAGGTATCTTCTCCTGCAGCCACGTCCAACCTCTCTTTGAGCGCATCTATCGGCACCCTCAGCTCCGGGCAGGGTGACTGCCTGGCGTGAACGCGACGTGTGCGACATATCGGTTACATCAGCCCGGTCGTATGCGCCGGGCAAGGTCCAATCACGGTACGCCTGCCTGTATTAGCCGGGCGGTTGCCCGCGCAGGCGTAGTCGTCATCAGCCACTCTAGCCGTGCGGGCTGATGGATGCGTAGCCGCCCTATGGACCCGTCCCCGTATTTCACGGGCATACTGGTTGTGTGACGAAGCGCTGCCCCGCAGCCTCCGGATCGGCCTGTGTGACGCAGAATATGGCGGATCGCGGTACCAACAGCTTGAAGCGAGAGCCCAAAGGGTGTTGGCTTGGAGTAATGGAAATCACTAGTGCCATTGAAAACATGAAGCAATTCAAAAAGCATAGGAGCAACACGTGAGCGAGGCCGACGCCGCCACTTCGGTAAATGTGGCGGAGAAACTGGGTTTCAAAGACGGGGACCTGATTCAGGAATTCGGTTATGACGACGATGTCGACTTCGACTTGCGGGACGATATCGAAGATCTCACGGGCTCTGAGCTTCTCGACGAGGACGATCACGAGGTGGTCGATGCCGCCATTCTCTGGTGGCGGGCAGGTGACGGAGACCTTGTGGACACGCTGGTCGATTCGCTGACCACTCTCACCGAGGGCGGCGTTGTCTGGGTCCTGACTCCCAAGTCCGGCCGGGACGGCTACGTCTCGCCCGCGGACATCCAGGACGCCGCGCCCACCGCAGGGCTCCACTACACCACCTCCGCCGGCGTCTCGAAGGACTGGAGCGCCACCCGGTTGGTCACGCGGAAGAACAAGTGACCCAAGCGGTCCAGCACGAGGCCTCCGGGCCGGGCTCCGCCGTGAGCCCCGTTCCCGGCGTCGGCGATGCCGCGCCGGATTTCGAGCTAGCCAATCAATTCGGCGAACCGGTGCGCCTCTCAGACTTCCGCGGCCGCAACGTCGCCATAGTCTTCTACCCGTTTGCCTTCTCCGGGATCTGCACCGGGGAACTGTGCGAAATCCGGGACAACCTGGCACTGTTCGAGGATGCCGACGCCGCCGTGCTGGCAGTCTCGGTGGACAGCAAATTCGCCCAGCGTGCCTATGCCGAAAAGGAAGGCTACGGCTTCGATCTGCTGGCAGACTTCTGGCCGCACGGGGCCGTGGCCTCGGCTTACGGCGTGTTCGACCCTGACAGCGGCATGGCGCTGCGCGGCACCTTCATCATCGACGCGGCGGGAATCGTCCGCTACGTCGTGGTGAATCCGCGCGGCCAGGCCCGGGACTTCGCCGAATACCGGGCGGCCCTCGCGGGACTCGGCGGGAGCTGATCCGGTGAGGCAGCGGCGGCCAGGAATCGGCATGACCGGGTTTGCCAGCCTCCCGCCGGTCACGGCCGCCGGGAGCGCCGCGGAACTCCAGCGCACCGAGCTGGAGGCCCTGCAGGACATCCACGGCCTCCTGTCCGGGGAGCAGTTCGCCGTGCTGACGGGTGCCGGCCTGAGTACGGATTCAGGCATCCCGGACTACCGCGGGCCCGGCGCCGCACCGCGGACCCCCATGACCTACCAGGAATTCATCGGCGAGCCGGGAAACCGGCAGCGCTACTGGGCACGCAACCACATCGGCTGGTCACATCTGCGCAGGGCGGATCCGAACGATGGCCATGCCGCTGTAGCCCGGCTGGAGCAGCGGGGGCTTCTCACCGGCCTCATCACCCAAAACGTGGACCGGCTCCACGAGGACGCCGGCAGCGTCAACGTCGTGGACCTGCACGGCCGGTTCGACCAGGTGGTGTGCCTGGACTGCCACCGGCGGTTCAGCCGCCGGATGCTGGCCGGTGTCCTGGAAGAACTCAACCCAGGGTTCCTGGAACGGGCGCAGGCGGCCGGGGTGGTTGAAATGGCACCGGACGCCGATGCCGCCGTCGAGGACGGCGAACTGATTGGATCGTTCATCGTCGCCCGCTGTCCGGCCTGCGGCGGCACCCTGAAACCGGACTTCGTGTACTTCGGGGAAAACGTGCCCAAGGACCGCGTGGAGCGCTCCTACGCCATGGTCGACGCCGCCCGGGCGCTCCTGGTGGCCGGCTCGTCGCTGACCGTGATGAGCGGCCTGCGTTTTGTCCGCCACGCGGCGAAGCAGGGCAAAGCCGTGGTCATCGTCAACAGGGGACCGACCCGCGGGGACGGCCTCGCCACCATCAAGCTGGAGGCAGGCGTCAGCGGGGCCTTGACCTGGCTCGCCGCAGAGCTGCCGCCCCTGTAGCGACGGCCGGGCCGATTGGCGCTTGGCCGGTGACATCCGGTACAGTAGCTGTTCGTTGGTTGAAGCGCTGAGGCGCGGAAACCGCGGTTTGGGTCTTTAGCTCAGCTGGTAGAGCGCCACGTTTACACCGTGGATGTCATCGGTTCGATCCCGGTAGGACCCACCACAGAAAACCCCGTCTTTCCGGACCACACGGTCCGGAAGGGCGGGGTTTTGTGCGTCCCGGCGGGGGATGCTGCGCGCCCCGAAAATGTCAGGGCTCCGCCCTACTGTGGCGGGCATGGAACACGTGATGGTGAAAACAGGCCCGGACGGGCGGCCCCTGGCGGTAGTGCGCGGGGGCAGGGAATGGTTGATCGGCGCCGAGCCCGTGCGTTGGTTCGAGCGGGTCAGCTGGTGGGAGGCCGAGCGCCGGATGCCCAAGGGCCTGAGCCGCGTGGATGTCGAGGTCTGGCAGGTCCAGGCGAGGCTCGGCCGCAACCGCGGATCTGCCCTGACCACCATGGAACTGATCCGGGACGGCCTGGGTGGGGGCTGGCGGCTGCGGGGGGCCGTTGCGGACGCCGCGTAGGCTGCCTGCGCGGGCAACAATCGCCCGGCCCGGCCCGCTCAAAAGGGGACCCCGGACCCTGGTATCACCCGGGCATTGGAAAAGCCTTCCACCGCGACTATTGGGGGATGCCGCGGTGGAAGGCTTGTAATGAATATACCGTGAACACTTGGAAATGTGAAACACCGGCGGCGTTTCTGCGCGCCAGAATTACGCCAGTCGATGGCCTAATCGCGGGCCCCGGGAGTCCGCCGCCTAGGATGTTTTCATGACCGCCACGAGTGCCCGCCGAATCGCCAGAGTCCGCCCGCTTTCCCCGGCTGCCGGGGGCGAATACTTCTTCGTCGCCAACGACGCAGCGGACTTTGGCAGTGCGGCGGGCAGGGTGTGGACGGTGACACCCTCTCCGTTCCCGGGTTCTGCCGCCAATGCCGGCAGCCTGCCCCGCAGCGGTTGGGAGGTCGGCGCGACAGTGGAGGAAGCGTCGTTTACGTTCCTCGCGCCCAGTGTCCCGGCCAACGTCCTGGGCATGGCGCACAATACCGGTGCCGCCGGTCGCGGGCTTCCGCCGCAGGCCTTCCACAAGGCGTCCACCAGCGTGGTCGGCCCAGGGGACGCGGTTGAACTCCGGCTGGGCGTGGGACGCGTCGAGCCGGAGGCCGAACTGACCCTCGTGATCGGGAGCAGCGCCCGCGGACTGACGCCCGGCAACGCCATGGGCGCGGTCCTGGGCTACACCATAGGAAATGACGTCTCCGCCAGGAACCTGCAGGAATCCGATCAGCTGTGGATCAGCGCCAAGAGCCAGGACACCTTCACGCCCGTGGGGCCCTGGATCGTCACGGACCTGAACGGCGACGACCTGGCGATCGGCATCAAACACAACGGTCAGGAACTCAAGGCAGCCAGCTCCGCCGACCTTGGCTGGAAGGTCGAGGAAATCCTCGCCTATCTCACATCCTTCATGACCCTTCACCCGGGTGACCTGGTGCTGACGGGATTCCCCGCCGAGTGTGCGCCGATCGTCCCCGGCGACACCGTCACGTGCCACATTGCCGGCATCGGCGAGCTGACGAACCCCGTGGTGTCTGCCGCCTAAGGGGCCGGCGGTCCCCGACGAGGCCCGCCGACGGGAAGCAATGGATGCGCGGGCCCTGCCGGTCCCGGTTCAGGGCGCCAGACATTATGATGGTTAGTGTTCAGCTGACTGGACGGCATTCGAACGAGTGGCGCGGCGACTTGCGCGCGATACCTGAAGGAGAATCATGGCCGATTCCCGAGTTTCCCGACCCTCCGACGGATTGGGGAGCGCGTCACCCGCGCCGGCTGTTACCCGTGCCGCCGCCGTGCTGGAAGCCCTGGCGGCATCCGCGACCGGACGCCTCACGCTCAGTGATCTGTCCCGGGAACTGGGAATCCCGAAGTCCTCCACCTCCAACCTCCTGCTCGCGCTCGAGGAGGCGAGGCTGATCAGCCGCCAGGGCGCGGAGTTCACCCTCGGCCGGAAGTTGGTTGAGCTCGGCGCTGCCTACCTCAGCCGCCTCGACGAGGTCCAGGAGTTCTACCGCTTCTGTGAACAGGCCCCGACGCTCTCGGGAGAGACGGTCCGGATCGCCATGCTGGACGGAACAAATGTCATCTACCTGGCCCGCTACGAAGGGCACCCGGCGGTGCGCCTGACGTCCAATATCGGCGACAAGATGCCCGTGTCCCTCTGTGCCGTGGGCAAGGCCCTGATCGCGCGGCTGCATGACCATGACGTCGACGAGATGTTTCCCGACGACGCGACTCTTCCGGTCCTGACGCCGAAGTCGCTGCGCACGGGTGCCGAGCTCAAGGCGCAGCTCACGCTCATCCGGGAGCAGGGGTATGCGTTCGAGGACGAGGAATCCACCACCGGCGTCGTGTGCCTGGCCGTCGCCGTCCCGACCCGGGGCGCACACGGGCCCAGCCTAGGCCTGTCGGTCACCGCGCTGAAGGCCACTTACTCGCAGGAGCAGGGCGCCCTGATGGTGAAGGAACTCCAGGACCTCGCCCGGTCCCTCGGCAATCCCATGGGCTAGGGGCCCGCGCCGCTGGGCGTTTCGGGACGCCCCGGAATAAAACTGATTATTCATTGGCTAGCCGATCACTATGCTGTACTCTGTTCAGCATAGTGATCGACTCATTGGGGTTGCTCACACCCACCAGACCAACGGGGGTCTGGAGTGTTCTTGAGGGAGTGCTTGTGACAACTAGTACTAATACACCGCTCGCTGAAGCGGACGGCGCCGTCGTCGATCCGGAACAGCTGCGACGGGCAACGCTTGCCAGCTCTGTGGGCTCCGCGCTGGAGTACTACGACTTCTACATCTACGGGCTGGCCTCCGCCCTGATCTTCGGCCCGCTGTTTTTCAAGCCGCTCGGCGAGGACGGGGCCCTGATTGCATCCTTCGCCACGTACGGTGTGGGCTTCGCGGCCCGGCCCTTCGGCGGGATGGTCTTCGGCTACATCGGCGACCGGTTCGGCCGCAAGATGGTCCTGATCCTCACCATCGGCCTGATGGGGACCGCCAGCTTCGCCATCGGCCTGCTGCCGACGTACGAACAGGCCGGCATGCTCGGCGCCGTTCTTCTGGTGACGCTGCGCATCCTGCAGGGACTGGGTGCCGGCGCTGAACAGGCGGGCGCCACCACGCTCATTTCCGAAGTCGCGCCGCGCCGCCGTCGTGGCTTCTTCGCGTCGCTCCCGTTCGTCGGCATCCAGCTGGGGACCCTGCTCGGCGCCGGAACGTTTGCGCTCATTGCCATGGCAGACAAGGCCGTCCTGGAGGGCTGGCTGTGGCGGGTGCCCTTCCTGGCCAGCGTGCTCCTGGTTGTGGTGGCCATCTTCATTCGGCTCCGTCTGAAGGAAACGCCCGTCTTCCAGGAACTGGAAAAGCACAAGAGCGTGGTCAAGAACCCCATCGGCCAGCTGTGGAAGCACTCGAAGAAGAACGTGCTGATCGGCATCGGCCTGCGGATGGGCGAAAACGGCAATTCCTCGATCTACTCCGCGCTGCTCATCGCGTTCCTGGCGGCCAAGGACGGCGTTTTTCCCGGCGACAAGTTCATCGGTCCGGTCGGCCTGCTCATCGCCGCGGGCTTCGCGGCCGTCATGGTGATCACCTTCGGTGCGCTGTCCGACAGGTTCGGCCGGGTGCCCGTCTACCGCTACGGCGCGCTGTTTCAGGCGCTCATCGCGCTGCCGGCGTTCTACCTGGTGACGCTGGGCAATGTCACGCTGGTCTGGATTGTCATGGTGGTCGGCATCGCCCTCGGCGTTCAGTCCATGCTCGGCCCGCAGTGCCCGCTGCTGCCTGAACTCTTCGGCTCGCAGTACCGTTTCACCGGCGTGGCCATGAGCCGGGAGCTCTCCGCCGTCCTGGCCGGCGGCCTGGTCCCGCTGGTCGGCGCCGCGCTGCTGGCCGCCACGGACCATTCCTGGCTGGTGCTCGCCATCTACTCGCTGGTCCTGGCGCTGATCTCGTTCGTCACCACCTTCTTCACGCCCGAGACGGTGGGACGCGACCTTCTCCTGACGGAGGATGCGCGCTAGGCGGAATCCGGGCTCCAGACCCTCCGTCCGCGCCGCACAGGCCGTGGCCCCTTCCACCCAGGAAGGGGCCACGGCCGTTTCTGCGCCACGGAAAGCGCCCGGCGACGCGCACTATGCGCGTCGCCGGGCGGATCCCGCGGCGCAGGCACGGTCCGGCGTCGCTGGGCAGAACCTTCCTCGCCCAACGCAAAGGGCGGCCCAACCGTTTCCGGTGGGCCGCCCTGTGTGCGCTGCGGCGCTGGTGCAGTGCGGAAGAGTGGACTCAGTAGAAGTGCACCGTGTCCACCAGGTGGGGGAGTTCGCCGCCGTCGAGGTAGGTCCGCAGGTTGCTGCAGAAGCGTTCGGTGATCAGCCGGTTTTCGGCGGCGCTGAGCGCCGAGGTGTGCGGGGACACCATCACCCTGGGGTGGTTCCACAGCGGGCTGTCCTGCGGCAGTGGCTCCACGGCGAAGACATCGAGGCAGGCATAGGAGACCTGGCCGTTGCCCAGGGCCTCCAGAAGCGCCTCTTCATCGACCACGGTGCCGCGGCCCACGTTGACGAAGACTGTTCCGGGCTTCATGGCGGCGAAGACGTCGCGGCTGAAGAGCTTCTCGGTGTACGGCGTGCCGGGCAGGGTATTGACGACGGCGTCTGCGGTGCCCAGCAGGCCGGCGAGGCCGTCGTTGTCCGTGACCGTCTCGATCCCGTCGATGGCCTCCACGGTCCGCTTGGTCCCGCTGACGCTCATGCCCAGGGCGCGGGCGATCCGTGCGGTCTCGAGCCCGATCTCGCCGAGCCCGGTGACCACCAGGCGGGAGCCGTTGACCAGGCGGGTGGGGGTGCGGAGCTCGGGCCAGAGCTTGGCCGCCTGGTCCTGGGCCAGCTCGGCGCTGCGCTTGAAGCCGTTGAGGATGCCCAGGGCGGCGAACTCGGCGAGCGGCAGGGCGTGCACCCCGGCCGAGGTGGTGACCCTGAACTTCTGCAGCGTCGCGGCGTCCAGCCCCGATGCCTTTACGGCACCGCCGGCGCCGGCCGCCATGGCATGGATCCACTCAAGCCGGGGATTGCTGCCGGCGATCCGGGCGAGGCCTGCCGGGCTTTCGTTGGGGAGCCCGTACAGGACCTGGGCCTTGTTGAGCATGTCCCAGTAGCGCTCTTCCTGCTCCGGCGTCCGGCGGAAGTCCGGGTCACCCGCATGGTCGGCGGGAAAACGTTCCGGCGGCAAGAGCTCGGGGTCGTAGAGGACGGTCACGGACGGATCTGCGGCGCGGATGCGGTCCACCAGCTCTGCTTCGAGCGGGACGGCGATCGCGACGGTGGTTTTGGTCGTCATAGTGTTCATCATACTGAATGGAGGCTAGGATGCTGAACAGAATTCCAAGATTAACCACGACGAAGTGAGGGCAACGCTATGGAGATGGACCGCAGGGAGGCCGGGTTCGTCGGCCTCGGCCTGATGGGCGCGCCGATGGCCGCCAACCTCCTCGCGGCAGGATGGACCGTCACGGCCTGGAACCGTTCGCCGGCGGCGCTGGACGCCTTCGAGACCCTGGGCGGCTCGCGTGTGGCCAGGGTCGAGGCGCTTCGAGACCAGCCAGTCATTGTCTTCATGCTGCCGGATCTGTCCGACATTGAGGAGGCGAGTGCCGCGCTCCTGGCCGGCTGGACCGCCAGCCCGCCCGCGCCCGGAACCGCCGTCGTGGTGATGAGCAGCGTGTCGCCGTCCGGCGTGCGGGACTTCGGGGCACGGGTCGCGGAGGCGAGCGGGGGCAACGCCGTCGTCGTCGATGCGCCGGTCAGCGGCGGCACCAAGGGCGCGGCGGACGGCACCCTTGCCATCATGGCGGGCGCCAGCGACAGCGACTTCCGCCGGCTCCTGCCGCTCTTTGGCGCGATGGGCAGCACCGTGCGGCGGCTGGGACCGCTGGGATCGGGGTCGCTCGCCAAGGCGTGCAACCAGCTGATCGTGGGAACCACGACGGCGGCGCTCGCCGAGGCCGCGGAGCTCGCCGAACGCTCCGGCATGGAGGTGCCCGCCCTTTACGAGGTGCTCGCGGGCGGACTGGCGGGCAGCCGGGTCCTGGACATCGTGGGGCCACGGCTCGCCGCCAGGGACTACGAGCCCACCGGGCCCGCCAAGTTCATGCACAAGGACCTCTCCTTCGTGCTCGAGAGCGCCGCGGCCGCGGGTGCCGCAGTGCCGATGGCGGCCGCCGGCGCCGAGCTCTACGCTGCCCTGCTGCGCCAGGGGCTGGGGGACCGGGACCTCGCCGTCGTGCGGCAAACCATCGCCAATCTCAGCGACAATGCACGTGACAACCCCAGCGATAAGCCAACAGCCAACACAGCAGCAAAGACCAAATGAGGATCAGTGAACCATGAGTGGACTTTTTGACCTGACCGGGCGTGTGGCCCTCGTGACCGGTTCGAGCCGGGGGATCGGCAACGCCCTGGCCCGGGCCCTGGCCGACGCCGGCGCCACCGTGGTGCTCAACGGCATCAACCCCGAGCGGCTCAAGGCCGCCGAGGCCGCGATGGCCGCGGACTACGCGCCGGGCCGGGTGCACAGCTGCGCCTTCGACGTCACCAGCGACACCGGGGCCGCCCGGGGCATCGCCTGGGTGGAGGAGAACGTCGGCCCGCTGGACATCCTGGTCAACAACGCCGGCATCCAGCACCGGGTGCCGATGCTCGAGCTCGACGTGGCCGACTGGGAACGGGTGATCTCCACGGACCTGACCAGCGCGTTCCTGGTGGGGCGGGAAGCGGCCCGGCACATGATCCCTCGGGGCCGGGGCAAGATCATCAACATCTGCTCGGTCCAGACCGACCTCGCCCGGCCCACCATCGCGCCCTACATCGCGGCGAAGGGCGGCCTGCGGAACCTGACCCGGGCCATGACCGCGGAATGGGCCGCCTCGGGCCTGCAGATCAACGGGATCGCGCCGGGCTACATCCACACCGAGATGACCCAAAACCTCGTCGACGATGAGCAGTTCAACGCCTGGATCCTGGGCCGGACCCCCGCGCACCGCTGGGGGACCGTGCAGGACCTGGCCGGACCCGCAGTGTGGCTGGCCTCCGACGGGTCCGACTTCGTCAACGGCCAGACCATCTTCATCGACGGCGGAATGACGGTGGTGGTCTGATGGGCGGCGTGGCAGCACTTCCGGCCACGGCCGCGGCGGTGGTGGCCCACGCCGCGGGCGACCTGCGGATCGAGGACATCCCCGTGCCCGCGCCGGCCCCCGGTGAAGCCGTCATCGACGTGGCCTTCGGCGGCATCTGCGGCTCCGACCTGCACTACTGGCTGCACGGCGCCGCGGGCGAATCCGTCCTCAAGGCTCCCATGGTCCTGGGCCACGAGATTGTAGGGACCGTGATCCGCGCCGCCGCTGACGGCTCCGGGCCGGGGCCCGGCACGGCCGTCGCGGTGCATCCCGCAACGCCGGGCCCGGGCGGCGCCCGGTACCCGGCGGAGCGTCCGAATCTGTCGCCGGGCTGCACGTATCTGGGCAGCGCCGCACGGTTTCCGCACGCGGACGGAGCGTTCAGCCGGTATGTGAACCTGCCGGCCCGGATGCTCCGGCCGCTGCCGGCGGGGCTGGACCTGCGGACCGCGGCACTGGCGGAACCGGCCAGCGTCGCCTGGCACGCCGTGTCGCGCGCCGGCGACGTGGCGGGAAAGACGGCGCTGGTGATCGGCAGCGGTCCCATCGGTGCCCTGGCCGTGGCCGTGCTCAAACGTGCCGGCGCCGGCCGGATCGTGGCCGTGGACATGCACAAGCTGCCGCTGGAGATAGCCCGTGCCGTGGGGGCCGACGCGGTCCTCAAGGGGGACGACGCCGGGGCGATCGCCGCGGTTGAGGCGGACGTCGTCATCGAGTCCTCGGGCAGCCACCAGGGCCTGGCCTCGGCGATCACCGGCGCGGTCCGTGGCGGCAGGGTGGTGATGGTGGGGCTGCTGCCATCCGGCCCGCAGCCGGTCCTGATCTCCCTGGCCATTACGCGCGAGTTGGAGCTGGTGGGCTCCTTCCGCTTCAATGACGAAATCGATGAGGTCATAGCGGCGCTCGCCGACGGCTCTCTGCGGGTGGACCCCGTGGTGACCCACACCTTTGGCCTGGACCGCGGACTGGAAGCGTTCGAGGTCGCCAGGAACGCGGCTGTTTCGGGGAAGGTGCTGCTGGACTTCAGGCGGGCCCCTGCGTGAGGAGCTCCGCCGTCGGGCCCGGGACGGCCAGTGGCGGGTTAGTGGCGCTCGACCGGGACAAACACCCGCGGCTGGTTCTTCCAGCTCGGCTCCATCTCCGAGATGGTCTCGCGCATGATCCGGTTCGAGGCCTCGCGGGCGGCGGCGGCATCCCCGGCGGCGATGGCCTCGGCGACCTCCACGTGCCAGCGCAGCGCCGTCTCGCGCGGGTGGTCCGGCATCAGGCCGTGGATGGTGCGGCCGGTCAGCGTCTCGGTCACCTGGCCCACCATGTTGGCGAACATCTCGTTTCCCGAGCCGGTCAGCAGCAGGGAATGAAACAGGATGTCCAGCTCGAGGAACCGGGGCACGTCCCCGGCCTGCCCGGCGTCGCGCATGGCGTGCGAGATCTCCACGAGTTCGCGGCGGAGCTCCTCGGGGGCGTTGGCCGCGGCCAGCTCGGCGGCCACCGGCTCGACGGCGGTGCGGAGTTCGGCCAGGGAGCGCAGCTGGGCGCCGCGGCCTTCGCCGGCCAGCCGCCAGCGGATCACGAGCGGGTCGAAGGGGTTCCACCGGTTCGAGGGCAGCACCCGGATGCCGACGCGTTTGATGGTCTCCACCAGGCCCAGGGACTGGAGGACCCGGACCGCCTCCCGGACCACCGAGCGGGAGACCTTGAGTTCGTCCTCAAGGTGCTCGGCAAGCATGACGTGCCCGGCCGGAAGCTCGCCGGCCACGATCCGGGTCCCGAGGTGCTCAATGGCACGGTGGTGGAGGCTGGTTGACATAGTCGTAAGCATAATGCGGTGGGCCCGGTCCGGGCCGACCGGAGGGGCGGACGCCGGTGATCATAGACTGTTTATGACGCGCAGCATTCCGCTCCGTGGGCGCGGCTTTCCCGCGGCCCGCGGAAATACATATGGTTTAAGGACAGCCACAATCCTCAAGAGTGGGTTCCGCCCTCCGCGGCGCAACCTGCCGAGTCCTAGATGAACGTCTGAGACGAATCGCCGTACACGTGGTCTACAGAAATCATCGTGTACAAAAATGAATTGGAGTTTTTGATGTCAGCACACATCGGTGTTACCGGCCTCGCGGTGATGGGGGCCAACCTCGCACGCAACCTGGCCCGGAACGGCTTCACCGTTGCCCTGCACAACCGGTCCGTGGAAAAGACAGACACCCTGCTAGCCAAGTATGGCGATGAGGGCGACTTCGTCCGCACCGAGACCCTCCAGGAACTCGTTGATTCGCTGGAGAAGCCGCGCCGTGTGCTGATCATGGTCAAGGCCGGCAAGCCGGTCGACTCCGTGATCGAGCAGCTCGAGCCGCTGCTGGAAGCGGGCGACATCATCATCGACGCCGGCAACTCGCACTACGAGGACACCCGCCGCCGCGAGGCTGCGCTGGCCAAGAAGGACCTGCACTTCGTCGGCATCGGTGTCTCCGGTGGCGAGGAGGGTGCCCTCAACGGCCCCTCAATCATGCCGGGCGGTTCCAAGGAGTCCTACGACGCCTTGGGCCCGCTGCTGGAAAAGATCGCCGCGCACGTCGACGGCCAGCCCTGCTGCGCCTGGATCGGCACCGACGGCGCCGGCCACTTCGTCAAGATGGTCCACAACGGCATCGAATACGCCGACATGCAGGTCATCGGCGAGGCCTTCGACCTCCTGCGCTCCGGCGCCGGGATCGAACCGGCCGAGCAGGCCAAGATCTTCGAAGAGTGGAACAAGGGCGACCTCGCCTCCTTCCTGATCGAAATCTCCGCCGAGGTCCTCGGCCACGTCGATGCGAAGACCGGCAAGCCGTTCGTCGACGTCGTGGTGGATGCCGCCGGCCAGAAGGGCACCGGCCGCTGGACGGTCATCTCCGCCCTTGAGCTCGGCTCCCCGACTTCGGGCATCGCCGAGTCCGTCTTCGCCCGGGCACTGTCCTCCCAGGCCGAGCAGCGCGTGCTGGCACAGGAGCTGCTGGCCGGCGGCGAGGCCGCCGTCGAGGTCCCCGAGAGCTTCGTCGAGGACGTCCGCCAGGCGCTCTACGCCTCCAAGCTGGTCTCCTACGCCCAGGGACTGGACATGCTCACCTCCGCGGCCAAGGAATACGGCTGGGACCTGAAGCTGGATGAAATCGCCTCGCTGTGGCGCGGCGGCTGCATCATCCGTGCGGAACTGCTCAAGGAGATCACCAAGGCCTACGCCGCCGCGGAGAAGCCGGCCAACCTGCTCTTCGCCCCGGCGTTCACCAAGGCGATCGCCGAAGTCCTCCCGGCCTGGCGCCGGGTGGTGTCCACCGCGGTGCAGCTCGGCATCCCGGTGCCGGTGTTCTCCTCCTCGCTGGCCTACTACGACGGCCTGCGCCGCAAGCGCCTGCCGGCCGCCGTCATCCAGGGCCAGCGTGACCTCTTCGGGGCGCACACCTACGGCCGCGTCGATGCCGAGGGCACGTTCCACACCCTCTGGGGCGAGGACAAGTCCGAGATCGAGGCAGTCGACACCCACTGACCCACCCCGTTCCGACGCGACGGCCGGTACTTTCCAGATACGCTGGGAGGCGCCGGCCGTCCGTGATTCCGCACCGCTCCGACCCCAGGAGTTCAGCGCCCAAGGAGTTCAACTCATGCCCCAGCCCGTAGCGTTTGTCACCGGAGCCTCCACCGGCATCGGCTTCGAAACCGCGAAAAAGCTTGCCTCGGCCGGCTTCACCGTCTATGCCGGGGCCCGCCGGGTGGAGCTGATGGAGCCGCTGAAGGCATCCGGGGTCAAGGTGGTGGCACTGGACGTGACCGATGAGGCCTCGATGAGCGCCGCCGTCGGGGACGTGCTGGCCGCGCACGGCCGGATCGACGTCCTGGTCAACAACGCCGGCTACGGGACGTACGGTTCGCTCGAGGAGGTCGAGCTGGCTGAGGGCCGGCGGCAGTTCGACGTGAACGTCTTCGGTCTGGCGCGCATGACGCAGCTCGTGATCCCCGCCATGCGGGCCGCCGGTGCGGGCAGGATTATCAACATCTCATCGATCGGCGGCAAGATGTACGAGCCGTTGGGCGCCTGGTACCACGCGACCAAGTTCGCCGTGGAGGGCCTGAGCGATTCGCTGCGGCTCGAGCTCAAGCCGCACGGTATTGATGTGGCCGTCATCGAGCCGGCCGGGACGCAGTCCGAGTGGGGCGCCATTGCGGCGCAGGGGCTGCTGGCCAGCTCCGGAAACGGTCCATATGCGGCCCAGGCCAAGGTGGTGGCGGCGGCGCTGGGCACCACGGACAACCCCGCAACGTCGTCGCGGCCCGAGCTCGCGGCCGAGGCGATCCTGCACGCAGCGACCGCCCGGCGGCCCAGGACCCGCTACCCGGTGGGTGCCAGCGCCCGCGGGATCCTGCTGCTGCGCCACCTGCTGCCGGACCGGGCGTTCGACGCCGTCCTGTGGAACATCTACAAGCGGTTCCCGGGTAGGGCTGCCTAGATACCGGTTCAGCCGGGAGCCGGTCGGGAGCTGGTCCAGAGCCCGGTCTAGATCCGGTATTCGATCAGGTACTCGGCCGGGTCGACGGCGGGCTTGGTCTCCCGCTGCGCGTCGCGGTGCCGCCAGGTGGCCGGCACGCCGGTGACGATTGATTCGGCCGGAGCGTCCTTGACCACCACGGCGTTGGCGCCGACGGCGCTGTCCCGGCCGATGGTGATGGGGCCCAGGATCTTGGCGCCCGCGCCGATCACCACACGGTCCTCGATGGTGGGGTGGCGTTTGATCTTGGCGAGCGAGCGGCCGCCGAGGGTCACGCCGTGGTAGATCATGACGTCCTCGCCGATCTCGGCCGTCTCGCCGATGACCACCCCCATGCCGTGGTCGATGAAGAAGCGCCGGCCGATGGTCGCGCCGGGGTGGATCTCGATGCCGGTCAGGAACCGGGCGAGCTGGGAGATCAGCCGCGCCGGGAACCGCAGCGCCGGGTTTTGCCACAGCCGGTGCGTCAGGCGGTGGAACCAGATCGCGTGCAGGCCGGAATAGGCGAAGAAGTTCTCAAAAGAACCTCGAGCCGCCGGGTCGTGGGACCGGGCGGCGTCGAGGTCTTCCTTCAGTCTTGCGAAGAAGCTCACAAAGACCTTTCTGGGCAATCGTGGGTCAGCGGACTTAGCCGCGGATGTCGTCGTACAGCACGGTGGAGATGTAGCGCTCACCAAAGTCGCAAACCACAGCAACAATGAGTTTACCGGCGTTCTCCGGGCGCTTGGCGAGCTCCAGGGCCGCCCAGACGATGGCGCCGGAGGAGATGCCGCCCAGGATGCCTTCCTTGATGCCGAGTTCGCGCGCCACCCGGACGGAATCTTCCAGCGTGGCGTCGATGACCTCGTCATAGACGTTGGTGTCCAGGATGTCGGGGACGAAGTTCGCGCCGAGGCCCTGGATCTTGTGCGGGCCCGGGGCGCCGCCGTTGAGGATGGCGGAGTCCTTCGGCTCGACGGCCACGATCTGGACCTCCGGCTTGCGTTCCTTCAGGACCTGTCCGACGCCGGTGACGGTGCCGCCGGTGCCGACGCCGGCGACGAAGATGTCCACCTTGCCGTTGGTGTCGGCCCAGACTTCCTCGGCCGTCGTGCGGCGGTGGATCTCCGGGTTGGCCTCATTGGCGAACTGCTGGGCCCAGATGGAGTTCTCCGTGTTGGCCACGATCTCCTGGGCTTTCTCCACGGCGCCGCGCATCCCCTCGGAACCGGGGGTCAGGACAATCTCGGCGCCGTACGCGCGCAGCATGACCCGGCGCTCGGTGGACATGGTTTCCGGCATGGTCAGGATGACCTTGTAACCGCGGGCCGCGCCCACCATGGCCAGCGCGATTCCGGTGTTGCCGGACGTGCCTTCGACGATGGTGCCGCCGGGCTTGAGTGCACCGGACTTCTCGGCGGCGTCAACAATCGCGACGCCGATCCGGTCCTTGACGCTGTTGGCCGGGTTGTAGAACTCCAGCTTGACGGCCACGGTGGCGTCAAGGCCTTCGGTCAGCCGGTTCAGACGGACCAGCGGAGTTCCGCCTACCAGCTGGGTTACATCGTCATAGATCGGTGCCATGTATGTATGCCTGTCTTTGAAGAGGGTTGACTGAGGTCAGCCTAACGAGCGCCTACAGGCCCTAGCTAAGCATTAAGCCATGCAGAGTAATATTTCCTCGCCTTGGCCAGCTTGGGGTTAATGATGACCTGGCAGTAGCCCTGCTCCGGGTATTTGGCGAAGTAGTCCTGGTGGATTTCCTCGGCCACATGGAACTGGGGCAGCCGGCTGACCTCGGTGACGATCGGGTGCCGCCACAGGGCCTGGTTCCGCTCGATCGCCTCCTCGAACAGGATCTTTTCCTCGGTGGTCTCGTAGAACATCGAGGAACGGTACTGGGTTCCGACGTCGTAGCCCTGCCGGTTCAGCGTCGTGGGGTCGTGGAGGGCGAAGAACATGTCCAGGATGACCTCGGCGGGAATGACGTCCTCGTCGAACGTCACTGCCACCACCTCGGCGTGGCCTGTGGTCCCGGAACACACAGAGTAGTAGTCGGGGCTGCGGTCATGGCCTCCGGTGTAGCCCGACACGACCGAGCTGACGCCCTTGGTTTTCTGGTAGACGGCGTCGAGGCACCAGAAGCAGCCTCCGCCGAGGACAAAAGTTCTCATGATCTCTTCAATGGTTCGAGGGCCTCGATGATTCCCCACCCACCTTACGAGAGTGTTACGAGTGACCGGGCCGCCCGCGGATAGGGTAAAAATGGGGGTATGGAACCTGTGAACACCGATGTTTCAGCGGAATCCGACCGCCCTGCTGCCGCCGTCGACGCCGGTACCGGCACCGGGGAGGACACCGGCGCCGCGACGCTGGGCCTGATCCAGCTGGCGGTGGAGGAGCTCTGGCCCGAATCCCTGGCCGAGGACTGGGACGAGGTGGGTCTGGTGGCCGGCCACCCGAACGCCGAGGTGCACCGGGTCATGTTCGCGGTCGATCCGACAATTGACGTGATCGAGGAAGCGATCGACTTCGGTGCCGAGCTGCTCATCACGCACCATCCGCTGCTGCTCAAGGGCGTGACGTCCGTGGCCGCGAATACGGCCAAGGGCAAGGCCGTGCACCGCCTCATCGAGTCCGGGACCGCGCTGCTGACCGTGCACACCAACGGTGACTCCGCCGTCGGGGGCGTTTCCGACGTCCTGGCCGACGCGCTGGGCCTGCAGAACGTGGCCCCGCTGACGCCGGCCGCGAACGGGCTCCCCGAGGAAGGCATCGGCCGCGTCGGTGACCTCGACGAGGTCCTGACGCTGGGTGATTTCGCGGCCCGCGTGTACGGCATCCTGCCCTCGGTGGCCGGCGGCGTGCGTGTCTCGGGGGACCGGGACGGGCTGATCCGGCGGGTGGCTGTCTGCGGCGGCGCCGGCGATTCCCTCTTCGGTGAGGTGCGGGCGAGCAACGCGGACGTCTACGTCACGGCGGACCTGCGGCACCACCCGGCATCGGAAGCCCGGGAGGCGGCGGTCAATGACCGGCCGTACCTGATCGACGTTTCCCACTTCGCCAGCGAATGGCTGTGGCTGCCTGCGGCCGCCGAAGCGCTGGGCAATGTGCTCACCGACCAGGGCCACGATGTCGAGATCCGGGTCAGCACCACCAACAGCGACCCGTGGGACTTCATTCTGACTCCGGGCTAAGCCTGGCGTGCGAGGGGCCCCGGGTGAGCGTAGCGAGGCCGGGGGGTACGCTAGGCGCTAGAGTCTAAGGAGCGCCGAGACGGTGCCCGGCTTCGGCCGGATTGGATTTAGCGGAGGTAAATAGTGGCCAAGGCAGCACCGGCGGAACAGTTGAAGTTGCTCGAATTGCAGGGACTCGATGCCAAGCTCAAGTCCTTGTCCAACCGCCGGCGAAGCCTTGAAAGCGATTCCCGCATCACGGACCTGGAAGCCGCCCTCAGCGTGGCCAACGGTGAGCTCGGTGCCGCCAAGGTGGCCGTCCACGATGCTGAACTGGAGCTCAAACGCTCAGAGGCCGACGTCGAGCAGGTCGCCTCCCGGATCGAACGCGACGAGGCCAGGCTCAACAGCGGCACGGGGCTGTCCAAGGACCTCGTCGCCCTGCAGCGGGACCTCGTCTCCCTGAACAAGCGCCGCTCGGACCTCGAGGACGTGGAGCTCGAAGTCCTCGAACGGCTCGACTCGCTCCGCGCCCGCCAGGCGGCCCAGCAGCAGATTGTCGACGACATCCAGGGCTCCTTCGGCTCCATCCGTGCCGAGCTGGACGAGCAGCTGGCCGAGATCGCCGCCGAAGCCACGGTGGTGCGCGGGCAGCGTGCCGAGTTCGCCGCCGGACTCGACGCCGGAATGCTCGCCGTCTACGAGAAGACCCTGGCCAAGCGTGGCGTCGGCGCTGCCCGGCTCTTCCACGGCACCTCGGAAGGCTCCGGCATGCACCTGAGCCCGGGCGACCTGGCCGAGATCAAGGCCGCAGCCGAGGACGACATCGTGTTCTGCCCGGACTCCGGCTGCATCCTGGTGCGCTCGTCCGAGTGGGCCTAAGCACCCGCCTGCGCGTCAGTTCGGCAGGATGATGTTCAGGGTGTGCGGCTTCCGGGCCGTGCCCTCAACGAGTTCGGCAACCCACTTCTCCGCCGCCGCCTTCTGCAGCTGTGCGGGGGTTTGGGGCGCCTTGCCCCGGCGGCTGAGCAAATGCCGTGCCAGTTCGCCCCGGGTGTGCTTGGCAAAGTGGCTGACCACCTTGCGCACGCCGGCGGTCTCGGTGAAGACGTTCACGGCCACCGTCTGTTCCGGCGGGGGAGTCCAGGCCGCGGCGTAGGTGCTGGACCGGCAATCCACTAACAGCTCACCCGTAGTGGCCGCCGCCAGGGCGTCGTTCAGTTGCGGCTTCCAGAATGAGGCGAGCCGTCCGACGTCGGGCAGCGAAGTCCCCATCGACAGCCGGTAGGCGGGCACGCGGTCGGCGAAGCGGATGGCGCCCCACAGTGCGGAGACCACCAGCACCGATTCGTCGGCCTTCCTCCGCTGCGCCGGGGTCAGCGTGTTGTAGCCGAGGGCGTCAAAGAGCACCCCGGAATACACCTGGTGGGCCGGGGCGGCAGGTTCCGCGTGCAGCCGTGTATTGCGTTCGACGTCGGCGCTCAGTGAAGCGCCGACGCCCAGCAGCGCCAGCGCGTCCTCGTGGGCGCTGACGGTGCCGAGCGCCTCCAGGACCTTGGCGCGGGAGCTGTTGAGGGCGGGAAAGCTCAAGGCGCCCCAGTCGGCGGCGTCCCCGCGCACAGCGGGAGTCTTGCCCTCGGAGGGCGGCAACAGAATTAGCACCGTACGATCCTACCGGCGGCGCGTGCCGTGGGTTCCGCGATAATAGGTCTGGCGGGCGGGGCTACGCGGCCTTGATCGGTGGTGCCGGCGTCGTTGTCGGTGCCTCTGGCGCCGCCGTCGGCGTCATCGCCGTCTTGGCCACATGGTCCTCGCGTGCCAGGAAAGCGGCCAGTTCGGCGATGGTGCTCATCAGGGGCGCCGGGAAGACGACGGTTGAGTTCTTGTCCACCCCGATCTCCACAAGGGACTGAAGATTCCGTAACTGCAGGGCGACCGGGTGGGCCATCATCGTGTCAGATGCCGCGCCGAGCGCCACGGCGGCGATCGCCTCTCCTTCGGCCGAAATGATCTTGGCCCGCTTCTCCCGCTCGGCCTCCGCCTGCCGGGCCATCGCCCGCTTCATGCTCTCCGGGAGCTGGATGTCCTTGAGTTCGACGAGCGTCACTTCGACACCCCATTCCAGGGTCATCGCGTCCAGGATTATCCGAATGTCGCTGTTGATGCGCTCAGTCTCCGACAGCGTCTGGTCCAGGCTGTGGCGGCCGACCACTTTCCGCAGGGTGGTCTGGGCGATCTGGTTGATGGCCGCGGCCACGTCTTCGATCGCCACGACGGACTTCACGGAGTCGATCACCCGGTAGTACGCCACTGCCGAGATATCGACGCTGACGTTGTCCTGGGTGATGATGCCCTGTGACTGGATCGGCATTGTCACGATCCGCAGGCTCACCAGCTGAAGCCGGTCCACCACCGGGATGATGAACCGCAGGCCGGGCATCCGCACCGCGACCACCCGGCCCAGGCGGAACAGGACGCCCTGTTCGTACTGGCGCACAATCTTGATCGACATCTTGGCGAGAATAGCCACCAGGACGATGGCCAACAGCCAGATGATGATGGCGGTCCAGTTCATCGGGATCACTCTTTCTTGACTAGCAGGAACCCTGCTTAAATTCTCCCACCGGCAGCCCCGAAAGGCTGTGGTGCGGCTGCGCCGGCCGGGAGAACGTAGAATGAACAGCGGATGGGTTGACCAGGCGGCCGCGCGTCACGCAAGTGGCTCGAGGAACGTCCGGGCTCCGCAGAGCAGGGTGGTGGGTAACGCCCACTCGGGGTAACCCGCAGGCCAGTGCCACAGAGAACAGACCGCCTGCCTGCGGCGTGTGCTTGCACACGCCGCAGGGCAGGTAAGGGTGAAACGGTGGTGTAAGAGACCACCAGCTTCCCGGGTGACCGGGAAGGCTAGGTAAACCCCACCCGGAGCAAGGCCAGACAGGACACGTTTGAGGGCTGCTCGCCCGAGTGTTCGGGTAGGCCGCTGGAGGGCGTCGGCAACGGCGTCCGTAGATGGATGGCCGCTACTCCCGCGCCGGTAACAGCGCGGGAACACAGAACCCGGCGTATCGGTCAACCCATCCACCCAACAGGCTTTCCCCCGCGTGATTTCAGGGATTTTCGCCTGTTTTCCGTGACTCCAAGAGCCTCGGGATTAGCCCTGTTTCGCCATTTAAACCGCATTGTGGTGAGGTGTTTTGCCCATCGTGCTGCCGCCGGCGAGGCGGACACTGGCCGTGGCCTTCGGTCAGTTCCCGTATTCCCACGAGCGCATTTTCTCCGCAGAGTGCCTTCAGGGTCTGGTCGGAGGACTCAATGTTTTCACCATCGAGGGTGAACGATGCTGTGAGGCCCGCGTAGTCAGGCGATGACAGACCTTAGGGTCGCGTGCGGACCTTGCTCATCTGAAGATCAGCTGGCCCCTGCTGACGCGCCTACTCCACCGGTTCAAGAATGATTACTCCCTCTTCGACAGTCAGGTTCCTGTACCGGGCACCTGCAGCGACGCACTGTGCTCGTTGTTGGACCCCTTGAACTCGACACATACTTCGTCTGACTTCCTGGCGGCCGGCATCGCCGAAACTACTTCGACAACGGTGAAATCGTGACGTCCGAATCTTTCCGGGTCCATGCGGAAACCCCCACGCCCCGCGCCCGTTGAGCCTTCTTGGCGGCCAACGCACGCTTCATGACTCCCGTAGTTCCCGGAGCCCCAAACTGATCCCGCCCAGCCATGTGCCCTGCGTCGGGTTTCAGGTGCCCGTAAAACTGGCGGGCGTCTCGTGGTCCGCGGGCTAGAGTTTGCTCATGGCATTTTCAGTGTTCAATGAACAACACCAGACTTATAGGGCTGTGTGTCCGCTGTACGATTGGCGCGGCCGCGGCGAGGTGGAGGCGGGGCTCGCTGCCGGGGCGGTCTCCCCTGATGCCCAGTTCCACCCACGGGACGGGCTGACGATCAATGATTGATCCTCGCAGGATCGCCATCTATATCGCCGGTGACAGCAAGATCTTCTTCCCGGCGCTAGTCGCGTTCGACAGCATCCAAAAGCACAACCGGCATCTTCCATTCGACTACTACATGGTCTTCGAAGGTGAAGGGCTGACGCCGCAAATGAAGAGGAGCCTGCTCCAACGCGACATCAAGTTTATCGACACCGCCGAACTTGAAGAACACGGAACCGTCGACGACCTGCCCGTGATGGGGGAGAACCGCTGGCCAAAGCACGTCTTCTATAACTGGCTCGTGCCCCTCAAGCTCCACGCCGCCGACTACAAGTACGCGATTAAAGCCGATTATGACCTGCTTTGCGTCGGACCGTACGACCTCGACGACGTGCAGAACCCCGGCAACACCATCGCCGCACTCGAGTTTGAAGTCGATCTCCCCGCGGAAGGCGTCAAGGCAGAGCACCTACAAGACCTCGTCAATCCGAAGCGGGCCTCCTACTACAATGCAGGATTCGTGGCGATCAACCTTGACCGGTACATGGCGGCCGATACGTTCGGACAGTTCAAAACCGTATACGGGCAGATCCACACTGACGGGAATAAAGTCATTAACGCCGAGCAGGCCGCCCTCTCAATCGTCGCCGCCAGGGACTCGACACCGATAAAGCGACTCGACGCGTCGTACAATCAGCGCATCGTCTTCCCGCCCCGCATAGACGATGAGGGGCACCCGATAATTCGAAATATCCACTACCTGACGCGAAATAAGCCGTGGTTGCCACCGAACTTCAGCTACTTGGACCAGTATGTGAAGATCGGCCGCACCTCGGTCTACATGTACCGGAGTATCTGGCAGCGATACGCTGCCAGCGTCGAGGGCTTCAGTGACTTCGTCGATATCAAGCCAGATTCTGATCTCGACGCCATTGCGATCATGACGAAAGTTATCCAAGCGCACCTTAAGTCGCCATAGTAAAAGTTTGCATCCGCCTAATGAACTGCTCCCGAAAGTTGGCCTGAGACATCAGTCCTGATTCTCGGGAGCAGTTTTATGCATGAAAATTCGTTATCGGAGGAGCAACGCAACGCCGTAGCGTTATTTGATACCAACTGGGCGTTAAGGCCGTAGCGACAAGGCTGGGCGTGTGCACGAAAGCGATACGCCCCAGATCCGCCCTCATACGAGGCCAATGATGAGTTCGCGGAGTTAAAACGCTACTGACCAAGCCAACCAAGCGGCTGTTTTCGTTTGAGTTCAAGCTCACTTTTGTGCAGCGGTATCTAGCCGGAGGGGCCAAGGTTTCTCTGGCACAAGAGTTCGGGCTGTCCTTTCCGGATCTGATCAAGAAGTAGACGCGCTATTACCCAAAGGCCGACCTAAGACACTTCCCGAGGCGCCGGCGCAGCCGGAGTCGGAACTGCAGCAGTTGCGCCGCGAGGACGAGTGCCTGCGGGCAGAAGTCGCTTTCCTGGGAAACAGCGCAGGCCTTGAGGGGCGAGGAACGGTGGTAAGGGTCCACGCCGTCATCGCTCTCAAGGCCGAACACCGGCAGGTCATCTCCTACTCGGTTGGAATTGACCAGTGCCTCCCTGCGAGGGCCCTGACAACGCTCGAGGACGGGCAGAAACCGCTGGTGCACTCGGACTAATGCTGGGCCGATTCAGCTAGAGCCCAACGCATCGGACCCCGTCCACTCACTTAACCGGTTGTCCGCATGGCGGCGAAAGTGGCCCGCCGGGGTTCCGGTCCCTAATATTGCAGTAACGACACTCGTGCTTCGGCCTTGACAGGGTTCCAGGCGCTTGGCTGGCGCAAGCCCCGCCACCCACGCGCGGTGGGACGACCGGGTTAGGCCCGCATCAGGCGGGCTGCCCGCCGGCAGGACCGTTGGACACATCGAACAAATGGGGGAAACCGTGAAAGAGGGCCTTGAATTGCGCCGCGAAATTAACCGACTTAACCGTGAAGGCACCCTCGCCGCGCGACAAAAAGACACCAAAGAACAGGCGCGTAAACTTTTTGCCGAAGCATTGGAGAAGGACGTCTATGCATGCCAGGACGATTGGGACCTCCTTGCAGAATCGACCCGGGCCTTCCGGGCACGCGTGCAACTAAGGAACCTACTTCGCCTCCGCATCGCTCCCATGGCCCGTGACGCGAAAATTTTCAATGCCGAGTATGTGGTGCCTGAAGATTGGACGCCAAAGATCTTTGTCTATTGGGGGCAGGGCTTCGAGGACGCCCCGGAGATCGTGAGGTTCTGCCATGCTGAGCTCCATCGCCTGCATAACGCCGATGACATCGTGGTCCTCACAGACGAGAATCTGTTGGACTGGGTTGAGTTGCCGACCGGCCTGCGGGAAATGTTGGGAGAAAACCGCACCGCGTTCTCGGACGTTCTGAGGTTTGAGCTTCTCGCCAAGCACGGCGGTATCTGGATTGATGCCACATGCCTACCTACAGTGCGCCTTCAGGATCACTTCGACGAACTGGTCGGCGAGGCAGGGTTTTTCGCCTTCGAAACCAAGGAAAAAACCATTTCCAGCTGGTTCCTGGCCAGCCGTCCCGGACACTATCTGACTCATCTGGTCAGGGATTCCCTGCGTCTGTACTGGCGTGTCTTCGACCGGCCCGTGACGTACTTCTATCTCCATTTCATCTTCCAACTGGTGCATATGCTGGATAGGCCTTCGGACCGGATCTGGTCAAAGGTACCTAGACCGGACTACGATCCGCGGACCTTTGGCCGGGTGCTCAAGCGCCGCGCAGAAGACGTCGACGCCGAGAAGATCGTTAGTGCCAGCATTGTGCACAAGCTCTCGTACAAGAAGGACCCTGCAGACGTAGGCCCGGGCACCGTATTTCACGAGCTGGTCCATGGATCATTCCTAAACGTGAGTCGAAGCACGCGCTCGTAGCCTAAGCGCACATTTGGCCCCTCAAAAGCAGCTGTGAAAGTGAGGATGGGGGCCATCCTGTCCGTCGGGTGAGGGTCTTGGCGGTCGGACGGTGCACTCCTGGGCCGCTGGAGGCTGTGTGGATGCTTGACATCATGGCCGCGTAACTAACACACTTCAATCAACGCTTCAAGGAGCGGTAGCTTCGGCGATGGTTGAGGAGTCATAGTGCCGGACGATGCTGAGTACGACTATGTGATCGCCGGGGGTGGTACCGGCGGCAGCGTTCTGGCTGGCAGATTGAGTGAAGACCCCTCTGTCCGTGTGCTTCTGCTCGAGGCGGGCAGGTCCGACCGCCATCCCTTCATCCATATGCCCGCTGGCTTCCCGAGATTGAAGGGAGGACCGTACCAGTGGGCGTATAGCAGTGTTCCGCAAAAGCACAGCAACGGCCGGAGCATCCCGCTCCCTCAAGGCCGCGGGCTTGGCGGCGGCGGGTCTATCAACTCCCAGGTCTTCACCCGGGGCGTGGCTGGGGACTACGACGGGTGGGCCGGGGACTATGGATGTGAGGGCTGGTCCGCCGCCGAGGTGTCCAAGTATTTCATTCGCTCGGAGTCAAACACCAGGCTCTCAGGACCCCACCATGGAACCACAGGGCCGCTCGGCGTCTCTGACCTCCGGCGTCCGCACACGCTCTCGGCGGCATTCGTGCAGGCGGGCCAGGAGTTCGGGCTGCCCTACAACAGCGATTTTAATGGGGCGAAGCAGCTCGGCGTTGGCTTCTACCAGACCACCACCAGGAATGGGCGCCGGTGCAGCGCAGCCGTCGCCTATCTGAAACCCGCGCGCAGGCGGCCCAATCTCACTGTCCGCGTCAACGTGACCGTCTCCAAGGTGGTCATCAGGAATGGCCGCGCCGTCGGCATCCAGGCGATTGAAGGCGGAGTCGCGCGAACCTACGGTGCCCGGCGCGAGGTGCTGATCGCCAGCGGCGCGTTTGGCTCGCCCAAGTTGCTGCAGCTTTCAGGCATCGGCGACCCGGCAGACCTTGCTGCCGCCGGCATCGACGTGATCCACGCCCTGCCCGGGGTCGGGAAGAACCTGCAGGACCACCTTGACCTGGACATCATCTACGAACTCACCGATGACCACAGCCTGGACCGATTCAATCGGGTGCGCCCGGCGACAGTACTGGCGGGCCTCGAGTATCTGGCTTTCCACTCGGGACCGTTCGCGTCCAACCTCGTCGAGGCCGGTGGCTTCAGCTACGCCAACACAGATGAGAAGACCCCGGACCTGCAGTTCCACTTCCTGCCCGCGGCGAGGTCGGAGCCGGGCATTGCGTCGCTAAGGCCCGGATTCGGGGCGACGCTCAACTCGTACTTCCTGCGCCCCCGCAGCCGGGGGACAGTTCGCGTCGCGTCCTCAGATCCCACAATGACACCGCTCATCGATCCGAATTTCCTGGCGGATGACTACGATCTGGAGATGACGATCGCCGGCGTGCAGCAGAGCCGGCAGATCATGGAGCAGTCATCGATCGCGGCGTTCATCCAGAAGGAGCACATTGGCGACGGCTCCCGGGTGGCAACCCGCGACCAGTACGTGAATTTCGTGCGCTCCTACGGGCGGACCTCGTACCACCCTGTCGGCACTTGCGCCATGGGTACCACCGACGATTCCGTTGTCTCCCCGCGGCTGAAGGTCCACGGGCTGGAGGGATTGCGGGTCGTTGACTCCTCGATCATGCCCCGGCTGGTCAGTGCCAACACCCAGGCACCCACCATCATGATCGCGGAAAAGGCCGTCGACATGATCCTTGAGGACGCGGCGGGGCTGACGCCCGGCGCGGATGGTTTTGCCGACTTCGACGTGGCCCCGGACAGTGTGTGAGTCAATTCACGCGCAACAGGCACCCCACCCTGGCTGGCCGCCCGTAGAATTGATGGTGAACGTAGAAGTTCTGCCGCCGGGTCTGCGTTCGCAGCCGGCGGTTTTTCTTTGCGCTCGATGAGGCGCCCGGGGTGGACCGAATCCCCGCCGGTGCCCGGTACCGGACACCCTCCGGCGGCCGACTTCCCCCTACGAGGACGTAGGGGGTGGATTCTAGGAAGGTAGTTCTGTGAGCCAGACGTCAGATTCTTGTCTTGATACGTGGATGGGCCGTGAGGCACTCGCCGAGGCGATGATCCCCGTGATCGGCCGGCTGTACCGCGAGAACAACGTGGTGACCTCCATCCACGGACGCAGCCTGATCAACAAGTCCACCATGAATATCCTCAAGGCCCACCGCTTCGCCCGCCGGATGAGCAAGGAAGAACTGCGCCTTGAGGAGACGGCCCCGCTGCTGGAGGCCCTGACCAAGCTGGACCTCGGCGCCGCGGCGATCGACATTGCCCGCCTCACCGAGAAATACCGCGCCGAGGGCGACGGCGCCAGCCTGGATGAGTTCCTCCGCGCCGAACTCGCCGAGGTTGTCGGCAAGCGCGGCGGCGACGACCGCACCAGCACCGATGTCGTCCTCTATGGCTTCGGCCGCATCGGCCGGCTCCTGGCCCGGCTCCTGATCGAAAAGGCAGGCGGCGGCCACGGCCTGCGCCTGCGTGCCATCGTGGTCCGCCGCGGTTCAGACAACGACCTCAGCAAGCGCGCGAGCCTGCTGCGCCGCGACTCCGTCCACGGCTCCTTCGAAGGCACCATCAAGGTTGACCTCGAAAACGACACCATCACGGCCAACGGGGTCCAGATCCAGGTCATCTACTCGGACAACCCCTCCACCGTGGACTACACCGCCTACGGCATCCACGATGCGCTCGTCGTGGACAACACGGGCCGCTGGCGCGACGCCGAGGGCCTGTCCCAGCACCTGTTGAGCAAGGGTGTTGCCCGCGTTCTCCTCACCGCACCGGGCAAGGGCGAGTTGAAGAACATCGTGCACGGCATCAACCACGGCACCATCGACGACTCGGACACGATCGTCTCGGCGGCGTCCTGCACCACGAACGCCATCACCCCTGTGCTTAAGGCGATCAACGACCGCTACGGCGTGGTGCACGGCCACGTGGAGACGGTCCACTCCTTCACGAACGACCAGAACCTGATCGACAACTTCCACAAGGGCGACCGCCGTGGACGCTCTGCCGCGCTGAACATGGTGATCACCGAGACCGGTGCCGCCAAGGCCGTGGCCAAGGCCCTGCCGGAACTGCTCGGCAAGCTCACGGGCAGCTCCATCCGCGTCCCCACCCCGGACGTCTCGCTGGCCATCCTGAACCTGAACCTGGAGAACGGCACCACCAAGGACGAGGTCAACGACTACCTGCGGGAAATGTCGCTGCACTCCGAGCTGCGCAAGCAGATCGATTACATCGATTCGCCCGAGGTTGTCTCCACGGACTTCGTCGGCTCACGCCGGGCAGGCATCGTCGACGGCCTGGCCACCATCTCCAACGAGAAGAACCTCGTCCTGTATGTCTGGTACGACAACGAGTTCGGCTACAGCTGCCAGGTGGTCCGCGTCATGGAGGAAATGGCCGGGGTCAACCCGCCGTCCTTCCCCGCCAAGGACGCTGCGTCCATCCTCGAGGCCGCAGGGCTGCCCGTCGAGGTCTAGTCAGGGCGAATGTCCCTGACCGGGACATGTTCCTCCTTTCCCGGCCGATGCACTGGAATCGGCCGGGAAAGGGAACCACAATGGAGCCATGGAACCGAACCCGGCTGTTGAACACGAGACCACCCTGGAACACGCGCTGGACGTCGCGCGGAGCAACGCGAAAGAAGCGAAGCGGCTGCTGGACGACGCCCTCGTCAAACGCCAGTCCGGTGAAGTCAACGACGACCGGGTGACCCAGCTCCAGGGCCTGCTGGATCTTGCCAACGAAGACCTGAAACGGGTCACACGGGAGCAATAGGCCCCCGCGTTCCGCCACCGGTCCCCAACACTGTGGACAACCGCCCGAGTGGCATGGCGTCCGCATAGGCTCAGGGCGTGCAGCCAGAACGCCGCGAGCGGCCGCCCACATGACCGTCACCTGGATGGATTTCCGCCGCGCCCGCCGCCACTCCCGCCAGGCCTGGATTCTCCTGGCCGCGGCCGGCCTGGCCGTCCTGGGCGGTCTGGTCTGGTTCTTCACGGCTGGCCAGTTTGCCGCCGCGGAGCCGCAAATCGCCGGCCCCCGCGAGGCCCCCGTCATTGCCCGAGGGTGGATGAACGCGGTGGACGCCGTCCGGGCCGTGCCGCAGGGAAGCGCTGCCGGCGTGCTCGACACCCTCGCGGTCAAGGGACGGTCGGCGAAGAACAACTATGACCGGGGCGCCTTCGGCCAGGCGTGGCTCGACGTCGACCGCAACGGCTGCGATACGCGCAACGACATCCTCCGCCGCGACCTGGCGGCCGCCGAATTCGTCAGTGGCTCCCGCTGCCAGGTGGCCGGCGGCACGTTCCAGGAACCGTACACCGGCCGCATGATCGTGTTCCGGCGCGGCGCCGAAACCAGTGCTGCGGTGCAGATCGACCACGTCGTGGCGCTGGGGGACGCGTGGCAAAAGGGCGCCCAGCAGCTCACCTCGGAGCAGCGTGAACACCTGGCCAACGATCCGCTCAACCTGATCGCCGTCGACGGTCCCGCCAACCAGGACAAGAGTGCCTCCGACGCCGCCACCTGGCTGCCGCCAAACAAGGCTTTCCGCTGCCACTACGTCGCCCGCCAAATTTCGGTTAAGGCGGCCTACCGGCTGTGGGTTACTGCGGCAGAGAAGGAGGCGATGAAACGGATCCTGGCCTCTTGCCCAGGGCAACAGACGATCGTGCCGCGCTGACGCGCCCGTCCCGGCTTCCGGGCTGGAGGACCCTTGCAGCCGTTCTGATGCACGGCGAGAATGGGCGCGGCGGGACAAACCGCGCGCCCCAAATGCTGGAACGGAAACCATGGCACATCGCACGGACAAATCAGGCAAGGGGCACGCCGGCCGCAAGAAGGGCTCCGCACGGCGGCCGGCCCGGCTCGATGCCGGAATCTACGAGGCCGAACTTTTGCGGCTCCAGGCGGAACTGGTTGCCCTCCAGGAGTGGGTCCGGAGCACCGGGGCGCGGGTCCTCATCATCTTCGAGGGGCGGGATGCAGCCGGCAAGGGGAGTGCGATCAAGCGGGTCACCGAGTACCTGAATCCGCGGTTTGCCCGGATAGTCGCATTGCCGGCGCCGACTGAGCGCGAACGCGGTGAATGGTACTTCCAGCGCTATGTGGCGCATCTGCCGGCCGCCGGGGAAATCGTCCTGATGGACCGCTCCTGGTACAACCGCGCCGGCGTCGAACACGTGATGGGCTTTTGCACCCCGGCGGAGCACAAACGCTTCATGGCCCAGTGCCCGGTTTTTGAACGGCTCCTCATCCAGGACGGCATCCTCTTCTTCAAGTACTGGTTCTCGATCAGCCATGGGGAACAGGAGCGGCGGTTCAAATCCCGGATGGATGATCCCATGCGGCAATGGAAGCTCTCGCCGATGGACCGGGAGGCAATCCTGCGCTGGGAAGACTACTCAAGGGCCAAAGACGACATGTTCGTGCAGACAGACACCGCGGAATCTCCCTGGTACGTGGTGGAAGCCGAAGACAAACGCCGGGCAAGGATCAACCTCATCGCCCACCTGCTCTCCAGCATCGACTACACCGAAGTACGGACAGAACAGGTGACCTTGCCGGAGCGGCCGAAGGCCGTCAACTACACGCGCCCGCCGCGGGAACTGTTCCGCTACGTCCCGGACTTCGCGGCGAGCCTCGAAAAGCCGGCCAAGGACTGAGCAGGATCTATTGGCTCAGTAGACTGCAGCATGGACATTGTGAAATACGTGACACCGTTCCTTGGCGCCTGGCAGGGACAAAACCGCTTGCGGCTCATGCCCACGGACGACTTCAAGGCTTCGGCGGCCACCGCCACGGTGACGGTGACCGCCGCACACTTCGCGAGTGTCGCCTACACCTGGTCAGACGGTGAGAGCCCGCAGGAAGGCCTCCTGATCCTGGCCGGCGGCGCGTCCGGCGCGGATCCCGCCACCGCTGTGTGGCTGGACTCCTGGCACACGGGCAAGGCGCTGATGCAGTTCTCCGGCACTGTGGGCGGCGACGGTGTCCTCCGGCTCAACGGCTCCTATGCGGCGCCGACCGGCCCGGACTGGGGCTGGCAGATCCACCTGCACCCGGCGGACGGCTCGGGCGGACGCATCACCATGCACAACCTGGTCCCGGGCGAGGACCCCTACCAGGTGGTGGAGCTGGTACTCGACCGGTAGGGTACCGGCATGGACATCATCCTCGTACCCGGATTCTGGTTGGACGCCTCGTCGTGGGCGGACGTCACCCCGCCGCTGACCGCGGCCGGGCACAAGGTCCATCCGTTGACCCTGCCGGGCCTGGAGTCGGCGGATGCGCCGCGCGCCGGGATCGGCCTGCGCACCCACATCGACGCCGTCGTGGCGAAGATCGATTCCTTCGACGCGCCGGTGGTCCTGGTGGGCCACTCCGGCGGCGGGGCCATCATCCACGGCGCCGTTGACGCCCGCCCGGACCGGGTGGCCCGGGCTGTCTACGTGGACAGCGGTCCGCTGGGGGAGGGCGGGGTCATCAATGACGAACTCCCGGCCGACGGCGACGAGGTGCCGCTGCCGCCGTGGGAGCTCTTCGAGGACCAGGACCTCACCGACCTGACCGACGAGCTGCGCGCCATGTTCCGTGCCCGTGCCATCCCGCAGCCCCGCGGCGTGGCCCAGGACCGGCAGCAGCTCTCGGATGAACGCCGCTTCGAGGTTCCGGTCACCATCATCGCCTGCGAATTCCCGTCCTCGATGCTGACGGAAATGGTTGCCGGCGGCCACCCGTTCGTGGCGGAGCTCGGACGGATCCGCCAGGTCGACTATGTGGACCTGCCTACCGGACACTGGCCGCAGTTCACCAGGCCGGCCGAGCTCGGCGCCGCCATTCTGGCCGCCGTCGACCGCACCTAAAGGAACCGGCTGGCCGGGTCACTGCTGAACTGGGGAAATCCCGCCGAAATTCCCCACCTTTGGGACCCGCCGCCGGCGCGTGCCCCCAAACCGCCGGCGATTTCCTGCGCATCGGCGTCAAACGTGGGGAAATCCGCGTGCAGCAGCGCCCAGCCGCGGCCGTCAGTGGCCGAACGGGTCCGGGTCCACTCCCGGCATCCAGGTCAGGCCGGGAACGCCCCAGCCGCTGCGCTTGGCCTGCTTCATGGCCCGGCGGGCATAGCGGTCAATGAGCCGGTTGACGTAGAGCTTGCCATCGAGGTGGTCGTACTCGTGCTGGATGACCCGGGCGAACCAGCCGGTCGCCTCGAATTCCACCGGCTTCCCGTCACCGTCGAAGCCCTGGACCCTCGCCCATTCGGCCCGCTTGAGCGGATACTGGCCGCCCGGGAAGGACAGGCAGCCTTCCTCTTCCTCGTCGGGGTCCGGCAGGGCGCCGGAGATCTTGGAAAGTGTCAGGACAGGGTTGACCACGACGCCGGTGGGCGCGGCGCCGTCGTCGTTGTCGTACTTGTACACGAAGAGCCGCTTGCCGACCCCCACCTGGGGGGCCGCCAGCCCGACGCCGTTGGCGGCGTCGTTGGTCTCGAACATGTCGGCGATCAGGCTGCGGAGCTCGTCGTCGAAGACTTCGACTTCCGCGGCCCGGCGGTGCAGCACGGGCTCGCCCCAGATCGTGATGGGCAGGACGGTCATATCAGGAAAGTTCCTCGGGTGCAGGTGGAGTCGCGGCGTCTCAGCCGGCGATGGTGCGGCCGACGACGTCGCGCATGATTTCGTTGGTGCCGCCGAAAATCGTCAGCAGCCGGGCGGCGAGATAGGCCTGGGCCACCGGGTATTCCATGATGTAGCCGTACCCGCCGTGCAGCTGCAGGCAGCGGTCCGTGACGGACTTGGCGCGCTCGGACGCCCACAGTTTGGCACGGGCGGCACCTGCGGCGTCGAGCTCTCCGGCGTTGAACGCCAGGATGGCCTGGTCCACATACGCTTCGGTGACCTCGACCTCCGTGAGGATGTCGGCGAGTTCGAAGCGGCTGTTCTGGAAGTCGATGATCCGCTCGCCGAACGCGTTGCGGTCCTTCGTGTAGCGGACAGTCGCCTCATAGGTGGCGCGCACGACGGCGGAGCTGGCCACGGCGATCGCCAGCCGGCCCTGGGGGAGCTGTTCGGCCGCGTACTGCAGGCCCTTGCCTTCCTCGCCGACGAGGTCCGCGTGCGGGACGCGGACGTTGTCGAAGAACAGCTCGGCCGTGTCGGAAGCCTTGAGGCCCATCTTGTCCAGCTGCTTGCCGGTGTTGTAGCCCTCGCCCTTCTGGACCATGAAAAGCGAGAACGAGTCGCGGTTTCCGCGTCCGGTGCCGCCGTCGGTGCGGGCCAGAACCAGGGAGGCGTCGCCGGAGATGCCGTTGCCAATAAACGTTTTCTGGCCAGTGATCAGCCAGTCGTCGCCGTCGCGGACCGCCTTGGTGCGGATGCCGCGCAGGTCGGAGCCGGCCCCCGGTTCGGTCCAGGCGACCGAGGTGACCTTTTCGCCCGAGACCATGCCCGGGAGCCAGCGGGCCTTGAGGTCATCGGAGCCGTAGGCCAGCAGGTGGGGGAGGACCATGTCATCGTGCAGGTGGAAGGCCAGGCCGACCGCGAGGTGGTTGCTCTTGGCGAATTCTTCGTCCAGCACTGTCCGGAAGCGGTAGTCGGACATCCCCATGCCGCCGAACTCTTCCGGCACGGCCAGGCCCAGCAGGCCCTGCTCGCCGGCAGCGGACCACAGTTCCCGGGGCATCATGTGGTCCTCGTCCCACTGGGTGTAGTGGGGAGCGACCGCGCGTGCGTTGAACTCGGCGGCCATCTCACGGAACATCTCGTGGTCTTCTTCAAACAGCTTGCGCTTCACTGCGATTCCTTCCCATACAGACAACAAAGGCCGCACCGGATAACCGGTGCGGCCTTTGGAAAAGGTCGGACAATCACTGCCGTCCTTCATGAGGGTGAGCGACGGGGGTTGAACCCGCGACCTCCTGGACCACAACCAGGCGCTCTGCCAACTGAGCTACGCCCACCATGTGCCATATCAGGCCCTCCGGCGAACCGGCTGGCTGGAAAGGCAACGACAAATAGCTTACCTGCTGTTTGGGGGTGGTTTTGCCACTTTTGCGATTTTCGCCGAAATTTCCGCGAAACGTGGCGCAGATTACTTTTCCGTGCCACGTCCCCGGCGACGTTTCACCGGCTCGGCTGCGCGGAGGGGAGGCGTGCGGCCGCTACTCCGCCGGGGTGGGCTCGGCTGCTTCGCCGCCCATGACGCGCTTGGCGATCCGCTGCGCCGTGGCACTGTCCGGGCCCGGCGCGGGGACAAACACGGCCTCGCGGTAATACCGGAGTTCGTCGATGGAGTCCTTGATGTCGCCGAGCGCCCGGTGGCCGCCCAGCTTGGCCGGGGACTGGAAGTAGGCCCGGGCAAACCAGCGGCGGGAGAGTTCCTTGATGGTGCTCACATCGATGACCCGGTAGTGCAGGTGCTCCACCACGTCGGGCATATCGCGGACAAGGAACACGCGGTCGGTGCCCACCGAGTTGCCGCCGAGCGGGGCCTTCCGGGGATCCGGCACCCATTTCTTGATGTAGGCGAGCACCGCTGCTTGCGCTTCGACCATCGTCTTGCCGTGCGGAAGCTCCGCCAGCAGGCCGGAGCGTGTGTGCATGTCCCGGACAAAGTCGTTCATCTGGGCCAGCGCGGCGTCGTCGGGCTTGATCACGACGTCGACGCCGTCCCCCAGGATGTTGAGCTCCGAATCGGTCACCAGCGCGGCCACCTCGATAAGGGCGTCATTCTTGGTGTCCAGGCCGGTCATTTCGCAGTCGATCCAGACGATGCGTTCGTTAGTAATAGGCACCCGCCCAGCCTACCGTTCCGACGCCACAGAGCCGTCCGGTGCTAGGATTTCGAATACGCGGCCGCCGAATTATTTCGGCACTGATTTCTTCGACGCGGCGCCCCGGGCCGGACACTGCGGCCGGCTGTGGGCGGAATTGTGGCCCACAACAGATTGGACGATCCTGACATGACGGCGCCTGTGCCTGCGGCGGGGGAAACGGCTGCCGGTACGTCCCGCCCGTCCACGTCCCGCCCCTCCGCGTCCGGCCGGACCGCGCTCACCCCGGCTGCGGCCTCCACTGAGGGGGAAGGGGCCGTCGGTGACGTCGACAACCCGCGGTCCCCGATCCTTGCCGGGTTCCTGGGCTCGCTGTTCATGACGATCGGTTCGATCGGCGTCGGCTGGCTTGCCCCCGCGTCCGAACTCCGCCGCGTCCCGCTGTTCATCTTTATGCGCACCGAGGCCCTGGGCGTCGCCCTCTGCATTGTCCTGCTGGCCTTCGGCGGCATGCTGCTGGTCCGCGCCTGGCTCCGGCTCGGCCAGCGCGTCCGGGTCTGGGGGGCCGGCGCCCGCAAGGCCACGCTCCAGGCGACGGCGGCGTGGGGGCTGCCGCTGATGTTCTCTGTGCCGCTGTTCAGCCGCGACGTCTACGCGTACATCGGCCAGGGCCGGCTCATGGTGGAGGGCTTCAACCCCTACGAAAACGGCATTTCGGCGCTGTCCAACTACTTCCAGCTGGGCGCCGACAGAATGTGGACCGAAGCCCCCGTCCCCTACGGGCAACTGTTCCTGTGGATCGAACAGTTCGTGGTCTGGGCCACCAACGTGCACCCTGAAGGCAGCATCATGCTGTTCCGGATCGCGGCCCTGGTGGGCGTGGTCCTCTGCGTGATCTACGTGCCCAAACTGGCCGAACTGCACGGAGTGAACCCGAACCGGGCCCTGTGGCTGACGGCGGCCAACCCGCTGTTCCTCACCAACTTCATCGCCAGCGTCCACAACGATGCCCTCATGATAGGCCTGGCCCTGGCCGGCCTTTATTACTGCGCCACGCGCCGGGTCATCCTCGGCATCGTGCTGGTCACGCTCTCCATCTCGGTCAAGCCCATCACGGTGGTCTTCCTGCCGTTCATCGGCCTGCTCTGGGCGGGCAAGGGCGCCAGCTGGCCGCGCAAGTTCGTCTTCTGGGCCCTCACGGCCGGCATCAGCCTGGCCTTGCTTTATCTCATGAGCCGGGTCAATGGCTTCGGCTTCGGCTGGATCAACGGGCTGTCCGCCCCGGGCAGCATCTGGATCTGGTACGCGCCTGTTGGCCTGGTGGGCCTGATCGTGGCCTCCATCTCCAACGCCTTCGGGCTCGACGGCTGGGGACTGGCCAAGTGGGCGTTCGACGCCGGCAAGCTGCTCGCCGTCGGCATCGTCGCCTGGCAGATCTTCCGCGGCGACTACGACCGCCTGATGCGCCGGCTCACCCTGGCATTCGCCGCCGTCGTGCTGCTGTCCCCGATGATCCAGTCCTGGTACATCGTCTGGCTCATCCCGCTCTTCGCCGTCACGGGCATCCGCGACGACTGGCAGGTCAAGGCGCTCTACTTCATCGTGTCCTTCTTCATGGTGTACGCGATCTCGGACCAGCTCGACGTCTTCCCGTACCTGCAGACCGCGGATCTGGGCCTGGCCCTGGCGCTGGCCCGCAACGCCGCGGCGATCATTGCGTTGCTGTTTGCGCTGTACCTGATCTTCCTTGACCCGAAGACCAAGCTGCTGTTCACCAAGTCGGACGAGCCGGTCACCACTCGGCCGATCATCTAGGGCTGGTTCTGGCTAGGCCGCCAAGTTCCTGAGCGCTTCCTTGCGCGAGAGCGGACTGAGCTGGTCCGCATGCCGCCGCACGAATGCTTTCACCCAGGCCGGATCCGTCCTGGCGTACTGGCGCAGCGCCCACCCGATCGCCTTGCGGATGAAGAACTCCCGGTCCTCGAGATTGGCCTCGATCACAGCGGCCAGGAGCTCCGTGTCCGTGGCGCCCTTCGCCCCCAGCTGTGCGGTGATCGCGGCCCGCCGGACCCAGAAGTCCTCGTCCCGGCTCCAGCGTTCGAGCACCGGCGTCAGTTCTGCCCGGTGGGCCTGCAACAGGGCGCCCAGCCGGTGGGCCACCCCGTCCACAGGTCCCACCAGGCTCCGGTGCGGATGATTTCCTCATAGAGGGCCAGCATGCTCAGTTCCCCGGCTGCGGGCTTGAGCCCCGTGAGCTCGATCGCCGCGTAGCGTTCCTCACGATGGCCGGCGTTGCGCCACAGCACAAGCACCGCGGACTGCAGTTCCGCCAGGCTGCCCAGCGGGTGGTCCGCGGCCGCGGCCCTGACAATGCTGCGAACCTCGGGAACCCGCACGCCCAGGGATGGCATCTGCGATTTCATGTAGGCCTGTGCCCCCGCGGCGCGGCCAGGATCGGCAGCAGCCTGGAGGCTGCCGCGGATCGCGTCAATGAGTTCCGCGGTGGTCATGAGGCCACTGTAGACACGCCGCGGCGGGCTTTAGAGTTGAAGCCAGCAAGCCGCGGCTCCGCGTCGGAAGGGAAAGCCATGTCCATGATCAAGAGTCCCGAAGAGATCGCACTGATGCGCGAGGCCGGCCGGGTGGTCGCCACCACCCTCGCCCGGGTCCGCGACGCGGCCGCCGTCGGCGTTTCGCTCAAGGAACTGGACGATGTCGCCGCAGCGTCAATCGCCGATGCGGGAGCCACGCCGGCGTTCCTGAACTACCGGCCGCGGTGGGCGTCAGTGCCGTTCCCGGGGGTCATCTGCACGTCCGTCAACGACGCCGTCGTGCATGGCATCCCCAACGAGTACCGGCTCCAGGACGGGGACCTCCTGAGCGTGGATTGCGGCGCGTTCCTGGCCGGGTGGTGCGGCGATGCGGCCGTCAGCTTCATCGTGGGGACCGTGGACCCGGTGGACCAGGCCCTCATCGACGCCACGGACGCCGCCCTGGCCAGGGGGATCGAAGCGGCAAGGATCGGGAACAAGATGGGGGATCTCGCCTACGCGATCGGCGGGGCAGCGCGCCGGGCAGGCTACGGGCTGCTCGCCGACCACGGCGGCCACGGGATCGGCCGGACCATGCACGCCGAGCCGCACGTGCCCAACGACGGGCGTCCCGGTCGCGGCATCAAATTGACCGAGGGCCTGGTCATCGCCATCGAGCCAATGCTGATTCTCGGCCGCAAGGACGACTACTACCATGACGACGACGAATGGACCCTCCGCTCAGCGAACGGCCGCCGCGCCGCGCACAGCGAACACACCGTGGCCATCACCGCCGACGGGCCGGTGATCCTGACCCTGCCCTAGCGCCCGCGGTCCCTGCCGGGCCGGGCACCATCAGGCGGACGACGGCGCGTCCCGGCACCGCGCCGCTGACCACTTCGCCGCTGACTACTGTGAAGCCAGCCGCCAAAAAGAGTCCCAGCGTGCCGTGGTAGAGGTCTGCCGGGCCGGCCTTGGGCCGTTGCGCGGGGTCGACCGGATAACCCTCCACCACCGTGGCGCCGTGCGCGGCGGCGTGTTCGACGGCGGCGGCAAGCAACGCCCCCGCCACGCCGGTCCGTCGGTGGCCGGGGGAGACGACAAAGCAACTGACGGACCATCATGGTCCACGCCGGGATCCCGGGCGGCGTCAGGGGCCGACGCCAGCACCTTCGAGCGCAGGATCCTTGGGTAGCACCCGCGGGGCTCGACGGCGCACCAGCCCACCGGATTCCCGTCGCGGAAGGCCAGGACCCCGGGCGCCGGCTGGCCGCCGTCGAACTTGTCCCGCAACTGGTTCTTCCGCTCCTCCGGGGTGGACGCGGACCACTGCGGGCCGGTCAAGGCAAAGAACCGGCACCAGCATCGTGAGGGCTCGCCGCGGACGCCAAAGAGACGCTCGACGTCGGGCCAGTCTGCCGCGGCGGTGGTGATGGCTGCCTGGGCCCGGGGTTCTGCGTCGCGCATGGAAAGAGGGTAGCGCCTGGCGGTTTCCGCGTCAGCGCGTGCGCGTGCCCGGGCTGGCCTGGCGGCGGACGCGGTGCGCGGCGAGCCGGAGCTGGATGATGCGGGCGGCTCCGGCGATGGCGACCAGAACGCCGCCGCCGACGGCCGCGATGAACAAGGCGATGCCCAGCGGGACCGAGCCTTCGAGGCCAAAGAACTTCACCTGCACGTACTCCTGATTCTGCAGGATGAAAGCGATCAGCAGGATCAGCACCACCAGCGCGCAGGCAACCGCGGCCCAAACCATTCCTGCACGGGTGACCTGGCGCGTGTCCGGAGCGGGCGCCGGCGCGGGAGCCTGAGCCGTGGGTTCCTCGGGGCGGGAGGTTTCGGCGCGCCCCGCCGTCGTGGCGGCCACATCGGTGCCGGTCGCGGCCACGTCCGTGCTGAGGCCTTGCTCGGCGGACGAGGGCCCGGGCGTGGCGTCAGCGGACCCCGCGTACTGGGAGGTGGAGGCGTCGTCTGGATTGGTGGGGTCGAATCTGCGGGGTGTCTCGGTCATGGCGGCCGTACCTTTCGATTGCGGGCAGGGCGAACAGGCTATCCCTGCCGGCCTGCCAGTCCACTCAATACTAAGCGTGCTGAGGGCTGGCGGGGCTCAGGGCAGACGGTGTGCACGGTTCGGGCGATCTGCCCCAAGCCAGCATCTGTGCGTTGGAGCCCTGGCGGCGGCCGTCGGCGTCGTTCTTCCCGGCAGTCTTTCCGGGGAATGTTCCCGGAAAACCAGCGGCGCTCACGGGGCAGTGCGGGCTGTTGGCACCGGCCCGGGGACGGTATAACGTCACAGCAAAGCGAATGCCTTGAAGAGGAGGCGCGGCCGTGACGATTATTGACAACGCCGTCTATGTGGACGGTCACCGGACCGCCGACCCGGAAGGGCTCGAGGAGACGTACTTTCTGCTGCGGCAGCGCCAGGGCATGGCCTGGATCGGGCTCTACCGGCCCGAAGCCGAGGAGCTGCGCTCCGTGGCCGAGGAATTTGACCTGAGCCACCTGGCCGTGGAGGACGCGCTCGCCGGCCACCAGCGGGCCAAGCTGGAGCACTATGGCGAGACGTTGTTCCTGGTGCTGCGGCCCGCGCGGTACCTGGACGACGTGGAGAAGGTCGAGTTCGGCGAGATCCATGTGTTTTCCGGCCCGGACTTTGTGGTGACTGTCCGCCGGGCGGAGTCTCCAGACTTGGCCCGGGTGCGCCGGCGGATGGAGTCCGAGCCGGAGTTCCTGGCGCTCGGACCGGATGCAGTGTTGTACGCGATCCTGGACCAGGTGGTGGACGAGTATGAGCCGGTGGCGGCAGGGCTGGAAAACGATATCGATGAAATCGAAGACGACCTGTTCGCTGCCGACCCCGGCGTATCGCGCAGGATCTATGAACTCTCCCGCCAGGTCATCACGTTCCAGCGTGCCACGGCCCCGCTGGCCGGAATCCTGCAGAGCCTCATGGGCGGCGGACCGGACGGCGTGCCGGACCCCGAACTGCAGGATCATTTCCGCGACGTCCTGGACCACGCCATCAGGCTGGGGGAGCGGGTGTCTGCCTTCAGGGCGTTGCTGCAGAACGCCCTGGCCGTCAACGCGGCCCTGGTTGCCCAGCGGCAGAACGACGAAATGCGGCTCCTGACGGAGTCGAGCTTCGCCCAGAACGAGCAGGTCAAGCGGATCTCGTCGTGGGCTGCCATCCTGTTTGCGCCGACGTTGATCGCGTCGATTTACGGCATGAACTTCCGCGACATGCCCGAGCTCGACTGGATCTTCGGCTATCCGATGGCACTCGCGCTCATGCTCGGCATGGGCGGGATACTGTTCCTGACGTTCAAACACAACAAGTGGATCTGATGTTCTGGTTGAAATCGGAGTTGGCGTAGGAAGCGGCCCTGACCTTGCGTTGTCGCAGGTCAGAGCCGCTCTCTTGTGCCCCAGGAGGGAATCGAACCCCCGACCGGCGGATTAGAAGGCCGCTGCTCTATCCCCTGAGCTACTGGGGCGCGCTGGCGCCCACCGGCTGCTGCCGGTGACGCCTCAAAAAGTTTACAGTGCCGGACGGCCGTTGGAGGTCAACGCCGTCCGGTTGGCTGGCCCTGCCGGCCCTGACTTCTCCCCAACACGGTCCCCACACTGTTGCCGGCAGCCGGTTATCCACATGGCACAGCCGGGTCCTCCCCGGCCACGGTCCACGGCGGGATGCTGGAACTGCCCGGCAGGGCACGACAATTCGAGACAGGACATGAGAATGAGCGACAACATTACGGTCCGTGGCTTCGTCGCCTCGGAGATCAGAAGCTCGACCACACCCGGTGGCGTGGCCACGGCGTCCTTCCGGTTCGGCGCCACCGAGCGCCGGTACGACCGCGGCTCCAGCACCTGGGTGGATGGCAACACCAACTGGTTCACCGTCCAGGGTTACCGGCAGCTGGCCGGCAACATTGGCTGCAGCATCAAGAAGGGCCAGCGGGTCATCGTGGTTGGCAGGCTGAAGATGCGGAGCTGGGAGAAGGACGGCAGGGTCTACCACGTCGCCGAAATTGACGCGGAGTCAGTTGGCCACGACCTCATGTGGGGCTCTGCCAACTTCACCCGCTCAGCCGCAGCCGGAAGCCAGGCGGCCGCCGGGGCCGGTTCCCCAGACGCGCCCGGTAGCGGTGACGGCGACGGCGGCGGACCGCAGAGCCAGCCAGGGGACGACGACGGGGACGGCGACAACGGTGCCGACCACCACGACCACGGGACCTTCATCCATGACGAGAGCGGTGAGGAGGAGGAGGTGGACCAGGAAACCGGAGAACTGAAAGGGACCGCAGCCTGAATCCGCCAGACCGGCGGGCAGCGCCGTGGGCGCCGGGACTGGACACCGGAACGCCGGAACGCGGCACTGCCGCGTGGCAGAATTGCCCGATGCAACACGCCAGGATCGCTGCCGGACGGGCGGGCCCCACCCGCACCGCGGAAGGGGACGCCCGTCGCGGCGGCTGGGCCGTTCCGGCCGCCGCAACCTTGGTGCTCCTGCTTTCGGCCTCCGCCTGTGCGACGCCGGCCGGCAGCAGCGGAGCCATGGCCTCTGAAGCCGCGGATTCTCAGGGGACACCTTCCGCAACGTCGCCGGCCCCGGCACCGACAGCCACTGCGTCGCCGGCACCGGCAGCCACGACGTCGCCGGTGGCGAAACCCGGCCTGAAACCCGACAGGGAATCCGCCATGAAGTCCACGGTCGAGGCGGTCCTGAACGCCGCCATCCGCGCCGGCGGTCAGCCCGAAACGGCGGGCATCCGCGCGTCGTTGGTTAAGGCAGGGATTCCGGCCGGCGCTGTGGAAGTCACAGCCGGGCGGACGCCCACCGGCCTGGCTGTCGACGCCGTCGAGGCCGGAGTGCGCGACGGCAGCGACTGCATCGTGGCCCAGATCCGCACCGGCACCGTCACCGTCACTGTGCTGCCGGGTCTGGCCTCCGGCGGCTGCCTCGTGGGCGTCCGGGACTGAGCCGAACCCTCGGACGCCGTTAAGTGGCCGATCCGGGCTCACGGAATGTGAGTTATCCCGCCCGAACCACTAGATTTGTAGGCATGGCGGAATTTATCTACACAATGACCAAGGCCCGTAAGGCTGTCGGCGAAAAACTCATCCTCGATGACGTAAGCATGTCCTTCTTCCCGGGGGCCAAGATTGGCGTTGTCGGCCCGAATGGTGCCGGTAAGTCCACCATTCTCAAGATCATGGCCGGCCTGGACACTCCCTCCAACGGTGAGGCCCGGCTCAGCCCCGGCTACACGGTAGGCATCCTGCTGCAGGAGCCGCCGCTGAACGAAGACAAGACCGTCCTGGGCAACGTCCAGGAAGGCGTCGGCGAAATCTACGGCAAGATCCAGCGCTTCAACGCGATCTCCGAGGAAATGGCCAGCCCGGACGCTGACTACGATGCCCTCCTCGAGGAAATGGGACAGCTGCAGGAAGCGATCGACGCGGCCGACGCCTGGGACATCGATTCCCAGCTGGAACAGGCTATGGACGCACTGCGCTGCCCGCCCGCCGACGCCGACGTCACCCTGCTCTCCGGTGGTGAGCGCCGCCGCGTCGCGCTGTGCAAGCTCCTGCTGCAGAAGCCGGACCTGTTGCTCCTCGACGAGCCCACCAACCACCTTGACGCCGAGAGCGTGCTGTGGCTGGAACAGCACCTCTCCAGCTACTCCGGTGCCGTCCTTGCCGTCACCCACGACCGGTACTTCCTCGACCACGTGGCCGAGTGGATCGCCGAAGTCGACCGCGGCCACCTGTACCCGTACGAGGGCAACTACTCCACGTACCTGGAGAAGAAGCGCGCCCGCCTGGAGGTCCAGGGCAAGAAGGACGCCAAGCAGGCCAAGCGCCTGACCGAGGAACTCGAATGGGTCCGGTCCAACGCCAAGGGACGCCAGACCAAGTCCAAGGCCCGTCTGGCCCGCTACGAGGAAATGGCTGCCGAGGCAGACCGTACCCGCAAGCTCGACTTCGAAGAGATCCAGATCCCGCCGGGCCCGCGCCTGGGCGGACTCGTGCTGGAGGCCAAGGGGCTCCAGAAGGGCTTCGATGACCGCACCCTGATCGACGGACTGTCCTTCAGCCTGCCCCGCAACGGCATCGTCGGCGTCATCGGCCCCAACGGCGTCGGCAAATCGACCCTCTTCAAGACCATCGTGGGCCTGGAACCGCTCGACGGCGGCGAACTGAAGATCGGCGATTCCGTCAAGATCTCCTACGCCGACCAGAGCCGCGGCGGCATTGACCCGAACAAGACCCTGTGGGAGGTCGTCTCCGACGGCCTCGACTACATCCAGGTCGGCCACGTCGAAATGCCGTCCCGCGCCTACGTGGCCGCTTTCGGTTTCAAGGGCCCGGACCAGCAGAAGAAGGCCGGGGTGCTCTCCGGTGGTGAGCGCAACCGCCTCAACCTGGCGCTGACCCTCAAGCAGGGTGGCAACCTGCTGCTCCTCGACGAACCGACCAACGACCTCGACGTCGAAACCCTCAGCAGCCTCGAAAACGCCCTGCTCGAATTCCCGGGCTGCGCCGTCGTCGTCTCGCACGACCGCTGGTTCCTGGACCGGGTGGCCACCCACATCCTCGCCTACGAAGGCGACGAGGAGAACCCGTCCAAGTGGTACTGGTTCGAGGGCAACTTCGAGTCCTACGAGGAGAACAAGGTCGAGCGCCTGGGCCCGGATGCGGCCAAGCCGCACCGCGTAACCCACCGCCGCCTCACCCGCGACTAGGCCCGCAAGGCTTACAGCGCCACGAAAAAGCCGGCTCCCGCCTGAACTGTTTCAGGGGAGCCGGCTTTTTTTGTGTGCCGTTGACGCTGTGTGCCGAGGACACCGTGTCCCAGCCGCTGCTGGGGAGTACTGGCAGCCCTCGGCCTTGCGGATCTGGTGCTGCAGCGCCCTCGATCAGACGGCGGCCTGCACGGCGCCCTTCTCGGTGTTCTTCAGGTCGGTGTTCTTGAAGTCGTTCGGGACGCGGATCATGCCCTCCTGGGCCACCGTCGCCACGTGCCGGCCGTCCCGGCTGAAGATTTTGCCCGTCGCGAGGCCCCGTGCGCCTTGGGCGCTGGGCGATTCCTGGACGTACAGGAGCCACTCGTCGACCCTGACCGGCCGGTGCCACCACATGGCGTGGTCCAGGCTTGCCACGGACATCCCCGGCGTAATCCAGCTCATGCCGTGCTTGCGGAGGATGGATTCGAGCAAGGTGTAGTCGCTCGCGTAGGCCAGGGCCGCCCGGTGCAGGCCGGCGTCGTCGGGCATCGGACCGAAAGTCTTCATCCACACGGCGTTGCGGGCTTCCCGGGGTCCCTTGGCCGAGACATACAGTGCCGGATCGACGTGGCGGATGTCGAACGGCCGCTCGTAGGCCCAGTGCCGGGCCACGGGGTGATCGAACTTGCCCAGCAGGTCGGCCGTGCTCGGCAGCGATTCGGGGTCCGGGATCCCGGCGGGCATCTCGGACTGGTGCTCGATCCCCTCGTCCTCGGCCTGGAAGGACGCGATCATCGACAGGATGGGCATGCCCTCCTGATAGGCGTGGACCCGGCGGGCCGAGAAGGACCGCCCGTCGCGCAGTCGCTGCACACCGAAGGTGATCGGCTTGTTGGCGTCGCCGGGCCGGAGGAAGTAACCGTGCATGGAGTGCACGCTGCGGTCCGGATCGACGGTGCGGCTGCCGGCTATCAGGGACTGCGCCAGCACCTGGCCGCCAAAGACGCGCTGCTTGGGCTGTTGCTGGGACGGACCCATGAAGATGTCCTCGTCCGTCCGGGCGCCCTCGAGCTCGCCGAGGTTGAGAAGTTGGATGAGCGAGGAGGTGGGGTCCTGGGTCGGGAGCCCCAGCAGTCCGGCTTCGGCTTCAGTCATGGTCTGACTCTAGACGGCGTCCAGCGCCGCTCCAAAGAAGCGCAGCCGGTAGAGTCAGTAGTGTGTCTGATGTCCTAACCCAGCCCCTGCAGTTCACCGATCCCCGCGACCTCGACGACCTGCGCACCTTCGCGACGCGCGCCAGGTCCATTGACGACGGCGCCATCCGGCTCCAGGCCGCGGGCCCCGTCCTGGCCGCCTACGTCTGCGTCCTGCGGCCCCGGCTCCTGGGCGAATCCACCCCCACCATCCTGGGCCTGCGGACCATGGCGCTGGCACAGCCGGCGGACACTGACGTGACAGTGCCGCTGTCCGCCGTGCTGGACCGCCTGGCACGGGCGGGGGAGCACGACGTCGAACTGCCCGTCCCGCCGGTGACCGTCAGCGAGTCGTGGGCCGGGATCGGCGCGCCGCGCGCCGGCTGGGAACTGCTCGGCACCGTCCAGGACACTGCCCTGCGGACCGCAGCGGAGGCCGGGATCAGGGAGATCGCCGCGATCATTCCGGACAAGCCCGGTGCGTTGATCGTCAACAACGCCAGGGCAACGGTCTGGGGCCGGGAACTGCCCGACGCCGGCGGCCTGCCGGCCGGGGCCGCGTTCGCCGCGCTCACCCTGGGCTTCCTGGCAGAGAGCGAACAACGGCTCTACCGCGCCGGGCGCTGGTTCCGGCTCAGCGGCACCCGCGGCCACGTGCTGGTCCGGACCGGCACCGGGCTCTAGGAAGCTCCGGCGCCCTCCGCGCTCAGGCCTCCGACGGGCTGTTCACCATGGACAGGGCTGCCCGCTCCATGTAGTCCCAGAGCGTTCCCTCATACAGCGGCGGCAGTTCCAGGGCATCCACCGCGGCACGCATGTGGAACAGCCAGCGCTCCTTGGCCTCCGGCGTCACCCGGAACGGCATGTGGCGCATCCGCAGCCGCGGATGCCCGCGCTCCTCGCCGTACGTCGTCGGCCCGCCCCAGTACTGTTCCAGGAACATCAGGAAGCGCCGCTTGGCCGGGCCAAGGTCCTCTTCCGGGTACATGGCGCGCAACAGCGGATCTGTTGCGACGCCGTCGTAGAAGACGTCGATGAGCTTCACAAAGGTCTCGTGGCCGCCCACGGCGTCATAGAAGTTGTCCGTGTAGCCGGGCTGGCTGAACGGATCGTTCTGCAGCAGTTGCCTGGGCTGGCTGGGGTCGCTGGCGCTGGGAATCGTCATTTCACTATTCTCCGGCCTTCTGCTGGGGTGCGCTGTCGGCCTCGTCCGCCGGGGACGTCTCGGGCGGAATGTATGTGCCCTGGGAGCGGTTGCCCACGCGCAGGATTTCGCCGTTGCGCAGGTACCAGATGGTGCCGTCGTCGGCCCGGACCCGGGTGATCCGCAGGTTCATGGCCTCGACCGTGCCCACCACCTCGGAAGTCTCGATAATGTCGCCAATGCCGTACTGGTCCTCGAAGGTAATGAAGATGCCGGCGAGGAAGTCGCGGATCAACTGCTGGGCCCCGAAGCCGATCGCCACACCGAGGATCCCGACGCTCGTCAGGATGGGAGCCACGTCCACGTTCAGGTACTTGAGCACGTACACGATGGTGAGGACGGCGATCAGGACGCCGACCACGCTGCGGAGCAGTGCGCCGATTGTCTCTGCCCGCTGGACGCGGCGTTCGTGGTCCAGGGCGCGGAACGCCGGAGCCACCCAGCGGAAGTGCGACTTCTTGAAAAGTGTGCTGCCCGCCGCGACCCGTTTGGTGATTCCGGTGATCACGAAGGATGCCACCAGCCACACGGCGACGCCGATGCCCAGGCTGATGAGGCCACCTGGCAGGTTGACAGCCGAGATGTCCGGTGCGGTGATGGGTTCGATGGTGGTCAGGCTGATCATCGGTGAGGGAAAACTCCTTGTTTACTGCAGCCCTGCTGCCGGCCGGCAGCAGGGCTGGGCGTCCGGAAAGACGGCTGGCGTTCGCCGGGCGCATAACGCTCTGGTCTACTTCAACATTAGCGCCGTAGCGTGGCCCCATGCGCATCCTGGTCCTTGGCGGCACCGTCTTCCTGTCAGCTGAAATAGCCCGGCAGGCCCTCGCCGCCGGTCACGACGTCACATGCCTGGCCCGCGGTACCGCCGCCGCGCCGCCCGACGGCGCCACCTGGCTGCGCGCGGACCGCGCGCAGGGGAAGGCCGCGTACCAAGGGGCCGCCGGCAGCGGCGGGTGGGACGCCGTCGTCGACGTCTCGCGGGACCCCGCCCAGGCGCGGGAGGCCCTCGAGACGCTGGCCGGCTCGGCCCGGCACTGGACCTTCATCTCCAGTTGCTCGGTCTACGCTGACCACTCAGTGGCCGGCGAGGCCGAAGACGCCCAGATGCTCCCGCCGCTGGCTCCGGGCACGAAGCTGACCGTGGATAACTACGGCGAGGCCAAGTCCGCGATCGAGCACCTGACCCGGGAACTGGCAGGGGACAAGGCGCACCTGTGCCGCGCCGGCCTGATCGGCGGACCCGGGGACGGCTCCGACCGCTACGGGTACTGGCCGGCCCGATTCGCCCGGGACAACGATCCCGTCCTCGTCCCGGACATCCCCGCCGACGCCACCCAGATCATCGACGTCCGCGACCTCGCGGCCTGGATCCTCACCGCCGCCGAAAACGGAACCACAGGGGCGCTGAACGCCGTCGGTGAGCCGGTGCCCTTTGCCGCCTACCTGGAGGAAGCCCGCCAGCTGGCCGACGCCGACTCCGAGGTGGTTGTCGCCCCCGAGGACTGGCTGGCGTCGCACGGTGCGAACTACTGGGCCGGCCCGGACTCGCTGCCGCTGTGGCTGCCGCCAGGCCACGAGGGCTTCGCGACCCGCAGCAACGACGCTGCCCGGACAGCAGGGCTGCGGCTCCGGCCCTGGATGGACACGCTGCGGGACACCCTGGCGGATGAACGCCGCCGCGGACTCGGCCGTGAACGCAAGGCCGGAATGAGCCCGGAGACGGAGCGCCGGCTGGTGTCCGAGTACCGGGCAGAGGCCTCGGCCGTCCCGGCTGACGGCGCCGCCTGAAAACTATTCAGTCAGCCTGGCCCTCCACTACAGCCGTCGGCTCGTGCAACACCGGGAAGTTCACGCTGCGGGCGATGAAACAGACCTTGTTGGCCTCCACGTGGAGTTCCTCGAGGACATCCGCTGCCGCCGCTTCCGCCACCGTCACCCGGGGCTTCAGCGTGACGGATTCGAACTGCCCGCTGCCGTCCCTGTTGGTCCGCATCAGGCCCTCGGCCCGGTCCTCGTAGGCCGTCACCACAACGCCGTGCTTCACGGCCACGTGCAGGAAGGAGAGCATGTGGCACTGCGAGAGCGCGGCCAGCAGCAGCTGTTCGGGGTTGTAGCGCTCCCGGTCCCCGTGGAAGGTCGGATCGGCCGAGCCGCGCAGCACCGGCAGCCCGGGGATCTCGACGTCGTGGTCCCGTGAGTAACCGCGGTACGAGGACGTCCCGGCCCCGCGGTTCCCGGTCCAGCGGACGGTCAGCGCATAGTGATGTTCGTCAAGGCTCATGACTCCAGCCTAGAACGACAGAACCCCGGCGCCGCACAGGGGCGGCACCGGGGTTCCAGGCTTGCCGGGGGTCCGGTGCCTTGGTCGTTAGCCGACGTCGGCCTGGCGGGCGCGCAGGGCGCGGGCAACGCCGTCGCGGTTCTCCAGCATCATCCGGCGCAGCGCCGAACTGTCCTCCGGCAGCGAGGCCAGGAACTCATCCGTGCGGTCCACCGTGGCCTGCGTGGTCAGCTGGGCCGGGTAGAGCCCGACGACGATCTGCGAGGCCAGCGCGTGGGTGCGGCTTGCCATGATGCCGGGGACGGCCTCGAAGTACTTCTCGGCGTACGGCTCGAGCAGGGACGTGTCCAGGACCCGGGTAAAGCCGGTCACCGCGGAGCCCTGCAGGGCGTTGGACAGATCGCCCTTGACCACAATCGATTCCCAGGCCGCGGCCTTGGCCTCCGGGGTGGGGATGGCGGCCGTGGCCAGGGCCGCCGCGTTCTGGCCGTTGGAGGTGTTGTCGTGCTCCAGTTCCTCGTCGATCCGCTCCTGCCCGGCGCGGCCGCCGGCCACGAGGGAGGCCAGCAGCTCCCACCGCAGGTCCTGGTCCACGCTCAGCCCATCGAGGGAAAGTGAGCCGTCCAGCAGCCCGGAGACCGTGTCCAGCTGCCCGGCGCTGCGGGCCAGCAGGGCGTAGGACTTCACGAACTGGAGCTGGGCGTCCGAGCCGGCCGGCACCGCCGAGGCGAGCTCCCAGAGCTTGTCGGCCGCGGCGACGGCGGTCGCCTCCTGGTGCTCCCCGGCCACGTAGAAGGTCAGCGTGGTGGCCAGCTGCCGGAGCTGGACCAGGATCACGGAGGAATCGGATTCCTCGGCAATGTTGGCGAGGATCAGCTCCACGTACCCGCGGGCCGGGGACTCGCCGTCGCGCGCCGCATCCCAGGCCGAGCCCCACACGAGCGTGCGGGGGAGGCTCTGGCTGAAGTCCTTCAGGTGCGCCGTTGCGGTGGCGAGGGACTTCGGATCCAGGCGCACCTTGGCATAGGCGAGGTCGTCGTCATTGAGCAGGATCAGGTCCGGCTGGGCCAGGCCGGCCAGGGCCGGAACTTCGGTGCGCTCGCCGTCGACGTCGAGCTCCTCGCGGTGCACCCGCTCCAGCTTGCCGGCCCCGTTGAGGTTGTAGAAGCCGACCGCGAGGCGGTGCGGGCGCAGGGTCGGTTCGCTCTCGATCGCCGACTGCACGATGGCGAAGGACTCGATGGTGCCGTCCGCGGCCGCCGAGATTTCCGGTGTCAGGGTGTTCACGCCGGCGGTCTCCAGCCAGAGCTGCCCCCACCGTTCCAGGTCGCGGCCGCTGGCCTTCTCGAGTTCGGCCATGAGGTCGCTGAGCTCGGTGTTCTGCCAGGCGTGCTTGCTGAAGTACTCCCGCACCCCGGACATGAATTGCTCCGGGCCCACCCAGGCGACGAGCTGGCGCAGCACCGACGCGCCCTTGGCGTAGGTGATCCCGTCGAAGTTCACCTCGACGTCCTGGAGGTCGTTGATCTCGGCGAAGATCGGGTGCGTGGTGGGCAGCTGATCCTGCCGGTAGGCCCAGGACTTCTCCACGGAGGCGAACGTGGTCCAGGCGTGGCCGAACTCGGTGTTCTCGACGGCGGCCAGGTGGGACATGTATTCGGCGAAGGACTCGTTGAGCCAGAGGTCGTTCCACCAGCGCATGGTGACGAGGTCGCCGAACCACATGTGCGCGAGCTCGTGCAGCACGGTGATGGCGCGGCGTTCCACCTGGGCGTCGGTGACCTTGCCGCGGAAGACGTAGCCTTCCAGGATGGTGACGGCCCCGGCGTTCTCCATGGCGCCGGCGTTGAACTCCGGCACGAAGAGCTGGTCGTACTTCTCGAACGGGTACGGGCAGCCGAACTGGGCCTCGAAGAACTCGAAGCCCTGCCGGGTGAGCTCGAAGATGTTGTCCGCATCGAGGTACTGCATGAGCGACTTGCGGGCGAAGATGCCCAGCGGGGTGACCTTGCCCGCCGCCGACGTGACCTCGCTGCGCACCGACTGGTACGGCCCGGCGATCAGCGCGGTGACATAGGAGGACAGCCGCGGTGTCGGCGTGAACTCCCAGACAGAGCGGGCGCCCCCATCCGCGCCGGGGATGGTCTCCACCGGCACCGGGGTGGGGGAGTTGGACACGACATCCCAGTGCGAGGGGGCGGTGACGGTGAACGTGAAGCTGGCCTTCAGGTCGGGCTGTTCGAAGACGGCGAACATGCGCCGCGAATCCGGGACCTCGAACTGGGTGTACAGGTAGACCTCGTTGTCCACCGGATCCACGAAGCGGTGCAGGCCTTCACCGGTGTTCATGTACGGGGCGTCGGCGACCACCAGCAGGTGGTTCTCGGCCGCGAGGTCCGGGAGCTGGATCCGGACGCCGTCGGAGACCTCGGCCGGATCCAGTTCACGGCCGTTGAGGCTCACGCTGTGCACGGCGTGGGTGACGGCGTCGATGAAGGTCGACGAGCCCGGCTTGGCCCGGAACTTCACGGCCGTGGTGGAGCCGAAGACCTTCTCGCCGCGGGTCAGGTCCAGGCTGACCTCGTAGGAGTCGACGTCGATCAGGGCGGCGCGCTCGCGGGCTTCGGCGCGGGTCAGGTTCATACCGGGCAAAGGGGCCTCCAGAAGAAGATGGATACTGCCGGCCGGCCGCGGCCGCGGTCGCCGGCGATACTGTGAAATTATTCTTTCACGTTAGCGGCCCTTGGCAAGTTAGCCCGGTCACAACCGGCCCCAAGGCCTCTGCATCCAGCCCCACGATTTGCCACGAATGGCCGCTTAGCCGATGCCCTTGGCGGCCATTCGTGTCAGATGGGTGCGGTTGGGGCGGCCACGTTGACGTTGCCCCGGCGGTCTCTTCTTGCTCGTGGCGAGGTCCGGGCGCCGGACTACGTGCCTGATCCCACATTTGCTTCCCGTCCACCTCCTGACCTGCGCGCACGTCCCCAGATCCATCAAGGGGCGTCCGCGGTAGCGTTGGAGCATGGGAAAGATCCGTGACTCCGTCGATGCCAGGGCGCTGCGCTTTGCCATCGGTTTCCCCCTGATGCTGGCGGCAGGATTCGTGGTGTGTGCGCTTCTGGTACGCCCGGATCTGCCCGAGCCGCTGGCCGTCCGCTGGACCGCCGCCGGTGCCGCCGACTTCGCGCCGTTCGTGACGGTCGCGGGAGCCGGAGCCTCGCTGATCGTGGTGATTGGCTGGGCCGTGCTGCTGCAGGCCGTGCCGCTGTCGCGCCCCGCGATGATGCGCCGCATCATGATGGGCGCCGGCCTGTCCATGAGCCTGTTCGTCACCACAGTCCTTGCCGCCGTGCTTGTGGGCCAGCTGGGCCTGCCCGATGCGCGGGGATCCCATGTGGACGCCTCGGTCCTGGCTCTCGGCAGCGGCGCGGCCCTCGGCCTGGGCGTTGTGATGGGTTTTGTCTTCAAGGCCGACGAGCGCTGGTCCGTTGATGACGACGTCGCCGTCCGGCAGGCGCTCGAGCGTGAACAGGATCCGGATTTGGCCAGGGACCGGGTCAGCCTCTGGGTCCACGCCCGCAGCTCCATCTTCGTCATGCTCGGCATCGCAACGCTTCTGCCGGCCGCCCTCCTGACCGTCGCCGTGCCGTGGCTATCTGTCCTCCTGGTGGCGGCGGCCCTGGTGGCCGCGGCGTTCCTGGTGGCCCGGATCCGGGTCGACCGCGGCGGCCTGCACGTCTTCGCGGCAGGCTTCGTCCGGGTCATGGAAGTTCCGGCCGCGGCCATCGACGCCGCGACGCCCAGGGACGTCACGGCGGCGGACTATGGCGGGTGGGGCTACCGGACCCATGGCAACACCACCGCGATGCTGGTCAGCAGCGGCCCCGCGGTGGTCATCGACCGCTCGGACGGGCGCCGGCTGGCGGTGAGCGGCGGCAGTGCCACCGCGGCGGACAATATCGCCCAAACGCTGTCCCGGGTGGCGGACAGGGCCCGGCGGAACGGCGGGACCACCGCCGTGTAGCACGGCCGTGTAGCACGGCGGTGTCGGTCCCCGGTGGAGTAGGACGGTGGAGCAGGACGGCGGAGTACGACGGCGTGCCGGGCCTGTGTAACACGACCGTCCAGTGAGGGGTTCGGCGGGCTGCAGCAAGGTCCCGGGAGGCCCGGCCTAGTAGGCTTGGACCAGACCCCAACCGCCCCGGCCGCCGCCCGGCGCCGCAACCGAACGGAACAGCCGTGACCATTTCTGACCTGCCCCGCGTGCACATTGCCACCGACCACGCCGGAATGGAGCTCAGCGCCCACCTGGTCAGCCACCTCGGCGCCAAGGGCTATGAGGTGGTGGACCACGGACCGAAGGTCTACGACGCCCTGGATGACTACCCGTCGTTCTGCATCAACGCCGCCCTCGCCGTCGTCGCGGACCAGGAGGCCGGAACCCACGCCCTCGGCATAGTCCTCGGCGGCTCTGGCAATGGCGAGCAGATCGCCGCCAACAAGGTCAAGGGCGTCCGCGCCGCGCTGGCCTGGAACCTGTCCACCGCCCAGCTGGCACGTGAGCACAACGACGCCAACGTCGTCGCCGTCGGCGGCCGCCAGCACAGCGTCGACGAGGCCACGGAAATCATCGAGGCGTTCCTGGCCGAACCCTTCAGCAACGATGAGCGCCACGTCCGCCGGATCGGCAAGATCGCCACGTACGAGCGCACCGGCGAGGTCATCGACTAGTGCCGGAGGGGCATTCCGTCCACCGGCTGGCCCGCCAGTTCGGGGACGTCTTCGCGGGGGAGCGGCTCGCGGTCTCCAGTCCGCAGGGCCGGTTTGCCCAGGGCGCGGCGCTGCTGGACGGCCACACCCTCGTCAGTTCCGTGGCGCACGGGAAGCACCTCTTCCTGGAGTTCGGGCACGGGCTTCTCCTGCATGTCCACCTGGGCCTCTATGGCGCCTGGGATTTCGGCGGTGACGCCACCTTCCGCGGCGCCTCCAGCATTGGCGCGCCCCGGAAGGTGGGGGAGCGGGAAGTCTACGACGACGCTGAGGCGGCCGGGCTGGCCGCATATGAGGGCCCGCCCGCGCCGGTCGGTGCCGTCCGCGTCCGGCTCGCCGGCGCGCACGGCTGGGCCGATCTCCGCGGCGCGACCACGTGCGAGGCGATCACGGACGCGGAAGCGGCGGCCGTACTGGCGCGGCTCGGCCCGGACCCGCTGCGGAACCTTCCGGGAGACCGGGACACCTTCAGCGCCAGCGTGGCGGCCAAACGCACACCGCTGGCGGCCCTGCTGATGGACCAAAAGGTGATTGCCGGCGTCGGGAACGTCTACCGGGCCGAACTCCTGTTCCGGCAGCGGCTCAACCCCTGGCTGCCCGGCGCCGAACTGTCACCGGACGCGGCCCGCCGGCTCTGGGACGACACCGCGGCCATGATGACCGACGGCGTCCGGGACGGCCGGATCATCACGACGCCGCCGCAGTACTGGAACGGGGCCGGAGCCGGCATATCCCGCGGCGTCCTGCCGGCCCCGGACGAGGCCCACTTCGTCTACCGGCGGCACGGACTCGGCTGCAGGGACTGCGGAACGCCGGTGGCGCTGACCCAGCTCGGCGCCAGGAAGCTTTACTGGTGCCCGGCCTGCCAGCAGGCCTGAGCCGGTACGCCTGCCGTTCCACGCCTGCCCTTGCACGCCTGCCCTTCCAAGCTCCGTCCGCCGGGGCCCGGAGGGGAACGAAAAAAGCCCCTCCGGAGAGGGGCTTTTTCGTCATATTTCTGAGGGGACGACGGGAATCGAACCCGCGTAATCAGTTTGGAAGACTGAGGCTTTACCATTAAGCTACGTCCCCGGGGATCTCACTGGAACTCCAGCAAAACTTCCGGGCGGCTGTTCAAGCCGGATACAACTAAACCCAATTCAAGGCCCCGGTGTCAAATGTGCAAATCGGCACAGTATGACCGTAGACTGTTCTGTGCACTTACGGGGTGTAGCTCAGCTTGGCTAGAGCGCCTGCTTTGGGAGCAGGAAGTCGCAGGTTCAAATCCTGTCACCCCGACTCTGCAAGCACTGCCAGCACGTGGCAATGCAGAACCCCATACCCCCCACACCAGGAGTACTTAGACTGTGAAGAGCGCTGTCGAGAACCTCACCCCCACGCGGGTCAAGCTCAATGTTGAGGTCCCCTTTGAGGAATTGAAGCCCAGCATCGCAGAGGCATACAAGACTGTTGCTTCGCAGATCCAGGTCCCCGGTTTCCGCAAGGGCAAGGTCCCCTCCAAGCTCATTGACCAGCGCGTTGGCCGCGGCTACGTCCTGGAGACGGCCATCAACGAAGGCCTCAACGGCTGGTACCAGGCCGCCGTGCAGGAAACCGGCATCCGCCCGCTGAGCCGTCCCGAGGTCGAGATCACCGAGGTTCCGGACCCGTCCGCCACCGACGGCGAGCTCAAGTTCCACGCCGAGGTTGACATCCGCCCCGAAATCGAACTGCCCGACTACGCCGGCATCAAGGTTGAGGTCGCCGCCGCCGAGTCCTCCGACGCCGACGTCGACAAGGCCCTGGACGAGCTCCGCGGCCGCTTCGGCACGCTGAAGTCCGTGGACCGCCCGGCCGCCGATGGCGACTTCCTGACGATCGACATCGCAGCCTCGATCGACGGCGCCGATGTTGACTCCGCTTCCGGCCTGTCCTACCAGGTTGGCGCCGGCACCATGCTCGAAGGCCTCGACGAGGCCGTCACCGGCCTCAGCGCCGACGAGGACGCCATCTTTGACACCACGCTGGTCGGCGGCGAGCACGCCGGCGAGTCCGCTCAGGTCAAGGTCACCGTCAAGGCCGTCAAGGAGCGCGAGCTCCCCGTCGCCGACGACGACTTCGCCCAGCTCGCCAGCGAATTCGACACCCTCGCCGAACTCCGTGAGGACCTCGCCAAGCAGGCCGCCGAGTCCAAGATTGTTGACCAGGGCGTCGAGGCCCGCGACAAGGTCCTGGACAAGCTCGTTGAGCTCGTCGAGGTTCCCGTCCCGGCGTCGATCGTCGAAGAGCAGCTCGAGCAGCACTTCAACGCCGAAAACGCCCACGGTGAAGGCGAGCACGACACCGAGGAGCACCGCGCCGAGGTCAAGGCCAACACCGAGCGCGCCTTCCAGAACGAGATCATCCTCGACGCCATCGCGGAGAAGGAAGAAGTCAACGTCAGCCAGAACGAGCTGATCGACTACATCGTCACCACCGCCAGCCAGTACGGCATGGATCCGAACCAGTTCGCCCAGATCATCGATCAGAGCGGCCAGGTGCCCATGATGGTTTCCGAGGTCCGCCGCCGCAAGGCACTGGCCGTCGTGCTGGGCCAGGCCGAGGTCACCGACTCCGAGGGCAACAAGGTTGACCTGAGCGACTTCGTCCGCCCCGGCGACGAAGCCGCCCCGGCCGCCGAGACCGTTGAGGACGAAGCGGCTTCGGCAGAAGCCAGCACCGAGGCCACGCCGAGCGATGACCCCGCAGCAGTGAAGTTCTAGCAGTCACTGAGACTTAGAACAGTCGGCCCCCGGATCACCGATCCGGGGGCCGTCTGTTTTAAGCCCCCGCCTGCGGCCATGCCCGGCCGGCACGGTCTGTTCGGGAGCCGGGAAGGGCCCGCATCCAGGACCCGGCGCGCGGGGTCCCGGCAATCGTGCGCCGTCAGCGAACAGCCCGGCGCCAGCGAACAAAGCGGGCGTGAAAACGGTTAGTGTCGCTGTAGGAAAGTTCAGTGATGTCGTCCAGTGGCGTCACCGTCGCCAGCGAGAGGTAAGTACATATGTCACAGCAAGCAGGGACACCCCGGATGGCCACGGTCGATCCGGCAGCCCAGGATAACTACATTTACAACCGCCTGCTGAAAGAGCGCATCATCTGGCTCGGCTCCGAGGTCCGCGACGATAACGCCAACGCGATCTGCTCCCAGCTGCTGCTGCTCTCGGCGGAGAATCCTGAAAGGGACATCTACCTTTACATCAACTCACCCGGCGGCTCCGTCACCGCCGGCATGGCCATCTACGACACCATGCAGTTCATCCCGAACGATGTTGTCACGGTCGCCACCGGCCTCGCCGCGTCCATGGGCCAGTTCCTGCTCTCCTCCGGCACCAAGGGCAAGCGCTACGCCACCCCCAACGCCCGCATCCTCATGCACCAGCCCTCCGGCGGCATCGGCGGCACGGCGTCGGACATCAAGATCCAGGCCGAGCTGATCCTGCACATGAAGAAAGTCATGGCCGAGCTGACCGCGGACCAGACCGGCCAGAGTGTGGACACCATCCTCAAGGACAACGACCGCGACAAGTGGTTCACGGCCCCGGAAGCCCTCGAATACGGCTTCTTCGACAAGATCGCCGCACACGCCGGATCCGTGGCAGGCGGCGGCGGAACCAACGCCAACGGCTCCGGGAACAGCGGCGGCGCTGCGACAGCCACCGAGAACTGACCGGCAGGTAGACAGCAATGAATTCAGGAGCAATGAACATGAACTACAACTTCGGTTCGACTGCCGGCAACCTGCCGAGCAGCCGCTACGTGCTGCCCCAGTTCGAAGAGCGCACCCCCTACGGCTTCAAGCGCCAGGACCCGTACACCAAGCTGTTCGAGGACCGCATCATCTTCCTCGGCGTCCAGGTTGACGACGCCTCGGCCGACGACGTCATGGCCCAGCTGCTGGTGCTCGAGTCCACCGACCCGGACCGCGACATCACGCTCTACATCAACTCGCCTGGCGGTTCCTTCACCGCCATGACCGCGATCTACGACACCATGACGTACATCCGGCCCGAGATCCAGACCGTCTGCCTCGGCCAGGCGGCCAGCGCCGCCGCCGTGCTGCTCGCGGCCGGCACGCCGGGCAAGCGCCTCGCACTGCCGAACGCCCGCGTACTGATCCACCAGCCTTCGCTGTCCGGCGGACAGGGCGGGCAGGCCTCGGACCTGGAGATCCAGGCCGCCGAGGTCATGCGCATGCGCTCCTGGCTCGAGGACACGCTGGCCAAGCACTCCGGCCGGACGCCGGAACAGGTCAACAACGACATCGAGCGGGACAAGATCCTCACGGCCGCCGAGGCCATGCAGTACGGCCTCATTGACCAGGTCCTCGATTCCCGCAAGATCAAGCCCCAGGCAATCGCGCGCTAATCAGCAATCCGCGGCGCCGGTGCGGCATTTTTACTTGGCCGCACCGGTGTCCGCTTTCCACCCAACGGGCCCAAAGTGACCTAGAGTGGAACATGTCACAGCCAGCAGCAAGCTACTAAAGGGGTTCACACATGGCTCGGATTGGCGAGAGCACAGATCTGCTGAAGTGTTCTTTCTGCGGAAAGAGCCAGAAGCAGGTCCGCAAGCTCATTGCCGGGCCCGGCGTCTACATCTGCGACGAGTGCATCGAACTCTGCAACGAGATCATCGAAGAGGAACTCGCGGAAGTAGCTGACCTGGGCAGTTTCGAGTTGCCCAAGCCCCGCGAAATCTTTGATTTCCTGCAGGAATACGTGATTGGCCAGGAACCCGCCAAGCGTTCGCTCGCCGTCGCGGTGTACAACCACTACAAGCGGATCCAGGCCGGCCACGCGCCGAAGAGCGGCAGCCTCGCCGACGGCGTGCACCACGACGACGTCGAGATCGCCAAGTCCAACATCCTGCTGATCGGACCCACCGGCTGCGGCAAGACCTATCTGGCCCAAACCCTCGCCCGCCGCCTCAACGTCCCGTTCGCCGTCGCCGACGCCACGGCCCTGACCGAAGCCGGCTACGTCGGTGAGGACGTTGAAAACATCCTCCTCAAACTCATCCAGGCCGCCGACTACGACGTCAAAAAGGCCGAGCAGGGCATCATCTACATCGATGAGATCGACAAGATCTCACGCAAGAGCGAGAATCCGTCCATTACCCGGGACGTCTCGGGGGAGGGCGTGCAGCAGGCGCTCCTGAAAATCCTCGAGGGCACGGTGGCCTCGGTCCCGCCGCAGGGCGGACGCAAGCACCCGCACCAGGAATTCATCCAGATCGACACCACCAACGTGCTCTTCATCGTGGCCGGCGCCTTCGCGGGGCTCGAGGACATCATCGGTTCGCGGTCCGGGCGCAAGGGCATCGGATTCGGCGCCCCGCTCAACGAGGTCAAGAACACCACGGATTCCTACGGCGAGGTCATGCCGGAAGACCTGCTCAAGTTCGGGCTGATCCCGGAGTTCATCGGCCGGTTGCCCGTCATCACCACCGTCTCCAACCTGGACCGCGCCGCGCTCATCCAGATCCTCTCGACGCCGAAGAATGCCCTCGTCAAGCAGTACCAGAAGATGTTCCAGCTCGACGGCGTCGAGCTCATCTTCGAGGACGAGGCCCTCAACACCATTGCCGACCAGGCGCTGGAGCGCGGCACCGGGGCCCGGGGGCTGCGCGCCATCATGGAGGAAGTCCTGCTCCCGGTCATGTTCGACCTCCCCAGCCGCGACGACGTCGCCAGCGTCGTGATCACCGAAGAGGTCGTGACCAAGAAGGCGACGCCCACGATGATCGCCCACGACGAGGTCAAACGGCGCAAATCCGCCTGATCCGGAATATTAACGCGGCCAAGGTCGCTGTAATTTTTAGCGCGCCGTGTGCGTGATCCGCGCCGGCGCTTTCCCCGCAGACTTCCCTAAGGAGAACACCTGTGTCTGAAACCATGACCAACAAAGCCGACTTCTGGTTCGACCCGATGTGCCCCTTCGCCTGGGTCACCTCCCGCTGGATCGGTGAAGTCGAAGAAGTCCGCGACATCAAGACCGAGTGGCATGTCATGAGCCTCGCCGTGCTCAATGAGGGCCGCGAGGAACTGCCCGAGCAGTACCGCGAGTTCATGAAGAAGGCGTGGGCTCCGGTCCGCGTCATCACCGCCGCCGCTGAACAGCACGGTGCCGAATTCATCAAGGCGCTCTATGACTCCATGGGCACCAAGATCCACAACGAAGGCATCAAGGACATTGACGAGGTCATCGCCAAGTCGCTGGCCGAGGCCGGACTGCCGGCCGAGCTTGCCGCCGCGGGCCAGAGCGACGAATTCGATGCAAAGCTGCGCGCCAGCCACGAGGCAGGCATCTCGCTGGTCGGACAGGACGTGGGCACACCCGTCGTCGCCTTCAACGGCACGGCCTTCTTCGGCCCGGTCCTGACGCGCATCCCGCGCGGCGAGGAAGCAGGACAGATCTGGGACGCCACGGTGACCCTGGCATCCTTCCCGTACTTCTTCGAAATCAAGCGCAGCCGTACCGAAAGCCCGGTCTTTAACTAGGCCTGAACACGCCGGGCCGGGCCGCTGCCCGGCCTCCCGGGAGCCCCGGCAGAACTACTCCGATGTAGTTCTGCCGGGGCTCTTGTGCACAGCAGGCCGGAGGACAACAATGGAACTTACCCACTTCGAAAGAAGAGGGACGCAGGAACCAAAGATTCAGTGACACTCATCCGACGCAGCCTTCGGCAAAGTCAGATGATGGCTACCAGTGACGAGGTAGGAAGACCTGAAAGTCTAAGGATCCCGCCAGATTGTCTATGACGTCACGTGACAATCGAAAAGTCGAAGCCCCACCAACGGCTAACGCTGATGGGGCTTCCCCTTTGCCCAAAAACACTTTGCTTTGCCCAAAAACACCTTGCCCAAAAACAGTGCGGCCCAAAGCAGTGTGACCAAATTCGTCAGATCGCCGTCCAGGGGCGCTTCCCCGGTTGGGGGAGCGGGCATTGTTCAGGTGCGCACGACCCGGGAGGAGTCATGCGCACCTGCGGGTGCCCGGGGCCGGCTCCGCGTTGTCAGTCGCGGGGGTCAGCCGCGGGTGTTAGTCGCGGCGGTCTTCCCGGCGGTCGCCGCGGTCGTCACGGCGGTCTTCCCGCCGGTCGCCGCGACGGTTGATCCCGTGGGCGACGACAACGGCCCCGCCGACGGCGGCTGCGGTCCTGCGTCTGCGTCGTGCTGCCAGTGGCATGTCAGGCTCCTTCTATCGCTTCTTCAGGGGACTGGTCTTCGGCGTCGGCCTGGAAGGCGGCGATGACGGCCTGGGTCGGGATCCGGCCGCTGGCCACGAGTTGGCCGCCGGCCTTACGGACTGCCGTGCCGAACGGGGCCGCCCACAGGTTCTCCCAGACGAGCACCGCGGCGGAGTGGCCGGGCGCGATCGTCTCGGCCAGGTCCATGACATCCTGCTCAGAGAGCACCATGGCCAGGTCGGCCTCGGCCGTGCGCACCTCGCCGAGCTCGCTCGGGTCCAGATCGGAGATCTCCGCCGTCTCGAGAGTGCCGTCCTCCATCTTCCTCAGGAACACCATGTCGAGCACCCTGACGAGGTCACGCTGGACCAGGTCCTCCAGGAATGGGGCGATCTGGCCCTTGCCGAAATCGGGTCCGGGGAATTCAACGACGATCCAGTCGACCGGCCCCAGTTCATCGAGTGTCTCAGTCATGCGTATGACCTCCGCTTCTTCTTGGGGTTCGAGGCGATCCGACGGACCGCTGCACCTTCATTCTGTGCCCCCGGTGAGGTGCGGCGCCTCACCCGTGCCGGGTGACCTCACGCCTCAGCGGTAGATCTGCTTGAGCTGCCCCGGGTTCCGGGCCGAAGGAACAAGCCCGGCGGCCCGGCTGTTGCTTCCAATGACGGGGCAGCGGTCCCCGTGCCGTGATCTCCGGGCAACCCGCCCGGTTGTACCCGGTTTTGTCCTGTCCCCACCTGCGAACATTGGAGCGCCATGCCCGTTACAGCCCATCTCGACTTGAACGTCAAAGCCGAAGCCCTGCCCACGGCGCCCGCGGTGCTCCGCGATATTCTCTCCGATACGCGCGCCTTTGACGGCTGCCTCGGGGTCGACGTGCTGGTCGACAGCGCGGATCCGGCGCATTTTCTCGTGGTCGAACAGTGGGTATCGATGGAACACGACGCCGCCTATCGCGCCTGGCGCGCAGGCGACGGCGCTAGCGGGCTGGCAGAACTCCTGGCCGCCCCGCCGGTGCTGACGCACTTCGAGACGTCCTTCGCGGTCTGAGCCTCCCCGCGACGCCGAAGGGGCCCCGCCGGATCAGAATTGCTTCTCTGAACCGGGCCGAGGGCCCCTTCGTGTTGTTTCCGCCGGAGACTACGCCTGGACGGGCGGCTCGGCAGGTGCCAGCACGACGTCGCTGACGGCCAGTTCACCCTCGCCGGCGACAAGCGCCAGTTCACGGGCGTTGGCCGCGGCCTTGAGGTCGGCGAGGCCGGCCTTGAGCTGGGTCGTGAGGGATTCCGAGGCCGTGATCGTCGCGGACAGCACCTCGGTGCGCTGCTTGACCTTGGCCTCGGACTTGGCCTTGCGAATGCCGCTGAGCGCGGTGCCGACCGTGGCCAGGAGGGTAGTGTCGCCGTCGACCGCGATGGCGGAGGGCCACTGGGCGCGGTGCACGGAACCGGTGCGCCACCAGCTCCAGACTTCCTCCGTGGCGAACGGCAGGAACGGCGCGAAGAGCCGCAGGAGGGTGTCCATGCTCGTCGCGAGGGCGGCCAGCACGGATGCCTGCTGCTCCTCGCCTGCCGCACCGTAGGCACGGTCCTTGATGAGTTCCACATAGTCGTCGGTGAAGTTCCAGAAGAAGCTCTCGGTGATCTGCAGCGCCCGGGCGTAGTCGTAGCCCTCGAATGCCTTGGTCGCCTGCTCGACGACGTCGGCGAGCTGGGCCAGGACGGCCCGGTCTAAGGGGTTGCTCAGCACGGACAGGTCGCCGGAGACGACCGAGTCCTCGGTGGCGCCCAGGTTCAGGACGAACTTGGAGGCGTTGAGCAGCTTGATGGCCAGGCGGCGGCCGATCTTCATCTGCGCGATCTCGTAGGCGGTGTCAGCGCCGAGCTTGGCCGAGGCAGCCCAGTAGCGCACGGCGTCGGAGCCGTACTCCTCCAGCACATCCGTGGGCACAATGACGTTGCCCTTGGACTTGGACATCTTCTTCCGGTCCGGGTCCAGGATCCAGCCGGAGATGGCCGCGTGCTTCCACGGTGCGGTCTTCTGCAGCGCGTCGGCGCGGACGGCGGAGGAGAACAGCCAGGTCCGGATGATGTCATGGCCCTGCGGGCGCACGTCGAAGGGGTAGACCTTGGCGAAGAGCGCCTCGTCGGTGCTCCAGCCGCCCACAATCTGGGGGGTCAGGGAGGACGTGGCCCAGGTGTCGAGGACGTCCGCGTCGCCGGTGAAGCCGCCGGGCACGTCGCGCTGGGCTTCCTCGTAGCCGGGGGCCGCATCTGCCGCGGGGTCCACGGGCAGCTGCGCGTCCGACGGGACGATCGGTGCGTCGTATTCGGGGTTGCCGTCGGCATCCAGGGGGTACCAGACCGGTACCGGCACGCCGAAGAAGCGCTGGCGGGACACGAGCCAGTCGCCGTTGAGCCCCGAGATCCAGTTCTCGTAGCGGGAGCGCATGAAGGCGGGGTGGAACTCGATCTCGTTGCCGCGGCCGATCAGCCGTTCGCGCCGGTCCTCGTCGCGTCCGCCGTTGCGGATGTACCACTGGCGTGAGGTGACGACCTCGAGGGGCTTGTCGCCCTTCTCGAAGAAGTTCACCGGGTGCATGATCTTCTTGGGCTCGCCGTCAAGCAGTTCCGCGGCGGCCAGGAGCTCCACCACGGACTCCTTGGCACTGAACACCGTCTTGCCGGCGATGGCCGCGAAGTTGGCGCGGCCTTCTTCGGTGGTGATCCACTCCGGGGTCTCGCCGATGATGCGGCCGTCGCGGCCCACGATCGCGCGGGTGGGCAGCTGCAGTTCGCGCCACCAGGTGACGTCGGTGAGGTCGCCGAAGGTGCAGACCATGGCGACGCCGGAGCCCTTGTCTGCCTTGGCCAGCGGGTGGGCCTTGACCTCTACCTCGACACCGAACAGGGGAGAGGTGACCTTCTTGCCGAACAGCGGCTTGTAGCGCTCGTCGTCGGGGTTGGCCACGAGCGCGGCGCAGGCGGCCAGCAGCTCGGGGCGGGTGGTTTCGATGAAGATCTTTTCGCCGTCTTCGGTGAAGAAGGGGTAGCGGTAGTAGGCGCCAGCGACTTCGCGGTCTTCGAGCTCGGCCTGGGCCACGGCGGTGCGGAACGTGACATCCCACAGGGTGGGGGCCTCGGCCATGTACGCGTCGCCTGCGGCCAGGTTGGCCAGGAAAGCGCGCTGCGAGATGGCGCGGGACTTGTCATCGATCGTCCGGTAGGTCAGATCCCAGTCCACGGACAGGCCCAGGGTCTGGAACAGGTGCTCGAAGACCTTCTCGTCCTCGACCGCGAGCTCCTCGCACAGCTCGATGAAGTTCTTGCGGGAGATGACGTCGAAGTCGCGCTGGTTCTTGGCGGGCTCGGCCGGGGGGCGGTAGCCGGCGTCGTAGGCGATCGCGGGATCGCAGCGCACCCCGTAGTAGTTCTGCACGCGGCGCTCGGTGGGCAGGCCGTTGTCGTCCCAGCCCATGGGGTAGAAGACGTTCTTGCCGGTCATGCGCTGATAGCGCGCCAGGACGTCGGTCTGGGTGTAGGAGAACATGTGTCCCACGTGGAGGGATCCCGATGCCGTGGGCGGGGGAGTGTCGATCGAGTAGACCTGCTCCCGGGTGGTGTCCGGGTTGAACTTGTAGGTCCCTTCGCCAAGCCAGCGCTGCGTAAGCGCCTCTTCCAGCCCCTCCAGGGCGGGCTTGTCCGGAACGTTGATGGGGGCGGTGGTGGGCGTGTCTGTACCCTGATTGTCTTCAGCCATGGGCCAATTCTTCCACTAACTCCCATCCCCTGATGTACGGGATGCGGCCGGCGGCGGGATCTCCGGGTGTGGGCGCCGCCCAAGTAACGTGAAGTAGCATGCGCAGATGGGCAATTCTCAGGGTAATTCTGCCGGAACCTTCGTGATCAAGCGCATCTACGACGACCCTTCCGACGACGACGGCTGCCGGGTCCTGGTGGACCGGCTCTGGCCCCGCGGAGTCAGCAAGGAACGGGCCCACCTGGAGCTCTGGCTCAAGGACGTGGCACCGTCTGCACCGCTGCGCAAGGAATTCGGGCACATGCAGGAACGGTTCGCGGACTTCCGGGCGGCCTACGAAGCCGAGCTCGAGGGCAACCCGGCCGTGCAGACGCTGTACGGACTCGCGGCGGAGCACGGGAAAGTGACGCTGCTGTTCGGTGCACGGGACCCGGAGACCAACCATGCCCGGGTGCTGCAGGAGTTCCTGGAGCACGGCAGCAGCAGCAGGAAATGAGCCCGGCATTGCCGTTACTGTGGTGCCATGACTGAGGGAATCGACAACAACACACAAGAATTCACTGCAGCAGGAGCCAAAGCAGCAGTAGTCACCGGCGCCAGCACCGGAATCGGCGAGGCCACGGTGCGTGCGCTCCGCAAGGAAGGCTGGACCGTGTTCGCCGTCGCCCGCCGTGCCGACCGGCTCGAAGCGCTCGCCGCCGAAACCGGCGCCGTCGCCCTTCCCGCCGATGTGACCGACGACGCCGATGTGGCCCGGCTGCTCGATGAGGTGACCCGCGCCGGCGGCATCGACACGCTGATCAACATCGCCGGTGGTGCCCGCGGCGCCGACAAGGTCGCCGGGGCCAAAACCGAGGACTGGGAATGGATGTTCCAGGTCAACGTGCTGGGCAGCATGAAGCTGATCCGCGCGTTCCTGCCCATGCTGCGTGCCTGCGGCGAGGGAACCGTGCTGAACCTGACCTCCACGGCCGGGCTCGCGGCCTATGAGGGCGGCGGCGGCTACAACGCGGCCAAGTTCGCCCAGCACGCCCTGACCGGCGCCCTGCGGCTCGAAGAGGCCGAGCACAACCTCCGCGTGATCGAGGTGGCCCCCGGGCTGGTGCAGACCGAGGAATTCGCCCTGAACCGCCTCGGCGACCAGGACGCGGCGGCCAAGGTGTACCAGGGAGTCGAGAAGCCACTGACCGCCGAGGACGTGGCCGATGTGGTCCGCTACGCCGTCGTCGCGCCGCACCACATCAACCTGGACCAGATCGTGATCCGCCCGGTGGCGCAGGCGGCCAACTACAAGCTGATCCGCAAGAACCAGTAGGGCGGGGCCAGGAGCGGGGCCAAGGGCGGGGCAAGGGGCCGGGACATCCGGCTGCGACACCTGACGTTCACCGAGGCGTGGGGCGCAGGTCAGGCTGCGCTGGTCCGGAGTTGGCCGGGGTTGGGCAAGGTGGCGCATGCAACTGCACACCACCAGAGTGGAGAACTTTCCCATGCGAACCCCGACGAAGCTCGGCGCTGCCGTACTCAGCGCAGCCCTGCTCCTCGCCGCCGCTGCCCAGGCAAACGCTGCCCAGGCAAACGCCGCCCAGGCAAACGCCGCCGAGGCCCACGCGGCCGACACGAACCCCAACAGCCAGGGCAACCACTTTGACCTCGAGGCCCATCGAGGCGGCATCGGCTTGACTGTCGAGTCAACCCTGGCGTCCTTCGCCAAGGGGATCGAGACCGGCGTTTCCACCCTCGAACTGGACCTCCAGATCACCAAGGACGGCCACGAGGTCATCACCCACGACCGCAAGATCAGCGGCCAGAAGTGCCTGGATACGGCTCCTGTCACGCCGAACGACCCACAGTTCCCCTACGTGGGCAAATACATCAAGGACCTGACGTTCGCGCAGGTCCGCAGCCTGGACTGCGGCACCCTCACGCTGCCCCAGTTCCCGGGCCAGGTGGCCTCGCCGGGCGCCAAGATGCCCACGCTGGCCGAGGTCTTCGCCCTGGCGGACTCGCACCGCGCCAGCCAGGTGAAGTTCAACATCGAAACCAAGGTCGAGGCAGGGGCGCCGCAGGAAACGGCCCCGCGGGAGCAGTTCGTCGACGTCGCGCTCCGCGAAATCAAGGCCGCCCACATGCAGAGCCGCGTCTCAATCGAGAGTTTCGACTGGGGCTCACTGCGCCTGGTCCAGCAGCGCGATCCCCAGATCCGCACCGTGGCCCTGACCAACAAGGACTTCCTCCAGGCAGGCCAGCCCGGCAAGTCGCCGTGGCTGGGCGGCATCGACGCCGATGACTTCGGCGGTGACCTCGTCGCCGCAGCCTCGTCCCTGGGCTTCGACGCCATCTCTCCCGTGCACGGCACGCCGCAGGACGGCGCCGTGACGGATCCGGGCTATGTTCCCTACGTCACCGCCGACATGGTCCGCCGTGCCCATGCGGCAGGCATGCAGGTCATTCCGTGGACCGTTGATGACAAGCCCACCATGCGGGCGCTCATCGGTGCCGGCGTGGACGGGCTGATCACGGATTACCCGGACCGGCTCCGGGACGTGATGGCCGAGTCCGGCATGAAACTGCCGCGCAGCTAGTCCGCCGCGGGGACGGACAACGTGGCCAGGACCGCCGCGTGGTCCGTCCCGGCCACCGGCAGCACGGCATAGCCGCTGCTGCCCACCTGCGGGCTGGTCACGATGTGGTCGATCACCACGCCCGGCAGCGGGGGCCCGGCCATCGGCCAGGTCGGAACCAGCCGTGCCAGGGCGGCGGCGCCCGCGTCGACGCGGGGGCCGCCGGGCCCGGTGCCGTCAGGGCCCTGAAGGATCTGGCGGAACTCGGCGTGGTCGAGGGTGGCGTTGAAGTCGCCCAGCAGCAGCATGCTGCCGGGACGGGCGGCAAGGCGGCCCAGGGCAGCCAATTCACTCCGCCACTGCCCGGCCCGGCCCCACACCGGAGCCTTGGTGTGCACGTTGGTCACGGTGAGGGGGGCCGGCCGGCCGCCGGCGTCGAGCTCCAGCTGCACCGTTGGCATGTGGAAGGCGGAACCGTCCACGGAGTCCACCGGAATGATCGGGCGTGAGGAGTACACGGCGCCGCCGCCCGCGCCGTCCCTCGAGCGGCTGATCCGGTGCGGAAGCAGCGCGTCCAGCCCCTCCGCGTCCAGCCGTTTTTCCAGGTCCGGGGAGAGTTCCTGGACGGCGAGCAGCCCGACACCGTTTTCACGCACCAGCCGGACAACTTCCGCGGCGTCCGCCTGGCCTTTCCAGGCGTTGAGGCTCATGACCGTAAGTTCCGCCGTCGCCGCCGGGGCTGTGGACTGTGCCTGCCCCGTGCTCCGTTGCTCGCCAGGCAGCGAATCCGCCTGCCGGGGCAGAAGCCTGTCCGCCACCCGGTCCGGCGGGAACAGCCACAGCAGCTGGAGGGCCAGGAGGGCGCCGGCCGGGAGGGCCGCCCAGGGACGCCGCCCCGGCAGCGCGAGCAGGAGGGCCGCGCCCGCAGGGAGCGCGAACCAGGGCGTGAAGGCCACGAGCTGGACCACCGGGGCCGGCCAGGGCCCCGGGACCGCCCGGAAGATGGATACCACCGCAACGGGCGCGGCGCAGAGGACAGAGGACACCTGCCACCGGCGGCTGGCGCTGCGGCGCTTCACGGGTAGGCCCGGGGCGGCCGGGGGACGGTCATGGCATGAGTCTATGCAGTCGGACCGCCGGCGTCGCCCCTCACAGCGGAGTTAGTAGCTGTGAAATGCAGTCGCACTGCCCGTCACTGCAGCGGGGCAGTGAAACGCACTATTTTCTCCGGTACCATCGACGTAGCAGCTTTGACCCGGCCATCACCGGTGAGCTTCCGGAAGAACACCCTCGCGTGAGGTGGAGATTTAGTCGCCACGGTGCGTGCACGGGCCAGTAGAACCGGACGGGTAAGCCCGTCACAGCAGTAATGAGCGGCCGACGCCGGTGCAGAACCTTTCGCGAAGGGGAGCGGACCGGTGGCGGTAAGTGAGGTGGTACCGCGGTCCGTGGTGTCGGAAGACAACAGGGCCGTCCTCGCATCCTGAATGCATGTGTTCACCAGCTCAACCCAGGATGTCGAGATGACTTATTACCCCAAGGCCTCCGCCACAGGCGCCGGCTCCACCACCTCTGCGTCAAACGCGGCTTCCAACGCAGTTTCCAACACCTCCGGTGTGTCTGCCTCCGTGAAGTTCCCGGAGATCGAAGAGCGCATCCTCAAATACTGGGACCAGGACGGCACCTTCCAGGCGAGCATCGACCAGCGGGATGCTGGTCAGGACGGGTCCAACGAGTTCGTCTTCTACGACGGCCCGCCCTTCGCCAACGGCCTGCCGCACTACGGCCACCTCCTGACCGGCTACGCCAAAGACCTCGTGGGCCGCTACCAGACCCAGCGCGGCCGCCGCGTGGAGCGCCGCTTCGGCTGGGACACCCACGGCCTGCCCGCCGAGCTGGAAGCCATGAAGCAGTTGGGCATGACGGACAAGACCCAGATCGAGGCCATGGGCATCGACAAGTTCAACGACGCCTGCCGCGCCTCCGTCATGAAGTACGCCGACGAATGGAAGAGCTACGTCACCCGCCAGGCGCGCTGGGTGGACTTCGAAAACGACTATAAGACGCTCAACGTCGAGTACATGGAGTCCGTGCTCTGGGCCTTCAAGCAGCTGCACGAAAAAGGCCTGACCTACAACGGCTACCGCGTCCTGCCGTACTGCTGGAAGGACGAGACGCCGCTGTCCAACCATGAGCTGCGCATGGACGACGACGTCTACAAGAACCGCCAGGACCAGACCGTCACGGTCACGTTCCCCATCACGGCAGGGGACTCGGAGCTGTCCAGGCAGCTCGCCGGGGTACAGGCACTTGCCTGGACCACCACGCCCTGGACGCTGCCCACCAACCTGGCGCTCGCCGTCGGGCCCGACATCAGCTACGTGGTCCTGCCTGCCGGCCCGCACGGGATCAAGGCCGCGGCGGCCGACGCCCCCGTCACGGGCAGCTTCCTGCTGGCCGCGGACCTCCTGGCCGCCTACGCCAAGGACCTCGGCTACGGCGACGGGGCCGAGGGTGCCGCCGCCGCGGAAGCCGCGATCACCTCCCGCCACACCGGCGCCGAGCTCAACGGCTTGAGCTATGAGCCGCTCTGGGACTACTTCCACGACGCCGAAAAGTACGGCACCGAGAACGCCTGGCGCTTCCTCGTGGCCGACTATGTCACCACCACCGACGGCACCGGCATCGTCCACCAGGCCCCCGCTTACGGCGAAGACGACCAGAAGATCTGTGAAGAGGCCGGCATCCCCGTTGTCCTCTCGGTCGACGAAGGCGCAAAGTTCCTGCCGCTCTTCGGCCACGGCGACCTCGCCGAAATCGCCGGGCTGCAGGTATTCGAGGCCAACAAGCCCATCACCCAGGTGCTCCGCGCCCAGGGCCGCCTGGTCCGCCAGGCCAGCTACGAGCACAGCTACCCGCACTGCTGGCGCTGCCGCAACCCGCTGATCTACCGCGCCGTGTCCTCCTGGTACGTCGAGGTCACCAAGTTCAAGGACCGCATGTCCGAGCTCAACCAGGACATCAACTGGATCCCGGGCAACGTCAAGGACGGCCAGTTCGGCAAGTGGCTCGCCAACGCCCGCGACTGGTCCATCAGCCGCAACCGCTACTGGGGCAGCCCCATCCCCGTCTGGCAGTCCACCGACCCGGACTACCCGCGCACCGACGTCTACGGCTCCCTGGCCGAGATCGAGGCCGACTTCGGCCGCCTGCCGCTGAACAAGGCCGGCCAGGTGGACCTGCACCGGCCGTTCATCGACGAGCTCACCCGCCCGAACCCGGATGACCCCCGCACTCCGGAAGAAGGCCAGTCCGTGATGCGCCGCGTCGAGGACGTCCTGGACGTCTGGTTCGACTCCGGTTCCATGCCCTACGGCCAGGTCCACTACCCGTTCCAGAACGAGGAATGGTTCGACACGCACAACCCGGCGGACTTCATCGTCGAGTACATCGGCCAGACCCGCGGCTGGTTCTACATGCTGCACATCCTTTCCACCGCGCTGTTCGACCGTCCGGCCTTCCGCAACGTCATCAGCCACGGCATCGTGCTGGGTTCGGACGGGCAGAAGATGTCCAAGAGCCTGCGCAACTACCCGGACGTCTCCGAGGTCCTGGACCGCGACGGCTCCGACGCCATGCGCTGGTTCCTGATGTCCAGCCCGATCCTGCGCGGCGGCAACCTCGTGGTCACCGAGCAGGGCATCCGCGACGGCGTCCGCCAGGTCATCCTGCCGCTGTGGAACGTTTACAGTTTCTTCACGCTGTACACGAACGCGGCAGATGGCGGGCGCGGGTACGACGCGAAGCTCCGCTACGACGGCTACGCCGACACCCTGGACCAGTACCTCATGGCCAACACCGGGGACCTGGTCCGGAACATGACCGCCCAGCTGGACAGCTACGACATCTCCGGCGCCTGCGACGAGCTGCGCAGCTACCTGGACATGCTCACCAACTGGTACGTCCGCCGCAGCCGCCAGCGCTTCTTCGACGAGAGTGTGGACGCCTTCGACGCGCTCTACACCGCGCTGGAGACCGTCACCCGCGTGGCCGCCTCTCTGCTGCCGCTGATCTCCGAGGAGATCTGGCGCGGCCTCACCGGCGGGCGTTCCGTGCACCTGGCCGACTGGCCGGATGCCGGACTGTTCCCGGCCAACCCGGGCCTGGTCGAGGCGATGGACCGGGTGCAGCAGATCTGCTCCACCGGCTCCTCGCTGCGCAAGGCCGCGAACCTGCGCGTGCGCCTGCCGCTGCAGGAACTCACGGTCGTGGCACCGGGCGCGGACGCGCTGGGCGGCTTCGCCGCCGTCGTCGCCGATGAACTGAACCTGCGCTCGGTCCGCCTGCTGGACGCCGAGAGCGCCTCCCCGGAGGAGTTCGGCATCGAGCAGAAGCTCGTGGTCAATGCCCGGGCCGCCGGCCCGCGCCTGGGCAAGAACGTCCAGCAGGCCATCAAGGGCTCCAAGTCCGGCGACTGGTCGGTCAGCGACGCCGGGGTGGTCACCGCCGGCGGCCTCGACCTCGAACCGCAGGAGTACACCCTGGAAACCGTCGTGGCCGAGGCCGCGGAAGGCGAAGGCTCACGCGCGGCCGCCGTGCTTCCCGGCGGCGGCTTCGTGGTCCTCAACACCGAGGTCACCCCGGAGCTGGAGGCCGAGGGCCTGGCCCGTGACATGGTCCGCGCCATCCAGCAGGCCCGCAAGGACGCCGGACTCAATGTCAGCGACCGGATCAGCACGTCCGTCACGGCGAAGCAGGACGTCGTCGAGGCGCTGCTGGCCAACGCGGAGCTGGTCAAGACCGAAACCCTGACCGTCGAGCTGGAAACCCTGGCGGCCGACATCAAGGACCCGCAGGTCAGCGTTGCCAAGAAAGTTGGAGCCTAAACCATGACCGATGAATTCTCCGTTGAAAGCGTCTACGCCGAGCTCCTGGGCCGGGCGCCGGAAAACAAAATGGAGCCGCGGCTCGCCCCGCTGCACCGGGCCATGGAAATCCTGGGGGAGCCGAACAAGGCGTTCCCGATCATCCACGTCACCGGCACCAACGGCAAGACCTCCACGGCCCGGATGATCGAGGCCGGGCTGCGCGCCCACGGCCTGAGCACCGGCCGCTACACGAGCCCGCACCTGTCCAAGGTCACCGAGCGGATCAGCATCGACGGCGCCCCGGTGCCGGATGAGACGTTCGTCCGGATCTGGGACGAGATCCGTCCCTACCTGCAGATCGTGGACGGCGAACTCGAGGCGGCGGGCCAGCCCCGGCTGACCTACTTCGAGTGCCTGACCATCCTGGGCTTCGCGGTCTTCGCTGACCAGCCGGTCAACGTCGCCGTGATCGAAGTGGGCCTGGGCGGCATCACCGACGCCACGAACGTCGGCGATGGCCAGGTGGCCGTCATCACCCCGATCTCGCTGGACCACACCGATCTGCTGGGCGACACCACCGGGGACATCGCCTACGAGAAGGCCGGCATCATCAAGCCCGGCAGCTTCCTCATCAGCGCGGCGCAGCCGGTCGACGCGGCCCAGGTCCTGCTGGAAAAGGCCAAAGAGGTCAACGTGCCGTTCCGCTTCGAGGGCGTGGAGTTCGGCGTCGAATCCCGCACCGTCGCGGTCGGCGGCCAGATGGTCACCATCCAGGGCATCGCCGGACGCTACGAGGACCTGCTGGTGCCGCTGCACGGCGCGCACCAGGCCGAGAACGCCGCCGTCGCCATTGCCGCGCTGGAAGCGTTCTTTGGCGGGGAAAAGGCGATCGACGCCGAGATCCTGCAGGAGGCCTTCGCCTCCGTCACCTCCCCGGGTCGGCTTGAGGTGGTCCGCACCGCGCCGACCATCATCGTGGACGCGGCCCACAACCCGGAGGGCATCCGGGTCTCCGCCGAGGCCATCCACGAGGCCTTCAACTTCACCAAGCTGGTGGTGGTGGTCGGCGTGCTGCGGGAGAAGGATGCCGAGGAGATCCTGCGCCAGCTCAAGGAATCCCTGGGCGGCCTCGCCACCGAATACTGCTTCACCCAGTCCAACTCGCCCCGGGCCGTCCCGGCCGAGGACCTGGCCGAAATCGCGGTTGACCTGGGCTTCGGCGAGGAGAACATCCACGTCGCCGGGAAGCTCGATGATGCCCTCGAATGGGCCGTGGAACGGGCCGAAGCCGATGACGAGCCCGCCGGCGGGGTCCTCGTGACCGGTTCCATCACGCTCGTCGCGGACGCCCGGATCCTGCTCGGAAAGGCGGACGCTTAAGCGATGGCGAAGCTCACCAAAGCCCAACGCGAATGGCGCCCGGGCATGCCCAAAAAACGACGGTCGACGAAGGTCATGTTCGCCTCCACGGTCCTGCTGCTGGAAGCGTTCGTGGTGCTCTTCGGCACACTGGCCGTCTTTGGACTGCACCGGAACGAATACCCTGCGGCCCTGGTCTTCTCGGTCGGGATCGGCCTGTGCCTGGTCTTCGTCTTCACGTGCGCTGTCCTCTCGAAGCCGTGGGGAGTGGCCCTGGGCTGGGTCCTGCAGCTCGTGCTGATCCTGGGCGGCATCGTGGAACCGGCGATGTACCTCGTCGGCGCGCTCTTCGCCGTGGCGTGGTGGTACGGGATCCGGACCGGCATCCGGATTGACCGGGAAGCTGCCCAGCGGGAGCGCGAGCAAGCTGACTGGGATGCGGCCCACCCCCAGGGCCCCGCGCCGGGAAAGAGCGCCTGAACCTCCATCCCGGGCACCTGGCCCGAACCCCGTAGACTTGACCCAAATCCCACCCCAACACATTGGAGCAGCTGTGAGCATTGAGCGCACCCTCGTCCTGATCAAGCCCGACGGCGTCGCCCGCAACCTGTCCGGCGCCATCCTGAGCCGGATCGAAGCCAAGGGCTACACCCTGGCCGAGCTCAAGAAAGTCGACGCAAGCCGCGAACTGCTGGAGCAGCACTACGAGGAGCACGTCGGCAAGCCGTTCTACGAGCCGCTGGTTGAGTTCATGCTCAGCGGCCCCGTGGTCGCCGCGATCTTCGAGGGCCACCGCGTGATCGAGGGCTTCCGCACCCTCGCCGGCACCACGGACCCGACGACGGCGGCGCCCGGTACCATCCGCGGCGACTTCGGCCGCGACTGGGGCCTGAAGGTCCAGCAGAACCTGGTCCACGGCTCGGATTCGGCGGAATCCGCCGAGCGCGAGATCAAGATCTGGTTCTAGCCCGAATTTCGGGACGCCCTCCGCCAGCGAGGGGACGGTTAAGGCCAATGTTCGTACCGGACATTGGCCTTAACCGTCCCCTCGCCGTTTGGGACCTCGCGGCGGGTGGGGCTTCGCTGCGTGCTCCGGGTCCGGAGACCTCTCATCGGCTGGCGAGGCGCACTAGATTCGAGAACTGACGGGTCTGCATGACCCAGTGCGCGGGCTCCAGCATGGTGATGCTCAGGATGGGTTGCAGCCATTGTGGCTGTAGCGACCAGTAGCCGCTGACTACCAGCCGGGTGCGCTCACCCGCGGCCTCCCGCAGGTGGAATCCCCAGAGCGAGTCGGTGCAATAGCGCGGCCGGGTTCGTGCCGGGTCGAAGGGACGCCCGCGGAGATCGACCGACATACGCAGGCCCAGGAACCTCTCGGGTTCAAGCGCCGCGACCGCCCACCACTCGCTGCCGTCGGGCTTCGCCGCCAGACGGTCACCGATGGCGATGTCCTGCCACTCCGGATGGATGCGCCCTGCGCTGCGGCGCCCGAAGTTGTCGAGACGGTCCCAGCTGTACCAGCCGGCGCGATCCGTTCCCATCTGCACCAGCCAGGGCCACACGCGGGAAGGGGGCGCATCGATGGTCACCGCCATGGTCGCGCTTCGGGTGCTGCCCGGAATCAACCCGGCGCCCGGGTAAGGTCCCCGCGCTTCGTCAACGGTCGCACCCCAGCGAAGCAGGCGTGGCCGCGCAACGGCCAGGTAGCCGGTGGTGAAAACGGCCACGGCACCCGCTGCCAGCAGGGATCCCCTCGGTGCAGGGTGCATCATCGCGCTTCCCCCTCAGTGATCAGGTGTTCCCGGAAGAACCCGAGGATGCGCAGGCGCGCGTCCTCGGCGGAGGGCTCGTGGTAACCGGCAGCGACCAGCTTCGCGAGCAACTTGTCCCCGAACGTGAGGTCCGACGGGCCATGCCTGTTGAGGAAGCCGTGACCGGCGTCTGGATAGACCTTGATGTCATGCTCTATTCCGGCCTCGGCGAGCAGCGGCTCCAGACGCGCCGGCACCTTGCGCACTCCGGGCCAGCGGTCCCTGGCGCCGTAGCTGCCAACGATGGGGCAGGCCCGGGGCATTGCGCGGGCAGTCCCGTCATCGAGTCCACCGTAGTTGACGCTTGCCGCGGCGAAGTCATGGTCCGGGGCCAGCATGAGGGCGAACCCGCCGCCCATACAGAAGCCGATCACGCCGATCCGGCCGGTGCAGCCGTCCTGTCCGGCCAGCCACGCGCGGGTGAGGTCCAGGTCGCCGAGGGGCCGCCAGCCGCGGATGAGGGACCACAAGCAGGCTCTCCTGCTGCCCCAGTAAAACAGGTCAGGCGCCACGGCGAGGAACCCCTCGCCGGCCAGCCAGTCGGCCTGGTCTCTGGTGTCACGGCTCAGGCCGAGTGCGTCATGGATGACGACGACGCCGGGCCACGGACCGGTACCGGCCGGCGTCGCCGCGTAGGCAGGCATGTCCCCTCGTTCGGCGTGAATGTTCACAACGGTCATGGGTCCTCCCGTGCACGCCCCACCGCGCCGGGCGCCGCGGCCGGGATGTGCAGTCCCGACGGCATTAGCCTGTGATGCTGCCTGAAGACGTGGACGAAGCAGGTTTAGCGAGTTGGGCCGTAATCTGATCCGTCCATTCGTCGACTGCCGCCCAGTCCCGCAAATCCCCAAATCGGCCGCCGGTGAGCCGGAACAACACCCGGAGCGGTGCCGGCATCTGGCCTGCCTGGTAGACGCCGGAGAAGAGTTTGTGGCCTCGAAGTGGAACTTCTTTGATCAGGACTTCTGCCAGACGTTCCTGTTGCAGTGCCGCGCCGCGCCGGCGTATGGGCTTGGGCAGCGCATCCGCCATCCCTACACTGAAGGCCCAGACCGGCCGACTGGCCAGCTCGCGGGCGTGGTGTTTGAAGAACAGCAAAGCCGGGGGCAGCCAGGCCTGGTTGTGGACGGCGCTGCCGACGACGACAGCCTCATAGCGGGAGAGGGCCCCGACGTCCTCCACGGACCGGCACTCTACCTCGCCCAGTGCACCCGCCATGCGGGATGCCATATGTTGTGCCATCTCCCGGGTGGAGCCCAGGGCGCTTGCGTAGGCAATTAGAACAGTCATCAAGAGGCCTCCGGTCTTCCTTCCTCCAGCCTTATGTAACCTGCGCGCGCGGGGTCGTGCCATAAGTCCCGACATGGGCCCGGACCCTCTCACCGAAGAGACGGCTAAGGCCAATGCCCGGCGCGAGCATTGGCCTTAACTGTCTCTTCGATGCGGTTGGGGCGTTTAGTAGCCGGAGGTTCCGATGAAAACCTGGATGAAGGCGAAGAAGATCGTCGCGACGACGGCGACGTACAGCAGCGCCGTCATGATCCAGCCGGAGTCGCCGATCACCTTGGTGGGACCGGCGGGCAGGGCAATCACGCCGTGGGAGATGTTCCGGACGCTCACCCAGACGAACAGCGGGATCATCACGGCCCAGACGATCATGCAGAACGGGCAGAGGATGTGGATGGCGTACAGGGCCTGGGACCAGAGCCAGACCACGAACGCGAAGCCCAGCGTCACGCCCGCCTGGAGCCCCAGCCAATACCACCGGGAAAACCGGGCGCCGGCGAGGATACCCATGGCCGTGGTGATGATCACGGCGAAGGCGACGATTCCGATGAACATATTGGGGAAGCCGAACACGGAACTCTGCGGTGTCTGCATGACCTGGCCGCAGGAGATCCACGGGTTCACGTCGCAGACCGTGACGTGGTTCGGGTCCTTCAGGACCTCCAGCTTCTCCAGCACCAGGGCCCCGGATGCGAGCCAGCCGATGACGCCGGTGATCAGCAGGAGCCAGGCGAACGGGCGGTCGCGGGTCATCGTGGGAAGGGGCCGCGCCGCGGGGGCCGGGCCGGAACCCGGTTGGTGCACGGTCGCGTCGCCGGCGGTGCTGGAGATGCTGGGCATGGAAATTGAGTCCTTTTTAGTCGTCTTGACCGGGTGCTTCTTGCCCCGATTGTAACGCCGGAGGCTGAGCAGCGCCGGAGAACGGCCCCGGCCGCCGCGCCCGGCCGCACCTGTTGCACTTCCGGCCCCGCCTGCCCCTGCTTTCACGGCTCCTGTGAGACAATGATCGTGGCTGGAACCCGATCCACATCCGGATTCCGGTCCGGCGATTTTGTTTCAAGACCGCCAATGATGAGCAGGGAGCTGCGGATCCTCTGATTCCAGCTGTCCCGCAATGCCATTGGACGGCACCTGGTTGTGGCGTGTAGGTCAACGGGTTCCAAAACAATCTCGCCGGCCCTCCAGGGCTGCCGCACCCCACTGCCGGTGCGAACCTGAGGGTATCCAATTGACTTCTGTCAATGCCTGCGGGTGTTGACGCATATTTGCCCCAAGGGGCGCCGAATGTGGCGGCGCATCAGGGGCAGGAGTGTCGCCACATATGGATAATGACCAGGTAGTAGCCGGAAACGAAGAACTAGTAGTCACCGGGGAAGCGCAGGGAACTGCTGAAGCAGAGGCTCCGGTAGCGCCGAAGAGGGCCGTACGGACCCGCCGGAAGGCGCCCGTCGCCAAGGTCAACGCCGCGGAGGCGGCCGAGGCTGTCGCCGAAGCCGCGGCCCTGGCCGACGCGGCCGGTTCAGATGAGCCCGTCCGGGGCCGCCGTAAGCCGGCCAACGTCGAAGCAGCCGGATCTGAAACTGTTGAACCCGAAGCTGCTGTATCTGAAACTGCTGTATCTGAAACTGCTGCCGCCGGGACTCCGGCCAAGGCGCCCGCGCGGCGCACCCGGACCCGGAAAGCTGTAGCAGCCCCGGAACCGTTGCCTGCCTTCGCCGGCGACGCCGAAGCCGGCGCACCTGCCGCGGCTGAGGCCCCCGCAGCAGCTGGCACTGACGCAGCTGCCGCCGCAGAAGCCCCCGCACAAACGGCCGCAGAGACGGTTGCAGAGAAGCCGGTCCGCCGCCGTGCCAGCCGTGCCAAGGCCGCCCCGAAGGCCGAAGAAGCGCCCGCGGCAGTACTCCCGGCCGAAGAAGCCGCCGCGGCGGAAGCACCCACCGCGGAAACCGCCGCAGCCCAGCCCGAAGAGCCGGAAGCCCGCCCCGAGGAAAGCCCGGCCGCGTCGCTGTTCATGGAACCGGGTGCCCTCACTTCCGTCATCTTCCAGGCCCCGGACCTGAGCACTGTGGTGCGTCCGGCCCCCGTTGCCGCCGCAGCAGCTGAGCCCGAGGACGAGGAAGGCGACGAGGACGAGGACGCCGGCAACCGCCGTCGGCGCCGCAGCCGCGGCCGGCGCGGCCGCACCCGCACCTCTGCCGAGTCCGACACCGAGTCGGAAGGCACCGAAGAAGAGGGCGACGAAGGCTCCGAGTTGATCCTTGAAGACGGTGTGACCTCCCGCCGCCGCCGCCGCCGTCGCCGTGGAGACCAGGACCTCGAGCTGACCGGCGGGGAAGGCGACGATCCGCCCAACACGGTGACCCGCGTCCGTGCGCCGCGTGCCATGGCCGAGGCGCCGGTGAACAACCGCGTCACATCCGTCAAGGGCTCCACCCGCCTGGAAGCCAAGAAGCAGCGCCGCCGCGAATCCCGCGACACCGGCCGCCGCCGTACCGTCATCACCGAGGCCGAGTTCCTGGCCCGCCGCGAGTCCGTGGACCGCCAGATGATCGTCCGCCAGCGCGACGACAGAATCCAGATCGGTGTCCTTGAAGACGGCGTCCTGGCCGAGCACTTCGTGTCCAAGACCCAGCAGGACTCCCTGATCGGCAACGTCTACCTGGGCAAGGTCCAGAACGTGCTGCCCTCTATGGAGGCCGCTTTCGTGGACATCGGCCGCGGCCGCAACGCCGTGCTCTACGCCGGTGAAGTGAACTGGGAGTCCGTCAACCTCGAGGGCAAGCAGCGCCGCATCGAGAACGCGCTGAAGTCCGGCGACTCCGTGCTGGTCCAGGTCACCAAGGACCCGGTCGGCCACAAGGGCGCCCGTCTCACCAGCCAGATCTCGCTGCCCGGCCGGTACCTCGTGTACGTGCCCGGCGGTTCCATGACCGGCATCTCCCGCAAGCTGCCCGACGTCGAACGCAACCGCCTCAAGCGGATCCTCAAGGACCGCCTGCCCGAGGACGCGGGCGTCATTGTCCGCACCGCGGCCGAGGGAGCTTCCGAGGAAGAGCTGACGCACGACATCAACCGCCTCCGCGCGCAGTGGGAAGGCATCGAGAGCCAGTCGACGTCCACCAGGATCCTCGCCCCCGAGCTGCTCTACGGCGAACCTGACCTGACCATCAAGGTGGTCCGGGACGTCTTCAACGAGGACTTCTCCAAGCTGATCGTCTCCGGCGAGGAAGCCTGGGACACCATCGAGGCCTACGTCACCTACGTCGCGCCGGACCTCGTGGGCCGGCTCGAGAAGTGGACCAAGGACACGGACATCTTCGCGGCCTGGCGCATCGACGAGCAGATCCACAAGGCCCTGGACCGGAAGGTCTTCCTGCCCTCGGGCGGTTCGCTCGTGATCGACCGCACCGAAGCCATGACCGTGGTGGACGTCAACACCGGCAAATTCACCGGCTCCGGCGGCAACCTCGAGGAAACCGTCACCAAGAACAACCTGGAAGCGGCCGAGGAAGTCGTCAGGCAGCTGCGCCTGCGCGACATTGGCGGCATCATCGTGATCGACTTCATCGACATGGTGCTCGAATCCAACCGCGACCTCGTGCTGCGCCGCATGGTGGAGTGCCTGGGCCGGGACCGGACTAAACACCAGGTGGCCGAGGTGACCTCGCTGGGCCTCGTGCAGATGACCCGCAAGCGGATGGGCACCGGGCTGCTGGAAGTCTTCGGCGAACAGTGCGAAACATGTGCGGGCCGCGGCATCGTCACCCACGACGAGCCGGTGGAGCACCGCCGCGCCAACACGGTCGCCGCGGAGCACTATGTGCCGCGCACCGAGGCGCAGCCTGCTGCCCGCCCGGAACGCAAGAGCCGTCGCCGCGGCCGGGGAGGCCAGGGCGGAGAGACCGCGCCGGCCGCACCCGCGCCCGTCCACGCCGAACCCACCGAGGCCGAACGCCACGCCAAGGCCGAGGCCACCCGTGCCGCGCTGGCCAACATCGCTGCCGCCGCGCACGCCGCGCACCTGCACGACGGGGAGGCAGCCGCAGCCAGCGACGCCGGGGCCCGCCAGGCCGCCGTCGACGCCGTCACGCAGCTCGCAGCCGCCGACGAGGCAGCCGGCCGCCCCGCAACGGTGCTGACGTTTGGCGGCGAGCAGGTGGCCCTGCCCTTCGTCGAGCACGCGGAGGACGCGCCGTCACCGGCCCTGACCCTGGACCTGCTGACCGAGGCCTTCGCAAACCTGGGCGAAGCCGAGGCCGGCAAGCCGGACCAGGCCGCCGGCCTGGCGGCCGGTCAGGCAGCAGCTGTTGCCGCACCGGAAGCCACGGCGCCCGAGGCGCCGTCGGCCGTCCGCGCTGCGGAGGCGCCGGCGTCACGCACAGCTGACACCACGACGCTGCGCGGCCGCCGCGGGCGCCGCAACCGGAGTGCCAGCCGCGCCCAGGGCGCAGCCAACGAAACCTCCGTGGAGCACCGCGAGGCAACCCGGCCGGCCGCGGCCGGATCGGTCCACGAGGCCAAGGCTCCCGCTGCGGCCGGGCCTGCGTCCATCCCGGCCGGCAACGAGCCGATCATCCTCGGCGTCGGCGTGCCGGCGTCGGAGCTGTAGTCCTCCGCGACTGACCACGTCCCCGTCCGGTCATTATTTCGACTGGTCGGGCCGCGGGTCCGGGTCAGGGCAGACGTAACATACGTCCGCCCGGGCCCGGGCCCGCTCGTGCGTTAACGGGTCCTCCGGGTGGCAAGGGCTAGGCTGGAACACTGACACGGGGTGCCGGGCATCGGGCCGGCTGAGATCCAGACCCGTTGAACCTGTCCGGTTAGCACCGGCGAAGGGATGTCTTCCTTGTCCGCGAAATCGAATCCGTCCGAGTTCCTCCCGCCCAATTTTCTGCACAACGAGTCTCTGCCGGCCCCGCCGCGCATTCCCCGCGTGCTGGCCATCGCCGGCTCCGATCCCTCCGGCGGGGCCGGAATCCAGGCCGACCTGAAGAGCATCGCGGCGAACGGCGGCTACGGCATGGCCGCCATCACCGCCCTGACAGCGCAGAACACGCAGGGCGTGCGCGCCGTCCACGTCCCCCCGGCGGCGTTCCTCACGGCGCAGCTGGACGCCATCAGCGACGACATCGGCATCGACGCCGTCAAGATCGGCATGCTCGGTGACGCCGCCGTGATCGACGCCGTCCGCGGCTGGCTGGAAAAGGTGCGCCCCGCCGTCGTGGTCCTGGACCCGGTGATGGTCGCCACCAGCGGTGACCGGCTCCTGCAGGAATCGGCCGAGGCCGCCCTGCAGGCCCTCCTGCCGCTGGCGGACCTCATCACGCCCAACCTCGCCGAACTCGCCATCCTGCTCAAGGAACCCGTCGCTGCCGAGTGGTCCGAGGCCCTGGCGCAGGGCAAGCGGCTGGCCGCCCTGACCGGCACCACCGTCCTGGTTAAGGGCGGACACCTCCAGGGCGCCGGGCCGGGGGACGGGCATGCCCACGACGCCGATGCCCACGACGTCGACGGCCACGGCGCCGGCACCGGCTGCCCGGATGCGCTGGTCAACACCGGCGGCCTGCTCGGCCAGGAAACGGTGGTGGTGCCGGGGGAGCGGATCGCGACGCGCAACAGCCACGGCACCGGCTGCTCCCTGTCCTCGGCCATGGCCACCGTGCAGGCCAGGGTGGGGGACTGGGAAGCGGCGCTGCGCGAAGTCAAGCCGTGGCTGCTGGGCGCGCTCCGCGGAGCCTCGGCCCTGGACGTCGGCTCGGGCACCGGCCCGGTCCACCACTTCCACCACCTGCAGCACCTCCAGGCCGGGCAGGGTCCGGCGGCGGGGGAGTTCGCCGCAGCCCTGCGCGCAGGAGCCGCGGGCGATCTTGAGGCGATCTACGCCCTCGACTTCGTCCGCGGACTGGCCGACGGCACCTTGCCCGAGCACGAGTTCGCGTACTACCTCGCCCAGGACGCCATCTACCTCAACGGATACTCGCGGGTCCTGGCCCGGGCCGCGGCGATTGCCCCCACCGAGGCCGAGCAGCTGTTCTGGGCCCGTTCGGCGCAGACCTGCCTGGAGGTCGAATCCGAGCTGCACCGTTCCTGGCTCAGCACGCGCCCCACGGCCTCCACCCTGGGCCCGGTCACGAAAGCGTATGTGGACCACCTGCTGGCCGCCTCGGTCTCCGGCAGCTATGGCGTCCTCGTGGCGGCGGCGCTGCCCTGCTTCTGGCTCTACGCCGAGGTCGGTTCCACGCTGCACCGGGAGTTCCTGGCCGGCGGCGCCCCCGGGGAGCACCCCTACGCCGGCTGGCTGCGGACCTACGCCGACGAGGACTTCGCCGCCGCGACCCGGCAGGCCATCGCGTACACGGACACGGCGGCCGGGCGGGCATCGGAGAGCGAGCGGCAGGCCATGGCCCTGGCTTTCCGGCAGTCTTCGCGCTACGAAGTGGACTTCTTCGACGCGCCGCGGCTGTACGCCTGACGCGAGCTGGTCCGGACTACCGGTACGATGGTGGGGCACGGTTCCGGAAGTCGTTGCGGCAACACAGCTCAAGATGGTCAAGATCCCGGCCAAGAACATTGGCAGGGACTTTGCATCAAGATGTTGTGGCGCCTATCACGGACTACCCGCCGGAACCAGCCTCATTTGCGGCCGAAGGCAAAATTAGCGTATTCTAGATCTTCGGTGCTTACGCCAACACTTGGGTTATGACCCTGAGAACGGTCCGCTTGGAATTCCAAATGGATTTGTTCCGGGGATAGCTCATGGGTTCCCCCGGGGAATCCACCGGCGTTGAGGCACAGCGTGAGCCGGTCCAAACAATTTGGCCCCTGGTTCCGCACGCAAATCTAGTAATAAACGTCGAGAGAAGTGAGTTCCCCAGTGGTGTACGCGATTGTCCGCGCAGGCGGCCGCCAAGAGAAGGTTTCCGTTGGAGACTTCGTTACCCTGAACCGCGTCCCCGGTGGAGCCGGCAGCACCTTTGAGTTGCCCGCACTGCTCCTGGTGGACGGTGACAAAGTCACGTCTGCTGCTGCGGACCTGGCCAAGGTAACGGTTACGGCTGAGATCCTCGAAGACCTCCGTGGTCCGAAGATCGTCATCCAGAAGTTCAAGAACAAGACCGGTTACAAGAAGCGTCAGGGCCACCGTCAGGAACTGACCAAGGTCAAGATCACCGGTATCAAGTAACTCTTCGTTACTGTTCAGGTTCCAGCAGATTCCCCAGAATTTTTGAAGGCAGGCATTTCAAATGGCACATAAAAAAGGCGCGAGTTCCACTCGCAACGGTCGTGACTCCAACGCCCAGTACCTCGGCGTCAAGCGCTTCGGTGGCCAGGTAGTTTCCGCAGGCGAGATCATTGTCCGCCAGCGCGGCACCCACTTCCACCCGGGCGCCGGCGTAGGCCGCGGCGGGGACGACACCCTGTTCGCCCTGACCCCCGGTGCTGTCGAGTTCGGCACCCGCCGTGGTCGCCGCGTTGTGAACATCGTGGCTGCTGCAGCTGCAGAGTAACAATAAGTTCTAAATCGGTGGGGCGGGCCATTAGGTCCGCTCCACCGGTGTTTTAACCGCATTACAATCATCTTGGGCCTCTTTGGGGGTCCGGGGAACAGCACTGAGGAGATCCACGTGGCGAGCTTTGTAGACCGGGTAGTACTGCACGTATCCGGCGGTACCGGCGGCCACGGCTGTGTCTCCGTCCACCGCGAGAAGTTCAAGCCCCTCGGCGGTCCCGACGGCGGCAACGGCGGCAACGGCGGCGACGTCATCCTGCGCGTTGACCCCCAGACCACCACCCTGCTCGACTACCACCACGCGCCCCACCGGCACGCCACCAACGGCGGCCCTGGCATGGGCGACTGGCGCGGCGGCAAAAACGGCGAAACCCTGATCCTTCCGGTGCCGGTGGGCACCGTGGTGAAGTCCAAGTCCGGCGAAGTCATCGCCGACCTCGTGGCCGAAGGCGACGAATACATCGCCGCCGCCGGCGGGATTGGCGGCCTCGGCAACGCCTCGCTGTCCTCCCAGAAGCGCCGCGCGCCCGGCTTCGCGCTGCTCGGCATCGAAGGCGAATCCAGCGACGTCGTCCTGGAACTGAAGTCCATCGCCGACATCGCCCTCGTCGGCTTCCCCTCCGCCGGCAAGTCCAGCTTGATCGCCGCAATGTCCGCCGCCCGGCCCAAGATCGCGGACTATCCCTTCACCACCCTCATCCCCAACCTGGGTGTCGTCCAGGCCGGTGAAGTCCGCTTCACCATTGCCGACGTCCCCGGCCTGATCGAGGGTGCCAGCGAGGGGAAGGGCCTGGGCCACCACTTCCTACGCCACGTCGAGCGGTGCGCCGCCCTGGTGCACGTGCTGGACTGCGGCACGCTCGAATCGGACCGCGATCCGCTCTCCGATCTCGCCATCATCGAGGCCGAGCTGGAGAAGTACGCCGTCGACATGAGCTACAGCGGGTCCGACGGCGAAGTCGTTCCGCTGAACCACCGCCCCCGCCTCGTGGCCCTGAACAAGGTTGACCTGCCGGATGGCAAGGATATGGCCGAGTTCGTCCGCCCGGAGCTCGAATCCCGGGGCTACAAGGTCTTCGAAATCTCGGCGACGAGCCACGAAGGCCTCCGCCAGCTTGGCTTCGCCATGGCTGAAATCGTCAAGGCCGCCCGCGACGCCGTCGCCGCGACCCCGCCGAAGGTACACGCCCCCGTGCTGCGCCCCCGCGCCGTCAACGAGACCGGCTTCACGATCCGCCGCGAGGAAAAGAACCTTGAGCCGCTCTTCCGCGTCCTCGGCGACAAGCCCGTGCGCTGGGTCAAGCAGACAGACTTCACCAACGAGGAAGCGATCGGCTATCTCGCCGACCGCCTGGCCAAGCTCGGCGTCGAAAATGAACTGTTCAAGCAGGGCGCCAAGCCGGGCGACATGGTGGTCATCGGCGAGGACGACGGCGTCGTCTTCGACTGGGAGCCGACCATGATGGCCGGTGCTGAGCTGCTCGCCTCGCCCCGCGGCACCGACGTGCGCTTCGCCGACATCGGCGACCGCCCGACGCGTGGCCAGAAGCGCGACGAACAGCAGGAACGCCGCGACGCCAAGGCCGCCGCCCGCGCCGAGCTCGAAGCCGAACGCAAGGCCGGCATCTGGACCGAATCCGTCAGCAGCCGCCGCGCGCGGCAGCCGCTCAAGGAGAGTGGACTGGGCGAAGCCGATGACGAGTAAGGCCGTCGTCGAGCACCGGTCCCAGCCGCTCAGCGCTCAAAACCTCAAGGCCCAGGCCATCAACGCCCCGGACCGCACCGCGCTGTCCGGGGCGCGCCGGATCGTCGTCAAGGTCGGCTCGTCCTCGCTGACGTCCATCAAGGGCGGGATCTCCGAAGAGGCCCTGACCGGGCTCGCCGACGCTCTGGCGCACAAGCGCAACGCGGGCGCGGAGATCATCCTGGTGTCCTCCGGTGCGATCGCCGCCGGCCTCGCCCCGCTCGGCCTCGAGAAGCGCCCCCGCGACCTCGCCACCCAGCAGGCCGCCGCCAGTGTGGGCCAGGGCCTGCTGATGGCCCGCTACACCCACGCCTTCGGCGCGCACGGTGTCACCGTCAGCCAGGTGCTGCTGACCGCCGATGACTTCATGCGCCGCAGCCAGCACACCAACGCGTTCCGCGCGCTGGACCGGTTGCTGAACCTCGGCGTTGTCCCGGTGGTCAACGAAAATGACACCGTAGCCACCCACGAGATCCGCTTTGGCGACAACGACCGCCTCGCTGCCCTGGTGGCTCACCTGGTCCGCGCCGACGCGCTCGTGCTGCTCTCCGACGTCGACTCCCTGTACGACGGTCCGCCGTCGCACGGCGCGAAGCGGATTCCGCACGTCTCCGGCCCCCACGACCTCGACGGCGTCTCGATCGGCAGCACCGGCAAGGCCGGTGTGGGCACGGGCGGCATGGTCACCAAGGTCGAAGCCGCCAGCATCGCCGCGGGGTCGGGTATCCACGCCCTCGTAACATCCACGGCCAATGCGGCCGCCGCGCTGGCCGGCGAGGACGTGGGCACATGGTTCTCCGTCAACGGCGCGCGCAAGCCGATCCGGCTCCTGTGGCTGGCCCACCTGGCATCCGTGCGCGGCACCCTGGTGCTCGACGACGGCGCGGTCAAGGCCGTCCGCGACCGCCGCACCTCGCTTCTGCCGGCCGGAATCGCCGCGGTGAAGGGCGACTTCGAGGCCGGCGACGCCGTGGAGATGGTGTCCCTGGACAACACCGTGATTGCCCGCGGGCTGGTCAACTATTCGGCCGACGAGCTGCCCCAAATGCTGGGCCGCTCCACCCATGAGCTCGGCAAGGCACTGGGCCGCGGATATGACCGCGAAGTTGTTCATGTTGACGACCTGGTGCTGGTCTAGGTTCCCCCGACGCCTAAACTGGAAGCATGACTGAGGCCCTGACTTCCGCTGCCGTGACTGATGTGCCTGCCGGCACCGTTCCCGCCGGTAACGCCGCGCCCGCCCAAGGATTCGCCGCGGCGCCGGATCCGGCAGCGGCCCCTGGCACGGCAACGGAGACCGAAGCAGCCGTCCACGCGATCGCAGACCGCTCGCGCCACGCTGCCCACAGGATGGCACGCGCCAACCGGGCCTGGAAGGACCGGGGCCTGCGCGCCATCGGCAAGGCGCTTGTGGATCACAAGCACCAGATCCTGGCCGCCAACGCCAAGGACGTCGCGGCCGGCCGGGCCGCCGGCACCAGCGCCGCCCTGCTGGACCGCCTGACGCTGACCGAGTCACGCATCACCGCCCTCGCCGCGGCACTGGAAAACCTCGCTACCCTGCCCGACCCCGTCGGAAACGTCGTGCGGGGCCAGACCCTCCCCAATGGGCTGCGCCTGCGCCAGATCAACGTACCCATGGGCGTGGTGGCCGCGATCTATGAGGCCCGCCCGAACGTCACCGTCGACATCGCCGGACTGGCCCTCAAGAGCGGCAACGCCGTCATCCTGCGCGGCGGATCCGCCGCCGCTGCCACCAACGCCGCCCTGATCACCATCCTCCGGGATGCGCTGGAATCAGTGGGCCTGCCCGCCGACGCCGTCCAATCCGTGGACCAATACGGCCGCGACGGCGCCAACGCGCTCATGCGGGCGCGCGGCCGGGTGGACGTGCTCATTCCCCGCGGCGGGCGCGAGCTGATCCAGGCCGTCGTGACGAACTCCTCCGTGCCGGTCATCGAGACCGGTGAAGGCAACGTCCATATCTTCCTGGACGCTTCCGCCAGCGAGGAAATGGCCGTGGACATCCTCCTCAACGCCAAGACCCAGCGGCCCAGCGTCTGCAACACCGTCGAAACGCTCCTGGTGCACTCCAAGTCCACTGTCCTTCCCGCGGTAGCCGCCGCATTGCGGGCTGCCGGGGTCACCCTGCACGTGGACCAGCGCATCCGCGCCGCCCTGCCGGCCTCGGTCCAGTCCGTGCCGGCCACGGAAGACGACTGGGCCACCGAATACATGAACCTGGACTTGGCCGTGGCCATGGTGGACAGCCTGGACGAGGCCGTCAGGCACATCCGCAAGTGGTCTACCGGCCACACCGAAGCGATCCTGACCAACGACCTCGCCAACGCCGAGCGCTTCATCGCCGAGGTCGATTCGGCGGCCGTGATCGTGAACGCCTCCACCCGCTTCACCGACGGCGGCGAGCTCGGCCTCGGCGCCGAAGTGGGCATTTCCACCCAAAAACTCCATGCCCGCGGCCCCATGGGACTGACCGAGCTGACCACGACCAAGTGGATCGTGCAGGGCGAGGGCCAGATCCGGGGCTAGTAACGCTGTAACATGGAACGGAAGACCGGAACGGCGGACACCTCCGCCGTCGTCAAATTTTGAACTCACTAGGGGAGAACATGCTGTCGCAGCAGATCGCCACTTTCGTCGCCGCCGCCGGCGAATCGGGCCACGAGGAACTCGCACCGCTCATTGCACCGCCGTTTGTCATTGGCGGCACCATGTTCGCGATCCTGGTGGTCCTGCTGCTGATCACCCTGTCCTACTCCAACCTGGGACGGCGCCACGTGGCTGTCGAGGAGCACTCGGACCCGCACCGCCAGCACCCGAACAAGCACGATCACGGCCAAGGTCACTAATATTTCCGCCCCCACGAAGCAGCGCGGCGCCCTGCGCCGCCTGCGTCTGGGTGTGATGGGCGGCACGTTCGACCCCATCCACCACGGACACCTTGTCGCGGCCAGTGAGGTCGCGGCCAAGTTCGACCTCGACGAAGTCGTTTTTGTGCCCACCGGCCAGCCCTGGCAGAAGATGGCCAAGAAGGTCAGCGAAGCCGAGCACCGGTATCTCATGACAGTCATCGCCACGGCCTCGAACCCGCGCTTCACCGTGAGCCGGGTGGACGTGGACCGTCCGGGACCGACCTACACGATCGACACCCTGCGTGACCTGCGGACCCTGCGTCCGGACGCCGATCTGTTCTTCATCACCGGCGCGGACGCCCTGGCCCAGATTTTGTCCTGGAAAGACATCGACGAACTCTGGTCCCTCGCGCACTTCGTGGGTGTAACCCGGCCGGGCCACGTCCTGGACGGCATGGGCCGCAAAGACGTCAGCCTCCTGGAGGTCCCGGCCATGGCCATTTCCTCCACGGATTGCCGCACGAGGGTGGCCGAAGGCAACCCGGTCTGGTACCTCGTGCCGGACGGGGTGGTCCAGTACATCGCCAAGTATGGCCTGTACCACGCCAGCCCCGACGCCGATCGCCTCGAAGCCGGACACGCCGGGACCGCCAACGCCGGAAACGGCGCGGCAGGGACTGCCCCAGCACAGCACGATCCAGCCTTTGAGATAACCCAACCAGCCAGCACTGAATGAGTTTGCCATGAGTCAGGAACAGCCTCCCATCCGCAGCCGCCGCGAATTGCGGCAGGCCAGAGATGAACGTCTGGACACTCCGGGCCCGGGCGAGCCGACGGAGGCCGAAATCACCGGCCGGAGCCGTCGCGTTGCCGACGCCCCGGTGGACTCTGTGCGTGCTGATTCTGTGCCCGCTGGCACTGAGCGGTCTTCCCAGGTCCGGGCACGGGACCGCGCCGCGCTGCGCACCATCAAGGAACTCGCAGAGAAGGAAGGCCAGCTGGCCGGCGGAGGGCCGCCCACGCGACGCCAGTTGAGGCTTTTGGAGCTGGCGACCGAAACGGCCCCGGCCACCCAGGCCAACACCATTGTCCCGGTGTCGCCGCGGACCCGGGCCACCCCGGTGGTTCCCCCGGCCCCGAAGGATGCCGCCTCCAAGGACGCCGCCCCGAAGGGCGCCGCCGCGAAGGACGCTGCTCCGGCTGGGGCGGCCGCCCCGGCGCCCAAGGCTCCCGCGGCCGACGGCGCCGGACCGGGCGGGGCGACGCCCGAGGGCATGACCGTGGAGCAGGCGCTGGCCGCCCGCGAACTCCTCGCGGAGCAGGCCAAGAACCAAGTGGCCAAGATGGAACACATTGCGGCCACGGATCCGGATGCCGTTGATCCGGCCGTCCTGGCCGAGCAGATCGCCCTCGCCGAGCGTGCCGCGATCCTGAACCGCCGCGCCGCCGCCAAGCAGAAGCTTGCCGAACAAAACAGTCAGCCGGCGGCGCCCCGCAACGATCCGACCACGGCCAACAACCTGGCCATGGTCACACCCTTGGAATTCGAGAAGGTTCCCGGCGTGGAGCGGCCCGTCATGAAGCGCCCTGCCACGTCGTACGTTCCGGTTGTCACCAACCCGGGTCCGCGCGTGGACGCGCCACGGAAACCCGGCCTGCGGCGGCCGGGCATCTCCCGCCAGAAGGCCGCAGGTCCCGCGACGGGTTCTGCCGCTGGCAGGGCCGGCGTCCTGGCCCGCGCGGAGGCAGCCGCAAAAGCCGGAAGGGCTAGGCCTGCAAACGCGGCAAACGCTGCAAACGCGGCGGGGGAGGCCGAGGAAAGACTCGTGGGCGGGGAACCCGTGGCCGCGAATGCCGCCTACGGGCTCGAACCCCTGGATGCCGCTACCGCCGGACTCGGCCGGGCGCGCCGCCTGCGCATGCTCCAGCTCGGCGTCCTGGCGGTGGGGATCGTTGCCCTCATCGCCGGCATCACGCTGATCGTCACCGGGCTGGCCCACTAGGTCTCAGGCCGCCACTGGCGCCACATTTTCATCACCATAATTTTTCATCACTACAAGGAGTCCCGTGACTGCAACCGATTCATCCATCACTACCGCCCGCCACGCAGCCCGCGCTGCCTCGGAGAAGCTTGCCGAGGACATCGTGGCCCTGGACGTCAGCGAACGGCTGGCCCTGGCCGACGTCTTCCTGATTGCCTCGGCCCCGAGCGAACGCCAGGTCAACGCGATCGTGGACGGCATCGAGGACGAGCTCTCCAAGTTTGACCAGAAGCCCGTCCGCCGCGAGGGCCGCTCCGGCGGCCGCTGGGTGCTGCTGGACTACTCCAACGTCGTCATCCACGTCCAGCACGAGGAAGACCGCGTGTTCTACGCCCTCGAGCGCCTGTGGAAGGACTGCCCCGTCGTCGATCTGCAGCTCGGCGACGACGCCTCCGCCAAGGCCACCGCCGGCACCGACACGGAGTAGCGCCCGCGTTCAGGCCACCTCCGGACGCCAAACCGGGCCGAATATGCCCGATTTGGAATTTTCCGGAGGGCTGGTCTAAGATATTTGAGTTGCTTCGGAGAAATCCGGACAAAAAACCGGAACATCGCACGTCGGCAGACATGCTCGGAGCAGCGAAAATTCGGGGCTGTGGCGCAGCTGGTAGCGCACCTGCATGGCATGCAGGGGGTCAGGGGTTCGAGTCCCCTCAGCTCCACCGGACAATCCGCCGGAATCGAAAGATTCCGGCGGATTTTTTTGTGCCCGGTTCCATGTTGGATTTTGTGCCCCGTTCCGCACCCCTGTTCCATGAGTCAGCGCGCCGATTAGCGCGAACGCGATTTGTGGTTTAGGCTATTCAGGTTGCTTCAGGGAGGATGAAACTTCCAGGCAAATGAGGGGCTGTGGCGCAGCTGGTAGCGCACCTGCATGGCATGCAGGGGGTCAGGGGTTCGAGTCCCCTCAGCTCCACCAGAAAGGGAATCACCGCCAGGCGGTGGTTCCCTTTTTCGTACCCTCCGCAGCTGTGCAGGACTTCGAAAGTCGCATCCGTCAAGACCGTCTCATGACCGGACGTCATAAACTGTCATTTAGGCTCTCCACCCTGAGCTGGACCTTGCTATCGTCGCTAGGAGACAGCCGCCCTGCGGCTTAGCTGGAAGGCCATTTCCGGCTCCACGACTAAGGAACATCATGAAGCGCACACGACTTTCCGTTATTGGCCTCATCGCCGCTGCAGGACTCGCCCTGGCAGGCTGCGGGTCGGCGTCCACCACCCCGGCCAGCTCAGCGCCGGCAGCCGGTGCGGACACCTCCCTCAGCGACGTCAAGAGCGCAGGCGTGCTCAAGGTCGGCACGGAAGGCACTTACAAGCCGTTCACGTTCCACGCCAACGGCAGCGGTGAGCTGACGGGCTACGACGTGGAGATCATGAACGCCGTCGCCGCGAAGCTGGGCGTCAAGCCCTCCTACCAGGAGACGCAGTTCGACGCCATCTTCGCCGGCCTCGATGCCAAACGGTTCGACGTCGTCGCCAACCAGGTTTCCATCACCGACGAGCGCAAGGCGAAGTACGACTTCTCTACCCCGTACACGGTGAGCACCGGCGTGATCGTCACGAAGTCGGACAACGACAGCATCCACTCCTTTGACGACCTCAAGGGCAAGACCACGGCGCAGTCCCTGACGAGCAACTGGTACAAGCTGGCGCAGCAGAGCGGCGCGAACGTCGAGGCCGTCGAGGGCTGGGCGCAGGCAATCACGCTGCTCAAGCAGGGCCGCGTCGATGCCACCATCAACGACAAGCTGACCTACCTGGACTCCCAGAAGACCGACCACGACGCCGACATCAAGATTGCCGCCGAGACCACCGACAAATCGCTGAGCGCGTTCACCCTGCGCAAGGGATCCACCAGCCTGACCGATGCCATCAACAAGGCCCTCGGCGAGCTGGCGGCCGACGGCACCCTGACGAAGATCTCCCAGAAGTACTTCGACGCCGACGTCTCGAAGTAGCCCTGTGCAAGCCGCAGAGAAACGCCGCGTCCGGGCATGAGCATCAACTGGGAACTCGTGTGGTCATCGCTGGGCCCGCTCCTGACGGGTGCGATCTTCGGCACCATTCCCTTGGCACTGGCCTCGTTCAGCCTGGGCCTGCTGCTGGCTCTGGTGGTGGCCCTCATGCGGCTGAGCCGCAACCGCCTGGTTTCGGCGGTGGCGCGGACCTACATCTCCGTCATCCGCGGAACCCCGCTTTTGGTCCAGCTGTTCGTCATTTTCTACGGGCTCCCTTCCGTCGGAATCACCATCAGCCCCTGGCCCAGCGCCATCATTGCGTTCTCCCTGAACGTCGGCGGCTATGCCGCGGAGGTCATCCGGGCGGCCATCCTGTCGGTTCCGAAGGGCCAGTGGGAGGCCGGCCACACCATCGGAATGTCGCGCCGGCAGACGCTCGTGCGGATCATCCTGCCGCAGGCCGCCCGGGTCTCGGTTCCGCCGCTGTCGAACACCTTCATCAGCCTGGTCAAGGACACGTCGCTGGCGTCGCTGATCCTCGTCACCGAACTGTTCCGCGTGGCGCAGCAGGTGGCGGCCTTCAGCCAGGAGTTCATGCTGCTGTATCTGGAGGCGGCCGTGATCTACTGGGTCATCTGCCTCGTTCTCGCCAGCGGACAGTCCGTCCTGGAGAAGAGATTGGACCGCTATGTCGCCCACTGAACCGCAACCCTCTGGCGTTCCTGTCCCGGACGAGCCGCTCCTGACCGTCACGGGCCTGCGCAAGTCGTTCGGCCACCATGTTGTGCTCAAATCCATCGACCTTGAAGTCCGCCGCGGCGAAGTGGTCACGTTGATCGGGCCGTCCGGATCAGGAAAAACGACAGTCCTGCGCTGCCTGAACGGCCTCGAAGTGCCCGACGCCGGCGTCGCCGAATTCGCGGGGCAACTGACCGTGGACTTCGCCACACCGGTGGCGAAGAAGCAGGTGCTGGCCTTGCGGGACCGCAGCGCCATGGTGTTCCAGCACTACAACCTCTTCCCGCACAAGACCGTCCTGGAGAACGTGATCGAGGGCCCGGTCCAGGTGCAGAAGCGGCCCAAGGCGGACGCGATCCAGGAGGCCCGGGACCTGTTGGCCCGCGTCGGCCTGACCGGCAAGGAGAACAGCTACCCGTTCGAGCTCTCCGGCGGCCAGCAGCAGCGCGTCGGCATTGTGYGTGCCCTCGCCCTGCGCCCGCAACTGCTGCTCTTCGACGAGCCCACCTCTGCGCTGGACCCCGAGCTCGTGGGCGAGGTCCTGACCGTCATCAAGGAACTCGCTGACGAAGGCTGGACCATGGTGGTGGTCACCCACGAGCTCGCGTTCGCCCGTCAGGTGGCCGACGAGGTCATCTTCATGGACGGCGGCGTGGTGGTCGAACGCGGCCACCCCGACACCGTTCTGCGGGACCCGCGGGAGGAACGCACTCGGCAGTTCGTGGACCGCCTGCTGAACCCGTTCTAGGGCGCCCCGCCCACGGCGCGAAGAAGCGGCGAGAAAAAGAGGCGAGAATTCGGGCGGGCACAGGGATGGGCACAGGCGGCGACTAAACTTGGTCGGGTGAACGACTCCCTGCCCCCGTGCCCCGAATGCTCCAGCGAATACACCTACGAAATGGGGGCGCTCCTGGTCTGCCCGGAGTGCGCGCACGAATGGTCCGCATCCGCGGAGACTGACACAAAGGCCGACACCCCCCCGGCCGCGGTCATCAAGGACGCGGTGGGCAACGTCCTCGCCGACGGCGACACCGTCACCGTGGTCAAGGACCTGAAAATCAAGGGCAGCTCCACGGTCATCAAGGTCGGTACGAAAGTCCGCGGCATCCGCCTGGTGAACGGTGTTGGCGACCACGACATCGACTGCAAGGTGGACGGCGTGGGCCCCATGCAGCTCAAGTCCAGCGTCGTCAAGAAGATCTGACCGGGGACACGACCGTGACCGCAGAGACGGTGCGGGCGGCCGACGTCGTCGTGGTCGGCGCCGGCCAGGCGGGCCTGTCGGCGGCCTACCACCTTCAGCGCCGCGGCTTCGTCCCGGCCGGCGCTGACCCGGCCGGCCCTGACATGGCCGGCCCGGCCCCGGCCGGGACGTACATCGTTCTCGACGCCGAGGACGGCCCCGGCGGAGCCTGGCGGCACCGCTGGAAGAGCCTGCTCATGGCCACGGTGAACGGCATCAGCGACCTCCCGGGAATCCCGCAGCCCGATGTGGACCCCGCCGAGGCCAGCTCCAGTTTCCTCACCCGCTATTTTGGCGGGTACGAGCACGACCTCGGCCTCGCGATTGAGCGGCCGGTCAAAGTGCAGTCGGTGAGCCGCGAGGACGATGACCCCGCCGGGCGGCTGAGCATCGCAACCTCCCGCGGCCGGTTCTCTGCCCGCGCCCTCATCAACGCAACCGGCACCTGGACCCGGCCGTTCTGGCCCATCTATCCGGGCAAGGCCAGCTTCCGCGGCCGGCAGCTGCACGTCGCCGACTACGTATCCGCCGACGAATTCCGCGGGCAGCACGTCATCGTGGTCGGCGGCGGGATCTCGGCCGTCGGGCTGCTCGATGAGATCTCCAAGGTCACCACCACCACATGGTTCACGCGCCGGGTACCGGTTTGGCGCGAGGCCGCGTTCGACCGGCAGGCCGGCCGCGACGCCGTCGCCCTGGTCGAGGAGCGGGTGCGCCAGGGCCTGCCGCCGCAGAGCGTCGTCTCGGTGACGGGCCTGATCTGGACCCCGGCCCTGCGCGCCGCCGCCGCGCGCGGCGCCCTGGACCGGCACCCCATGTTCACCGCGATCGAACCCGACGGGGTCCGGATGGCTGACGGCAGCTTCCTGGCCGCCGGGGTCATCCTGTGGGCCACGGGATTCCGTGCCGAACTCGAACACCTCGCCCCGCTGCACCTGCGCGGACCCGGCGGCGGCATCGCGATGAACGGCACCCAGGTCGCGGGCGAGCCGCGGGTGCACCTCGTCGGCTACGGGCCTTCCTCGTCCACCATCGGCGCCAACCGGGCCGGCCGGGCCGCCGTCGCCGGAATCGTCCCCCTGCTGGCCCGGTCCGGTATAACGTAAAACGTAAGACCTGCAGAGCAGCGCCGGGGGAGGCCTCACACCCGGCTCCCACTGCCAGCACCCATACCCAAGCCCGAGAAGAAACGGCGGCACAACGCGCGTGGCGGACAACAGCTTCGAATCCCTCTTTGCCCGGCTGAGAAGATTCCCCGACGTCGAGGCCGACAACCTGCAGGCCTGGGACGCCACGGACAGGCTCCTGCTGGACTCTGCCCTTGAGATGCCCGCGGCCGGCCTGCTGCAGCCCGGCGGCCGGCTCGCCGTGGTGGGGGACCGGTACGGTGCCCTGACCCTCGGCGCACTGACCCTCGGGGCGGACGCTGTGCGCGTCCAGCAGGACCTCATCACCGGTGAACGGGCACTGCGGGCGAACGCCGGGGCCCTGGGCATCGACGGCGGCTTCGAGCACCTCCCGCTGGGCGCCGAACTGCTGGAGGGAGCCTCCCTGGTCTTGCTGCAGTTGCCGCGGTCCCTGGCGGAACTTGAGGAAATCGCCGACGCCGTGGCCCGCTACGCGGCGCCCGAGGTGGTGCTGGTCGCGGGCGGACGCGTCAAACACATGAGCCTGGGCATGAACGCCGTCCTGGCGCGCTACTTTGAGGATGTCCAGCCCCAGCTGGCGCGGCAGAAATCACGGCTCCTGCTGGCCCGGAGCCCCAGGCCGGTCCCGGCCGCGCTGCCCTTCCCGGTCACTGAGGTCAACGACGAACTGGGCCTCACGGTCTGCGCCCGGGGCGCCGTCTTTGCCGGCACCGGGCTGGATATCGGGACCAGGTTCCTGCTGGACTTCCTGTCCCGGATGCCGCACGCCACCCATGCCGTCGACCTTGGCTGCGGCACCGGAATCCTCGCCGCGATGTACGCCCGCGCCAACCCCGGCGCCCGCGTCACCGCGACCGACCGGTCCGCCGCAGCTGTCGACTCAGCCCTGGCCACCTCCCGGGCAAACGGCCTGGACGGTCGGATCGACGTGCTTCAGGACGACGCCATGAGCTCCCTCCCGGACGCCAGCGCGGACCTGGTGCTGCTCAACCCGCCCTTCCACCTGGAAGCGGCGGTCCACTCCGGCGCGGGGATCAAGCTGATCGAAGCGGCCGGCAGGGTGCTTGCCCCGGGCGGGGAGCTCTGGACCGTGTTCAACAGCCACCTGCACTACCGGCCGGCCCTGGAACGGCTGATCGGTCCCACCCGCGAGGCCGGCAGGAATCCAAAATTCACGGTCACGGCCAGCACCCGGCGGCCTTGACGCAAGAAACTTTGTGTCGGTAAAGCGCAAGTGTGGGCGCACGCCTGCACGTAACGTACGATTCTGACAACTGCTGTGCGTGGCCAAAACGTTTAGAGGTATCAGTGACCGAGTTCCGGCAACCCTCGCCGAGGCGAGGGACCAACCTACCGAAGATGGGCGACTTCAACCTCACAGTCATCCTCGACGCCATCCGCCGCACGCCCGGCGGGCTGAGCCGGGTGGAACTGGCCCAGATTGTCGGACTCTCGCCGCAGACCATCTCCAACATTTCCCGGCGGCTGCTCGACCAGCACCTGATCGTCGAAGCGGGCAAGGAAGGCACCGGACCGGGCAAGCCCAGGACCATGCTCCGGCTGAATCCCGCCGGGATGTACGCCGTGGGCGTGCACCTGGACCCGGCCGTCCTCACGTTCGTCGTGCTGGACCTGCTCGGCGCCGTCGTCCGGCACTCACGGATCACCACCCCGCCCGGCACCGACCCCAGGGCTGTCATTGACACCATCGCGGGCGAAATCAAGAGGCTCATCCTGGACTCCGGGGTGGACCCGGACCGGATCGCCGGGCTCGGGGTTGCGTCGCCGGGGCCCATCGACCTCAACGAGGGCGCCGTCGTGGACCCGCCGCTGCTGCCGGGCTGGGACCACGTGGGGCTGCGGGATGGCCTCGCGGAAGCCACGGGCCTGTCGACACTCATGGACAAGGACGTCACCAGCGCAGCCGTGGCCGAAACCTGGGCCGGGGGCCCCAGCGGCGAGGGCAGCTTCGTCTTCATGTACATGGGGACCGGGATCGGCTGCGGGATCGTGCTCAACGACGAAGTCGTCCGCGGGACCTCGGGCAACGCCGGAGAAATCGGGCACATCATCGTCGACCCGGGCGGTGCCCTCTGCGACTGCGGGCAACACGGCTGCGTGAAGTCCTCCGCCATTCCGCAGGTCCTCGTGGCGCAGGCTGAGGCGGCCGGGATATTGAATGGTTCACTCCAGGACAGGAGTGCGCCGGCAGTTCAGGAACGTTTCGCCGAGTTGTGCGCGATCGCCGAAGCCGGCAACGACGCAGCCAAGGAAATCATTCGTGGGTCCGCAGTGCTCGTGGCCCGTGCGGTGTCGGTCGTCACCAACGCCCTGGACGTGGACCGGGTAGTGTTCGGCGGCCCGTTCTGGACCTGCCTCTCAGCGGCTTACCTCGAGCTGGTCCCCGGACTGGTTGAGGCGAACAGTGCCACCCGGAGGATCCATGGGATCGAAGTCGTGGGCACGGGGGTAGGCGAGGACGTCGGCGCCGTCGGTGCGGCCTGCCTGGTGCTCGAACACACGCTGGCTCCGCGTTCCCAGCGCCTGCTCCTGGGCGACTAGACAGGGGCTAACCGGGCGTCAGTCGATGTCCTCAACCACCGTCCCATACGGGATGGTGTCATCCAGATGCGCCTGGTGGCCATGCGGAAGCACGAGAATCCGGACCCCGTGCAACCTCTCTGCGGCCGACTGCATGAGCACGGGCCGGACGGTGTTGATGAAGCTCTCGCTCTTGCCGGCGAGGTACTGCTGGTAGCTGGCTGGAAGCTGGATCATGGCAACAGGATAGTCCTGCCGGGGTGCGTTGGGGAGAGCAGCCGCGCGGGGCGAAAATGCCGTCTTGGGCGAACATTGTTCTGCCCGGCGCCGCAAACGGCCGTAAAGGTGCGTCTTAATTCGGGGACCGACTTGAAGGGCCCCACGGCCCGGCCTTAGAGTTCTATACAAGTTACCTCAGTAACGTGTCAGCGATCCTCCGCTGAAAGCTGCCCCCGGGCGGCCCAGGAGGGTGTGGGTGCCCCCATGTGGGCCTGACATTTGCTCACGGACAACTTCGTATCAGGCGTAACAGTCGCGGCTGCGCCCTGCTGAAGTTCCCTCCGTGTTCCCCAAACTCAATTCACTGACGACGGAGTTTCCGTTTCTGGTTCCGGTCCTTCGGGGCTTCCGGATCTCCCGGCGGCAGTGTTCAAAGCCAAGGACGCAAATGTCACCACCAAGCCTTATCGATACCTATCCCAATCTTGCCGGCGCGGCCCCTGTTGCGCTGTCCTACGAGCTGTTCCCGCCGCGGTCGCCCGCAGCCGCGGAATCCCTTTGGACCACCATCGGCGAACTGGAAGCCACGGACCCGGACTACGTGTCCGTGACCTACGGCTCCAACGGCTCCAACCGCAGCACCGCCGTCGATCTCGTCAACCGGCTCGTGCAGGAAACGACGCTCCGGCCCCTGGCCCACCTGACCTGTGTGGGGAATTCACCGCAGGAACTGGCGGAGATTATCGGCGAACTGCTCGACGTCGGCGTCCGGGGCATCCTCGCCCTCCGCGGCGACCGGCCCAAGGATGGAGAAACCCCGCCGCCGGGATCGCTCCGGTACGCCCAGGACCTGATCGAACTCATCCGCCGCGTGGAGCAGCGCCGTTCGGCGCTGTTGTGCGCCGGCAGGGTCGCGGTCGGCGTCGCCGCCTACCCGACCCGGCACCCGGAATCCCCGAGCGAGGCGCACGACGTCGAGGTCCTGCTGGCCAAGCAGCGCTCCGGCGCCGACTTCGCCATCACCCAGGTCTTCTTCCACACCGAGCAGTACGCCGACCTCCTGGCCCGGGCACGCCGGGCCGGGGTGACCATCCCGATCATTCCCGGGGTCATGCCGCTCACCAGCCTCCGGCGGCTCGCCCGGCTCGGGGAACTGACCGGCGTCGAACCGGCCCCGGAACTCATCGAACGCCTCGCGGCTGCCGACACCGACGCCGAACGGACCCGGATCGGGGTCAGCGCCACCGTTGATCTCGCCAACGCAGCCCTGGACGCCGGAGCCCCCGGCATCCACCTCTACACGTTCAATGAGCACGCCGCGGCCCTGGACGTGCTGGACAAACTCGCGCTGCCCCGCCCGCACCGCGGAAACCGGCACAGCGGCAACAAGAACAGCGGCAACCGGCACACGGCCAGCCGCCGCCAGCTCGCCAGCTGACCGCGCCAAGACAACACAACTTCCCTCCGCACCACACCACCAACACTTAGGACTTCCCATGACTGCACTGAACACCCCCAACCCCACTCCGTTCCCGGCTGCCTCGATCCTGGGCTACCCGCGCATCGGCCGCCGCCGCGAACTCAAGAAGGCCGTCGAGGCCTACTGGGCCGGCAAGATCGACGCCGCAGCCCTGGACGCCGCCGCCAAGGAAATCCAGCTCGGCACAGCCAAGCGGCTCCAGGGCCTGGGCCTGACCGAAGCCGCCGCGGTGCCCGGCACCTTCTCCTACTACGACCAGGTGCTCGACGCCGCCGCCCACCTCGGCGCTGTGCCGGCCCGCTTCGGGAACCTCCTCAACGCGCAGGGCCAGCTCGACATCGACGGTTACTTCACCCTGGCCCGCGGCAACAAGGACCAGCAGCCACTGGAAATGACCAAGTGGTTCGACACCAACTACCACTACCTCGTGCCGGAAATCGGGCCGGAAGCCAACTTCGCGCTGACCTCGAACCGGATCGTCGAGGAATTCGAATACGCTCTCGCCAACGGCGTCGAGACCCGCCCGTACATCGTCGGCCCGGTCACGTTCCTGCTGCTGAGCAAGGCCTCCGACGACGCCCCGGCCGGCTTCAGCCCGCTGTCCCGCCTGGAGGACGTCCTCCCGGTCTACACGGCGCTGCTTCAGAAGCTCGCCGCCGCCGGCGCCAGCTGGGTCCAGCTCGACGAGCCCGCCCTCGTGGTGGACCAGGACACCCCGGCCGTGGAAATCCAGGCCGCCGTCGCCCGCTCCTACGAGGCCCTGGCCGCCGCGGCCCAGCGCCCGCAGCTTTTCGTCTCCACCCCGTACGGCGCGCTCAACGGCCAGCTCGGCACCCTCGCCGCCACCGGCATCGACGCCCTGCACCTGGACGTCTTCAAGGGCGAGGTCCCGTCCGCCGCTGCCCTGGCCGCGCTGGGCAACAAGACCCTCGTTGCCGGCGTCGTGGACGGCCACAACATCTGGCGCAACGACCTCGCCGCCTCCGCGAAGAAGATCGCCGAACTGAAGAACTCGGTGGCCAAGCTGGCCATCAGCACCTCCACCTCCACGCAGCACGTCCCGCACGACGTCGACGAGGAAGTCCAGCTCTCCGAGCAGCTGCGAAGCTGGCTGGCTTTTGCCGACCAGAAGGCCGTTGAAGTCGTCACCCTCGCCGGTCTGCTGACCGACGCGGCAGCCGTCCAGCCCGCCATCGACGAGGCCACCCGCGTCATCGCCTCCCGCGCCGAGGCCGAAGGCGTCCGCCGCGGCGACGTCCGGGCCCGCACCGCCGCCCTGACCGGCGCCGACTTCAACCGCTCCGCCTACTCTGTCCGCGAGGCAGCCCAGGACAAGGCGCTGCACCTGCCGCCGCTGCCCACCACCACCATCGGCTCCTTCCCGCAGACCGGCGAAATCCGCACCGCCCGGGCCCGCGCCAACCGCGGCGACCTCACCACGGAGCAGTACGAGCAGCTCATGAAGGACGAGATCAAGCGCGTCGTTCAGCTGCAGGAAGAGCTCGGCTTCGACGTCCTGGTCCACGGCGAGCCCGAACGCAACGACATGGTCCAGTACTTCGCCGAGAACCTCGAAGGCTTCGACGTCACCGTCCACGGCTGGGTCCAGTCCTACGGCTCGCGCTGCACCCGACCGTCCATCCTGTGGGGCGACGTCACCCGCAGCGCCCCGATCACGGTGAAGTGGGCCGAGTACGCGCAGTCCCTGACCAGCAAGCCGATGAAGGGCATGCTCACCGGCCCGGTCACCATCCTGGCCTGGTCCTTCGTCCGCGATGACCAGCCGCTCGGCGAGACCGCCAACCAGGTGGCGCTGGCCCTCCGCGACGAGATCGCCGACCTCGAAGCGGCCGGCATCAAGGTCATCCAGGTGGACGAGCCCGCCCTGCGCGAGCTCCTGCCGCTGCGCAAGGCCGACCAGGCCGCGTACCTGGACTGGTCCGTGAAGTCCTTCCGGCTCTCCACCGCAGGTGCCGCGGACGCCACCCAGGTCCACACGCACCTGTGCTACTCCGAGTTCGGCGCCATCATCGACGCGATCGACGGCCTCGACGCCGACGTCACCTCGATCGAGGCCGCCCGCTCCCGCATGGAGGTCGTCCACGACCTCGAGTCCCACGGCTTCGGCCGCGGCGTTGGCCCGGGCGTCTACGACATCCACTCGCCCCGGGTCCCGGGCGAACAGGAAGTCACCGAACTGCTCAGCACCGCCGTCAAGCACGTCCCTTCCCGCCAGCTCTGGGTCAACCCGGACTGCGGCCTGAAGACCCGCGGCTACGCCGAGACTGAAGAGTCGCTGCGCAACCTCGTCACGGCCACCAGGACCGTCCGCGCCGAACTGCTCTCAGCCGCCAAGTAACAGGCCACCAGGCAAGCAGCCGTCAAGGAGCCCGCTCCACGCACAAACGACGCCGGCCGGTCACCCTCCAAGGTGACCGGCCGGCGTCGTACGTACTTGATCATCGATTGCTGGGCAGCCGCCGTTTTGAGCGCCCGGAAGGGCATCTACGGAGCAGTCGATGCAGGACTGCCAGCGACTCAGGATGCCCGGGTCAGGACTCCCAGAGGATTTCGTCGTCGACGACGCCGTCCTCATCCGCGGAAGCGACGAGGACCTCGTCGGTGAAGTGCTGGCCCAGCGTGAAATCGAGGACGAAGTAGCGTTCCGGCTGGCCGGGGTAGATGCCCACGTGGCCGAGCTTGAGCGCCTTGAGGAAGACCTCGTCGGTCAGCTGGCTCTTGTCCTCGACGCCGAAGACCTTCTTTAGGTGTTCGTCCTTGATCGCGTTGCAATGGAAGTGGCGGTACTCCTGCGGACTGGTGCCTTCCTGGTCCAGTTCCTCGGCGATCATTTCGCGGACCTGGTCCACGAGTTCGGGCAGGAAGCGCAGGCGGTAGTCAACTTTATGCATGGCCGCTTCATCGAAATGGTCATGCGCGTTGACATTCAGGTCAAGCTCCACGGTCTGGCCCGCCAGCTCATGCGTGGCGGTGAGATTATGCTCCCGTCCGTGGTTGAGCTCGACCTCGCCGAAGTGCTTGCTCGCTACCTTGTTCATATCTTCAACATAGTCCTGAAAACCGGACCATTCCAGCGTTGGCAGGGTTTTCCGTACCGGAGTCACCGGTACCGGACCGGCGGACGGCCGCATGACTGTACATTGATCGGATGCAGCATGTAATCTCACCCGTCGGCCGTGCCCGGGCCGCGTTCGACGCCGGGACCACCCGCCCGCTCACCTGGCGGCTGGATCAGCTGCGCCGGCTGCGGCGCATGCTCGCGGAGCGGCACGCGGACTTCGCCGAAGCCCTCTCCCGCGACCTGGGCAAGCACCACACCGAGGCGCAGCTCGCGGAGATCGGGTTCGTGGACGCCGAGGCGGCGCACCTGGAGCGGCACCTCGAAGGCTGGCTCCGGCCCCGCCGCGTGCCGGTGCCGCTGGCAGTGCGGCCGGCCCGCGCCTGGACCGAACTCACCCCGCTGGGCGTGGTGCTGGTGATCGGGCCGTGGAACTACCCGCTGCAACTGCTGCTCGCCCCGCTCGCCGGCGCCCTGGCCGCGGGAAACACCGTGGTCCTCAAGCCGAGCGAACATGCCCCGGCCACCTCGGCCGTACTGGCCCGCTGGATTCCCGAATACCTGGCCGGCGCCGCCGAAGTGGTTGAGGGCGGCATCCCGGAGACCACCGCCCTCCTGTCCGAACGCTTCGACCACATCTTCTTCACCGGGGGAGAAGCCGCGGCCAAGGTGGTCATGCGCGCGGCGGCCGAGCACCTGACCCCGGTGACGCTGGAGCTCGGCGGCAAGTCCCCGGCCTACGTCGATGCATCCACGGACCTGGCCACGGCGGCCAAACGCATCGCCTGGGGCCGGTTCATGAACGCCGGGCAGACGTGCGTCGCACCCGACTACGTCCTGGCCCGGGAGGAGGTCCTGGAGCCGCTGCAGGCCGAGCTGATCAAGGCCGTTACGGCGCTCTTCGGACCTGACCCGGCGGCGAGCCCGTCGTACGGCCGGATCGTCGATGACCGCCACTTCGCACGGCTCGCGGCCCTCGCCGACGCCAGCACGGTGGTGCACGGCGGACAGCGCGACGCCGCCAGCCGCTACTTTGCGCCGACCCTGCTGCGCCCGGCGCCCGGCGACGCCGTCATGGCGGAAGAAATCTTCGGACCCCTGCTGCCACTGGTGCCCGTGGACGGGCTCTACGCGGCCATCGAGGAGGTCAACGGGCGCGCCAAGCCGCTGGCACTCTACGTCTTCAGCAACGATCCGCAGACGCGCCGCGCCTTCGCCGGGCGGACCTCGTCGGGGGCCCTGTGCTTCGATGTACCGGCGGCCCACCTGTCAGTCCCCGGGCTTCCCTTCGGAGGGGTCGGCGGCAGCGGCATGGGGGCCTATCACGGGGAACATTCGGTGCGGACGTTCTCGCATGAGCGCCCCACCCTGGACAAGCCGCTGTGGCCGGACACGCTGGAACTGATCTACCCGCCGTACACCCGGACCAAGCACCGGATCATCGACGCACTCGTGGCGCCGGTCGGGAAGCGGGCCAGGAAGCGCTGAACGGCGCCGGCCTAACCGGGCCTCCACGCCGGCCCATTCGACCTCGACCCACCGCTGCCCGGTCCGTTCCGCCTGGTCCTTTCCGTCCGGTTTTTCAGCCCGGTCCCTTCGGCTCAGTCCCTTCCCGTGGTCCCGGGCCGGTGCATCGTCTCGGCCAGCAGCTCCACGAACAGCTGGACCTGGGCCGTCCGCTTCTCGTTGATCAGCAGGGCGAAAACATTCCGTGCCAGCCGGATCTCCGGCACATCGAGGACCACCACGCCGGCAGGCCGGTGCCGCAGGGCGAGGTCGGGGACCAGGGCGGCGCCGAGCCCGGCGGCCGCCATCTCAAGGCTCGCGTGGAAGTCATCGCTGTAGGCCACCACGCGGGGGTGCAGGTTGCAGCTCGCGAAGAGCCGTTCAATCACCGTGGCGTCGGACGTGCCGGGGTGGTGCATGATCCAGGGCATGTCCGATAGGTGCGGCGCGGCGACCTTGGAATCCGTGCCGATGCCCCAGGCCGCCGGCAGCACCACGCGGAAGTCGTCGTCGCCGATCCACTGCCGGTCCACGGTGTGCGGCCAGGCGAGGCCGGATTGACCCACCTGGTACACCAGGGCGACGTCGAGTTCGCCGCCGGTCCGCAGCCCCTGGATGGTCTGGGCCGGTTCCGCGACCGAGACCCGCAGGTCGATGCCGAGCTTCTTCCAGGCCGGGTTCCGCAGGATCGGCGGCAGCACATAGGTGGCGAGGCTCGGGAAGATGCCCAGCCGCAGCTCCTGGCTGGGACTTTCCTGCGCCCGGGAGGCGGCGGCCATCAGCGTCTCGATGTCCGTCAGGACCTTGGCGGCGTGCCGGGTCATGACGATGGCGGCTTCGGTCGGCTGGATGCTGCGGGCCGCGCGCTGGAACAAGGTGACGCCGGTGTCGCGTTCCAGTGCCGACATTTGCTGGGAGACGGCCGAAGCCGTGTAGCCCAACCGGGTGGCGGCGGCCGCAAACGATCCAAGCCGGATCACTTCCACAAGGGTCCGGAGATGGACGGGGTTGATCAAGGGTTGCCCTTCGCCTGGTTGCGGGTCCACGGAGACGGGACCGGAATTCCCGCTTCATTGTGGCATATCCGGCCCTCCGGCGGCCGTGCCGGGCTGCGTGCTGATGTGTCTGCCGGAAGGTCCGCACGGAAAGTCTGCGCTGCGCGGCCGGGCCCATGCAGGAGAATCCGAGGAACCCAACTCGAGTGGCAGCTGACGGCGTCACTGGCGAGGGTCTGACAGCAGAACTGAAAAATCCCACATTCATACTCATCCGGCCGCCCGACGGCACCGAATTGCCCATAAGAGACTTCGGGCCAGACAACAGGAGCAGATCAGTGTCGCAAGCAGCAGGGATTCCGGCAGGCCGGCGCGTCGCCGTCATCGGCAGCGGAGTGGCGGGGCTGACCGCCGCGTACGTGCTGAACGGGCAGGACCGGGTAACGCTCTTCGAGGCCGACTCCCGGCTCGGCGGCCACGCCCACACCCACGATGTGCCGCAGCAGAACGGACCCACGCTGGGCGTGGACACCGGCTTCATCGTCCACAACGAACGGACGTATCCCACGCTCCTGCGCCTGTTCGCCGAGCTCGGCGTCGAAACCCAGGACTCCGAAATGAGCATGTCCGTCCGCTGCGACGGCTGCGGGCTGGAATACGCCGGCGCACGGGCCAAGGGGCGCGGGATCATTCCCCGGCCGTCCACCCTGCTGCGTGGCCGCTACCTGCGGATGCTGCTGGAAATCACCCGGTTCCACCGCCGGGCCCGCGCCCTGCTGGCCGAACCCGCCGCAGGCACAGGCACGGCATTCGCCGGACACGAGCTCACCCTGGGGGAGTTCCTGGCCCAGGAGAAGTTCAGCGGCTATTTCATCTCGCACTTTATGACCCCCGTGGTCAGCGCCGTTTGGTCCTGCGACCCCACCACCGCGCTTGCCTACCCGGCCCGCTACCTGTTCACCTTCCTGGGCCACCATGGCCTGCTCGGCGTCAAGGGCTCCCCGCAATGGCGGACCGTCACCGGCGGCTCGCGCAGCTACGTCGACAAGGTCGCCGCGACGCTGCCGGACATCCGGCTCGCCAGTCCGGTCACCGCGGTGCACCGGCACGCCGACGGCGTTGACGTCACGTCCGCTCTCGGCGCCGGGACCGTGCGCGAGACCTTTGACGCCGTCGTCATCGCCACCCACCCGGCGCAGGCCCTGCGCATGCTCACCGACGCCTCGGCCGCCGAGAGGGCCGCCCTTGGCGGCATGCCGTATTCGGTGAACCAGACGCTCTTCCACCGTGACGAGGCCGTGCTGCCGGCCAGCCCCAACGCCCAGGCCTCCTGGAACTACCGGCTGCCGTCCTGCGACGCGCGGCCGGACAAGGTCCTGGTCAGCTACGACATGACCCGGCTGCAGCGGCTGGAACCCGTCGACGGCGGCCGGTACATCGTCAGCCTCGGCGAATCCGAACTGATCGACGACGCCACGGTCCAGGACCGGATGGTCTACGAGCACCCGCAGTACACCCCGGAGTCGCTGGCGGCGCAGCAGCGGATCCTCGGACTCGGCGACGGGCGGCTGGCCTTCGCCGGCGCGTACCACGGCTGGGGATTCCACGAGGACGGCGCCCTGTCCGGCCTCAAAGCGGCCGCCCGGCTCGGCCGCGACTGGGACCAGCTCCCCGTTAATATCGGCACGGTGGCCGTGGACCCGGACTTTCAACCGGCCACAGTTCAGTCGGCCGCAGTTCCGCCGACTGCGGTGGAGGTGCCATGAGCGCGCCGGCCACCATCCATCCGGCCGGCCTCCACGGCGCGGCCATCTACCGCACTGCCATCGCCCATGTGCGGCGGACTCCGCTGCGCAACGCGTTTACCTACCGCAGCTACAGCTGGTATGTCGACGTCGACCATCTCCCGCAGCTGCCGCGCCTGCTGCGGCCGCTGGCGGGATTCCGGGTGGAGGACCACCTCGGTGATCCGGACGGCACCCTGCGCGGCAACGTGGAAAACTACCTTGCCACCCAGGGGATAAAGCCCGACGGCGGGCGCATCACCATGCTTGCCAGCGCCCGGGTGTTCGGGCACGTGTTCAACCCGCTGAGCGTGTTCTGGTGCCATAGTGCCTCCGGTGAGTTGCGCTGCGTCGTCGCCGAGGTCCACAACACGTACGGGGAGCGGCACTGCTACCTCCTCGAAACCGACGCCACGGGCAGGGCGAGCGTCCCGAAGGCGTTCTACGTCTCGCCGTTCAACGACGTCGACGGCGAGTACCGCATGAAGCTCCCCGAACCCGGCGAACGGCTCGCCGTATCGATCGTCCTGGAACGGGAGGGACAGCAGCCCTTCATCGCCACCATGGACGGCGTCCGGCACCAAGCAAGCGTGCGGAACATCGTGTCCGCGGCGCTCGCCGTACCCGCGGCCCCGCTGCGTGTCGCGGCGCAGATCCGCTGGCAGGGCATCAAACTGTGGGCGCGCCGCCTGCCCATCATCAAAAAACCACACCACCCTTCACAGGAGGCAGTTCAGTGACAATGACCGAAGCGACCGGATCCGGTACGGGACGGGCACAGGGCACCACTCACAGCAGCGCAGTAAACGGCAGCGCAGTTGCCCGCAGCGCCGTCGACAGCGGGCTCGTCACCAGCAGGGTGCCGTACACCGTTCCCCAGCCTCCCGCCACCATCGATGCCGCCATCTGGCCCAGCATCGCCACGGTGCCCTCGAGCCTCAAGGCCCGTGTGGCCGGACGCGCTGCGGACGCCATCTTCAAGGCGGCCGTGCGCAGGCTGCCGCTGGAAGTCCGGTACCCGGACGGCACAGTATTGGGCAAAGCAGCACTGGGCACGGCTCCCTCCGACCAGGTACCCGCCGGCACCGACTCTGACCAGGCTGCCGCCGGCTATCCCGTCATGACCATCAACCGACCCGTTGCCTTCGCCACCCGCCTCGGCGACGGCGGCCTGATCGGCCTGGGCGAGTCCTTCATGGCCGGAGACTGGGACGCCGATGACCTCACCGCCGTCATGGAGGTGTTTGCCTCCCGCGTCGGCACGCTCGTTCCCGAGCCGCTGCAGAAGCTGCGCGGCCTGTACCTGCCGCGCCAGCCGCGCAGGGAACGGAACACGGAGAAGAACACCCGCTCCAACATCTCCCGGCACTACGACCTCTCCAACGAGCTCTTCGCCTCGTTCCTGGACAGCACCATGACGTACTCCAGCGCCCTCTTCCCGGAAAGCGGCGACGCCCTGCGGAACGTGGCCTGGGACGGGCTGGCCGCAGCGCAGCGGGCCAAGATTGACCGGCTGCTGGACAAGGCCGGCGTGAAGGAAGGCACCCGGGTCCTGGAAATCGGCACCGGCTGGGGAGAGCTTGCCCTGCGCGCCGCCGCCCGCGGCGCCACCGTCTACTCCGTGACGCTCTCCAGCGAGCAGCAGGAACTGGCCCGCCAGCGCGTGGCCGAGGCCGGCTACGCCGACGCCGTCACGATCGAGCTCAAGGACTACCGCGCCGTGGAGGGCGAGTACGACGCCGTCGTCTCGGTCGAAATGATCGAGGCCGTCGGCTTCGAATACTGGGCCACCTACTTCCAGACCATCGAGCGGGTCCTGGCCCCGGGCGGCAAGGTGGCCATCCAGGCCATCACGATCGCCCACGACCGGCTCATGGCCACCCGCACCAGCTACACCTGGGTGCACAAGTACATCTTCCCGGGCGGGGTCATTCCGTCCGTCCGCGCCATCGAGGACATCACGGCGAAGCAGACCGGACTGCGCGTCCGCGAACGCCTCGCCATGGGTGAGCATTACGCCCAGACGCTGCGGCTCTGGGAAGAGCGGTTCATGGCCCGCGAGGACGAGGTGGGGGCCATGGGCTTCGACGCGGTCTTCCAGCGGATGTGGCTGTTCTACCTCTGCTACTCCCGGGCCGGGTTTGAAACGGGCTACCTCGACGTGCAGCAGATCGTGCTCGACTCCGCCTCCTAGCCCCGGTGTTAGAACAATCACGAATCGCTTGAGGCGGGCACCACGGTGCCCGCCTCTTTCGTGTGCCCGGACACCAGATGTAGTGGCCGGCGCCACCAATCCGGGTCCCCGCGGCGGCGCGCGACACGCCGTCTGCGGTGCGACACGCGGGCGTGATTAATGTGGCTAACTACTCCACAGGGTGTGGATTTCGTCCGCCAAAATGGCGGAAATCCGGACATTTGGAGGGCCCCCTCCTGTGGATTAAAGGTGGGTTAAATGACATACTTGTAATACATCATCTTGGGGTCCACATGAGGCTCTTGCACTACATGTAGTATCGACATACAGTTCCAGCAGAGCATCAGCGCGGGACATCCGGAGCCGGGATTGCGCTCCACAGAAGACTTCAACAAAGGGGACAGGACCATGACCGTTACGGTTTACACGAAGCCGGCCTGCGTTCAGTGCAACGCGACCTACCGCGCGCTGGACAAGAAGGGCATCGCCTACCAGAGCGTCGACATTTCCCAGGACGCGGAAGCCCTTGAGCGCCTGAAGTCCCTGGGCTACATGCAGGCCCCCGTTGTCGTCACCGACCAGGACCACTGGTCAGGTTTCCGCCCGGACAAGATCGAAGAACTGGCGCAGGCTGCCGCCGTCGCTGTAGCCTGAAACGCCCTGTCGCCTGAAAAGCCCAGGACGCCGCTACCAGGGAAGAATTCACGGTAGATGAGGTGACCACCGTGGCTGTAACAACTGAAGATCGGGTGGCTGCCACGGCTGACGGCGGGGAAGCGGTCAGCACAGCAGCACCGGCCACCACCACGCACTGCCGGCTCATCTACTTTTCCTCCACCTCCGAAAACACCGCACGCTTCGTTGCGAAGCTGGGCGTCGACGCCGCCAGGATCCCCCTTTACCCGAGGGACGCTCCGCTGGTGGCCCGGGAGCCCTACGTTTTGTTGCTCCCGACCTATGGAGGCACCGGGGGAGAGGGATCTGTTCCAAAGCAGGTCATCAGGTTTTTGAACGATCCGGGCAACCGGAAGCTGATCCGCGGAGTGATCGGCGCAGGAAACACCAATTTCGGGGACAACTACTGCATGGCAGGGGACATCATCGCCGCCAAGTGCAAGGTCCCGCACCTATATCGCTTCGAACTCATGGGGACGCCGGAAGACGTCAACCGCGTACAACAAGGATTGGAAGAGTTTTGGACACGACTGTCGCAGACAAAGCAGTAACTGAAGGCGCAGGCCTGCACACGGGCACCGGCACAGCCGCCGCCGCCGCTGTTGAGAAGAAGCACGAGATGCCGGCCGCCTACAAGGGCCTGGGCTACCACGAGCTGAACGCCATGCTAAACCTCTACGGCCCCAACGGGGAAATCCAGTTCGAGGCCGACCGCGAGGCCGCGCACCAGTACTTCCTGCAGCACGTGAACAACAACACCGTGTTCTTCCACGACCTCGAGGAAAAGCTCGACTACCTCGTCAAGAACGAGTACTACGAGCGCGAAACCCTCGACCAGTACACGATGAATTTCATCCGCGAGCTCTACAACCGCGCGTACAAGAAGAAGTTCCGCTTCGAGACCTTCCTCGGCGCGTTCAAGTTCTACACCTCCTACACGCTGAAGACGTTCGACGGAAAGCGCTTCCTGGAGCGCTACGAGGACCGCGTCTGCATGGTGGCCCTGCACCTGGCCCGCGGCGACGAGAAGCTCGCCACCCAGATGGTGGACGAGATCATCGAAGGCCGCTTCCAGCCGGCCACCCCGACGTTCCTGAACGCCGGCAAGCGCCAGCGCGGCGAGCTGGTCTCCTGCTTCCTGCTCCGCATCGAAGACAACATGGAGTCGATCGGCCGGTCCATCAACTCCGCCCTGCAGCTCTCCAAGCGCGGCGGCGGCGTCGCCTTCGCGCTGACCAACATCCGCGAGGTCGGCGCGCCGATCAAGCAGATCGAGAACCAGTCCTCCGGTGTCATCCCCGTGATGAAGCTCCTCGAGGACAGCTTCTCCTACGCCAACCAGCTCGGTGCCCGTCAGGGTGCCGGTGCGGTGTACCTGCACGCGCACCACCCGGACATCTACCGCTTCCTGGACACCAAGCGCGAGAACGCGGACGAGAAGATCCGCATCAAGACCCTCTCGCTCGGCGTCGTCATCCCGGACATCACCTTCGAGCTCGCCAAGCGGGACGAGGACATGTACCTGTTCTCCCCGTACGACGTCGAAAAGGTCTACGGCATGCCGTTCTCCGACGTCTCGGTCACCGAGAAGTACTACGAGATGGTGGACGATTCCCGGATCAAGAAGACCAAGATCAAGGCGCGCGAGTTCTTCCAGACCCTCGCCGAGATCCAGTTCGAATCCGGCTACCCGTACATCATGTTCGAGGACACCGTGAACCGGGAAAACCCGATCGACGGAAAGATCATCATGTCCAACCTGTGCTCGGAGATCCTCCAGGTCTCCCAGCCCACCACGTACCACGATGACCTGTCCTACGACCAGACCGGCAAGGACATCTCCTGCAACCTGGGTTCGCTGAACATCGCCAAGACCATGGACTCGCCGGACTTCGGCCTGACCATCGAGACGGCCATCCGGTCCCTCTCGGCCGTCTCGGACATGTCCAACATCACCTCGGTGCCCTCGATTGCCCGCGGCAACGACCAGAGCCACGCGATCGGCCTCGGCCAGATGAACCTGCACGGCTACCTGGCCCGCGAGCGGGTCCACTACGGCTCCGAAGAGGGCCTGGACTTCACCAACATCTACTTCTACTCGGTGGTGTTCCACGCGGTCCGCGCCTCCAACCTGCTGGCCATCCAGACCGGCCAGACCTTCGGCGGCTTCGAGAAGTCCAAGTACGCCTCCGGCGAGTTCTTCGACAAATACACCGAGCAGGACTGGGTCCCGCAGACCGAGAAGGTCGCCGAGCTGTTCAAGAACATCCACATCCCCACCCAGGATGACTGGCGCGAGCTGAAGGCCTCCGTCATGGAGCACGGCATCTACAACCAGAACCTGCAGGCTGTGCCGCCCACCGGTTCGATCTCCTACATCAACAACTCCACCTCCTCGATCCACCCGGTGGCGTCCAAGATCGAGATCCGCAAGGAAGGCAAGCTGGGCCGCGTGTACTACCCGGCGCCGTACCTGACGAACGACAACCTGGAGTACTACCAGGACGCGTACGAGATCGGCTACGAGAAGGTCATCGACACCTACGCCGCAGCCACGCAGCACGTGGACCAGGGCCTGTCCCTGACGCTGTTCTTCAAGGACACCGCCACCACGCGCGATATCAACAAGGCCCAGATCTACGCCTGGAAGAAGGGCATCAAGACCATCTACTACATCCGTCTCCGCCAGCTCGCGCTGGAAGGGACCGAGGTAGAGGGCTGCGTCAGCTGCATGCTGTAGCTTCAACTAAATCGTGACAGTACGACGGCGGGCGCCCGCCCGCCGTCGTACGCTTTAACTAAGAACTAAACCCAACATTTAGGGGATGACATGACCGAAAAGGTCAAGCTGCTTAGCCACGTCGAGGCGATCAACTGGAACCGCATCCAGGACGACAAGGACGTGGATGTCTGGAACCGCCTGGTCAACAACTTCTGGCTGCCGGAGAAGGTGCCGCTGTCCAACGACGTGCAGTCGTGGGCGACGCTGACCCCGGACGAGCAGCAGCTCACCATGCGCGTGTTCACGGGCCTGACCCTGCTGGACACCATCCAGGGCACCGTCGGCGCCGTCTCGCTGATTCCGGACGCCCTCACCCCGCATGAAGAGGCTGTATACACGAACATCGCGTTCATGGAGTCCGTGCACGCCAAGAGCTACTCCTCCATCTTCTCCACGCTGGCCTCCACCAAGGAGATCGACGAGGCGTTCCGCTGGTCCACCGAGAACGAGAACCTTCAGAAGAAGGCCCAGATCGTCATGGACTACTACCAGGGCGACGATCCCCTCAAGCGCAAGGTGGCCTCCACGCTGCTGGAGAGCTTCCTGTTCTACTCGGGCTTCTACCTGCCGATGTACTGGTCCTCGCGGGCCAAGCTGACGAACACGGCCGACCTGATCCGCCTGATCATCCGCGACGAGGCCGTGCACGGCTACTACATCGGCTACAAGTTCCAGAAGGGCCTGGAGAAGGTCTCCGAGGAGCGCCGGCAGGAAATCAAGGACTACACCTTCGAGCTGCTCTTCGAGCTGTACGAGAACGAGGTCCAGTACACGCACGACCTCTACGACTCCGTCGGCCTGGCCGAGGACGTCAAGAAGTTCCTGCACTACAACGCCAACAAGGCCCTGATGAACCTGGGCTACGAGGCCATGTTCCCGGCCTCGGTCACCGACGTGAACCCGGCGATCCTCTCGGCCCTGTCGCCCAACGCGGACGAGAACCACGACTTCTTCTCGGGTTCGGGTTCGTCTTATGTGATTGGCAAGGCTGTCAACACTGAGGATGACGACTGGGACTTCTAGTCTTCTCTTCTTCTCCTCCTGTCGTCGTCCTCCTTGTGAGGTTCCACGGCACTTGGCCATTTTCCAATTTAGCTGGCCACGTTTCACGGTACTTGGCCAGCTTGTGAGGTGTAGACCTAGTTGGAAGAATCGCATCCTGTTTGGAAGAAACGGGCGGTCTAGTTGGAAGTCTTCCAAATAGCTGCCACTAGAGCGGGCCCTGCACGGTGAATCGTGCAGGGCCCACTTTGTGAGCATCCCGGGATGCAACCGCCTCTGGGGCTCGATGTGGCACGTTGGCGTTCCGAGTGCCGGGGACGCCCCTGACCGGACGGCAGAGTTGAACGCTCGGTGGTCAGTCCCGACTTCGCCAGTGATCTGAGCCCCACCGAGACCATTTACCAGGGCGTGGCTACACGAGAGGTGACCGTCCGCAGCCCCCTTGCCGGTGCGCGGCCTGATCCGGCGGCGCAAAAGTCTAAAGTGAAGGGCCATCCCGCCATCCGACCGTGACAACGGCTACGGCGAGGGGAGTGCGGTAGTCGCATTCACTTTTCCGTCGTTGCTGCTGACGGTGCCGCTCGTCTCCCTCGTTATTACGGCGCCGGTGTCCAGAACAGCTGAAAATTAACAATTCTCCGTATAGATTTTCCACAAATTAACAATTGATAAAGTAAGACAGATGCGGCGGACTTTTTTGATGAGTCATGGCGGTCACGGAAGCCCGATGCCACGCAGGATGACTGGGTTGCCGCAGGAGCAACTGATGGACGTCCATCAGTGCTAGCCGCCGAGTCGTGGGGGCAGAAGTCTTTGGCCACCTCACACCGGGTAGCAAAGTCCTCGTTCACTGCGCCCAGTTCGGTTCTGAAGCGGTTACCACTCGACCGCCATCTTCTCCTTGAAAACCATGAACAGGGCTTCCGGGTCATAGCCCTCGACCAGGTGCACGGCGAAGGAACGTTCATCGCCGAGATAGGTATTTGGACTGACGAGGGAGAAAACTACGTCTCCGGGCCCAGCCTGGGTCACCTGGTTGCGGTTTTCTAAATCCTGGAGGCCCGCATACTTCTGGGGTCGTAGGCTGGAACGGGTAACAGGCCTGCCTACGCGAACTTTGATGCCAACTTCTACGACATCGACAACGGAGAGGAGTTCTGGATCTCAGGGCCGAAACGCGACCGCACCATGCTCGGTACGGCCAAGCGAGGTCGACGAAGGGGTGCGGGCCGAGTATGAGGCATTCTTCAAGGGCGGCCCGCTGCCGGGCCGGGAGAACGGCTGACCTGGTCTGAGCCCTTCAGGGGGGGGCCGACTCAGGTGGCGTCGGCCACAACGGAACGGAGCGTCCTGCGCTGGCCCAAGGCACATCCATTCCCTGAGTGCTGCCGCTGACGCCCGGCACCGGCAGCACTTCCATTTGAGCATGAACCTGAGCTAACAGGACGTTCTCCCGGCGGAAGATCGATCGTTTCGCCGCAGGCTTCCTCGCCTACATGGCCCTGGTCGCCTGCGCCGAGTCCGGAAAGAATCCGGCCAAGGAATACGCACGAAAGCTGTATACCTTTGGTGGATGACTGGTTCGAGTCCGAACGGGCTGTGCCTCGGATGTTCCGCGCCACTGCCCCCCCCCAGACACTCCAAGTACTGCTCCAGGGAGTGCCAAAGAAGAAACAATAAGCGGCTCCGCCGCCAGGCGGTACGCGCCGAGCTTGCGCCCGCCTGCCTGAACTGCGGCGACCCGCTCCCCAAGGGGAGGTCAAAGTACTGCTCCCGAAAGTGCTGGGACGACCACTACAGGGTGCTGAATAAGGAGCACCTGGGGGAGCGCAGGCGCGCCAATTACTCCGTCACCGAGAAGGTGGAACGTGAAGCCCGGCGGGAAGATGTCCGCCGCGAGTTTCCGAAGTGCCTGTACTGCGGAGCCTCCATGGAAGGCCGGGCCCCGCACGCCCGCTGCTGCAGCAAGGACTGCACGACCATGCTGTGGTATGTGGACAACCGGGAGGCCGAGCTTGCCCGGATGGCCGAGTACCGGCTGGACCACCTCGAATACGTTCGCAACGCATCGGCGGAGACACAACACCGCCGCCGTGCCGCGAGGTCGTTTGTCTTCACGTTCCGGGACTGGCTTCGGGTCCTCAGACGGTATGGCTTCCGCTGCGCCTTCTGTGGCGAACGCGCGGGCAACCTGACCCGCGAGCATGTGATTCCACTGTCCCGCGGAGGCGATCACTCGATCGGCAACATCGTTCCGGCCTGCTGGCCATGCAACTCATCGAAGCGCGCAAGCACTCTCACCGAATGGAAGAGGCGCTTGCTGCGCCAGGGACTCCCCGTCCCGCGGAACCTATCCCGCGAAACCTATAAGGAAGAGAGTGGCCCCATGCCCAACCTTTGACGAGTTCGCCAGAGGGCAGGGGGACCAGGTTGGTCGCCCCCAGTGGCTTCTGGCCTGCCCGGTGACCCTTCGATCCGGTCGGCGTGCGGACCTTGTAGCCGACCCCGTGGGCCCAGAGATCGGGATACCTGTCAACCATGCGCCGCTGACCGTTTATGCCCAGGAAATCTCCAAGGCTTCAAAGAGTTTCTCTAGGTCATGGTCGATCTGAACCTCGCCGTGAAAGCGGAACTGAGCATAAGAGCGGTACAGCGGCTCCGTAAAGCGGTAGTGGTTGTTACCGATCTTCCGAAGAATGGGCTCATCGCCTTGGGTCAACCGGCCGAGGTAGACGGTGAGGTTACTCTGAACATAATCCCGTTCAGTTTTGCGTATCTCCGCGAGCAACTCCGAGTGTGTCATTCCTACCTTGGGGCCAGCAGCCAAGGCTCGGATAATCAGTCCCCCGTTGTCGTATTTTCTGACCCGTTTGCGGCTCACTGCGTTGTCAAAAATTTCCCTCAGCGAATCCGATGAGGAAGAGATGTACGAGTTGATTGCCTGCCGAAGGTGTTCGGCGGTAACAACTTCTGTATGCTCTCCGGTATCGTATATGCCGGCATTTCTGCATGCTTCAAGCGAAAGCCTGTGGCACACCTTCGCCAACCCACTAGACAAGTCAACGATTTCGTCAGCGACTTTTGACATGTCTGCGTTGAGAAGGTGCGACCCTTGTTCGATCAGTGCGTGCAGCTCGTCGTCCCCAAGGACTGGGACTTCGACTTCGGTAATCCGGTGTCGCATCTCCTTGTCAGCCTTCACAACCTGATAGGCGGATTCCACGGCACCAACCAGAACCATCCGCACATCGCCGGAGTCCTCCGAGGCGTCGCAGAAAAGTTTGAGAACTTGAGCGATGGACTCCTTGACATCTTCCGAGACTTTATGAAAGTCCTCCACTACCCAGTGCATATGCAGCGCGCCCAACATTTTTGCCAACCTTTGGGGGGTCAGTTGCGGCGGCAAGATTCTTTCTTCTTTGGTTGTGGAAGTTGAGTGAATGGTGCCTTCGAGCAGGCCCCGTATAACCTTCAGATCAGCAGTCAATGAGGCTTTAGCTTTTTGGCCGTCCTCTGAGATGACCTCTTGTGCCTCGGTGGCCCCTAACTGATCGAAGGCATCCAACAAGAGAGTCTCGTAGGTCGAGTTCTTGGTGCATCGCGTGGTGATCGCTTCCTTGCCAAAGTCCTCCAGTTTGCGGCGCAACAGCGTCGTCTTGCCGGCACCGGACTCACCGTAGATCACGACCTGCATGCCAGGCGTTGTCAGCGCGTCATACATCCTGTTGTGGAGATCCGCCCGATCGAGATAGTTAGCACGTGCTCTGCTCGTCGGCGTGAAGATCTGCTCAACCCGGTATTTCTCCATTGCGCGAACTTATCACGTTTGGCTATCCCCTCCGGGGGCCGGGGGCGTTGGCCCGCTGCGTTGGAGCGGTCTTCGTTGATGAAGAGTTCATCGTCATCGACGGCGGTCGTCCTGTTGCGTAACGAGGCGACAGGCGTTTCCCGAGTGTTTTAACGCGGGCCAAGGCGTACGTGGGCATTGCCGGTGCACATGTCGAGAGTCGATGAACTGGTATCGAGGCGCTTCGGGGCCTAAGCCAGTTACCGCGATCGTCTTTTCGGAGTAGCGAGGGCATTCTTCGTAGCGGCTTTCGAGATACCCGCAGCTTGTCTGCTCACTGGGAAATTCGGGATGAAGACATGGTCCGGGAAACCCGGTTGCCACAGTTTGAAGGGGTCAAATAAACACGGCCCACTACACCGAGGCACTGGCAATCTTCCATGAGACGTTCGGGCCGGAGCACTCGAGCTCAAGAACCTGTGCGGCCAGCCTGGACCGCCTGGAACGGGCCGCCGACGTCCGCCGATAGAGGCCCGTTTCAATCTCCGTCCGTCTCTTCGATGTCAGGCCTCCAGTTTGGCGAGGCGTTGCGTTTTCCGGCTCCCGTCACGCAACGCCTTCGGGTATGGGAGACATCCAGCCGCCCGTCTGCTTGCATGGTGGCATGACTGAGCAGCCACCGTGGCCGCGTCGCGGGCAATGGCCAAAGGTTGCGGAGGCTAGAGCGACATAGTAGGCGGGTAGTCCGTGCCGCTATCCCATAGGCGATCGATCTGCTCCTTAAAGTGCTTGAACCACTCCTTGTCATCTCTGTCCAGAAGGAAGATCGGCGCACGTTCGGATTTCCCTTTAAACTCGTACATCTGGACCATGATCAACGCGTCCGGCAAGTCGACGTCCATGGCATTGATTCCGATATGTGGCACGAAGTCAATAGTGCGGATTTTGACGTCGCCTTTGCCTGGTTCCAACTCTTGGGCGAGCCGCAGCGCATTCTCGATGTCGGCCTTGATGCCTTGGGCATCCTTGGTGGGATGAGTCTCGGCAATTATCTCTAACAGGCGCTCATTACTGGGGTTTGGTAAGAGTATGTGAACTGAACCGCGGTGTTCCAGGATGCGCATGAGGTGTTCGTGCATGTTCGTTATCGTGCGTCGCATCGTTGCACCCGTGTAGAAGTAGCTGTGTGAGACGTTGGATTGAGCATCCAAATATCTTTGCGGGAACTTGGACGAAAAGAGGTCAGTCCTTTCCCGTTTCCACATTTTGACCTCGTCCACGACATCTGCACGATTTCTGAATTGGGATACCGCGAGCAAGCCAAGCAGTGCAACGATGATGGGGATTAGTTCCTCGTATCGCTTGCCCGTCAAGCCTGCGAACGTGAAATAGGCAGCAGCCACGATCAGGGCCCAGAAATCGATGCGCTTGAGGAATTTTTTAAGGCCATGTAGTGCCCAGATGCGAACTGCCCTCAACGCGATACCCTCATCCTGAGTTCCTGCTCCAAACGACGAAGGAGCCCCTTCTTCTGCTCATAGCTGAGTGCGGGACGCTCGTATGTACTCGGCCGGATTTCATCCGATGCGTACATTGTGGCCCGTGCCGACACTGGGGGAGATGTGAGCAATAGAGTCGCAACGAATGACCTTTCCCCTATGTGCGTTTCGTGGGGGACATCTGCGGGAACCTCGTGGAACCCACTCCCGGAAACATTGGTCGTCAGAACCGGCCGAAGAAACGCTTTGCCGTGCGCGGTGAAAGTATCTTTGTCGACTAGGTAGTCGATGTCAGCGCTGTGGTATTCCGTGGTTCCGCTCACCCCGGGACCTGACGTCTCATAGAGAGTCTCGGAATAGGTCCCAACCAAGATGCGGCTGCAGAGGTGCCAAACATGAGTATGAATCGGGGCGTCGTCGAGCCGCCTAACCCTCTCAGTGTCCGGCCAAACATGGAGGCGCAGTTGTCCAAGGTCGTGATGATCGTCCACATGAAACACCGCAAAGCCGTTGGGGTGCCACCTGCTGTCCAACGGAAGCAGGTCCGTAAACGAATTGGCGAGTAGGCGATCCGCCGTGCGTTCCAGAGCCAAGCGCGCCAATGCGCAGAATGCCTCGTAGTCCGCATGTTCACGTATTTGTTGCATCTGCGCCCCTATTCGCTCTACTTTGAAAAGCCCTACGAATAATAGCGCCCCGGGTTGAGTTGCCGGAGTCCGGCTCGGCAGGTCGTCAGCGAAACACCGATTAGTCATGGAACAGGAGCCCTCGTGTAGAGCTGTTGGGTGCAGCCCTTGATCGCGTCCGCGTTGCGGAGACAATCCTTCGACACGGTACCGACGCAAAACGGCCGGCCCGGTGTTCGGAGTCCGTCGCCACTTATCCTTGGGAGGCACCTGGAAACACTGGGTACAGAGAGGATCCTGGGGGATGGCGCTCCTACCCAACATCAACTTCCGCGAAATCCGGTCCTGGGGCACCCCGCCATCTCAAACGGGAGGCTTTGAGGAAATCGTCTCGCAGCTAATGCGTGAGGGGCTGATCGGCTTTCCGCCGGGGACGCGGTTCGAGCGCTTCGGTAACCCGGATGGCGGTCGGGAAGGACGGGGCATCCTGCCCAACGGCGAGGTCTGGGCCTGGCAGACCAAGTTCTTCTTCCAACTCGATTCCGCGGAGTTCGCGGCCATTGGGGAATCCATCAAGCGCGCGCTCGATCGGGAGCCGAACCTCACGAAGTATCTGGTCCTCCTGCCATACGATCGGCCGTCAGGTGACACCGCCCGGTCGAAGAGCGCGCACACTAAGTGGAACGAACACGTGCAGAAGTGGACGGCTGAGGCGGCCGCCCTCGATCGCAAAGTCTTGTTTGAATATTTCGGAGAGTCGGAACTCCATCACTTCTTGAGCCGGCCCGACCAGGTCGGACGCCTGCGATACTGGTTTGACCTTGATGGCTTCTCTCTGAACGATTTTGAACGAATTGCAGCCGAATGCCTGGCAGCTGCTGGCCCGCGTTACACACCCGAACTCAACGTTGTGCTGCCGATGTCTGAAGCGTTCGAAGGCCTGGGCCGCACGGCAGGCCTTCAGTCCCTGATCCGCGACCAGCTCGCCGCCCTCCGCAAGTCCCGCCGCTACGGTTTTGCGATTCCTGACGAGCGCCGGGACGATTTCAGGGACGCCACCACAGCGGCGGACGCCGCATTGGACCACACGGATCAACTGCTGGAGACCGCTCGAGATGTTGCGCTCAACCCTCAAATCAACCTGCCCGATGTCAGCGCCGCTCTTCAAACCGCAAAGTCGCATCTGCGCACGGTGGCCCGGCTGCTGTCAGAGCATTCCGAACGCGACGGCTTCTACTATGACAAGGCCGCGAGTCTTCACTCGCGAGTCAGGGAAGTAGGGTCAACGCTGCATGGGATAGAACGGTTCAGCCGGAGTCGCGGGTGGCAGCATTCCTCGAACTCTGCTCTGCTGACCGAGGGTACAGGGGGTTCGGGCAAGACCCATCTCTTGTGCGACTTGGCGAGCCAGAGAACGCGGCAGGGCCTACCCACGCTGATTGCTTTAGGGGAGCACTTTCAGTCGGGGTCCATCGAAGCCGAGCTTGGACGCATAGTTGGGTTCAACGGGCCTGCGAGTCAGCTCCTCGCCACATTCAGCGTCGCATGTGAAGCCCTTGGGGAAGTCGGGTTCATAGTTATCGACGCGCTCAATGAGGCAGAAGACCGCCGTATCTGGACGCATCACCTGGCCAGCTTCCTTGACCAGGCCAAGCGCTTCCCCAACCTTAGAATCGTACTTTCTTGCCGCACCGAGTTCCTGAGTGACAGTATCCCCGAGCATGTGCTCGAGGAATTGGAAAGAGAGGTGCATCAGGGATTCGCTGAAGTCGCTGACGCCGCCATCATAGAGTTCCTTAGCTGGTACGACATTGAAGTGCCGTCGTTCCCGCTGTTGGATCTCGAGTTCACCAACCCCCTTTTTCTCAAGTTGCTTTGTAGGGCACTGCAAAGGAGCGGTGCCAGGAGATTTCCGCGAACGGGTCTAGGCCTGAGCTGGACTTACGACATCCTCCTGGACTCGGTCAATCGGACGCTGAGTAGCCCTGACCGCTGCGACTACGATGCCGAGGACGCTCTCGTCCAGGCGGCCGTGAAGGGTATTTCCCTCGCAATGCGAGAGCAGGGACGGTTCCTGCCGAGGGCAACCGCCAGCAAAATCATTCAGTCCTTCCTGCCAGGCCGTAGTTGGAGCAGCAGCTTGCTTCGTGGCCTGCTGCACGAGGGAATCTTCACTGAGTCGCAATCGAGTGATGGGGCATCGATCAGGTTTGCCTACGAACGACTGGGCGACGCTGCGATAGCGCGCCTGATTTGCAGTTCCGAGTCGGAGGAGTCCATTGAACGGTGCAGAGAAATGGCATCACGGTGGTACTCGCACGCTGGGGTGTTGGATGCGCTGGCGACAATCCTTCCCGAGGTGCACGGTGTTGAGCTGCTGGACGCCGTGGAGGATGGTTCAAACCGCTTTCAATACGAGCTGAACATAGGGTTCCTGCAGAGCCTCGCGTGGAGGTCGCGGTCGGCCCTTAACGAGCGCACCCGGGAAATCGTTCTGTCACTGTGGAACAGTGATGACTACTCGCACGAAACCATGACTGCGCTGCTGCAAGTGGCGACGATTCCGGACCATGCCACCAATGCCCTATGGCTCCATGACGTGCTGTTCGAGTACAGCCTGCCGGATCGCGATGCGACGTGGACTCAGTACTGCAACGCGGAGCCGGGGGAGCGTGCGCCCCTGCAGAAACTGATCTCGTGGGCATGGTCGTCGGCTGCCAGATCAGCCGACGACGACTCGAGGCTCCTCACGGCCCACGTTCTGGCATGGGCATTCGCTTCCAGCCATCGCCCGACCCGCGACAACGCCACGAAAGCGCTTATTTCGGTGTTGGAGGGGGCTCCAGCTCTTTTCGGTACCGTTCTCAACGACTTCCGCGACGTCAATGACCCGTACGTTGAGGAAAGACTGTTGGCCGTGGCCTGTGGTCTAAGCCTGAGGACCCGGGATACAGCGGCTGTCTTCCTGGTCGCTGAGGCAGTGTTCGACTACACCGTCGGACGGGGCTATTGGCCTGTGCATATATTCTCGCGGGACTATGCCCGGCGTGTCTTGGACAGGGCTCTGGACTTGGGTTGGGAGTGTCCGGACGGTGCCCTCAGCGACGTGGTTTCGCCGCCTTACGAGTCCATGTGGCCAGCATCCGTGCGGTCGGCGGAAGAAACCGGAGCAATGACGGGCCCCCCGGATTACCCGTACTCCAGCATCGGTGTGATGTCCAACTTCGACGATTTCCGTAAGTACGTCATCGACACGTCTCTGAGCGACGTTGATCTTCCCGCGGGGGTGGATAACGACCTTATTTCTCGGATTATTTTTGACCGGGTGCTTGACCTTGGTTGGACCCCGGAACGATTCGGACGAGCCGACAAGGCCATCTCGTGGCAGCCTTCGTCTGACAAAAAGACCGAAAGGATCGGAAAAAAGTACCAGTGGATCGCGTACTTCGAAACGCTGGGACGGATTCTCGACCGTTATCCGCTGGATGCCGGATCGAACGATGACAAACGGACGGAGTATCAGCGTCCGCTCGATGTCCGGGCGCCCGACATCGACCCGAGCGCTCTTCTCAAAGCCCCAGAGAGCAGATCATTCAGGGATAGCGCGACGTCCTGGTTCGCGCCTGTTTCGCCTGAGTTCCCGTCATCCCTCGACCCGGACTGGCCAGTCGGCGACGCGTCCATGCCAAAGGTCGAGACCCTAATGATGGTGACAAATCCCAAGGACGGCGCCAAATGGATGCTGTTGGAGGGAAACTTTGGGTGGACCCAGCCACTGCTGCCGGAGGAGGCCGCGCTCGAACCACCCCAGCATCAAGTTTGGATTCAGGTGGATTCGTACCTGGTCGACGCCGAGAAGCTGCCCGAGCTGTTGGACTGGGCCGCCGACCTCGATTCCCAAGCGGATGTGCCGAAGAGCAGTGATCCATACGGCCTTTTCTTGGCGGATCATCCTTACGCATCGGCCTGGCCTGAAGCATCCACTCTCGATGAATGGGGCCGTCGGCGGATTCCGGTCCCAATCGAGATCACCACCACTACTTACAATGGCACCAGCGGGGACCGGGACCAGTCAGAGAGTCGCCATCTTTCTGGAATAATTCCCTCGACGGCCATGTGCCGGCTGCTTGACGTCGAGCAGCTAGAGGAGTTCCGGTGGGGGACTGAGGCGGAGGGCGTCAGTATTGAAAATTTCTCCGTCCGCAACGACGGCCCAAACACTGCGCACATAGAGCTCTCCAGCGTGGTTCCGGTCCTTCAGCAACACGGCAAAGCGCTATTCTGGATTGTCAGAGCGGCCAAGGAGACGATGGAACGCGACTACAGGATGGCCCGCGACGGAAGGCCAGTTCGGCGCACCTATCTTGGATTCTACTCATTGGACGGATCCACCCTCATGTCCCACGCGGGACGCGCCGAAACACAACACAGTGGGGGCGGCAGCGTCTCGTTCGAGTGTGCCTGGCCCGAGAAGAGCGTCGTTATCGACGCCCGTCCGAACGGCTAACCATGTGCTGCCAACACGGACCGCAGAAAGTCAGGTGCGACTCAGCAGTCCACAGTGGACTCCCGGTCCGGCGGTGCTGGCCCAGTCCGCCCACGATTTGCGCATAGAATCGGCAAACTGCCATCTCGAAAGGTCTAATAAATGCCACTGAGCGAGACGCGTACTAATACTAGCGACGCAATTACTGTGGCCGACTCGGCAAGGGCTCTGGAGTTGGTTCCTCGCATCGCACGTTGGGGCCACCTTTCCCTCTGTGTAATTGATTCGACGTTTTCCATTAATGCGGGCTACACAGGCACCACAAACGCGGTCCGCAGTTATGCCGGCTTTGCGGGGCTGTCTTCCGTGCTCTTGGAGGGGGAGGCTCTCAACGGGTTGGTTAGCCCGCGCGAGGACGAGCAGGCGTTGTCTGGGTTTCTCGAGTCGATCTCTGATCTGCCGGAGGACGACACTACAGCGCGCAAGGTGTATAACAATCTTCAAATGACATCACCTAGAGGCGGCATTCGTAAGGCGTCCGCGGTGCACAAGATCGCCAAAATACTCGTTGCTCACGGAATCGAGACCCTCGCTGACGTCAGCGCACTGATGAAAGACTCGCGGCGTTTGAGCATAGTCGAAACTGCCCTGCGCGAAGTGGAGGGCCACGGAAAGGGGCTACGGGTTAGCTACATCTGGATGACCGCCGGCGACGACGACCACGTCAAGCCGGATCGGCACGTTCTCGGTTGGCTGCAGGAGGCAATTGGACGCCCTGTGCTAGTTCCGGAAGCCCGGGAGTTGCTGGTCGAAGCTGCCGGAATCGTCGGCATATCTCCCTGGGTGCTGGACCACGCGATCTGGACCCGGATGGCAAAGACAAGGCTGCGGCGGTAGCCGTATGCCGCGCTGACTCAGGAAAACACGGGCTCGAAGCCTGGGTCCGCTCCGGGGAGATTTCCGCGCACGAAGACGACATCCTTGTGAATGGCCGGAGCTGATAGGCCTCGGCAGGCGCGATCAATACGCAGGTACACCAGACAAGGGCGAGGTGGCGCAGCAGCCCTTACGCCCGCACCGCACCTCTGGGGCGGAACCCTCGGCAGGCGTCGGTTGCCGGCCACAGATCGCCTCGGTGGGGCCATCGTGAGCGACAGCCATGGTGAGCCAGCCATCCTCACCAGCCCTGCCGTTCGCGCGATCGAAGCCTCCGCAGTCGTGCATCAACTCGGTACGTCACTTATTCGGAAGCACATTGCTATGTTTCCTGGCGCCAAGGTCTGAGCGGGGCCGGTTCCGTGCGTTAGTCTGGGGCGATTCAAGCAGAACCAGCAGGAGGTGAATGATGGCGTTCGGGGAAGCCGCTGCCCGTGATCCGCAGACACGGCCGGAAAAGCTTGCTCGGCTGGCTCGTCGTGGAAACCCGACCATCCGAAGACTCGTCGCTCTGAACCCCTCGACGCCGATCACAGCGCTTAGCGAGCTTGCGACAGACCGCGATGCCGCGGTCGTGCACGCAGTGGCTGGCAATCGACTTTCTCCTACTGTTGTACTTGAGGAACTGTCGCGCAGTAGCGACAGCGCTGTCAGGGAGACCATAGCAGCGAATCCTGCCACGCCGGCATCGGTCCTTGCGGAGATCGTCAAGGCTCAATCGGCCTCTGACCAGGAGAAGCTTGCAGTAGCAGCGAATCCATCGGCGTCGTCGGCTACCCTCTCCAAGTTGAGAATGATGCGCTACTTCAAGTCCAGCGAGATAGAGCACCGGATGCTCGTCACCGTCGCATCCAATCCGAGCGCATCAGAGGACACTCTTCGGTACCTGTTCGAGCGAGATGAGAAGTCGCCAACGCAGCGGGAAGTCAACAGGGCCATCGCGGGAAACCCTGCCGCGCCCCTCGACACACGCGTGGAGTTGTTCGGGATGGATGCCTATCGTGACGTCGTGCTCGCGAGTGAGCCACGCCAGGCATCGAAGTCGCGGATTGCGAGCGCTCGTGCGGCCTCTAATCGTGCAGCCGAGATGTTGGCCCAAAGTCCGGACCCGGAGGTCCGCCGGGCGGTGTCCTTGGCTCCAGGTGTCACGGACACGATCCTTGCTGGCCTATCGGATGACGCGATTCCGGCGGTTGCGCGGGTTGCGCGAGCGCGTAGGGCAAGGAATCAGGGCGAACTTGAAGAGTTCACGGCGAGTACCGACGTCTTAGTGCTCGAAGCGCTGATCAGGAATGCGAACACGCCTGCGGAGCTCATGGCAGCGGTGGCAGAGGCGGGGCTATCGTCGGTCGGTGAGGACACTCTAGAGATCCTCGCAAAGGACCCTGCCACGCCCAGTCACATCCTGCAAAAACTGCTCGACAGAACACCGGGCCTCTCTCAATGGACGGCTGGGCGGCTAAAGCAAGCGGTTGCATCGAACCCGCGGATTTCGGCCGAGACGTTGCAAACTCTTGCGATGGACGAGGACGCTGGCGTACGGGCACTGGTAGCCAAGTCATCCGCGATTCCGCTGGAAGGTCTTGTCAAGCTCGCGGCCGATGCCGATCCCAAGGTCCGAGAAGTGGTCGCCAACAACTCAGCAACACCAGTCGAGCTGTTGCTCAGGTTTGCGACCGATGAGGCACCAACAGTCGTCAAAGCGGTTGTCTCACACCCGAGCGCCACGGCCGATGTTCTCGACAGGGTGGTGAGTGATCAGCTCGAACGGCGTAAGGGTCTTCGCCCCAAGTCTCAGTTCAGCCGTGATCTGCCTGATTTCCCACTTGGGCCGCTTACAGCGGTCGCTGCGAATCCACGGACCGGCCAAGACACCCTGCGCACCCTCGTCGACTCGGTTGATCGGGCGCTGAAGAGCATTCCCGACTATTCCCGCAATGAAACCGTCATTGGCCGAGAGGCGCGTGTTTGGGAAGGCGTTGGCGGCAACCCGTCTGCACCAGCTGATCTACTCGACCGGGTTGCCCACGAAGTCCACAAGGTGGTGTGGACCAAGACTGATCCAGATCGCGGGAGCATTGATCTGGAGAGCCTCCGCGAGTCGACGCTGAGTAACATCGTCAGGAACCCCTCAGCTTCGGTCGAGACTCTGCAGTTCCTGAGTTCCGGCGACTGGGTTGCTCGCCTGACCACGAAGCGCAGCGAACGTGACGGCAATCATACAACGAGGTGGACGGTTTGGGATGACTTTGCGACTGCTGCCGCTCAACAGGACATGGCCAGCTCGGTAAGGGAGGAGATTTCGTGGCGGCAATGGAGCGATACTTCGAACAGCAAGAACCGGATCGAGTTCGCCTCCAATCCAGATGCGTCCCGAGAGATCTTGGAGGATCTGAGCACTGATTCGGACCTGGCTGTCCGCTGTGCGGTCGCCTCCAATCCATCGACCGACCCGGAGGCCTTCCAGCGGCTTGCTGCCGACCCGGCCGTCGAGGTTCGGCTGGCCGCGGCCGCTGCGACACACCCGGACTTGGCGATCTCGAAGCACAGGCCTTATGGGTCTTATGGGTATTCGCGGGACTCGCGCGAGTCGCTTTACCGCCCCGCCTTCGATCAGCTGGCTGGAGATCGGGACGCGACTGTGCGCTCCGCGGTTGCGGAAAACCACGGCGTATTCTGGAGCGCGCTTTCAAAGGAAGCCCGTGATCGCTATGCCTTTGATGATGACCGCGGCGTTCGGGCATCGCTTCTAGGAGCAATCGCAGGTAAGGAACGCGGCATTATGAGTCGTGACTTCGGCCTGTCGGTGGATGCTCTCATTCACCTGATCGATACCGGCGGACCTGACGTGTGGAGAAGTATCGCTGAGAAGGGCCACTCGGATCTTCCCGTCACCGTCCTGAATCGGCTTGCCGACACCGGGGACACCGATACCGTCGTGCGCGTCGTCAATGCGTACCATACGGACCTTCCCCTGTTGACTCGGCTAGCAGCGTCGGAGGATGCTGCGGTAGTCGCGGCGGTAGTCGCGGCGGTTGAGCCCAAGCGCTTCTTCAGAGATAACGATTGGTTAATGGACGAAGAACTGGAAGGGACTCTCCTGAGTAATCCCCTGACGCCGGGGGATTACCTGTTGCGGTTCGCGTGGGAGCACCATCTCGAGCGTCGAGCCGAGAAGGCCATTAGTGCGTATCGTCAGTCGAAGAGTCCAGCGGCCTCGTGGACGCCAGAATCTTTCCGTGGACGACTCGACGAGGAGGCAGCGATTCGGAAGCGGGTGGAGCAGGAAGAGTGGCAATTCCTGCGGATCGCTATCGCTCATCCCAATTTCCCTGAAGCGGTGCTCATTGCGTATGCGTCGGGTGCGAGTAAACGTCTTATCCGCGCTGCGGTGCGTAGTGGCAACGTGCGAGTCCTTATCGCTGCGGCATCGAACTCTGAATCACCGACCGAGATTCTCACCGAGCTTGCAGAGCAGGCTGAGCCAGAGGTGCGTCAAGCGCTACTTGACAACAAGAGCACCCCGCCGGAAGCCTTGGTTCTTCTGATCCAGTCTGGAAGGGAATGATCAGTAGAGAAGGTCATGAACGGGGGACGTCACCCTCGCGGTGGCCCCGCTGAACGCGCTTCTTTGGCTGGTCAATCGGGCTCTTGGAACATTCGGCGGACTCGCCCCGTGATCCCCACCGGATCGGCGAAGAGCCCTTAAAGTAATTGGCCTGATACCAGGCTCCGGAAAAGTTGCCAACTAGTTTGGAAATTCCGTCGGAGGCTGTCGCTCCAGATCTGCAAGAACCCAGGGGACAACTACGTTGAAAAGTGCCAAGTCGACTGGAATCTCACACTCCTTTCCTTCGTAACCCGAAACGACCCCGCACGGAGACGCGTGCGGGGTCGTTTCATTCAAAGGTCATTTATTGTGTGCTCATGTTCCGACACGAAGACTGGCCTAGTTGGCGGTGTGTGTGAAATTCGGAGCTAGTTGATTTCTTTCGGACCAAGTTGGACCAATTCTGGTCAACCTGACCTCGGTGCAACTTGGTCCGAATCTGGCGCCTCAGGTGAGATGGCGCGTAAGTGGAAGAACCCGTCCCGACCTATGTGGGTGCACTCTTCCTCGTCCAGTCAGAAGTCTTCCACTGAGGGCAAACAGCCATCCGGCCCTGACGATGCCATCGGGGACAACGGCTCTGAGCGGGGGAGCGCGGTGGTGGAATTCACTTTTCTGTCTTTGCTGCTGATGGTCCCGCTGGCCTAGTTCGGACCAATGGTCTGGTTGTCCAGTATGTCCGTAGATTAACAATTCCTTTTCGAGATATTCAGTAACGTAGCAATTGCTAATTTCGAACCGGCGGAGCATTCCACTGGCTACTCGGCGGCGCTTCCGCGGGAGCAGAACTGGCGGATCGCCGCGCTGCAGGCGTTGCGGTAAGGACGATGACCGTGGCGGTGGCGGAACCGGCGCGAGTGGCGCCTGGGCTGGGATTGTTGGGACGGGATAGGCCCGCGTGCCGAGCGGCCTCTGGCTGAGGTTGCCGCGTTCACGGTGGGAAGACCTCCCTCAACTCCCGGCTGTGCAATCAGCTCAGTGGCAGAGGTTGTCGAGGGTTTCCTGGGCAGCCTGTTCCATCTGCGTACCGAGCAGGTCGATGCGGCTTGCGGTTGCCGGGTCCTGCCAAGGCATCGGCCGAACTGCCATGGCCATCGTGACCTGGCTGCCGCCGTCGGCGCTCGTGACGGAATTACTCATGTAACCGAATATCGCCCCGTGATGGCCGTAGCGGAATTCGCCGGAACATGCGTCAGGAAACCGGCTTAGACCGAGCCCGTATTCCGCGAAGCCGGCCTTCTTCTTCATTTCCTCCAGCATGGCGGGGGAAAGCAGCTGGCCCTGGAGGAGGGCCCGGTAGAAGGTGTTGATGTCCTGCGTGGTGGAGATGACGCCGCCTGCGGGGGAGCCGACCCAAACCTCGGCCTGGGTGACATCGACCCGTTCGCTGCCATCCATGATGTAGGCGTGGATGTTGTCCGGAGCCCCGCGGTCTGGTTCGGCCAGCGACGTGTGCTGAAGTCCCAGAGGGGCAAAGATGTCTTGATTGAGCACGTCGGCGACGGGACGTCCGCGGAGCTTTTCGATCAGCTGGCCAAGAGCCAGGTAATTGGAGTTCGAGTATGAAAAGCGGTCCACATTCTTGGACTCCCACGGGAGCGTGGCGGCCAGCTCGAGTCCCCGCTGCAGGCTGAGCCGCGTGTTCATAACCTGCTGCAGTGGTTCCGCCTCGTGTTCTGCGTCTCCGTAGTCGGGCATGCCGGAGTTGTGGTCCAGCAACTGGCGGACGGTGATCGGTCCGGGCGGCCGCAGCGTGGTCCGGAAACTCTCCAGGACGCCGTTCACCGGGTCATCGAGCCCAATGAGTCCCTGGTCGACGAGTTTCAGGACGGAGACGGCGACCATCGACTTCGTAATGCTGGCCACCGATACCCGGTCCTGCGGCTGGGCCGGGTCATTGGTATCTAGGCTTCGCACCCCGTAGGCCTTGGACCATTCCCCGCCAGGCCATCGCAGGTGCACAACAAAGGCCGTCGCACCACCGTCCATGAAGTGCTGGACCCTGCGTTCCAGAGAATCAGTCGCTGCCTGGATCGCGGCGGCGCTCGGCGGAGTCGGCCCGGAAGGGGCCGGGCCGGGAGGGGCTCCCACGCAACCGCTCACAGCGACAAGCAAAACCGCGGAAAACGCGGCACCGATCAGACGAAGACGCGTCCGCCACCAAGCAGGCAAGGCACCCATGAACATCCTATTACGCTCAAATGTGTCTTCTGGATAGGCATGGCTCTCAAAGTCCCTCCGCAGGCAGCCTGCTGAGTCGGCCAAGCCCGGTCTGAGACCGCCTCCTGGTCAGGGCGTTGCTGAGTACCATGGCGATCAAAGTTCTTCGCTTTGGCATCGATGCAGATCAGCGCGCAATGGTCGCCGGTTTCGTCAGGAATCTGGACGGGCATCTCAACAGTTTGAAAGGAAATGCTGCGCCTCCTAGTCGTAGAGTCGAGCCTTCCGCCGCCCAGGTCCGATTTGCTAACTTACAGGCGGAAAGCCGGTCTGACAGGTTGTTAATGTCCGCGTGAAAAGGCCGTAACCACAAGGACCGATTGTTAATCTTTGGCCGTATTGGACACTGGTTGTCCAGTACGCTCGAAGATTAACAGGTCCGCGTGTAGATTTTCCGCACTTTAACAATTGTTAATTTCGGACCGCCTGGAAGCGGCAGCAGGCTAGTTTTCCGCCTGCTCGGTTCCTGGAATAGGGGAGACAACCACCACGCTTCGAGGCTTCTCCTGCAACCGAATTGCAGCACTTGCTCAAACGAGAGGCCAGCAAGGCGAACTGGCCGATCTCCTGGGGAGATTCCTAGATGCTGTGACAGGCGGAGCGCCGTGATTCGTCGCCTGTTCTCGCATTCTCGGGTAGGGACAGGCCGGTGTTTATTGCCGTCGGACCTCAATGTCGCGGTGGTTCTTCTCGACCCAGTCGGCCATCCGGTTGCCCCGCAGCGCTATGAACTTCAGCGAGGCTTCCTGAACCCTGACGTACTCGTCCTTCGTGACCGGGACGCCGAGGCGCGTGAAGACCTTGTCCTCATCCTCCTCGAGGAAGAAGTCGATCTTCCCCTCCGGCGTCACGAGATCCTGGAAGTGGAAGAACTCCACGAACTTCTCGAACGTACGGAAGAGTTCGAAGAAGTCCCCATAGTTAGTGGTGACGTCGGCGAGGGGGCTGCCTGGCTCCTTGGCGTAGTGGCGCCGAATGCATTCCAGAGTCAAGTCCATCCGGTCCGCAATCCGTATCCGCATTCCCCTGGCGGTGTTGAGGGTGGGCAGGTGTATTGTCCTGACGGGCCAGATCATGGCGCTGCCGATCGTGTACGGCGGGTCGAAATAGCGGCGCTTCTGCTCCTCACTCAACTCGGCCTTAGCCTCGACCAAGGCCTTGGGCTTCCCCCACCTGGTGTAGGAGTTCGTGATGGCGTCACTGCCGACCGTGAACCACTTGTCGGGCGTCTGCTCGAACATCAGGTAGTTTTTCCGACGCACCTTGGGAACTTCCGAGACCGCCAGTTCGAACAGCTGCCCCTCGCATAGCTGCTTCTTCCAGAGCAGCTGATGGTCAGCCTTGAGCCGCGGACTATGGGAGTCCGGGTCCCTTCCCGGAGGCGTGGTGTCGAGCAGGTAGTTGAAGGCAATGTCGAAGACGCGCATGGAAGGAAGTCTATGTGCCCGCCTTTTGCGAACCGCGGAACCTGCAGCTGAAACAACTGCACGGTCGCGCAAGCACTTGGATGATAATCTTCGGCGGCATTGGGCTCCTCCAAGGACCCGCGGCCACCCCTTTAGCCAATCCCTTGGTGAGAACCTGGCGCCGGGCTCGCAGAGCATCGGGCCGCCTACGACAAGCTTCGCCCTGATTTGCTCTGGTTGATGAGTTCCCCTATATCCACGCCTTCCCACACGGGCTAGCCTGGCTCCGCTTCAGTGTGCTGCGTGCTGATCGAACGCGAACTAATCAAGCTGCTGACCATACTTGGCCTGATCAACCGCGCTCTCCCTGTATGGCCGTCCGTCCTACCGCGTCCCGCTGGCGGGCATCTGCTGGTGCGCACAACACTTGCGCCGCTTCCCGGGCAGTGAGGCCACCCTGCCCAGCGCCGTGACTCTGACGTTCGAGGCAGTACGTCAGCTTGCCCTCCATAAGGTCAAACGCCGCCGACCCCCTACGCGGACCGGCAGTCCTGGTATTTATCTATCTGGATGACGTCAGCGACGGCCGTGTCTTCAACGGCCTCTTTTTCGGCCGACATCTCGACTGTGTGGTTGGTACTGTGCCGGAAGGCCGCGGGCGGGTTGGCGGTCTCGGCTGCGAACTCAGGAGCATCTCCGTTCACGGTTGGGACCTCTGGCTCGCTCAGCTTCGGGCGGAACAATCGCTGCGCAAGCCGTTTCCCCCCGGGCACGACTTTGGTGTCCCACAATGGTCTGCCCTTGGTGTCCCACAACTTAGTCGCACCCGGAATGAGGTAATTTTTCGCCAACGGAATCACGTACTTGTCAATGAGAAGCAGAGTGCGGTCGAAGTTTTGCTGGCGACGACGCTCTTCGGCCTCTTCTTCGCGCCTGCGGCGCGCGTCGTTCTCGCGGCTCGACCGCTCGTCGGCTCTAGGCTGGTTGGCCGGCTTCGGACGCCTCGGGTTCCGGTATTGGCTGCGTGGTCCTCAGTCCCAATTCTGACTACGGCAGTTTGATTCAGGACCGGTGTGACGGCTTGAACCAGGACCACCCACGACTCGCCGGTTGCTTGTGACGGTTTGAGTCAGGACCACCCCCATTTCCGCCCTGCACCTTCATTCCGTTCTGGCCGGAATTGGAGCACGGCCCAGCCTGTGTCAGGTCATCGGCGGCTCGCTACCGACGTGGGACATAAACCCTCGGCATCGCGAGAGGTTCCGGCCGTACAGTGCGGGGCAGTTGGAGAATCGAGTCCCTGGTGTCACGACTGGGCCGCCTCTAAATCTCAGGACGAGCAAAAGGAGGCGGATCCGGAACCACGACAGGAGCATAAAGGACCATCTGGTTTGTCCATGTCATGGCGCGCACGGGCTCCTGCGATCGCGGAAATACGCGGTAGCGAAAGTGGTCCTCGGTACCAAGTAGCCTGTCCATCTACATCAGTTCATTGTGAGATGTCGACCTAGTAGTTGGAAGAATGGCACCCTATTTGGAAGAAACGCATCGTCTAGTTGGAAGTCTTCCAAATAGCTACCACTAAAGCGGGCCTTGCACGGCAAATCGTGCAGGGCCCGCTTTGTGCGCTCTCAGCGGCTCTTGGCTTGTTGACGACTGCGCAGGGAGTCGGTTCCAGCGGACTTTTTGGAGTGCAGGCAGCGCATCGCTCGCTCCTGTTGTGCTCATTGAAACCTGGACGGCCCCGCACGCCATACGCGTGCGGGGCCATTTTTGCGGGACGCGGCCCCAACATTTCCGCTTCATGGGCAAAGCTCACCCTTCAGGCGCTCACCGCTCAGGCCAGTGGCGCGCCGGTCCTACTCCGCCGTCCGTTACGGGCGGTCATTCCCGTCCGGTTCGAGGAGGGCCTAATTGGCGGCGTCGCAAAGCCTCCATAGCCGGCCGGCGCTGGTGGAGTGTGACGGGTTTACCCTAGTTGCATGGAGAACCAGAGGGGCTCATTGTATCTGGACGTCGCGGCGAAGGGCCTGTCCCTGGTGGGCGTTGTGATGATGGCTTTTGGGCATGGCGGTTGGTTCACCGTCGGTCTTTCCCTCATGTTCATCGGCGTGCTGATTGGGGCATGTGCCGTGGTAGCCGTCCGTCGGGTGCGGTCGCCTGCCGGTCCCGCCCGCCCCACACTTTTCGGCTCGTGGGGCCGAGGGGGCGGCTCCTCAGACGAGGATACGGGCTCCTGAACCGCGGGGCGGATCGGCTGCTTGCGGCTTCGCCGAGCAGTATTGTGGCAAGCTAAGGGGCACTGAATGGCGAAGGTACCGATTGTTTACAAGAGCACGCACCGGGTCAAGTTCTCCGAGCTCGACCCCTACAACCACGTGAGCACGGGGGAATACGCGACCTATTACGCAGATCACCGGATGGAGGGCCTGCGGGACTATGTCGGTTGGGATCTGGAAACGCTGGGCACATTGCCGTTCATGGTCTTGGTCCGGAGAATGGAGATCGACTTTCTGCGGCCTGCTCGGGGCGATCAGGAGATCACCATCACGTCGTTCGTGCGCGAGTTCCGCGGGCCCGATGCGCTTATCGAGTGCGCCATGGTCGATTCCGGCGGAACGAACGTGTCGCGCTGCGTCATGACCGTTGCCCACGTCGACAAGGAAACGAGTCGCGCGACGGACTGGCCGGCCGACGTCATGGCGCTGTTCTTCGAAAAAGAAGCCCCATGAGCGCTTCGGGTCGGTCTATGAACCGTTTATCGGTGACGAATGGTGACCACTCTCGGAACCAGGGACGAACAGGACTTTCGGTGACTACCTAGAGGCCGGAGTCGCGGGTCGCAGTTTTAACCGCTGGCGGAGATGTCGTTGTCTTGCAGTTCGGCCCCAACCTCAAGGCGTGATCTGGGCGCCGGTCCACGGATTCGTGGGAGAGCTTGATGGGTTGATCGAACTCCACCCGCACTCGCACGAGGATTTCTCGGTCCCTGGCTTTGAGCGGCATCGGAGGCTCCGAGTTTGGTGGGCTGGTGGAGGAACGCTACCTGTGTCCGGCTCAGTGGGATAGGGCCGCGCCGTGCCCTTATTTGGCCAGCGAGAACTTCAACGATGCCATCCGGGCCTTGGGCTCCGGTCGATCTGGCGCGACTGGAATGGATTGAGCCCAAACCCTGCGGCGCCCATCTGCCCGTGGGTTCTGGTTCGGACTGTCAAAGCGTTCGTGGACCCTTACCTAAAGGTCCGGCCCGGCCGCCAGTGAGGCGGCCGGGCCGGATCCGAAGGCTCAGGTGTAGCTCAGGCTGAGCAGCAGTGCTTTGAGTTGGGTGTATTGGTCTGTCGCCATCCAGGCTTTCGCGGCCTCCCTGTTCGGGAACCCCGGGTCGCCGAAAAGGACCCGGGTGAACAGTCCGCCGTTGGCGGTGGAGACGAGATTGCACCATGATGCGACGCCCTCGCCCTCCTTCAGCGACCGGGGATCAGTTAGCCCCATGAAGTAGGCATCGCCATCACCAAAGGATTCCACAGCGAATCCGAAGACGGGCTTCTTGCCGTCCGGCGCCGTCATACCGGAAACTGCCTTGTGATCGAACACGTGACGCGTCACGGGACCGCCAGTGCACCCTGCAGTGACGCCGTTGGCCAGGAAGAGCAGATCGTTTCCCGCACCGTCAGCAACGGTGACCTCAACGCCGGGGAGGCCGGCGGGCGGGTGCACGGTTCGCACGGTCCAGGTCTCCGGATAGGCGAAGGAGATGTGTCCGTCCGGGAACGTGAAGGTCTTCAGCGCGGGAGACCCGTGCTTAGCCGCTGAGGCGGGAACCTCCGACGCCGGTACCGCCCTGGCGGCAGGCGCCGTCGGTCCTGCAGTGGAAGCAGGTGGGAAAGTTAAAGTCGCCGTGCGGTCTGCCATGGTACTCACGACAAGGCTCGAAGCGGCGGCGGGAGCCCCTGGCTGTGGCCCACAGCCGGCAAGGGCGAGGCCGATGGAAGAACCTGCGATGGTGACGGCAGTGAAGAGTCTGGCGCGATGTGAATGCATTGTGTAGCCCCCAATTCTTATGACGGCGGGCCGAACGTCCCGCTTGAAAGCAAAGTTTCCGGGACGCTGCCAGTAATTACAGCCAGGGCAAGTTATTTATGCCTTCCGATCGCCCACACGCCTCAGATGGCCGCCGCCTGCCTCCCCGCCGGCACCCGTGACAGGAAGTCCTCCACCACCGCGGCGAACTCGTCGGGCCGTTCGATCTGCGGCATGTGCCCCGTCTTCAAGAATGTGTACGACTCGGCGTGTGGCAACGCTGCCACTGCCGCCTCGAGGTGGCTGAACGGGAGGATGTGGTCGTGGTCGCCCCAGACCACGAGCGTGGGAGTCTCCGACTGCGCCAAGGCCCCGAGGAGGGCTCTCCGCCACCCGGCCCTGACGCCAAAGATGGTTCCGAGGTCGCGAGCGACGTCGAGGAGAGTTTGGCGGTGGGACGCCCGCTGCGACAAAGCGAACGCGTGGTCAACGCGGGCGTCGGTCACCAGTGCTTGGTCGTAGAAGATCGACTGGACGGTGCGGCGCGAAGCCACTGGATCCGGACGCAGCAGCAACGCCGCGAGCGGCCCGACCGCGAGCAGGCGCAATACCAGTGCAACCTCCTTGCCAAACCCGGCACTGTTCGCAAGAACCAGCGCCGAAACACGGTCCGGGTGTTCGGCAGCCAGTTTCATGGCGACGGCCCCGCCCAGCGAGTTTCCCATCACGGGGAGCGGCTCGTGCACCCCGACCGYGTCGAGGAAAGCCGGCAAGACGTCGGACAGCTTCGCCAACGTCGCCGGCCCGGAAAGCCGTTCCGAGTAAGCAAATCCGGGCAGGTCCACGCTGTAAACGGCGTGGCGTGCCGAGAGCCGCTCGTGCTGCCCGTTCCAGTCCTCCAGGCTCTGGCCGATCCCGTGCAGGACCAGCACCGGGTCGCCGCTGCCGGTCTTCCGGTAGCGCAACCGCGTGCCTGCGACGTCGACGTATCCCGTCCCCGGGAGCGCCAGGGGATCCCGGCGCACACATGGCGCCCCACCGGACGCCCGCACCCGTTGTCCGCGCCGACCGAAACGGACCCGGTCGGTCAACCTGCCGGCCCTCAGGAGGGCAAAGTCTCGGAAGTAATTCTGGTGCAGCCGCCACGGTGAACCGGCACCCTGCCGGGGCAGCTGATCGGCCCCGCGGAAAATGTAGCCGGCCTTCAGGTCAATCAGGGAGGACAGCTCACCGTTGGCGACATCGGCAGGCGCCGCGGGCACCACCCAATGCAGTCCCCGCCGGTCAAGATGCTTCAGCAGCCGGCAGACGTAGCCGGCGACCAGATCCGCCTTCAGGGTCCACGAGGCATTGGTGTACCCGATGGTGAGCGCAAAGTTGGGCACGCCGTCGAGCATCATGCCCTTGTAGGTCAGGGTCTTGCCCACATCCACGGGCTCGCCGTCGACGGTGAGCGTCATCCCGCCAATCACCAGCAGATTCAATCCCGTCGCCGTGACGATGACGTCGGCCGGGATCGACCCGCCCGAGACCAGGTCAATCCCGTCCGGCGTGATCCGGGAGATCCTGTCGGTCACGATGTCGGCAGTGCCTGCGCTGATCGCGCGGTAGAGGTCCCCGTTGGGGATCGCGCAGACCCGCTGGTCCCACGGCTGATACGACGGCGCCAGGTGCGTGTCCACCGCAAAGCCCTGCGGCAGCTTGGCGACCGCCGATTTGCGCAGGATCGCTTTCATGGTCTCCGGCCGCCGTCGGCTGAGCTGGTACGTGAACATCGAAAAGAGAATGTTCTTGACCCGAACGACGTCGTACGCCAGTTGCGCGGGCAGCTTGCCCCGGAGGCGGTCGGCCAGGTGGTCGCGGGACGGCACGGGGGCGATGTACGTGGGGGAGCGCTGCAGCATCGTCACCTTCGCGGCTGACTTCGCCATGGACGGCACAAGTGTCACCGCGGTGGCCCCGCTGCCGATGATCACCACCTGCTTGCCCTCGTAATCGAGGTCGGCCGGCCAGTGCTGCGGGTGGACGATCGATCCGGCGAAGGTGTCGGCGCCCTCAATGGCAGGGGTAAACCCCTCGTCATAGCGGTAATAGCCCGAGCACACAGACAGGAAAGAGCATGTGAACGTGACCGCCTCGGCGGTGCCGGGTCCCGGGTCGCCGTGCCGGAATTCGCCCTCGGATGTGCGGACGGCCGTCACCGTCCACAGCGCGGTGTCGCTGGACCAGCCGGCAGAGACCACCCGGGTGTTCAGCCGGATCTGCGGAGACAGGCCCTCGTCCGCAATGGTCGCCTCGATGTAGTCGCGGATCGAATCGCCGTCGGCGATCGCCTTGGCACCGGCCCAGGGCCGGAAGGAATAGCCGAGCGTGTACATGTCGCTGTCGGAGCGGACGCCCGGGTATCGGAAGAGATCCCAGGTGCCGCCCACCGTGCCCCGGGACTCCAAGATCGTGAACGTCTTCCCTGGTGTTTCGCGTTTCAGCCGGCTCGCGAAACCTATGCCGCTCAGCCCGGCTCCGACAATCAACACATCCACGTGCGCGCTCATCACGCCAAGCTATCGACTTAAAGTCGAGAGAGTCAACACCGTGTTGATACCTCGCGTTAGGATGGGCGCATGGCTCCACGTGGAAGACGTACAGCACGGGTCTCGGGGGATGAACGCCAGGACGCGATCCTCACCACCGCCGAGGCGCTCCTTGGCGAGCGGTCCTTCGACGACGTTTCGATCGAGGAGCTGGCCCGCGGCGCCGGCATCTCGCGCCCCACCTTCTACTTCTACTTCTCGTCCAAGGATGAGATGCTGCTGGCCCTTCTGGACCGGGTGATCTCCGAGGTAGAGCACCGTGTCAGTGAGTTGCCGCGAAATTTCGAAAGTGACCCCGCGGGAGCCTGGACGCGCTCCATTGGCATGTTCGTTGAGGTGTTCGTGGCGCATCGCGGCGTCGCCACCGCGGCGATTGCAGCGCGGGCCCGCAACGACGAGGTGCGCGCCCTATGGTCCAAATCGATGCAGTCCTGGGTCGATTTCTCGAGCGATGTCATCTCGTCGGAGCAAGCCCGAGGGGCTGCGCCGGACGGCATCGACGCCCATGACCTGGCCGTAAGCCTCAATCTCATGAACGAGCGGGTGATCACCGCCGTCCTCAACCGGGAGATTCCCGCGATCGCGGAGTCCCATGCCCTGGACGTGTTATCCACCATCTGGATCCGCAGTATCTACGGGTCCGTCAATCCCGGCCGTTCCTAGCGTCCGGGTGGAAAGGAAGAACCCGCATGCCCCACCAGATCAAGACCCTGACCGTGCTCGGCACCGGAGTGCTCGGTTCCCAGATCGCCTATCAGGCCGCCTTCCACGGATTCGCTGTCACCGCCTACGACGTCGACGGCGACGCCCTGGAGAAGGCCCGGGCGCGCTTCGCCCGGCTTGTCGGCATCTACCGGGCGGCCAACGTCGGCGGTGCCGGAGAGAGCAAAGCCGAGGCAGCTCTTGAAGGCCTCCGCCTCACCGCCAACCTCGGGGACGCCGTCGCCGATGCAGACCTTGTGATCGAGGCCGTTCCTGAGCTGCTCGAGGTGAAGCGGGACGTCTACCGCACGCTCGCAGATCTGGCCCCCGCCAAGACCATCTTCGCCACGAACTCATCAACTTTGCTGCCCAGTGATCTCAAAGATTCCACCGGCCGCCCCGACCGCTTCCTCGCCATCCATTACGCCAACAACATCTGGGCGCAGAACATCGCCGAGGTGATGGGCACCGCCGAAACCGATCCCGCAGTCTTCGACGCCGTCGTCGACTTCGCGCGAAACAGCGGGCTGGAGCCAATCGAGATCAGGAAGGAGAAGGCCGGCTACGTGCTGAACTCCCTGCTGGTCCCGCTCCTGAACGCGGCCGCCGGCCTGCTGCTGCAAGGCGTCGCCAGCCCGGAGACGATCGACAAGACGTGGCGCATTGCCACCGGAGCGCCGAGCGGTCCGTTCCAGATCTACGACGTCGTCGGGCTGGGAACCGCCTACAACATTGCCGCCTCATCGCCAGACCCCGGATCGCAGGCCTTCGCTCGGTACCTCAAGGACAACTACATCGACCAGGGCAAGCTCGGCGTCGAGACGGGCGAGGGTTTCTATACCTACTAAGTCTTCGCGTGGGCTGACGGACGGTGCTGACGGACGGTCTAGCGGAGGGGGGAGTGGCTGCGGAAGCGCTTTTTACACGGACCCGGTCAGCCCTGGCGGTCCGTGTCCAGGACGGTGACGTCCAGGGGCATGCGCTTGGCGCGACGGAGGCGTCCGGCCAGCACGTTGCGCACGCCGCGGGTCACCATGGTCGTCTTGGTCAGATACCGGAACTCGGCGGCGTCCGACGTTACCAGGTCCAGCAGCGGCCGCGCGGCGTCGTCAGGGGTCTGCCCCCACAGCCCGACGACGACCTGCAGCCCGCCCAGCCGATGCTCGTACCCGGGCTGGGACGTGACGTGCCCCAGCATGTCCGTGATCACCAGGCCCGGATTCATGCCATGCACCCGGACGCCGGTGCCCTTGGTCTCCACCCGCAACGTCTCGGTGAACTGGCGGACCCAACGCTTGCTTGACGCATACGCGTTCTGCAGCGCCACCGGCCCCTGGTCGCCGTGGCCGTACACGTTGACGAGGTCGCCGCGACCTTGGCCGATGAACACCGGCAACGCCACCCTCGACCCGTGGAACGTGCCGAGGATGTTCGTGCGCACCACCTGCGTGAAGTCCTCGACCGGCGTGGAGGCCGTCGGCCCGAAGACACCGGAAGCTCCGGCGTTGTTGACCCAGATGTCGAGCGTCCCGCGGCTAAGGGCCTCGTCGCGCAGGGCCTCGACGTCGGCCAGTTCACCGGTGTCGCAGTGACGCCCGGATGCCACGATCCCTTCCGCGTGCAGCCGCTCGACGGCGGCCGCGACGTCGGCGTCCGACCTGGACGCCAGCACCACCGTCGCCCCCTGATGCCCCAGCAACCGGGCCATGGCCAACCCCAGGCCGCGCGTCGAGCCAGTCACGACTGCCACGCGACCGCGGAGGACATCTCGTTGCGAACCCATGCTTCTCTCATACGCGTAGTGGCCGGGGAGAGCAAGGGCGCAGGAGTGGTGACAGTTCCGAGGTGGTTGTCCGCCGGGTGCTTCCCCGGCGGCGCCGTTCCATCGCAACGGGGCAATTGCCGGGGTCTGTCGGGACGCCGCGGACGGATTTAGACTGAATCATTCCGCGACGCTGGCGGCGTCTGCCTCGGGCGGGGAGGAAGATCAGCGGCCGCCTTGTCGTACGTAGTCGGCGGGATCGTAGTGGATCCGGAGTGTCGAGATCTTGCCGTTGTCGAAGCGGAAGAACTCTGCGAGCCGGACAATCCCGGCCGGCATGCGGGCGTCGTAGAGTATCGCGGAGCCATCTGCGCCGTGGACCTCTTGGATGATCTCGAGGTCCGACACCGTGGCGATGAAGCCTTTTACGCCTTGGCAGAATCCGGCGGCCCCTGTGCGCTTCCCTGCGATCGGACCTTCAAATTCGAGGTCGTCGACGAGCAAAGTGCGCAGCTCGCCGTCGGGGTCGAACGCATCTATGCCGGCGGCCAGGATCCGGTAGTAGCGCTGGAGTACGTCTGGCGCAGCCTTGCTCAGCGTGGACATCGGCAGCTCCTCCTTAAGATTGAAATCTTCAAGCTCTGCACATCGATCAGGCGGAGAACGCGGTTCAATTTGGACCGGATCGTCGCCGGTCAGGTTATATCCGTTGAGTACAGAAGTCACGACGTCGAGGAGGGCTGCCGCTGCGGCGTGGTGCTCGCCGTCGTCTGCCTGGGATGCACGAAGGCTGAGGCGGAGACGCAGCAGCGTGGCGGGGCTACAGTCCCCGGAGTCGTTCAGGCGTTCTGCTGGTTCGCGGCCGGCAGCGTCTTGCCTAGAACTGGGTAGTGCCGCGCAGCCGGCGGGGGCGGCCGTCTGGGTCCATGAGGAGGCGGCTCATCGGATCGGCCCAGAGGCGTTGGCGGGCCGACACCGGCTCTGGAGTGTGGTGGCGCGCGTGTCCCGCGGGTCGGGGGGAGCGGCGACCGGCTTCATGCCAGCGGTCGAGTGCGTCTGCGGTGGTGTTCCAAAGTTGGAGCCCGGCCGCCGGGTCGACGAGCCGGGGATCGTTCTGCTCCAGGCCCAGGTGTTCGGCCCAGAGTTGGAGCCGGAGCCCGTGGGCCAAAGGCCGGAAAGTGTCGCGGCTGTTGTCTGTGCCGGGCGCCTCCCGGTTGTCGACAGTCGTGTCGAGTACGGCGCAGGTGAGCTCGCTGTCGTTGGTCCAGGACCGGCGGTTGAAGTTGTCTGAGCCGCAGGTGAACCAGGTGTCGTCGATGATGCAGATCTTGGCGTGGACATAGATCGGAGTTCCCGCGCGGTTCTCCAGGTCGAACACGCCGACCCTGTCGGGCGCGACCCGACGCAGCATGCTGATGGCACGCAGTTGCCCGATCCGGGCCGCAGGCCCTGCGAGAGGCCCGTCAGCGTCGGGGTAACGGGGTACGACGGCGATCACGTTCAGGTCGGGATTCCGGTCGAGGGCCTCCGCGATTCCGGCTGCGACCTCTTTCGACCACAGGTACTGATCCTCGACGTAGATCAGCGAGCGGGCGCGGGCGAAGGCTTTCGTGTAGGCGCGGGCAATGCTGCGTTCCCCGTCGGGCGCGAACGGGAACGGGGGACGTTTCACCCCGTAGGTGCGCAGCAGCTGCACGGCGTGCTTGCCCGCCGGTGGCGGTGGCGGTGCAGTGGCCGGGAGCGGTTCGGGGTGCCGGGGCATGCGGGCCAGACGTTGCAGCAGCATCCGGTAGGGGGTGCGCCGGTCCAGAGGATGGGGGTCGTTCCACCGTTCAGCAAATACTGCCAGGACATCTGCGACCACGGGGCCACGCAGTTCGAGGGCGGCATCGTGCCATGGCGGTCGTTTCCCGTACCGGGAATCCATGCTCACGGCTTGCGGGTCTCCCGCGTGATCGGCATCGTCCCGACGGCTGTGCGAAAGGTCGATCCCGCCAACGAACGCGACATCCCGCGACGGGTTGTCACGACGGCGGATGACGAAGATTTTTTGGTGATGGGAGCCAAACAGGCGTACACGCTGATCCAGCAGCACCTCTCCGCCTGCGTCGTTGACCTGACGGCTTAGCAGCTCATTGGATCGGCCGCTGATCGGGGCCGACACGCGCTCTCCATGGGATCGCCAGACAAGGCCCCGCACTTCCACTCCCTCACGGGCCAAGCCAGCGAGCACCTCACCGATCGACGGTCCGTCCGCCAGCAGCCGCTCGTCGGCGTCGCCACGCCAGTCGGTGAACCACACGCGGTCCCCGGCCTGCAGAGCCGTCAACTCCTCATGCAGCCGGGCGAAGTAGGTCGCTCCATGAATCAGGGGCCGCACAAGATTGCCCTCCGACCACGGCGGCGATCCGGCCCCGTCCGCGTGTACGTCTGTGGCCAAATTCCCCCGCTCAGCGCGGCTCAGAAACCACGTACCAGCATCACTGTCCACTCAGTCCTTCTTTCGGCGCCCGAGCCCAGGGCACTAGTGTCCGGTCTTCAACGTAGCGACTGTGCTGCCTAATGTCACCGACCGGGTCAAAGGCGCCGGTAACAGGGGACCCGTGGAACACCCGCTCCTGTCGGGCGCCCACTTGAACTGATACCCAGGGATTGCTTGTAAGGAGGGCGGCGCAGCACCGGATCAAACTCGCTCTCCGGCCCTACCGGGATGACGCTGGACGGCCTATCGTGGTCCTGACATAGCCCGAGGGAAAGGAACGACGATGTTCACCCTGCAGATTAGCTATCCGGTCCGGGACTACGAGGCCTTTAAGAAGGTCTTCGACAGCGATCCTGCAGGCCGAGCCGCCTCCGGCGCCCGGTCTGTCCGCCTGTTCAGGGATACGGAGGACCAGAACAGCGTGGCCGTGCTCCTTGACTTCGACACCAGGGACGCCGCGACCGGCTTTCTGGATAAGTTGCGCAGCCAGGTGTGGGACAAACCCGAGGTGATCGGGCAGCTGATGACGGCAGCGCCGACAGCCAGGATTCTGGAAGAAGTGGCCCGCGAGGGCCAGGGCGCGGGCTGACCGCTGGGAATCATGCTGGACTCGCGGTGGCACAAGAAACCGCTGCATCCCGTGGGTGCCAATGTTGGCTCTCGGGCAGGTTTGGGCGCTATGAGAGCGTCGAGTTCAAAGCCCACGTAATGCCCGCATGGAGCCCGCGTTATGCCTGCCGGGAGTACGAGGAACCCGAGGCCGTCCGTTCCAGTAGTCCGAAGTCGATCATGTAGCGGCGCAGCATGACGACGTCATCGGTATAACTGAGCAGTCGTTCATTAACCTGCTTTTCCGTTAGGTGTTCGCCCGGCTCAAAGGCTTCGCTGACGATCCAGGCCAGGAGCTCCCGCCGTTCCGTCATGTTGGCTGGATACCTCTCGATCCGCCCCAAGCGCATGAAGCGGGCCAATCCGGTCTGCGGCTGCCGCCGGGGTTGCTGTGTGAGGAGGTCGCGGAAGATCGCCTCGGGTGCCTCAAGGTCACTGGCGGCATTGCTTTCCACGAGTCCTGACTCAAGGAGGGCAGCGATGGCCCGATTTCGCCGGTGGTCATTCAGGTCAGCAAGCACGTCGGGGAGCTTGGCGCCGAGCACTATTTGCGCGTAGGCGGTCCGAGCGTCCGTGTTAGCGAGGGCTGCCACTACACGCCGCCAGTGCGGTCCACTCACCATCGTCGTTCCGGTCACAGCGTTTTCCTCACTCCGCATTTGCCCCCGCCTGTGCTGGTCACGGGTACTTGGTCAACAGGCAAAATCGTAGCCCTGCGCGGGTGTGGCGGACAGGGCCTGCCGACGGCAGGCTGATGGCCCGGACATTGACGGTTGGCCGTTCAGATGGGTTGCAGCAGGCGGTATTCCGGCACTGTGTCGGGCAATTGGTGTCCGGCGGTGAATTGGTGCCAGTCCGGGAAGGGGTCCGGGGGCAGTTCCAGCTCGCAACGATGTCCTGGATCGGCGGGCTGGTCTTGATCGGGGCCCGTGTCGGGGTCGGGTTCCGGGTTGGGTTCGTCCGTGGCCGGGATGTGGGGCAGCCAGTCTTCGGGCCAGTGGGGTGGGTCCCAGTCCTGGTGTTCGCTGGGGTAGTAGCGTCCGGACGGGGAGGTCCAGCCCGGCGGGTGGTCTTTGCTGGCCCGGGACGGTGTCCAGGCGGAGGTGTGTTTAAGCCTGTGGTGTTTCGGGCAGGGCTGGCCGAGGTTCGAGATCCCGGTGGTGCCGCCGTCGGCCCAGGCCAGGAGGTGGTCTGCCTCGTTGTCCACGGAGTGGTTGCCGCAGCCGGGGAACGGGCACCGGCCGTCGCGGAGCCGGAGCCAGTGGCGCTGGGCCGTCGTGAGCCGGTAGCTGGTCCGGCCGATTTC